>JANQFL010000074.1 GCA_028277845.1 Sneathiellales bacterium
CGATAAGCGGTGCATCGCACAATGGCAGTTCACAAACAAACACGCACGCATCAAACTCAGAAAACTATACCCTTCAATTTGAATGAGTCAGAGGACTAGTATTTGTCCGCTGTCAGAGCGGATGACATCAACCGGTCGACGGGCGCGAAGTCGTCCGTCAGAAGATCCACGCCGGCCAACTTGATCCTGCCCGAGAGATCTCTCCCGGGCCAACGGACCCATTCCCGCCCATATCCCTTCTTCGACCGAATGCGGCCCTCCGGCGTCGGCAGATCGCCTGCCACGACAAGATATGTGAGACGTGGTGACTCTGCTTCCTCGCGATCGATCCACACTTCGACGTGCGGGAACACCATGTTCAAGGTATGGACAAAACTGAACAGAAAACGGGGCGTGCCATGGGCGCCGATGTCCACGATGTTGACGGCATAAAATCCGCCCGGATTCAGGCGTTTTTCGACCTCGGCGGCAAACTCGCGTGTGATCAGGTGGGCGGGAATGGAAATGTCGTGAAACGCATCGCCAAACACTACGTCGATTGACGGCTCCGCCGGCAGGGCTTGCAATGCGAGCCGGGCGTCCCGATGCGCGATCCGTGTCATTGGCCCGGGATCGAACCACATGGCCTTTCTGGCGGCTTCGGTGACCGCAGGGTCGATTTCCGCGACAATCTGCTTCAAGGCCGGGAATGCCGCCTGCCAGGCACGCGGCAATGTGAAGGCGCCGCCGCCAACGAAATACGCGGCCCCCGGTTTGCCATGCCGAAACTGCGAGGAACGGGTCCGAACCAGTTCGTCGACCAGGTGGACGTAGGGGCTGAAGATCAGTTCCGGATCATCCCGGTCGTTGACGCTGTGTACGAGATGATCGAGTGCCATGATCGCCCCGGGGCGTCCGGTCAGCGATCGCGCGTCATCGATTCGGATGCAGTAATAATCGCTCTCCACATCGCAGGGGGATGTAAAGGCGTCCGCCAGCGATCCCGCCAAAAAGACCAAAATCATTCCACCGGCTGTGGCCGATGCCGCCATGGCCGTCCTTTTGGATTGCCAACCAAACAGCAAAGCCAGCAGTGCGAAGACACATCCTACGAAGATCACGGTGCCGGTGGATCCGATCCAGGAAATAAACAGATAGCCGCTTGCCAGCGTCCCCGCGATGCTGCCGACGGCGCCGACGGCGTACATGCGGCCAAGTACCGGTCCCTGCTTGTCCGGCCTGGCATCCAGGGCGAGTTTTGTCAGCACCGGCGCGACGATGCCGACAAAAAGGCTGGGCAGAAAAAACAGCAGAGAGGTCAGGATCAGGACCGAAACGACCGGCGAGACATCGCCCGAGAGGGCCAGACCCGAGACCGGCCTGAGCAATGGCAGACAGACCAGGGTGGATATGGCCGCGCCCAGGAACACACCTGTCAACCGCCGGGCCCCGCGGCGCTCATCACACGTCGGACCTGCGAGCCGACCGCCGATCCAGTGGCCTGCGGAGAACCCGGCGAGAACGACGGCGATGATCGCCGTCCAGGTGTAAAGGGACATACCGACATAGGGGGCGATCAACCGGCCCGCAACGATTTCCAGCACCAATCCGCCCGCCGAGGACAGAAACAACGCGCTGATGTAAAGGATCTGGTTTACGGCGAGGACCGGTCGCGGCAAGGCTTGTTTTCCTTGTCGAAGAGGGAGCGTGGCACCATTTATGCACTAAGGCGGGCGAATGACAATTGGCGGTATGGACCTGTTTACGATGAGCGATTGGAAGGGATGTTTCACAGCCGCGGCGATTGCCTTGCCCGTATTGTTGGGCGGCTGTGCCACCGGCGGAAAGTCCTGGTATGACAGGCATTGCGAAGGCAAGGGCCACGTACCGGGCACGGAGTCGTTCGAGCGGTGTAAAACCGAAACCCGAGCATGGATGGAACGGACCCAGCGGGAAGTGGAGGCAATGCGGCCAAGTGGCCCTCGTTAAGCCAAATTTTGGCCGAATTCCAAGACTAATGTTGGACTCGATGGGGTGAAAGCTTATAACGGGTCCATGGTGCATAGAGTAACGCCAATATTCCGAAAAACCCCGAGAAAAAGCTGGTTCCGGGCATTGATGTTTGGCTTGGCTCTGACCGCCGGCGCGGGTTCGGCACTATCTCAGGACATCACGTTTTTCAGAATCGGAACCGGCACGACGGCCGGAACCTATTTCCCCGTGGGAACGGCCATCGCCAGCGCCATCTCCAATCCCCCTGGATCCCGGTCCTGCGAATCCGGTGGGTCGTGCGGCGTGTCCGGTCTGATCGCCGTCGCTCAGACAACGGCCGGCTCGGTCGAGAATATCAAATCCGTCGCATCGGGGTTGCTCGAGTCCGGCCTTGCACAGTCGGACATCGTCCATTGGGCCTATCACGGCGAAGCCATGTTCAAAGGCAAGGCCCAGTTGTCGGGCCTTCGTCTCATCGCCAATCTTTATCCCGAAAGCATTCATCTCGTGGCGCGCAAGGATGCGCGGATTGCCTCCGTAAAAAATCTGCGCGGCAAGCGGGTGTCGTTGGATACGGTCGGATCCGGTACCCATGCCGATGCGCTGCTTATTTTGCGCGCCTTCGGCATGGATGAAAAAGATCTCAAGATTGTCTCGGCCAAACCAGACAGGGCCGTGGCCATGATCATGCGGAACGAATTGGACGCGTTCTTTTTCATCGGCGGATATCCCGCTCTTGGAATCGTGGACTTGGCGGCGCGGGATCTGATCGAATTGGTTCCGCTGATCGGACCGGAAGCGGCGGCCATTCGCAAGAAGGACCGTTTCTTCTCGACCGACATCATTCCCGACGGCACCTATGAAGGCGTGGGCGACGTGCAGACATTGAGCGTCACCGCCCAATGGGTCGTGAGCATCAACACCGACGAGGAACTGGTCTATCAGATCGCCAAGGCGCTGTGGCACCAGAACAACCGGAAAATCCTCGATGCCGGCCACGAAAAAGCGAAACTGATCCGGTTGGAAACGGCCCTGAAAGGCGCGTCCATTCCGCTGCACCCCGGCGCCGCCCGTTTCTACCAGGAGCAGGGCATCGAGGTTGAACCGGGCAACGGGAACGGGGGATGACACGCGGCGGGCGTTTGCCGACTACCGCTCCGGGTTCGAAACTTCGCGTCTTGCTCCGTCGCACCATTCCGTGATCGCCGGCAGTGACCAGATCCTGTCGCAATAGTTGCGCCCGGCGTTGTCCAACGGGACGCAGTAGGTGCGGAACCGCGAGACGACCGGCGCGTACATGGCATCGGCAACGGAAAACCGGCCGAACAGGAACGGGCCTGATTGGCCATGGCTTTCCCGGCAATCGCGCCATATCTCGCACACGCGATCGATATCGGCCTGTGCCGCGGTCGAGAAGCCGCGTCCCGGATGTGTGGCCATGACCTCCATCGGCAGTTCGTCGCGCAGGTCGGGAAACCCGGCGTGCATTTCGGCGCACACGCTCCGGGCCACGGCGCGGTCTTCATCCCTCTCTGGCCAGAGGGCGCATTCGGGATGGGTTTCGGCGACAAACTCGCAAATCGCCAAAGAATCCCAGATGGTCAGTGCGCCGGCACGCAGCACCGGGACACGGCCGGCGGGCGAATGTTCGCGTATGCCGCGCTGGGTGTCCGGTTGGTCCAGGGCGATTTTGACTTCGTCGAACGGAATGCCCGCGTGCCGCATCAGCAACCATGGACGCAGCGACCAGGAGGACAGGTTCTTGTCGCCGATAACGAGGGTGTAGGGAGACAGGGATGTGACGCGTTGAGACATGGACATGTGCCGTTCGGTTGGAGATGGCAACTGTGATATAGAGCGTCTTCCATAAACGACAGCCATCGCCCGGGGCAAGTATTTGAAAGGGAATAGCCGTGACGGAACCTCTCGTTGACGCAGGCAGTGATGACGGTCGCCCTTTGTGGCTGGTCTCGCGGGATGGACTTGAAAGCTGGCTGGGGACACAAAGCGGTTTTACGGCGAATTGGGTGCGCCAGTCGGGTTTCTCCGCCAAGCCGGGCGAGCTGTGTATCGTTCCATCGGAAAACGGTGCGGTCGGAAGCGCCGTTTTGGGTGCATCCGGCGCATTCGACATGTTTGCCGTCGCTGCGGTCCGTAAGAAATTACCTGACGGGATCTGGCGGATTGGCCATGTCATGGACACCATGGACGCGACGGCCACCGCCCTGGGTTGGGCCATGGCAGCCTACCGGTTCGACCGCTACAAGACCGGCGCCGACAAACCGGACGCAGGGGCGCGTCTGGCATGGCCGGAGAATGCCGACCGAGCGGCGGTCAATCGGACCCGCGCTGCGGTGACGCGCGTGCGCGACCTGGTCAATACGCCGGCAGGAGATCTGGGGCCCGAGGAACTGGCCGCGGCGGCGCGGGCGCTGGCCGATACGTATTCCGCGGAGTATCGGGAAGTCGTCGGCGACGAACTGCTGGATGCCAACTACCCGATGATCCACGCCGTAGGCAAGGGAAGCGCCCGCCCGCCCCGGCTCGTCGATCTCAGATGGGGGGAAGAGGACGCGCCGAAGGTAACCCTTGTGGGCAAAGGTGTGTGCTTCGATTCGGGAGGCCTCGACATCAAGCCCTCGTCGGGCATGCGCCTCATGAAGAAGGACATGGGCGGCGCGGCGACGGTCCTGGGTTTGGCGGACATGATCATGGCGGCCGCACTGCCCGTGCGGTTAAGGATACTTGTTCCGGCGGTGGAAAACAGCGTGTCCGGCAACGCGTTCCGGCCGGGCGACGTGCTGACCAGCCGCAAGGGCATGACGGTGGAAATCGGTAACACCGACGCCGAGGGCCGCCTTGTCCTGGCGGATGCACTGGTGGAGGCCGACAGCGAATCACCCGATCTGCTGATCGATTGTGCGACGCTGACCGGCGCGGCGCGGGTCGCCCTGGGTCCGGAAGTCATGCCGTTCTACACATCGGATGACGACCTGGCCGCGGCAATCACCGAACACGGGATACGCTGCCAGGATCCCGTCTGGCGCATGCCCTTGTGGGCGCCGTACCGCGACATGATCGATAGCTCCGTTGCCGATATCGAGAATTCCGGCAGCGGGCCCTTTGCGGGTTCGATCACGGCCGCGTTGTTTCTGGCGGAGTTCGTCGAGCAGGCGCAGTCCTACGTTCATTTCGATCTGTATGCCTGGAATCCCAAGGACAGGCCGGGCCGTCCCAAAGGGGGCGAGGCGCAGGCCATGCGCGCCTTGTTCGGCATGCTCGAATCCCGGTACGGAGGCTGATCGAAACCGCAACGATCAATTTGAACCGGTTGCGTAATGAATCGGCATATGACACCTTTTGGCCGGAACGGGAGTGGAACCGTGGCCAAGACGCTACGATTGACGACGCAACAGGCTTTGGAGCTTTGGCGCAGCACCGTTTGTGCCGGCGTGCGCGACGATTCGCCGGACCTGTCCGCCCGGCAGATCGCGATCCTGTTGACCGTTTATCAAACCCCTGCTCCCCATACTGTTCGTGGACTGGCTGCCGACCTGAACGTGTCCAAGCCGGCCATTACGCGGGCGCTCGACACTTTGGGCAAATTGGATTTTGTCCGCCGGCGGAAAGACGATGCGGACCGCCGCAGTGTCCTGGTTCAGCGTACGGTCAAAGGGTCCGTGTATTTGAGTGAGCTGGCCGACCATATTGCCGCGTCCCTGGCGGATGCCGGCGTCTTGAACGAAGGACAGGATGAACGCTCCCAAGCTTGATAGTCGCATCACGCCGGCCCGCGGCGATATCGCCGCGCGGTTTCTCGAAGGTGCGGTCCAGGCGGACCGGTTCGTCGATGCCCGCCCGATGCGGGTGGCGCGTCCCGTCGTGCCCGTTCGCGAAGCCGCGGATGATGGCGCACGGCAGACCAGCGAGTTGTTGTTCGGCGAACGCTTCAATGTCTACGAAGACAACGACGGCTGGTGCTGGGGGCAGGCCGAAGGTGACGGGTATGTCGGATTCGTGCGGCGCGACGGGCTTGATGACACCTTCGTCGATCCGACGCATGTGGTGTCGGTCCCGCGCAGCCTGTTGTTTCCCGGTCCCGATCTGAAACTGCCGCCGCTGGCGGCCTTGCCCATGCAGTCGGCGGTGGCCGTAAAGGCGCGTCGGGACGGGTATGCCGAATTGCAGACGGGCGGCTGGCTTTGGGCCGGACACTTGGCGGAATTGGATGCCACCGAACCGGATTTCGTCGCGACGGCGAGATTGTTCATCGGGGTGCCGTATCTGTGGGGCGGCAAAACGTTCGAAGGCATTGATTGCTCGGGGCTCATACAGATTGCGCTACAGCGGGCGGGACGCGCGTGTCCCCGCGATAGCGACATGCAGTCGGAGAGCGTCGGAACGAGCGTCGATTGGGATAGACGCATCGGGTCCTTGCGAAAGGGGGATCTGCTGTTTTTTGCCGGACACGTGGTCATCGTGTCGGCCCGGAACTTGGCTCTGCACGCGAATGCGCACCATATGATGACTGCGGAAGAACCGCTGGACGGCATGCTGGAAAGGTTCCGATCCAAGCTTTCAATTGACGTAGCGTCAGTAAGGCGTTGCGCAGGACTCTGAGAACTTTTTTGTTCGTATGCCTCCTTAAAGTTTGCCGGAGGGGGGGCGGGATCAAAATCTATATCTATGTGACTAAAAGTCGCAGCTCAAGCTCAGATTCCCGCTTTAAGTCCTATCAACGGGAAATTGTCCCAAGAGAACAATATATAAGCATTAACTAAACGATTACCCTCGCGTGCGCGAGTGTATTGACCATACAACATACCGTTACCTGCATTTCGATTCCGGTTACTGGCCGTTAAGGGTCCGCTCGTACAAACGCCGCATACGGCGGCAGATTTCCCGCCTGGGATCAAGCCGTAAACGTTACCGGAGTGAGCGGATGTTCAAATTTTTTACCAAAAGCATCACGTGGCAATTGCTGTTGCCGCTACCTGTTGCTCTTGTCCTCGGAGTCGTCGCCTCGTGGATTCTTGTCCCCTCGGCGGTGAAGGACAACACGATATCGTCGGCCACCGAATCTGCCATTCAGACGGCAAATCAGTTCAAGACGTTGCGCGGATATTATACCCGGAACGTGGTCAAGAAGGCGGTGAAGAACGGATCGTTGAAGCCGTCCTTCAGTCATAAGGACGAACAGAACAGTATTCCGCTGCCGGCCACATTAATCCATGACATGAGCGAGTTGCTTGAAGAGGAAGACACGCGGGTTCAGCTATACAGCGCCTACCCCTTTCCGAATCGCGGCAGCCGAGAGTTGGATCCGTTCCAGCAGGAAGCCTGGGAGACCCTGATCAACGAACCGGACGCGGTGTTTACGCGCCAGGAAGTTCATGACGGCAGGCAAGTCCTCCGGGTTGCGATCGCCGACCGTATGGTCGCGGACGCGTGCGTCAACTGCCACAACAGCCGCCCCGATACGCCGAAGAACGATTGGGCGATGGGTGACGTGCGTGGCGTCCTGGAGGTGACGTCGGTGATTGAGGACCAATTGGCGGCCGGTGCCTCGCTGGGCCGGAAGATCGCCGTCGGCATGGCTGTTGCAGGTGTCCTGCTCCTGGCCTTGATGGTGTTCGCGGTCCGCCGCATTTCGGGTCCCGTGCACGGTATGACCCAGGCGATGGCGCTGTTGGCGAACGGCGATCTTTCCATCGATGTGCCTGCTTTGGACCGCAATGACGAAATCGGCAGAATGGCCGGTGCGGTGCAGGTGTTCAAAGACAATGCCGTACGCATGATCACCCTGCAAAAGGACAAGGAAGAAGCCGACAAGCGGGCCGCCGAAGAAAAGCACACCGCCTTCGCGGCGCTGGCCGATAATCTCGAAGGCAGCGTCAAGAAGACGGTCGACGTGCTCACCCAGTCCGCCGATCAGATGAAGGCGCGCGCCGAACTCATGGCCGACACGACGAAACGGACCACGGACAAGTCGGCTGCGGTTTCGGCGTCGTCCCAGGCCGCCTCGGAGAACTCCCAAACGGTTGCCTCGGCGTCCGAGGAATTGACGGCGTCGGTTGATGAAATCAGCCGCCAGGTCGCCAGTTCGGCGCAGATCGCCAGCGAGGCCAGCACCGAGGCCGAGCGGACCAATCAGTCCGTCGAAGGTCTGAATGCGGCCGCCCAGAAGATCGGTGACGTGGTCGAACTGATCAACGACATCGCCTCGCAGACAAACCTGCTTGCGCTCAACGCCACCATCGAGGCGGCCCGCGCCGGCGAGGCCGGCAAGGGCTTCGCGGTCGTCGCGTCGGAAGTGAAGAACCTGGCCAATCAGACGGCCAAAGCGACCGAGGAAATCGCCGAGCAGGTGACGTCCATGCAGGAAGAAACGGCACAGGCTGTGACGGCGATCAAGGGCATTACCGGGACCATCGGCAAGATCAACGAGATCGCCACGTCGATTTCATCGGCGGTCGAGGAGCAGGGCGCGGCGACCGGCGAGATCAGCCGCAATGTCCAGGAGGCGGCCCGCGGTACGCAGGAGGTTTCGGAAAATATTACCGAAATCACCGAAGCCGCCCACGAAACCGGTGCGGCGGTGCAGGACGTCCTGACCACGGCCGAGGCCATGTCGAAACATTCGGCGGATCTGGACAGCCAGGTCGAGGAGTTCCTACGGAACATCCGGGCTGCCTGATCCCGGCACGCATCCAAACAGAAACGGCGGCCACCGGCCGCCGTTTTCGTTTTAAACTCTGCCGTGCCTCAAATCTTGTAACCCTTTTCACGCAGCCGCTCTTTAATACGGCGCATGGCCAACTTCCCGATCTCCATACCCCACGCCTGTCCGATCATCATGCTTTCCTGCATAAGAGCCGGAAGTTTTCTTATCGCTTTCCGGCCTGTTGGCGTTTCGTAAAATGCAATCATTGCGTCGATATCGGTTACGTCGAAGTGCTTTTTGTAGATGGGCGTCATCGATTCAACGAACTCCGGCAGAGCATCATTCAGTACGGCGAGCATCTCATCACTAAATGCTTCGATTTCCCTTTTGGGGATCGAAGGATTAGTTCGACGAATGGCGAGGGAAATCTGACGGAAAATCTGCGGCGCCATCTGTTTCATCATTGCCGTCATGTTGGTCACCTCCATCAACTTCTCGATCTTGGCGTCCAATTCGGTATCTTCCGCGTCGGCAGGGCGGGAGAGCGCCAACACGGTCAAGACGACGGCGGTACTGAGACAAATGATGATAGGCAGTTTCATAAGACAGGCTCCCCGTGAAGACCACCGCACAATAGTTGCCGCTACAGGAAATACCAGCGGTAGATGGTGAAATTCTAGTACCCGCGATGCCGGTCGACGGGGTTCAACAATGGCCGGCCGGACAAGGCCGCGCGAATGTTCTCCAGTATCTGCGGCACGACAAACTCGGGCAGTGAGTCGCCGGCATTGTGGGGCGTGACGGTAACGTTCGGATGACTCCAGTAGGGGTGATCGGCCGGCAGGGGTTCCTGGTTGAACACGTCCAATGTGGCGCTGGCGACGTGACCGGTTGCCAATGCAGCCAGAAGCGCCTCGTCGTCGACCAGCGGGCCACGTCCGATATTGATCAGGTGCGCGCCGGGGGGTAGGGCCGCAAGCGTCTGCGTGTTGATAATGCCGCGCGTCTCGGGTGTCAGCGGCAATACGCAAACCAGGAACCGGCAGGCGTTCAGAAACGCCTCAAGACCATCGTCGCCGTGATATCCCTGCACGCCGGCAATGGCTTTGGGCGAGCGCGACCAGCCGGCGATCTTGAAATCGAACACGGCCAGCTTGCAGGCGATGTCCTGCCCGATGGTGCCGAGGCCGAGAATGCCGACCGTCGTCGACTGGGCATCGGGCGGCTCACGGTATTCCCAATGCCGCGCCGCCTGTTGGGCCGCGAGAACCGGCATTTCGCGAAACCGCCAGAGCACATGCAGCACGGCATATTCGCTCATACCGGCGGTCAGGCGGTCGTCGACGATCCGGCCGATGGGCACGTCCGGCAGGTCGGGATCGCGCACCACATGATCCACTCCGGCGCCGAGCGACATGACGGCTTTCAGGTTCTTGAACTGGGTCAGGGTGCCCGGGATGTGGTGCCAGACGATGGCGAACTCGATCTCGTCCGGATTGCCGAACTCGGGCCAGACCCGGAATTCCAGATCGGGGGCCGCGGCGCGAAGAGGCTCGACCCAAATGGGTCCGGTCGAACCCTGGTGGTAAAAAAGGATTGCCATGATTGCTGCTGCCAAGCGAAAGGGAGTGACACCCTAGGTCTTTACGACATCGCCCTCGACGGTTTCAAGCTCGAAAGCCGCGGCCATCAGCGCCCGGGTATAATCCGTTCTCGGATTGTCGAAGACCTGATCCGCCTGGCCCTGCTCCACCACTTTGCCGTTGCGCATGACGACTACCTCGTCGGCCAAAGCGCGGACGACCTTCAGGTCGTGGCTGATGAACAGATAGGCCAGGTCGTGGGCCGTCTGCAATTCGCGCAGCAGATCGACGATCTGCGCCTGGACCGACATGTCCAGGGCCGATGTGGGCTCGTCCAGCACGACGAAATCGGGCTTCAGCACCATGGCGCGGGCGATGGCGATACGCTGGCGTTGCCCGCCGGAGAACTCGTGCGGATAACGGTCCTGGGCCTCGGCCGGTAGGCCGACTTCCTCCAGCGCCGCACCGATGACCACCCGGCGCTGGTCGTAATCGCCACCCAGGCCGTGCACCAGCAGGCCTTCCTCGATGATCTGCCCGACCGACATGCGCGGGCTGAGGCTGGCGAACGGATCCTGAAAGACCATCTGCATGTGGCGCCGCAGGGGGCGCAGGTCTTTCCAGCTTTGGTCCTGAATATCGGCGCCATCGAATAAAATCCCGCCCTTGCTGGAAATCAGTCGCAACAGCGCCAGTCCGAGGGTGGTCTTGCCGGAGCCACTCTCCCCGACGACGCCGACGGTATGTCCGCGTCGGATTTCCAAATCGATGCCGTCCACCGCCTTGACGTGATCGACCGTGCGGCGCAAGACGCCCTTCTTGATCGGGAAATAGACCCTGATGTCATCGCCGCGCATGACGATCTGGGAGTCCGGGTGGGCGGTCACCGGATGGCCGCCGGGTTCGGCGGCCAGCAGCTTGCGGGTATACGCATGCTGCGGGTTCTCGAAGAGCGCCGCCGTGTCGCCGGCTTCGACGATTTCGCCTTCGGTCATAACGCAGACCCGGTCCGCCATTTTGCGCACGATGCCCAGGTCGTGGGTGATCAGCAGCAACGCCATGTCGAGACGTTCGCGCAGTTCGTGCAGCAGTTTGAGCAACTGCGCCTGAATAGTGACATCGACGGCGGTGGTCGGTTCGTCGGCGATCAGCAGGTCCGGCTCGTTGGCCAGCGCCATGGCGATCATTACCCGTTGGCGCTGCCCGCCCGACAGTTGGTGCGGATAGGCCGACATGCGTTTTTCGGCTTCGTTGAGGCCGACCAGATTCAACAGTTCCAAGGTGCGGGCGCGGGCCGCCTGCTTGCCCAGGCCTTTGTGCAGGAACAGGATTTCGTTGATTTGGCGCTCAACGGTATGCAGCGGGTTGAGCGACGTCATCGGTTCCTGAAACACCATGGATATCCGGTCGCCGCGGATCGTGCGCAGATCCGATTCCGACGCACCGACCATTTCCTGACCTTCGAACGTGATCGATCCGGCCGGATGGCTGGCCAGGGGATAGGGCAGCAACTGCAGGATCGACAGGGCGCTGACCGATTTGCCCGATCCGCTCTCGCCGACCAGCGCCAGGGTCTCGCCCTTCTCGATCGAAAACGACACGTTGCGGACCGCCTCGACGGTCCGGCCCTCGACCGAAAAGTTGACGCACAGATTGTCGACGGTCAAAAAAGCCATGGCAGCCTCACGACGGCATCTTGCGCGGGTCGAAGGCGTCACGTACGGCTTCGCCGATGAAGATGAGCAGGCTGAGCATGATGGCGAGGACGGCAAAGGCCGTGATGCCGAGCCACGGAGCATGAATGTTGGCCTTGCCCTGAGCCAGCAGCTCGCCGAGCGAAGGCGACCCCGGCGGCAGGCCGAACCCGAGGAAGTCGAGCGAAGTCAGGGTGGTGATCGAGCCGTTGAGGATGAACGGCGCGAAGGTCAGCGTCGCGACCATGGCGTTGGGGAGCAAATGCTTGAACATGATCTTTGCGTTGCTGACACCCAGCGCGCGGGCGGCGCGGACATACTCGAAATTACGGGCCCGCAGGAATTCGGCTCGCACCACGCCGACCAGCGCCATCCAACTGAACAACAGCATGATGCCCAGAAGCCACCAGAAATTGGGCTCGACCAGGCTGGCCAGGATGATCAGCAAGTACAGCACCGGCAGGCCCGACCAGATCTCGATGAAACGCTGGAATAACAGATCGGTCCAGCCGCCGAAATAGCCCTGCACGGCGCCGGCGGCAACGCCGACAATCGAACTGAAGACGGTCAGCACCAGGCCGAACAGGACGGAAATGCGGAAGCCGTAGATCACCCTGGCCAGCACGTCACGGCCCTGGTCATCGGTGCCCAGCAAGTTTTCCGCCGTTGGTGGCGATGGCGCCGGGACGGTCAGCTCCAGATTGATCGTGTCGTAGCTGTAGCGGATTGGCGGCCAAAGGATCCAGCCCTGTTTTTCGGCAATCAGTTCCGCCAGATATGGATCGCGGTAATCGGCCTCGGTCTCGAAGTCGCCGCCGAATGTGGTTTCCGGATAAGACACAAAGATTGGCGCGTAGAAGCCGCCGTCATAGGAAATCAGCAACGGCTTGTCGTTGGCGATGAAATCGGCGAACAAGGTGATGACGAACAGCACCAGGAACACCCACAATGACCACCAGCCGCGCCGGTTGGCCTTGAAGTTGTGCCAGCGCCGCCAGGTCAGCGGCGTGAGGCGCACGCCGAACAGTGTGTGACGGGTGGGGGATGCGGGAACCGTCATACCGCCCGCGCCTCGAAGTCGATGCGGGGATCGATCACCGTGTACATCAGGTCACCGATCAGGCTCATGATTAGGCCGAGCAAGGTGAAGATGAAAAGGTTGCCGAAGATGATTGGGTAATCGCGGTTGATCACCGCTTCGAAACCCAACAGTCCCAGACCGTCCAGCGAAAAGATGATTTCGGTCAACATGGCGCCGGTAAACAGAATGCCGATGAAGGCGCTGGGGAAGCCGGCGATGACGATCAGCATGGCATTTCGGAAGACGTGGCCGTACAGCACCTGGTTCTCAGTCAGACCCTTGGCCCGCGCCGTCATGACGTAGAGTTTGTTGATTTCGTCGAGAAATGAATTCTTGGTCAGCATCGTCAGGGTGGCGAAGCCGCCGATGATCAGCGAAATGATCGGCAGGGTGATATGCCAGAAATAGTCGGCAATACGGGCCGGCCAGGACAACTCGTCCCAGTTCTCCGAAGTCAGGCCGCGCAACGGAAACCAATCGAGATAGCTGCCGCCGGCGAACAGCACGATCAGCAGCACGGCGAACAGGAAACCCGGAATGGCGTAACCGACGACGATGAAACCCGATGTCCATACATCGAAGCGCGAACCGTCCCGGACCGCCTTGCGGATGCCGAGCGGGATCGACACCAGATAGACGATCAGCGTGGTCCACAGGCCGAGCGAAATGGAGACCGGCATCTTGTCGATGATGAGATCGATCACGCTGCGGTCACGGAAGTAGCTGTCGCCGAAATCCAGGCGCAGATAGTTGCCCATCATCAAAAAGAAACGCTCATGGGCCGGTTTGTCGAAGCCGAACTGTTTCTCCAGCGACTTGATGAACTCCGGATCGAGGCCTTGGGCGCCGCGGTACTTGCTGGTCACGTTCCCGCCGGTGCCGCCTTGGGGCTGCTGTCCGCCACCCACGGTCTCGCCGCCGCCCGAACCGGCGATGCGCGAAGTGGCGCCGCCCACGGCCGTGCCCGTCACCTGGGCGATGATTTGTTCGACCGGACCGCCCGGCGCGAACTGTACGATGGCGAAATTGATCACCATGATCCCCAGCAAGGTGGGAATCATCAGCAGGAGGCGTCGGATGATGTATGCGAGCAAACCGGTATCCTATGCCAATTCACATTCAGTTGTCGGCGCTGCGTGCCGCCTGCAGTGACTTGTCCTTGTCCCGGTCGAACCACCAAGTATCAAAGATGCCACGGTCGTAGTTCGGTTTTTTGTCGGGCCAGCCGAATTTGTCCCAGAACGCGATGGTGTGCGCGCCTTTGAACCAATGGGGGACCACGTAATGGTTCCACATCAACACCCGGTCCAGTGCCCGTGCAGCGGTCACAAGTTCTTCACGGTTGCCGGCCTTGACCAGCATTCCCACCAAAGCGTCGACGACGGGACTCTTGATCCCCGCCAGGTTGGCGGATCCGATTTGCTCCGCGTAGTCGCTGCCCCAGTAATTCTGTTGCTCCAGGCCCGGCGTGAGCGGCTGGATGTAGCGCCGGGTCGTGACGTCGAAATCGAATTCTCGCATGCGGTTTTCGAAATTGGCGACGTCGACGATCCGCATGCGGGCATTGATGCCCAGGCGCTTCAGATTTCTGACATAGGGCGCGATGATGCGCTCGAACGACCGTTCATACATGAGGAATTCCATGGTGAATTCCTGTCCCGCGGCATTGCGTAGCGAGCCGTCCTTGATGCGCCAGCCGGCGGCCTTCAACAGCTTTGTCGCCTTACGGAGATTTTCCCGGATTTTGCCGGACCCGTCCGTCGTCGCCGGGACGAATGCGGACTTGAACACACCATCGGGTACCTGGCCGCGATAGGGCTCGAGCAGCGCCAACTCCGCCGGTGTCGGCGGACCCTTTGCGGCGAGTTCCGAGTTTTCGAACATGCTCGTGGTACGCTCATAGAGCCCGTGGAACAGGGTTTTGTTGGTCCATTCGAAGTCGAAGGCCAGTCCCAGCGCTTCACGCACCCGGGAGTCGGCGAATTTCGTTCGCCTGTTGTTGAGGAAAAACGCCTGGACGCCCGACGGCGTTTCGTCCTTCAGTGTGCGGCGCTGAATCCAGCCCTTCTGCACGGCCGGTTTGGGGTCGTATTCGATGGCCCAGGCTTTCGACGTGAACTCTTCTCGGAAGTCATATTCGCCGGCGAAAAACGCTTCCCGGGCGATGCCCCGGTCGCGGTAGTAGTCGACGCGGATGGCGTCGAAGTTCCAGCGCCCCCGGTTGACCGGCAAATCGCGGCCCCAATAGTCGGGATTGCGTCGAAATGTGACGGATCGGCCCGGTTTGACATCGGTGATCACGTACGGCCCGCTGTTGACGGGCGGTTCCAGCGTCGATTTGGCGAAATCACGGGATGACCAGTATGCCTTGGACAGGATCGGCATGCCGGCGGCGAACAGCGGCAGGTCCCTGACCGCCGCCCCTGCCCTGAACGTAAACCGCACCACCTTCGGAGTGAGCGCGGTGACCGACTCGAAATCCTTGTATCGGACTTTGAATTGCGGTGCGCCCTTGCTGAGCAGGGTCTCGTAGGAAAACGCCACATCGTCCGCCGTGATGGGCGAACCGTCGGACCAGCGGGCTTGAGGACGGATGGTAAAACTGACCCACGTTCGGTCGTCGGCCATTTCGACGGACTCGGCGATCAGGCCGTACACGGCATCCGCCTCGTCGTCGGCCCGCGCCATCAGTGTGTCGTAGACCATTTCGCCGCCACCGTCCCTCAGAAGCATGCTGCTCGGGGCGACGCCCTTCAGGATGAACGGATTGAGGCTGTCATAACTGCCGATGCCGCGCAGCCGCATGACGCCGCCCTTGGGGGCGTTCGGGTTGACGTAGTCGAAATGGGTGAAGCCGGCGCCGTATTTCAGATCGCCGAAAGTGGACAGGCCATGGCTAACCGTCGAGCCGGTGGCCCACACACGATCGGCCGCGCCCGATAGACCGGCGACAAGCAAGCCTGCAGAGAGTGCGACGGCCGCTGGGTACCGCATGGCCCGAATCATAACAAATCGAAAGGCTTAGTCCCTACTAATTCTTTGCTTTACCGGCATTCTGTTCCAACTTGGCCGCTTTTTCCGGATCATACCACCAGGTCAGAATATCGACGCCGTAGCGGGCGATTTTGTCCGGGCGCCCAAATTTGTTCCAGAAGGCGAAGCGGTCCTTGGGAGCGTATAGTTGTGGAATGACATAATGACCCCACAACAGCACCCGGTCCAATGCGCGTGTCGCCGTGATCAGGGTATCCCGGTCCGTGGCAAAAATGACTTGGTCGATCAAAGCGTCAACGACAGGGTCCTTGATGCCGATGACGTTCCTGCTGCCGGGCCGGTCGGCCGCGGCGGAGCCCCAAAACTCCCGTTGTTCATTGCCGGGTGATTCAGATTGCGGGAACACCGACGTAATGACATCGAACTGATAGTCCCGTACCCGGTTCTGGTACTGCGCGACGTCAACCAGGCGGACCCTGCCTTCGATACCCAGCCGCTTCAAGTTCTGAATAATCGGCTGAATGATGCGTACGGACGATTGCTGGATGGCCATGAACTCTATTTCCAGCGGTTTGCCGGTTTCCGGGTCGATCAGTTTCTTGTCCTTGAGTACCCAGCCACCCTTTTTCAGTATTTTCAGCGCCGTCCGCAGATTTTTGCGAATACCGCCTTTCCCCTCCGTCACCGGCGGCATGTATTCCTTTGTGAACACTTCCGGTGGCAGTTGATCGCGGAACGGCTCCAAAAGTACAAGTTCTTCCTTGGACGGCAGCCCGCGTGAGGCCAGGACCGAGTTCTGGAAGTAGCTCTTGGGCCGGGCATATTGATTGTAGAACAATGTCTTGTTCGACCATTCGAAATCGTAGGCGTATGCGAGTGCTTCCCGCAAAGCCCGGCTTTGGAACTTCTTTTTCCTCAGATTGAAGGCAAACCCTTGAAGGCCCGTGGGCCGGCCGTGGACAAATTCTTCGACCGTGACCAAACCTTTCTTGACGGCCGGGAAATCGTAACCGGTCGCCCAGCGTTTGGCGGAGTTTTCGGACCAGTAGTCGAACTCCCATGCCTTGAACGCTTCCAACTGGACATCCCGGTCGCGGTAGTATTCGTAGGTGAGGGTATCGAAATTGTTGCGGCCGTTGTTGACGGGTAAGTCGGCGCCCCAATAGTCCTTGACCCTTTCATAGGTGATCGAGCGGCCGGCCTCCATGCGAAGAACCCGGTACGGACCGCTGCCGAGCGGGGTTTCGAGTGTCGTGGCCTCAAAGTTCCGGTCTTTGAAATACGCCTCGGGCAATACCGGCAACTGACCCATGATTTGCGGCAATTCCCGGTTTGGCGGGCCGGTAAAGTGGAACTTGACCTTGTGGTCACCCAGTTTTTCGGCCTTGGACACGTTGGCGTAATAAAATCTGTATTGCGGCGCGCCCTTGGATTTAAGGATATCGAAACTGAAAACGACGTCGTCGGCCGTGATAGTGGTGCCGTCATGCCATTTCGCCCGGGGGTTCAGATTGAAGGCGACCCAGGAATTATCGTCCGGCACTTCAACGGATTCCGCGATCAAACCGTACTCCGTCGACGGATCGTCGAAAGTCTGCGTCATCAGTGCTTCG
Source organism: Sneathiellales bacterium (assembly GCA_028277845.1). GTDB lineage: Bacteria > Pseudomonadota > Alphaproteobacteria > JANQFL01 > JANQFL01 > JANQFL01. Next base: position 17,601 of record JANQFL010000074.1, read on the forward strand.
AACATCAGACTGATACCGGCGGCCGAAACGCCCTTGATAACAAAGGGGTTCAGAGTATCGAACGTGCCCGTTGCGGCGAGTTTGAGATTGCCGCCCCTGGGCGCATCGGGACTGGCATAGTCCAGATGAGTGAAGTCGGGTCCGTATTTCGGCGCCCCGATCAAGGACAGAGCGAAGACCGTTTTCACGTGGCTCTCGGCGATCGCCGGGAGAGGGGCTGTCAACAGTCCGAGTGCTACTGCGATCAGGAGCGGTTTGCGGATCATCGCCAATTTCCTTTTTGTGGTCTCCCCAGCCTCGTCAGCCATATGGGATCATCAATGTGTCGGGATCAAGGCTGATCACGGGGCGTTGATTATCGCTAAGGCCTTATTATGCAGGGATTTATCGCCCGCCGCGACCACCTTGCCGTCGCTTTCCATGGTCAGGGCGCGGCCCTGCCAGTCGGTCATGACGCCGCCGGCGCCCTCGATGACGGGGATCAGGGCGAAATAGTCGTAGACGTTCATGCCGGCCTCGACCACCAGGTCGACGAATCCGGCGGCCAGCAGGCCGAAGGCATAACAATCGGCGCCGTAGCGGAACAACCGGACCTGGTTTTTCAGTGCCTGGTACCGGTCCTGGTCGGCGCCCGTGAACCATTCCGGCGCCGTGGTGTACAGGGTGGCCAGGTCCAGGTCGGTGCACGGCCGGGCGGTGATGGTCTCGCCGTTCAGGGTGGTCGGCTGGCCGGCAATACCAAGCCAGCGCTCGCGGCTGATGGGCTGGTCGATGATGCCGACGACCGGCTTGCCGCGGTGGGCGAGGGCGATCAGCGTGCCGAATACCGGTTCGCCGGTCATGAAACCGGCCGTGCCGTCGATCGGGTCGATGATCCATACCCATTCGGCATCGGGCCGGTCGGCGCCGAACTCCTCGCCGATGACACCGTGATCGGGATGATGGGCGGCGATCCGTTCGCGGATCGCCGTTTCGGCGTCACGGTCGGCCAGGGTGACGGGGCTTTTGTCGGGCTTGATGTCGACCGGAACGGGCACGCGGAAATACCGGCGAATGACGTCGCCGGCGGTATCCGCCAGTTCGTGGGCCAGTGCGGTGAATTCGGGAACCCGGTCGGTCATGGCCTGGGCTCCGATCGCTTGCCGGTTATTCGGCCGGCAGCGGCAACGGCGAGTCGCTGGCCTCCCGCAGGAAGGCGATGACCGCGGCGACATCCTCGGGCTTCTTCAGACCGGCGAAGGCCATTTTTGTTCCCGGTGCGAATTCCTTGGGCTTTGTCAGGAAAGCGGCCAAATCTTCGAAACCCCATTCTCCGCCCATGTCTTTGAGAACACCCGAGTATTTAAAGGCGGCGTTGCCCGCCTTCGGGCCGCCGACAATACCGTAGAGATTGGGACCGACCTTGTTCTTGCCGTCCTTGTCGAAGCCGTGGCAGGCGGCGCATTTCTTGAACACCTTGGCGCCGCGCGCCGGATCGGCGGCGGCCAGCAGGGCGCCCAGGCTGGCGCCTTCCGGCTCGTCCGAAGCGGTCTCTTCGGCCTCTTCCTCTTCATCCGCGCCTTCCACCACGTAGGCGGCCGTTTCCGGTACCGTCGGCGCCACCACCACGTCGACGGCGTTGTGCATGACGATGACGAACAGGAGAGAGGCCAGCAAAGCCCCGGCGATCTTGTTGAATTCGAACAGATCCATCACGAATTTCCTCGGCAAATGGCGCGCACGGGCGGCGGCGGGAATGTAACGGCAACACGGTGGTGAAGGCAAGCCAAACAGGGCACGAAAACCGCTCGAAATCGGGCCATTTGCCCCATCCGGTAGCGCCGTCTGCGCATTTCGCCCGGTTTCGTTGACAGTTTGCGGTCCGCTGCCGATACTCCGGCCTCTTGGGCTGCGTCAGCCCGCCATACCTGAATACGAAATTCTTGAGACCCATGACCGAGCAATCCCATCCGACCGCATCCGCCGATCCCACAGCCGATCCGGGCCAGGTGATCGCGTTCCAGGGCGTTCCGGGGGCCTACTCCCATCTGGCCTGCCGGGAGGCGTATCCCGACCTCTCACCGGTTTCCTGCGAGTCGTTTGAAGACGCGTTTGCCATGGTCAAGGAAGGCCGGGCGGGGCTCGGCATGATTCCCATCGAAAACTCGGTGGCCGGACGGGTCGCCGACATCCACCATCTGCTGCCCGACTCCGGCCTGCACATCATCGGCGAGCACTTCCAGCGTGTGCGCCATCAGTTGCTGGCCGTGCCGGGCACCAAGATCGAGGATCTGAAGGTGGTGCACAGCCACCAGCAGGCTCTGTCCCAGTGCCGTCAGATGACCCGGGATCTCGGTCTGGAGACCATGGTTCACGCCGATACGGCCGGCGCCGCCAAGGAAGTGGCCGAACGCGGCGACCCAGCCCACGGCGCCATCGCGTCATCCCTGGCCGGCGAGACCTATGGCCTGGCCACCTTGCGCAGCCACCTTGAAGACGTCATCGGCAACACCACCCGGTTCGTCGTCATGGCGCAGCGGCCGTCCGAGCCCGACCCCCACGCCGGGCCCGCCATGACCACGTTCGTCTTTCAGGTGCGCAACGTGCCGGCGGCGCTCTACAAGGCCATGGGCGGGTTCGCCACCAACGGCGTCAACATGGTCAAGCTGGAAAGCTACCAGTTGGGCGGTCAGTTCACGGCGACCCAGTTTTACGCCGACATCGAAGGCCACCCGGCCCAGAAGAACGTCGAACGGGCGCTGGAGGAACTGCAGTTCTTCTGCACCAAACTGAAGCTTCTCGGCGTCTACCCGGCCCACCCATACCGACACGAATCCTGACGCATTCAGGATAAAAACGGTACTTGGGCGCTGGTAATTTCCGGGCTCGAAGCATTCTAACGTGAATAAAACGGGGAGACGCGGGCATGGCGGAACAATACGATGCCATCATTATCGGCGCCGGGATCATCGGCGCCTGTGTCGGGTTCGAGCTGGCCAAGAAAGGTTGGCGCACCCTGAACGTGGACAAGCTGCCGGCGGCCGGTTACGGCTCGACCAGCAACTCGTGCGCCATCATCCGCACCCATTATTCCACCGTCGATGGCACGGCCCAGGCCTATGAAGGCCTGTTCTACTGGCGTGAATGGGCCGAGTATATCGGCGCCGAGGACGAGCGTGGTCTGGCCGATTACCGGGAAACCGGCTGCATCGTCATGAAGACGGAACACAACGGCTATTTGAAAACCATCACCGCCAATCAGGACACCCTGGGTATCGCATGGGAGGATCTGTCGCCCGAAGCGCTCATGCAGCGCATGCCGATCTACGACATCCACCAGTTCGGCCCGGTGAAGCGCATCGACGATCCGGCCTTCGGCGAGGCATCGGACGACACCCTGGCCGGCGCGGTTTACTTCCCCAACGCCGGCTATGTCACCGACCCGCAACTGGCCACCCACAACGTGCAGCGCGGCGCCGAGGCCAAGGGCGCGGAGTTCCGATTTAATGCCGAAATTACGGCGATCCGGCAAAAGGACGGCCGGGTCCAGGGTATCACCCTGGCGGATGGAACCGAGATCGACGCCCCGGTCGTGGTCAACGTCGCCGGGCCCCATTCCTACAAGATCAACCAGATGGCCGGCGTCGAGGAGGGCATGAAGATCAAGACCAAGGCCCTGCGCCAGGAAGTCGCCCACGTGCCGTCGCCGGAGGGTTTCAACTTCCTCGACAACGGATACGTCACTTCGGACAGCGACATCGGCTGCTACTGCCGGCCGGAAACCGGGAATTACATCCTCATCGGGTCGGAGGATCCGGAATGCGACGAGCGTGAGTGGGTCGACCCGGACGACTACAACAAGAACTTCACCGACCAGTGGACCAACCAGGTCCACCGGGTCGCCCAGCGCATCCCGGAAATGGGCATTCCCAATCAGATGAAGGGCATCGTCGACCTTTACGACGTGACCGACGATTGGATCCCGATCTACGACAAATCGGACCTGCCGGGCTTCTACATGGCCATCGGCAGCAGCGGCAACCAGTTCAAGAATGCCCCCGTGGCCGGCGCCATGATGGCGGAGTTGATCATCCAGTGCGAAGGGGGCCGCGACCACGATGCCGACCCGGTGCAGTATCACATGCCCTACACGGACCGGGACCTGAACCTGGGCTTCTTCTCCCGCCTCAGGGAAATCAACCAGGACAGTTCGTTCTCGGTCTTGGGTTAACGGATTTTCCGCTTTTGCGGAACCGAGCCGGCCGGCTCTGGAAAAAAGAGCGAATAATTCCTAGTCTTCATCGAGCCAGCGCAACGCCAACTGGTGGGCCAGTGACAAGGGTGGTGGCATGCGCAGGCCCTCGGTGCCCATGGCATTGGCGACCATGTCCCGTACCTGGTCACGGTGAAACCACTGGGCATCGTCGATTTCCTGCGGATCGATGTTGATGTCTTCCGTCAAGGCGTCGGCCTGGCAGCCGATCATCAGCGACGACGGGAACGGCCAGGGCTGCGACGCCATGTAGCGTACGGCGCCGCACCGGATACCGGCTTCTTCCAGCACTTCCCGGCGGACGGCTTCCTCGATGGTCTCGCCTTGATCGACGAACCCGGCCAGCGCCGAATAGGTTCCCGGCGGAAACACGCCTTGGCGGCCGAACAGGCACATATCACCCTTGATCACCAGCATGATGACCACCGGATCGGTGCGTGGGAAATGCTGGTGGGCACAGGCTGAATTGCTGCATTGACGGGAGGTGCCGCCCTCGCGCATCTCCGTCGGCGCGCCGCAATTGGCGCAGAATCCGTGACGGGCGTGCCAATCCAGCAACGAACGGGCCTGGGCCAGGATGCCGGACTCACCAACGGGAAGGGACGGTGCGATGGAGCGCACGTCGATAAACTTACCACGGCCATCCAACGGCCCGCCCTTGGCCGGGTTGTCGTTGCCCGGCACGGCCACGGCGAAACGGCTGATGCCGTTGTCGCTGCCCAGCAGCACGGGCGAGGGGCCGTGATCCAGCCAGTCCGCGACGGCTTCCCTTGGCTGCCAGGCGATATTCGCGCTACCTTCGACATCAATCAGGGCTCTAAGCTGCCAGAACGGCAAAAATAGACTCTCGTCCGCCGCGATCTGGCCACGGACCCAGTCGCCATCGCTTCGCTTGGACGTGACCCGGTCGAGCGGATTGGCGGTAAAGACGATGGGATCGCGCGAAGAGTCGGCGGGCATAATATCTCCAGAAATCGACCGGTATCGGAGGGCGAACCTGACACAGCCGCCTCCCGACCGCAACATGTGGTCCTTGCGGCGGCGATCAAGCCTATGTGACGCCATTTTCCTGTTTGGCAAGGCTTGCATCCCGGCGCGAAAAGCCTGATATACTGGCCTCGGGAGACTGGCGGACGGACGGGCCGCTCGCCAACCCGGTCAGGTCCGGAAGGAAGCAGCCGTAACGAGTCCGTCCCGGGTCGTTCGTTCAGCCTCCCACCTCATATTCTCTTCGATTTCCCGCGTGCCGCGGCCCGCACCGCCGTGCAATACTACCCGGATGACCGACGGACCCGAGACTGCCGCGCCCACGACCGACGCGACCTCCGCCACAAATGGCGGTGACGACGCGTATCGTGTTCTGGCCCGTAAATACCGGCCGACCACATTTGCCGACCTGATCGGCCAGGACGCCATGGTGCGCACGCTCTCCAACGCGTTCGCCACCGGCCGCCTGGCCCATGCCTTCGTCCTGACGGGCGTGCGCGGTGTCGGCAAGACCTCCACTGCCCGTATCATCGCCCGGGCCCTCAACTGCATCGGTCCGGACGGCCAGGGCGGCCCGACCACGGAACCGTGCGGCCAGTGCGAACATTGCCGGGCCATCGCCCAGGACCGTCACGTCGACGTGCTGGAAATGGACGCCGCCAGCCGGACCGGTGTCGACGATATCCGCGAACTGATCGACGGCGTGCGCTACCGGCCCGTTTCGGCGCGCAACAAGGTCTACATCATCGACGAAGTGCACATGCTGTCGCGCAACGCCTTCAACGCGCTGTTGAAGACGTTGGAGGAGCCGCCCGAACATATGCGCTTCATCTTCGCCACGACGGAAATCCGCAAGGTGCCGATCACCGTCCTGTCGCGCTGCCAGCGTTTCGACCTGCGGCGCATCGAGTCGGATACTCTGGTCAGCCATTTCAAGGCCATTGCCGGCAAGGAAAACGCCAGCATCGAGGATGAAGCCCTGGCGCTTATCGTACGGGCGGCGGAAGGCTCGGTCCGCGACGGGTTGTCCCTGCTGGACCAGGCCATCGCCCACGGCGCCGGCACCGTCGGTGCCGCCCAGGTGCGCGATATGCTGGGACTGGCCGACCGCGTTCGTGTGTTCGACCTGTTCGAACAGGTTATGAAAGGCGACATCGCCGCGGCCCTGGCCGAATTGAAGGACCAGTACGATTCCGGCGCCGACCCGGTGGTCGTCTTGCAGGACTTATTGGAACTGACCCATTGGCTGTCCCGCGCCAAGATCATTCCGTCGGCGTTGGACGATGTGACCGTGGCCGAAGAGGAACGCCGGCGCGGCAAGGCGTTGTCCGAAAAACTGGCCATGCCGGCCCTGGCCCGGTCGTGGCAGATGCTGTTGAAGGGGCTGAGCGAAGTCCGAGCCGCACCCATGCCGTTGTCGGCGGCCGAGATGGCGCTGATCCGGCTGGCCTATGTCAGCGACCTGCCGTCTCCGGCCGACGTGGTCAAACGCCTTCAAAACGCGCCGGACACCAGCACAGCCACCGCAGAAACCGCACCGGCTACAACGGCACCGGCGGCGTCATCCGCTTCCGCCGCCGTATCCGGACAACCGCCGATGCCGCCACCGTCCGACGACCCCGGGACGGGAGGGGCGCCGGTTCGGGCGGCCATGGGCGCAGGCGCCGATGTCATGGCGGCGCAGCCCTATCCCGAACCGCCGCCGATCGAGGCCGATCCCCGGTACGAACCGGTCCCGGCGCCCACCGAAAACGAAACGGGCGGGCCGTTGTCGGATTTCCGCCAGGTGGTGGAATTCGTGCACGAGCAGCGGGAGCCGATCCTGGCCGCGAATTTACGCAACGAAACCCATCTGGTGGCCTTTGCGCCGGGCCGGATCGAGTTGCGCTTGACCGACCACGCCGATCCGGCATTGCCGCAAAGCCTGTCGCGCCTGTTGAGCGAGCGAACCGGCGACCGCTGGGTCGTGACGGTGTCCGGCGAGCCCGGTGAACCGACTCTGCGGGAACAGGAAGAGGCTGAAAAGGCTTCGCGGTTAGCCCAGGTCGAGGCCCATCCGATGATGCGCGCGGTGCGGGAAACGTTTCCGGGGGCGGAGATCGTCACCGTCCGGGACCTGGGCAAAGCAGGCGATCACGATAGATGAACGTACGCCGGCTGATCCGGCGGAACACCAAACGGAGTACGCAGCGCCATGAAGAACCTTGGCCAGATGATGAAGACCGCACAGGCCATGCAGGAGAAGATGGCCGGCATGCAGGCGGAACTGGAAAACGTCGAAATCACTGGGGTGTCGGGCGCCGGCATGGTGCAGGTGACGCTGACCGGCAAGGGCATCATGAAAGGTGTCAAGATCGATCCTTCCCTGGTGGACCCCAACGACGCTGAGGTTCTGGAGGATTTGATCGTTGCCGCGCACAACGACGCCAAAGCCAAGGTCGAGGCGCATGTGCAGGAAAAGATGTCGGAACTGACGGGCGGCCTGCAATTGCCGCCCGGCATGAGCCTGCCGTTTTGAGCCCGACACGACCGACTGCGTCGCGACGGGCCGCACCCCATGGCTGAATCCGAAATCGACCGGCTGGTGCAGTTGCTGGCCAAGCTGCCGGGCCTCGGGCCCCGGTCGGCGCGGCGGGCGGCCCTGCATCTGATCAAGAAACGGGAAACGTTGCTGGGGCCGCTGGCCGACGCCTTGAACCGGGCGGCCGAAACCGTGCACCCGTGTTCCCAATGCGGCAATCTGGACGACCACGACCCGTGCGGCGTGTGCACCGACGTGCGGCGCGACGGCTCGACCATCTGTGTCGTCGAGGAAGTGGCCGACTTGTGGGCGCTGGAACGGGGCGCGGTGTATACCGGCCGGTATCATGTGCTCGGCGGCACCCTCTCCGCCATCGACGGCGTCGGTCCCGAAGACCTGAATATCGACAGCCTGGTCCGGCGGGCCTCCGCCGACGACGTGACCGAAATCATTCTGGCGACCAACGCCACGGTGGACGGCCAGACCACGGCCCACTACATCACCGACCGGTTGTCGGGCGCCAACGTCAAAATCTCCCGCCTGGCCCGCGGCGTGCCGGTCGGCGGCGAACTGGACTATCTCGACGACGGCACCCTGGCCGCCGCCCTCAAGGCGCGGCGGGAGATGTAACCGACCTACGCAGCCGGTTCTTCCTGATCGTCCGCGGGCTTGGCCGGAAGGCGTTTCTGGTCCGGCAGTTCGACCACCTCGCCATCGATGATCTCAGCCGATTCCAGCGCCACCACTTCGTAGGACTGCAACTTGCCGTGCAGGGGCTTCTTGCCGCCGGGACTGACGCCAAGGCCCACGAGCCGGCGTGCGCGGGGCAGCAAGCGGCTGTTCACGGATGTGCTCAACTTCTGGAAATGCCTGGCTGCCGAATGGATGCCCTTGCCGACCGATTCGGCGTGGCCCAGCAAGGTGTTGACGCTTTCCAGCAGGGCGCCGGTGTCTTCGACGATCCTGTCGCGGTTTTCGTCCTGCTTGGCCAACCCGATTTCCATGCTGGCGAAGCCCATCAGACCGGTCAAACCGGTCGGGCCCGTGACGATGATGTCGGCCTTGACCGCCTTGGCGGCGAAACCCGGATCGGCGATGTTGACCTTCTCCAGCGCGCCGTCGTTGGGCAGGTACATGATGTTGATGACCCGGCGCAGGGCGCCGCTGTGGCCCGCCCGCTTGTGGGCGTCGACGATGGCCTTGTGATACTCCCGCGCCGCCAGACCGCGCAGGTGCAGGTTCATGGTCCTGGCCAACGCCTCATAGGCCGCGTCCTGTTCCTCGGTTTCCTCCGCCTCGGCCAGTTCCATAATGAACTTGGACGCCTTGCTGTCGATGACCATGACCGAATCGTGGGGCAGAAACACCACCGCGTCGGGCCTGAGCGACCGTTGCCCGTTTTCTCCGGCCACCGTGTGCTGCATGCGGAAATCCCGTTCGGGTTCCAGACCCAGTTGCTTGAGCAGGTTTTCCAGGCCGATCTCGGCGAACTTGCCGGCGCCGCCCGGGGTCGATAGGGCCTGGTAGACCACGTCCACCTTGTCCCGGGCCTCGCCGACATTGTCGTGCAGGGATGCCACCGACTTGACGATGTTTTCAAACTGCTGGGTCAGGCCTTCGGTGGTTTTGCGGATCTGCTCTTCGCCGCGTTTCTTGGCTTCCTCGTTTTCCCGCTTATGATCCTCGATCAGCTTGCCCGACAGTTCCTTGGCGCTGGACAGCGCCGCCGCCTTGGCCGCTTCGATGCTTTCCGCCTTGGCCTTCTCCCAATCGGCCATGCGTTTTTCCATATCCGTCAATTCCTGGCGGGCCAGGGCGGCATCCTTCTCGGCGGCTTGTTGCGCCGTCCGGGCCGCGTCGCGGTCCGTCATGGCGGCGTCACGGTCGGCCTTCATCTGCTCGACGGCGGTTTCCGCGTTGGCCAGCCTGGTTTCCGCCTCGGTTTGCTTGCGCAGGGCATCGGTAGCGACCTTGCCCGCTTCCTCGGCCTTGTTCCGCGCGTCGTCCAGATCCGCCCGCAAGGCGTCCTGTCCCGTGAGTGCGCCTTTCAACTGGGCGTTTTCCGCCCCCGACCGGCTTTTCTCGGATTGCAGCTTGAAGACCAGGCCGACACAGGCGACCAGCAGGACCGCGGCAGCGATATAGGGGGCGAGCAGCCCTATTTCCATGGTTTGATCCCAGGCGTTTCGTGATTATATTCTAGCGTGTCGGCACGTTACCACGACACGGTCGGACCGCGCACCCATTGGGCGACGACCCCGGTATTTTCCTTCATATTCCGGATTATGCCAGCGCAGCCCTCCGGGCCGGGTTCCGGTCGTTCAAACGCCGACGAAAGACGCGTAACAACACGGCAGTGAATACGACCATGGCCCTGATGCCGATCATTACCGCACCCGATCCGCGGCTGAAGGCCGTCTCTAAACCGGTGGAGACGGTGGACGACGAAATCCGTTCGTTGATGGACGATATGCTGGAAACCATGTACGCCGCACCGGGCATCGGCCTGGCCGCCGTTCAGGTCGGCGTCGCCAAGCGCATCATCGTCATGGACCTGGCCAAGGAGGACGAACCGCGTTCGCCGCTCTTTCTCGTCAATCCGGAAATCACCTGGGTGTCGGATCACGACGCCAGTTACGAGGAAGGCTGCCTCAGCCTGCCCGAACACTACGCCGAGGTGGTGCGGCCGGCGGCGGTCAAGGTGTCGTATCAGGACTATGACGGCGAACAGCAGGAACTGGAGGCCGAAGGCCTGTGGGCCACGTGCGTGCAACACGAAATCGACCATCTCGACGGCATATTGTTCGTCGATCACCTGACGGCCCTGAAGCGCAACATCATCCTGCGCAAACTGCTGAAGGCCAAAAAGCAGAAGCAGAAAGAGGTCGCGTGACGACGCGGCGCAATGGCCACCCTTGACCTGATACTCATGGGCACGCCCGACTTCTCGGTGCCCTGTCTCTCCGCCCTGATCGATCATGGCCACCGCGTCGTGGCGGTCTACACGCAACCGCCGCGGCCGGCGGGGCGGGGCAAGAAGCTGCGCGCCTCGCCCGTGCACCAATTCGCCGAGGAACAGGGCATTGACGTGCGCACGCCCGTGTCCCTGCGCGACGCCGACGAACAGGCGGCGTTTGCCTCGTTGCAGGCGGATGCCGCTGTGGTGGTCGCCTACGGTTTGATCCTGCCCCAGGCGGTGCTCGACGCGCCGCGGCTGGGCTGTTTCAACGTTCATGCGTCGTTGCTGCCGCGCTGGCGCGGCGCCGCGCCGATCCAGCGGGCGATCATGGCCGGCGACAGGGAAAGCGGTGTGTCGATCATGCAGATGGAGGCCGGCCTCGACACCGGACCGGTGATCCTGTCCGGCGCCTTGCCGCTGACCGCCGACACCACCGCCGGAACGCTGCACGACAAGCTGGCCCAGATGGGGGCGTTCCTCATGGTGCGCGCGCTTGACGGCATCGTTTCCGGCGAGTTGTCCGCCGAACCCCAGCCGGAGGACGGCGTCACATACGCCGAAAAACTGACCGCCGCCGATGAAGACCTGGACTGGACGAAACCGGCCGAGGTTTTGGACCGTCAGATCCGCGCCATGTCGCCGTGGCCGGGATGCCGGTTTACCCATGGTCAGGAACGCATCAAGGTTACGGAAGCGGAGTTGATCGCGGCATCCGGAACGCCGGGTACGGCGCTCGACGACCGTTTGACCATTGCCTGTGGCGACGGTGCCTTGCGGCTCAAGCGCTTGCAGCGGCCCGGCAAGAAGGAAATGGCTGCAGATGATTTCCTGCGTGGGTACACCCTCCCGCCGGGAACGGTATTGGGTTGATCCGCCGTGGCCAAATTCAGATTCACCGTGGAATACGACGGCGGCGCCTTTGTCGGCTGGCAGCGGCAGGACAACGGGCCGTCCGTGCAGGCGGCCCTGGAGGAGGCGGTGAAGGGCTTCTGCGGCGAGGACGCCGTGGTCTACGGCGCCGGCCGGACGGACGCCGGCGTGCATGCCCTGGGCCAGGTCGCCCATGTCACGTTGGCCAAGGATTGGCCGTCGGACACCGTGATGCACGCCCTGAACCATCATCTGAACCACGTTGCCGTCGCCGTGCTGGACTGCCGGCCCGTGGACGAGGATTTCCATGCCCGGTTCTCGGCGACAGGCCGCAAGTACCTTTATCGCATCATCAACCGCCGGGCCCCGTTGACGGTCGACCGGGGGTTGGCGTGGCGCGTGCCCCAGCCGCTGGACGAACAGGCCATGCAGCGCGCCGCCCGGCACTTGCTGGGCAAGCACGACTTCACCACGTTCCGGGCCAGCCAGTGCCAGGCCAAGTCACCGGTCAAGACCCTCGACCGGTTGGATGTGGAACGCGCCGGCGAAGAAATCCGTATATATGCCGAGGCCCGGTCGTTCCTCCACAATCAGGTCCGCGCCATGGTCGGTTCGCTGAAATATGTCGGCCAGGGCAAGTGGCGCGCGGACGACCTGAAGGCGGCCTTGGAGGCGTGCGACAGAACCCGTTGCGGCGCCACGGCGCCCGCCGACGGGTTGTACCTTACGGCTGTGGACTACTAGGCAATAGGGTCAGGGGCTACTGGGGGAGACCCGGCGCTTCCATCATACCGACGTTCAGCGCCATCACGTTGATCAGAATGCTCAGCAATACGCTCAGGACGACGATGGCGAAGGCGGTTCCGCCCGGCACCATCAACGCGGTTTTGGTAACGAACCAGGCATAGACCAGTACGGCGCCCATGGGGATCATCATGAGAACAAGGGCGCCCTGCCCGAACGTGGCGCCGATCGCGACGCTCGTGGCCGCGACGAACGCCTGGCCGATCAACTGCGACCAATTGTAGGCGATGATGTAGGGCACGTAGTTGGCGCTGAGATTGAAAAACTTCGCGACCACGATCATCGCCAGCGGAAAGGCGATCCAATCGACGAAGAAAGCGATGGTGCCGACAACCGGATTCAATCCGACGGTCGCGCCGCCGTCACCGGGGTCGGGTGCGCCCTGCAGGGACTTGACCAGCAATACGAATGCCAGGGCCAGGAACATGGCGGTGAACGAACGCCAGAACCCCGAAATCGTCAGGTTGAAATGCCGCATGCCGCTCGGGTCGAACAGCGCGAGCCGCCAGGCGCCGTAGAGGGAGTTGAAAATTTCGTTCAGGCTTGGCATCAGCGGTCAAAATATCCGTTCAGGATGGTCTCGTAGATCCGGCTGAGCAGTTCCAGCTCGGCGACGGAGACGTGTTCGTCCACCTTGTGCATGGTCTGCCCGATCATGCCGAACTCGGCCACCGGGCAGTGATCCTTGATGAAGCGGGCGTCCGACGTGCCGCCGGTGGTGGACAGGTCCGGTTTGCGCCCCGTGACGCGCTCCACCGCGCCGGCCAGCAGGTCGCTGAACGGGCCGGGGGGCGTGAGGAACGGCTCGCTGCCGACCGTGATGTCCAGGTCGTATTGATTGCCGACGCCATCCAGTGTCTGGCGCAGCCGCTCCGACAGGGTGGTGCCGCTCCATTCCGTGTTGAAGCGGATGTTGAAGACCGCCCGGGCCTGCGCCGGTATGACGTTGGTCGCCGGGTTGCCCACATCCACCGTTGTGACCTCCAGATTGGATGCCTGAAAGTGACCGTTGCCCTGGTCCAGCTCGAGCGCCGTCAGGGCCTCGAGATAGCGCACCATGTGCGGAATGGGATTGTCCGCCAGGTGCGGATAGGCAACGTGGCCCTGCTGGCCGCGCACCGTTAACGTGCCGGTCAAGGATCCGCGCCGGCCGATCTTGATCATCTCGCCCACTTCGTGGGGGTTGGTTGGTTCGCCGACCAGGCACACGTCGATGGTTTCGTCCCGCTGCTTCAGCCAGTCCAGGACCTTGACCGTGCCGTTGATGGCCGGACCTTCTTCGTCGCCGGTGATGAGCAGGCTGATGGAGCCGTTAGGCAAGTTCCGGCCATTGTCGGTGACGCGCGCCGCCGCCGTCACGAAGGCGGCAACGGCCCCTTTCATGTCGCTGGCGCCGCGGCCGTAAAGCCGTCCGTCGCGGATATCGGCGGCGAACGGGTCGACACTCCAGGCATCGCGGTCGCCGACGGGAACCACGTCGGTGTGTCCGGCGAAGCAGAAGTTGGGGCCGCTATCGCCAAGGCGCGCGTACAGATTGTCGACAGGCGGCGTGCCGTCTTCCTCGAAGCGCAGGCGATGACATCGGAATCCGAATTGGCTCAGCGCCCGTTCAAGCGCCGTCAGTGCCCCGGCGTCCTCCGGCGTGACGCTCGGACAGCGGATCAGTTCGCGCGCCAGTTCGACCGTATCGATATGCGACTCGGGCACAGGCGAAAAGGTCTCCGTATCAGTCGCGCAATAGATCGTTGATCGACGTCTTCGACCGGGTCTGGGCGTCGACCTTCTTGACGATGACGGCGCAATACAGGCTCGGCCCCGGCGTGCCATCGGCCAAGGCGGCGCCCGGCATGCTGCCCGGTACCACGACCGAGTAGGCGGGTACGCGGCCGTAGTGGACCTCGCCGGTCGCGCGGTCGACGATCTTGGTGGACGCACCCAGATAGACGCCCATGGACAATACGGCGCCCTGCTCGACGACGACACCCTCGGCCACTTCCGACCGGGCACCGATGAAGCAATCGTCCTCGATGATGACCGGCCCGGCCTGCAGCGGCTCCAACACGCCGCCGATGCCGGCGCCGCCGGAGATATGGCAGTTCTTGCCGATCTGCGCACAGGAACCGACGGTGGCCCACGTATCGACCATGGTGCCTGAATCCACATAGGCGCCCAGGTTGACGAAGCTCGGCATCAATACGACACCGGGCGCGATGTAGGCCGAGCGGCGCACCACGCAGTTGGGCACGGCTCGGAAGCCGGCGTCGCGGAACCGGCTCTCATCCCAACCCGCGAACTTCGACGGCACTTTGTCGAACCAGTGCACCTGGCCGCCCGGACCGCCGGGGATGGTCGCCATGTCGTTGAGGCGGAACGACAGCAGTACGGCCTTTTTCAGCCACTGATTGACGACCCACTCATCGCCGATCTTTTCGGCCACACGGCTTTCACCGGAATCGAGCGCCGTCAAGGCCAACTCGATGGCTTCGCGCACTTCGCCGCCGGTCGAAGGGGAAATGCTGTCGCGCTCTTCCCAGGCATTATCGATGACAGGTTGCAGCTCGGCTGAGGTCATAACGGATTCCCTTGACTTAGATGAACGCCCGGTGCGGCGCTGCGGCGGAAACGATGGAGCGGCCCGACAATACGCGCCGGCCTTGGCCTGTCAACCGTCCCCGGCCGTTAAAGCCTCCAGCCAGGCGACCAGGTCGTCCGTGACGTGATGCACGTGGTCTCCGTCCGATTCCTCCTGGCCCCAATGGCTGTCGGTGCGCACCCAGACCGTCGTCATGCCCATGGCGGCCGCGGGCCGCAGATTGCGGGCGATATCCTCGACCATGACGGCCGATTGCGGTCGGATGCCGTGCAGTTCGACCAGTTTGGCGTAAGGCCGCGGGTCGGGCTTGGGCAGATAATCCGCCGCCGCGACGTCAAATACCCCGTCGAAATGATGGGTAATGCCCAACCGCTCCGTCACATTGGCGGCGTGCTGAACGGATCCGTTCGTGAAGATGATTTTCCGCCCCGGCAACTCGGCCAACGCCCGGTCGAGAGCCGCGTTGGGCGGGATGGGGCTGACGTCGATATCGTGGACATAGTCAAGATAGTCCTCCGGCACGATGCCGTGGACCGTCATCATGCCGCGAAGCGTCGTGCCATGGTCCTTGAAATACTGCTTTTGAATGATGCGGGCCTCGTCCAGGCCGATCCGCAGATGGGTCGCCACATATTCGTTGATCCGCTTGTCCACCTGGTCAAACAGATTGCATTCGATGGGATACAGCGTGTTGTCCAGGTCGAAGACCCAGACATCCACTTCGCCGGGTACGATATCCCGGTCTTCGCGTTCGATGATGCCGTTCGTCATGCCGACAATCTGGGGTCAATTGCCGGACAAGGCAAGATCGCTGGCGCTATTCCCGTATTTGGAGAGTAAGACGGCATTCTTTTATCTTAAGTGTATTTTAAGCGTCTTTGACGGATACTTTATTCTTGGCAGTTTCCAGCAGAAAACGGCGCCCAATATAGCCGTCGACAGGACAAAACGACGTTGCAAACGACGGATAAATCGACGCATTCGGAGAATCGCAGGCTGCGGTCGGATCGTGACCGGTTCCTGGCGTTTGCGTTCGCCGGGGCCGATCTGCTGATCGAAATCGACCTGAAAGGCCGGATCGTTTTCGCCGAAGGCGCCATCAGCGCGCTGTCCGACAGCGCCCGGGAATCCGACGTCTCATCGTTGGGCGGCCAAGCGTTCCTGTCCTTCGTGCATCCGAAGTTTCGCCAGCGGGTCAAGAACGCCATCGCCGGACTGGCTGATCGGCAACGCTTCGGTCCCTTGACCATCGGTATTCTCGGTTCCGAAGGTGAATCCATGGATGTGGTTTTGTGTGCCGGCCGGTTGCCCCATTCACCCAACACGTTTCTGACGGTTCGCTATCCCGAGCCGGAAGCCGGATTGGTCGAGACCCTCGGCCTGGACAGCACCGCCGTCATGGGTCTGCCGGACAAGGATGCCTTGGGCATAAGCGCGGTGTCCGCGCTCAACAAGGGCTATGAATCGGATGGGCCGCTCAGTCTCAGTTTCCTGGAACTCAAAGGTATCGAGGATCTGCAGCGGCGTCTGGACGCCGGCATGGCGGTCAAGCTGCTCAAGCGGATCGCGGTCGAGCTGGAGGAATTTTCATTCGATGGCAGTTCCGCGTCCAAATTGACCGACGAACGGTTCGGCGTGTTGCATGAGCCCGACGGCGACCTGGACCAGCTCAAGAAAGTCATTTCCGGCGAAGCGATCCTCAGCGATCCGGTGGGAGCGGGTGTCGAGGTGAACTCGACGACCATGGAGCTGACGGCCGACAAGTCCAATCATACGGAAAACATGCGGGCGCTGCTCTACGCCATCAACAAGTTCTCCGAGCAATCCGATGACCTGAGCTTCGATGACCTGGCCAACAGCGCGAAAACGGACTTTCCCAACATCGTGCGCCGGATTTCGGCCATGCGCGGAATCATCGCCCGTGACGAGTTCGACGAGGTTTTCCAACCGATCGTCGAACTGGAAACGCGCCGCGTCCATCACTACGAGGCGCTGGCCCGGTTCCGTGGTCAGAAGGAAGGGTCGACGTTCGAGCAGATCCTGTTTGCCGAAAACGCCGGCCTGATCGCGGAATTCGACTATGCCATGTGCCGCCGGGTGGTTGCCAAGATCCTGCAGGGCAAGGTCAACGGCGAGCTGCTGCGAATCGGCGTCAATATTTCCGGTCAATCCCTGGAAACGTCATCATTCCGCGACCGCCTCGAGACGATGTTGAAAGCGCACCCCACGGTTGCCGACAATTTGCTATTCGAAGTCACCGAATCCTCGAAGATCGACGATTTGTCCGCCACCAACAAATTCCTCGGCTGGGTCCGGGAACGCGGGTTCAGGGTGTGCCTTGACGATTTCGGCGCCGGCGCCGCGGCGTTTCAGTATTTGCGCTCCCTTGATGTGGATTTCGTCAAGATCGACGGATCCTATATCAAGGACGTGTTGAAGAACGGCGAGGACCAGAGCTTCCTCAAAGCCATCGTCGGGCTTTGCCGGGAATTGAAGGTCGATACCATCGCCGAAATGATCGAAGACGAGAAAACCGTCCAGTATCTGCAGGCTCTCGGCGTTCCGTTCGGCCAGGGATATCTGCTGGGCCGGCCCAACGCCGGTATCGCCGCGGTCCCCGCATCGGTGGAGGTGCGGAAAAAACGCGCATGAAACGGCCCTTTTTCCCGGTAATTGATACGTCCGGAAAGCCGTCAGGTTAAGTCCCCTTTAAACACTGTTTCGTACATTGGCCGCGCCCAGCTAAGCGTATCAAGTTTGCTGAAGGACCCATCGGTGCCGGAACCCGCTGCCACAATCCGAAAGTCGATCGAAACGCCGTCCGAGCATCGCGATTTGCCGGTGTCTGCCGCTTTGGCGCCTCTCGACATGACCGCATTGATCAGCACCTTTCCCGGACCGGCCGCCGTGACGGATGGCCACGGTGTTTGCCTCGCATCCAATGAGTCGGGTGCGATGCTCGCCGATGTATTGGCCGACCCGGAAGGTGAAGCGTTCAAGCAATTAATCGTTCAGTGCATAACGCAGGGCCGGGCTTCGCAACAAAAATTGAGTCTGGATAACGGTGGCGAAGTTCTGGTGGTCGATATGACCATACTGCCGCTTGCGTCCAATGACTCCGCGAATGCGGCATCACATCCCCTGTCCCTGTCCCGGGCGGTCGTTTTGGCGCATGACGTCAGTCATGAACACAAACTGTCCAGCGCCTTGGTGGCGTCGCGGCAACTGTTCCGTGACCTGGTCGAATGTTCAGCCGATTTCGCCTGGGAGACCGACCAGGACGGATTGTTCACCTATGTATCGCCGAACGGTGTTCTCGGATTTTCCGCCGGTGAGTTGGCCGGGCGGGATCCTGTCGACACGTTGACGGTGAGCCGCACGCAGTCGGCGGCATTTTCGACCCGGCAACGGATCGATAACGCCGAGATCTGGGTAATCGACGCACAAGGGCGCGATGCCTGTCTCGAAGTCGCGGCCGTGCCCGTGTTTCGCGACAACGAATGGATCGGCAGCCGGGGCGTATGCCGGGACATGACGGAAGCCCGCCAATACGAGACAGCGTTGGCCCAGGCTTATGAGCGGGAGCACGTGATTGCCGAAATCGTCGATGCCATCCGTGTCGAGGGCGACTCTGCGGAGATGCTGAACACTGCCGCCCGACGCTCGGGCACCACGCTCAAGGCGGACTATTGCTGGATCAAACGTGTTGTCCACGACGGAGACATGGTTCGTGCCGCGCATTGGTGTGCAAACGACAATGAAGATGACTCCGCGAAGTCGGACGTGCATGTGGAATCCCTGCTTCGCGGCTGGAACGCGAACCAAGGCGGCGAAGCCATCGAGCTGTGCCACGGTGACAAGTCCATTCTCGTCGGGCCCTGCCGGGTCGGCGAGAAGCTGAACGGGGCGATTTGCCTGGTACGCAAGGAAGGCGATGAACCTTGGTCTTCGACCGACCGGGCGCTGTTGGAAGGCGTCGCCCGGCAGTTGGGCATAGCCCTGACGCAGATCGGTCACCGCGAGGAACTGGAACGGCTGTCCCGTACGGATGAACTGACCGGGCTTTTGAACCGGCGGGCGTTCGAGCCAATCGTGCATCGTAGAATGGCTCAGGCCAATCGGCACGACCGTGTCTGTGGTCTGCTGTATCTGGATCTCGACAATTTCAAACAGGTCAACGACCAGCTGGGCCACCATGTTGGCGATGAACTCCTGACCAGGTTCGCCGAGTCGCTGCAGGACGATAGCCGGTTGGGTGACCGTGCGGCCCGTTTGGGCGGAGACGAATTCGCGTTGTGGCTGGACGAAACCGACCAGGAAGGTGCGGTCATCAAGGCTGAGCATGTCATCGATAATTTGAAACGGTTTTGGCATGACCAGTATTCGGACGGCCCGTTTGTCGGTGTATCCATTGGCATTGCCGTAACGAACCCGGCGGAGCCGGAAACGTTTGAGCAGTTCATCAACCGCGCCGACCAGGCGATGTATCAGGCCAAGCGCCTGGGCAAAATGCGATGGGCATTGGCGCCGTCACCTGCGTTAACAACAGATTTGCCGTGCGCTGAGGAAAGGGGCGTCGACGAATGCTGAAGATATTTCTCAACAAGGATAAATCGAAGCAGGCCCGCCAGGGAGAACCTCTGACCTACGAGGAATCCCGGGAGCTGGCGCGTCATGACGATCCCGACATACGGCGCGAACTGGCGGCGCGGTCCGACCTGCGGCCGGAGGTTTTGTATTATCTGGCCGAGGACGCCGAGCCGGAAGTGCGCCTGCAGGTGGCGAACAATTCGGCCGCGCCTATTCAGGCCGACCTCTTGCTGGCGACGGATAATTTCGACGAAATTCGTTGCGACCTGGCGCGTAAGATTGCCCGACTTCTGCCGGATTTGCCGGAGGACCAGCAAGGCCGTCTGCGCGAGATGGCGCTGGAGATTCTGGAGGTCCTGGCACAGGATCAGTTACCCCGCGTGCGGCAAATCCTGGCGGAAGAACTGAAGCACAGCGAATCGGTACCGCGCCACATCGTGCAGATGCTGGCGCGCGATATCGAAGATATCGTGTCGGTTCCCGTACTGGAGTATTCACCGTTGCTGAGCGACCAGGACCTGCTGGAGATCATTGCCGGCGGCGCGGCGAAAAACGCCCTGAAGGCCATCGCCAACCGTAACACCGTGAGTGGTGATGTGTCGGACGCCATCGTCGCCACCCTGGACGTGCCCGCAGTGGCGTCGTTATTGACCAATCCGTCCGCGCAAATCCGGGAAGACACGCTGGACACCATCATCGACAACGCCTCAGACATCAACGAATGGCACAGGCCGTTGGTGTTCCGGCCCGATCTGTCCATCCGCGCCGTCCGCCGCATCGCTGGTTTCGTCGCGCTGTCCTTGGTCGACACCCTGGTGCAGCGCCACGACATCGACGAAGAGACCGTGCGCAAACTGAACCGCAATATGCGCAAGCGCATCGAATCGGAAGAAATGGTCGATGGTGAAAGCCCGGCGGACCAGGCCAAGTCGCTGCAGGAAAAAGGCGAGCTGGACGACGAAGCCGTTATCAACGCCATCGGTTTGGGGCAAAAGGAATTCGTCATCCAGGCGCTGACCCTGTTGGCGGGTATGTCGGTTGAGGCGGTCAAGAAACTGATCGGCACCCGCAGTCCCCGCCCCGTAACGTCCCTGGCGTGGAAGGCCGGCTTGAGCATGCGCACGGCCATCCAGTTGCAGTTGAAAATCGCCAAGGTGCCGCCGCCCGACGTGCTGAACGCCCGCAACGGCTTCGATTATCCGCTCAGTGAGCCGGAAATGAAACGGCAGTTGGAGATGTTCGCCGCCTGACGGCGGACAGACGGCCGGTCAGCCGTGGGTGATCATGGTGCCCACGCCGTGCTCGGTGAAAATTTCGAGCAGCAAGACATGCGGGATGCGGCCATCCAATAAGGTGGCCGCGCGGACGGTGTTTTCCACCGCGGTGATGCAGGTTTCCACCTTGGGGATCATGCCGCCGTGAATGGTGCCGTCGTCGATCAACGCGTGCGCCCTGTCCAGGTCGAGCTCGGGCACCAGATTACCGTCGCCGTCCATGACGCCGGCGATGTCGGTCAGGATGATCAGCTTGTTGGCGCCGATGGCGGCGGCGACGGCGCCGGCCATGGTGTCGGCGTTGATGTTGAGGGTCTCGCCGTCACCGCCCACGGCCAGGGGCGCGATGACCGGGATGACCGACGATTCCTCGAAGGTATCGAGCAGGTCCGTGTTCACTTCGTGCGGTTCGCCGACGTAACCCAGGTCGATGAACTTCTCCAGATTGGAGTCGGGGTCCCGCTTGGCTTTTTGCAGGCGTCGGGCGATGACCATGCTGCCGTCCTTGCCGGAGATGCCCACGGCCGTGCCGCCGGCCTTGTTGATTTCGGTCACCACCTGCTTGTTGATCGACCCGGACAGCACCATCTCGACGATGTCGACGGTCGCCTTGTCGGTCACGCGCAGACCATCGACGAAGGAACTTTCGATTTTCAGGCGGTCCAGCATGGCGCCGATTTGCGGTCCGCCGCCGTGCACCACGATGGGATTGATACCCACCTGTTTGAGCAGCACCACGTCGCGCGCGAATTTTTCCGCCAGCGAATCGTCGCCCATGGCATGGCCGCCATACTTGATGACGAACGTTTCGCCGGAAAACTCGCGCATGTACGGCAGGGCTTCCGACAAGGTCCGCGCCTTGTCCAGCCACTGTTCGGCGTCCAGGTTGGTCGGGTTGGTTTTCGATTTGCTCATGGTGTGCGGGTTATAACCCAATGTGGAGCCGTGACCAATGCCCATGCGCGGCGCATGGCCGGCCGCGTTACTGGCGCGCCGGACCCTCGCCGGTCAGCTCCGCCAGGGCCGCCCGCATGTGCTCGACACCGGCCTTTTTGTGCGAACTCGTCAGCATGACCTCGGGATGACAGGCCACGTGCTTGACCAGCTCGTCCTGCAGTTTCGCCATTGTCTTGGCCAGGGCGTCGGGTTTGATCTTGTCGGTCTTGGTCAATACCACCTGGTAGGAGACGGCCGCGTCGTCGAGCATGGTCATCACGTCGTGGTCGCTGGGTTTGAGGCCGTGGCGGCAATCGATCAGCACGCACACCCGCCGCAGGTTCGGCCGGCCGCGCAGATAGTCCCGGATCAGCCGGTTCCAGGCGGCGACCTTGGTCTTGCTGGCCTTGGCGTAACCGTATCCCGGCAGGTCCACCAGGCTGAGTCTCTCGCCCAGCAGAAAGAAGTTGATCTGCTGGGTGCGGCCGGGCGTGTGGGACGTGCGGGCCAGGGTGTTGCGGCCGGTCAGGGCGTTGATCAGGCTGGATTTGCCGACGTTCGAGCGGCCGGCGAAGGCGATTTCCGTCACGTCGCTCGGCGGAATCTGGCCCATCTGTACGGCGCCGATCTTGAATTCGCAGGCTTGGGCGAACAGCCAGCGGCCGTATTCCAGCCATTCGGCGTCGGTGTCGCTGGTATCGCCGGAGTGAGGCTCCGTCATGCCGGACGCGGAGGGGTCACCCTCCGACCTTGACGCCCATCTTCTTCATGATCAGCCACTGCTGGGCCATGGACAGCAGATTGTTCCAGGTCCAGTAGATCACCAGCCCGGCCGGGAAGCTGGCCAGCAGGAAGGTGAAGAACAACGGCATGAACAGGAAGATCTTGGCCTGGATCGGATCCGTCGGCTGCGGGTTCAGTTTCTGCTGCAGGTACATGCTGATGCCCATCAGCAGCGGCCAGACACCGATTGCCGGGATCAGTTCCGGCGGCGACCAGGGGATCAGGCCGAACAGGTTGAACAGCGATGTCGGGTCGGGCGCCGACAGGTCGTGGATCCAGCCGTAAAACGGCGCGTGGCGCATTTCGATGGTGATGAACAGCACCTTGTAGAGCGCGAAGAACACCGGGATCTGCAGCAGGATGGGCAGGCAGCCGGACGCCGGATTGGCCTTCTCGCGCTTGTACAGCGCCATCATTTCCTGGTTCAGCTTCTGCTTGTCCTCGCCGAAGCGCTCGCGCAGCTTGACCATCTCCGGCTGCAGCTTCTTCATCTTGCTCATGGAGACGTAGGATTTATGCGCCAGCGGCAGGAAGATGACCTTGATGATGACGGTGACGAACAGGATGGCGAGGCCGAAATTGCCGAGCCAGTTGTAGCTGAAGTCGATGGCCAGGAAGAGCGGGCGGGTCAGGAAGTTGAGCCAGCCCCAGTCAATCGCCAGGTCGAAGCGCTTGATGCCCAGTTGCTCGCCATAGGTCTCGATCAGATTGACTTCCTTGGCACCGGAGAACAGCCGGTTTTCCACTTCGGTCGATCCGCCGGCGGCGATGGTGATCGGTTCGAGCAGATAGTCGGTCTGGTATTTGTCGCCGTTCTTGGCGATGTGGCGGAAGGTGCCGGTGAAAGTCTGGGATTGATCGGGAATCAGCGCCGTCAGCCAGTACTTGTCGGTGATGCCGATCCAGCCGCCGGTACTTTTCTCCGTCACCGTACGGTTCTCGGCCATGTCATCGTAGTCGTGTTCGGTCAGGGTTTCGTTGAAGACCCCGAGTGCGCCCTCGTGCAGAATGAAGAACCCGGTCGTTTCCGGCGTACCGTGACGGGAGATCAACGCGTAGGGATACAAGGTGACGTTCGCATCGCCTTGGTTCTGCACCCGCTGGGTCACCGTGATCATGTAGTTTTCGTCGAGCGTGTACGTGCGGGCGAACGTCAGGCCGGCACCGTTGTTCCAGGTCAGCGTGACGGGTTTGGTGGGAGAGAGAACGTTGCTGTCCGCCGTCCATACCGTCTTGGCGTTGGGCACGGCCACGGTGGTCCCGGGCGCGACGGTCCAGCCGAATTCCGCGTAGTAGGGGTTGGGTGAGCCGGTCGGCGACAGGACGACGATCTCGGGGCTGCCTTCGTCCGTGGTCTGGCGATAATCCGCCAGCGTCAGGTCGTCGATACGGCCGCCGGTGAGGGCGATGGAGCCATGCAGGCGTTTGCTGTCGATCCTGATCCGCTGGGACTGCTTCAAGGCGGCTTCACGGGTGGCGGCGGCAAATTCCTGGCTGCTGGGTATTCCGCCCGGAACCGGTAGTGCGGATCCATCCGTCGATGGCGCCGGTACCGGCGTCGGCACTGTCTGGCCGGGCACCGCCTGGCCCGGCGCCGGTGCGGCCTGTTCTTGCAGGGCGGCCTGCCGCTGGGCCTCCTCGATGCGCGGCCGCTCGATGAAGAAGCTGTAACCGAACAGAATGGCGGCGGAAATGGCTATCGCGAGGATCAGATTTTTTTGGTCCATGACGTTCGATGACTTAACTGTTGGCGCCGCCGGCGGGTCCGCCGCAGCAGTGATTGTGGTCGGAAGACTGCGCCGGGCCGGGCACCGGGTCGTAACCGGAACCGCCCCAGGGATGGCAGCGGGAAATGCGCCGGGCCGCCAGCCAGCCCCCTTTGATGGCGCCGTGGTTTGCCAAGGCCTCCATCGCATAGGCCGAACAGGTCGGCGCGTACCGGCAGTTGGCGCCCAAGTAAGGCGATATCAGCAATTGATAGCCGCGAACCAGCCAGCGGAGCATATGTGCCAGAGGAGACATGGTTATGACGTGCTGCCGCTGTGGTTGCCGTTACGGGTGTCTGCGATACGTTCCAAAGTGCCGGTCCGGTCGAGAGCCTGTACCAGGTCCGACTTCAAGGCCTCAAACGGCCGAATCAGTGTCCCTTTGCGGCCGATCAGAACGAAGTCGAAGCCGCCGCGTGCGCGGTGCGGCAAAATCTCGCGCGCAACCGCACGCAAACGCCGCTTGACCCGATTACGGATCACGGCGTTGCCGACCTTCTTGGTGACCGTAAAGCCGACACGGCGATCATCGGCATCGTGCGCGGATGACGCGTGGAACCGGTCGGTTTGGAGAATCAGGCCCGGCGCCGCCCACTTACGACGCGCCCGCGCGATCCGGAGAAATTCGGACCGGCGTGTGAGGCGGCCGACGGCGGGCGTCATGGCAATCAGGCGGAAAGGCGTTTGCGGCCCTTGGCGCGGCGGCGGGCGAGTACTTTGCGGCCACCGACGGTCGCACGGCGGGCGCGGAACCCGTGCCGACGCTTGCGCACGAGGACGCTCGGTTGATAAGTCCGTTTCACTGGTAACGCTCCATGGAGCTGCCCGTTCGTCGGGCAGGAAAAAACAAGGCCCGGTGTATACGGACTCGTGGCCCCGAAGTCAATTCACCTCTGCGCTTTTGCGCAATCAGGCGGCGGATTTGATGGCCGCGTGGCCGCCGCGGTTTCACGTTTGGGTGAGACACCCTACAATCGCCGCGGCCAACACCACCATATGGCGTATGTTAGGCATAACCGGAACCCGTATTTTGTAGTGCAAATCCGATAACAGGGACAGCGATCGTCGCAAAACGGCCGGAAACAAGGTCACCGACAGCGGAGGTGCGGAAGAGAATGGCATCTGCAAACAGCCGCAACACCAGATCTCTTGTGTTGAAGTTGATACCGGTTCTCGCCTTAGTTGCAGGTCTCGGTCTTTTTTTCGCACTCGACGGACCCAGCTACATCTCCTTCGACGCCTTGCACAAGCACCGTTCCGCCCTGATCGACTGGATCGGCGGTAACGGCGGTGTCGCGGCCCTGGCGTTCATCGGTTCCTATGCGGTGGTTACGGCGTTTTCGCTGCCCGTTGCATCCCTGCTGACCATTGGCGCCGGCTTTCTCTTTGGCACGGCCCTGGCGGACATCCTGCCTGCGGCCACCAGGGACGGCCTGGTCGACACCTTCGGTGCGTCGGCGCCCAGCATCGTCGGCACCGCCGTCACCACGCTGTACATCATCGCCGGCGGTACCTTGGGGGCAACCGCCCTGTTCCTTGCCGCCAAGACGGCCTTTGCCGAACTTCTACGGGCCAAAGCCGGCGGTACCATCCGCAAGCTCGAAGAAGGTTTTCGCGAAAACGAACTCAGTTACATGTTGATCCTGCGCCTCATTCCGGTGTTTCCGTTCTGGCTGGTCAATCTGGCACCGGCGTTTCTCGGCGTATCGCTGCGGGCCTTTGTCATCGGAACGTTCTTCGGCATCATCCCCGGGACATTCGTCTATGCATTGGTCGGCAACGGCTTGGGATCGATTTTCGCCGAATGCGATTTACGGCCCGAACGGACGTGCGAGGCACCAAATCTGGGCGCATTCCTGCTGCAGCCGAGTATTATCCTGCCTATCGTCGGTTTGATCGTGCTGGCCGCCCTGCCTGTGGTGCATAAGAAACTCAAGGCGCGTCGCACGGCCTGACGGCGCAACCAGGGGGAGGGGCATGGCGGAAACCATCACGACCGATATCTGCGTCATCGGTGCCGGATCGGGCGGGCTTTCGGTGGCGGCCGGGGCCAGTCAAATGGGGGCGTCCGTCGTCCTGGTCGAAGCGGACAAGATGGGGGGCGATTGTCTCAACACCGGATGCGTTCCGTCCAAAGCCATGCTGGCGGCGGCGCACGCCGCCCAATCCGGCCGCGAGGCCGGCCCGTTCGGCATCATCGGCGGTGGCGTCGAGGTCGATTTCGGCCTCGTCAACGACCACGTGAAGGGCGTCATCGCCTCCATTGCACCGCATGATTCGGTGGAGCGGTTCGAAGGCTTGGGCGTGCGTGTCATCAAGGGCCGTGCCGTTTTCACCGGGCCCGACCGCGTGTCCGTCGGCGACGTGGTGGTCCGGGCGCGCCGCATTGTCGTCGCCACCGGGTCGTCTCCCCTGGTGCCGCCCATCCCGGGTTTGGACGGGATTCCGTACATGACCAATGAAACGGTCTTCGAAAACCGGGTCAGGCCCGATCATCTGCTCATCCTGGGCGGCGGTCCGATCGGGCTGGAGATGGCACAGGCGCACCGCCGGTTGGGGTCCCGCGTGACGGTTTTGGAAATGGCGACGGTTCTGCCCCGCGACGACCGCGAACTGGCTGACGTCGTCGCCGGCCGGTTGCGCCGGGAGGGCGTTGCGTTGATGGAAGGCGTCAAGGTGGTCGCGGCCGAGCCCGCCTCCGAGGGTATTGCCCTGACCCTGGAAACGGAAGACGGCCAACGGCAGCTCACCGGCTCGCACCTGCTGGTCGCCGCCGGACGCCGGGCCAATGTTCAGGACCTGGGGTTGGAACGGGCCGGCATCGACTACACGCCGCAAGGCATCACCGTCGACAAACGGATGCGGACATCGAACAGGAAAGTGTTTGCCATCGGCGATGTGGCGGGCGGACCCCAGTTTACCCATGTCGCCGGCTACCACGCCGGCATCGTCATCCGCAACGCCCTGTTCAGACTGCCGGCCAAGGCGGACCACGCCGCCATACCCTGGGTGACCTATACCGACCCGGAACTGGCCTATGTCGGCCTGTCCGAGGATCAGGCCCGCGAACTGGGAGCGTTCAATGTCCTGCGTTCGCCGTACGCCGAAAACGACCGGGCACGGGCGGAGCGCAAGACCGACGGCTTGATCAAGGTGCTGGTCAACCGGAAGGGCAAGGTGCTGGGTGCCGGCATCGCCGGCGCCCATGCCGGTGAACTCATCCTGCCGTGGGTATTGGCCGTGCGACGCGGCCTGAAGGTCGGTGCCGTGGCGGATGTCGTGGCGCCGTACCCGACGCTGAGTGAAATCGGCAAACGTGCCGCCGGCAGCTATTTCGTGCCCAAGCTGTTCAGCAATCGGACCCGCAAACTGGTGCGTTTTTTATCGCGCTTCGGTTGATTCGTGCTCGCCAATCCATCACAGTCCTGTGAATTGGCTTGATTGGACGATCGGAGCACGCAGCCGCACTTTGTGACTGGCAGTAAGGGGGTGGCCCGTTCTGGAATATGTCCGCGCTGCCGACCCATAATCTCAGTCAGCAAGGAGGTATTCTCGATGTTCAAGGAAGTTCTCACCGCCGCCGCCGTCGCCGTCATGGCCAGTGCCGTCGCCGTACCGGGCGCGGTTGCCAGTTGTGCGCCCGCCAAGGCCTGTAACCCGTGTGCGGCGAAAAATCCGTGCGCCGCAAAAGCCGGCTGCAACCCGTGCGCAGCCAAAAACCCCTGCGCCGTAAAGAAGAAGTGCAATCCCTGCAATCCGTGCGCGGCGAAAAACCCCTGCGCCGCGAAAAAGTCGTAACGTCGGTGTGACGGACCGGCCGGTAACGGAACACCTCATGACAAAGCGCTTGCTGCATATCGCTGTTTTGTGTTTTGGCGTGACCGTTTCCGTGCTGGCCGGGCCCGCATTGCCGGACGAAGCAACGGTTATCCGCCTCACCCAGGCGGGGTGCCAGTTCATCGAACCCGAAGGGGAGAATCACGGTTTCCGGCCGGCCAACGCCACCGACTGCATCGACATCAATACCCGGACGTCCAAACGCAGGCTGGCGGCCTCCGATGTGATGCGGTTGAAGCCGGGGGCTTACGTGTTTCGCGTTACCAACAGCAACGTGCCCTACGACATCGGGTTTTATCTGCGCTCGGCCAGCGAAGTGCTGGTGCCGTTCAAGCCGAGCGTCATGGGCGGTGGTATCGCCACGGGCGGTTCGCGTGACTATACGGTGCGGCTGGAGGAAGGCGAATACGTCTTTTCCTGCCCGCTGAATCCCACACCCAACTATCGTTTGGTCGTCAAACAATAGTCTCCAGAAATCGGTTCCCGGAACCTTGCCGCGCTATGTTGCCTACGGCGAAATGCGTGTAGATTATGCCCTCATGGAGGGCACGAACGGAAACCTGTTTCCCCTGCGCCGAAGCTTGTCGACGCGACTGTTGGTCTTGACGGTCGCGTTTGTCATGTTGAGCGAGGTACTCATCTATGTGCCGTCCATTGCGCGCTTTCGGCAGTCCTATCTCGACGAACGCCTGGCCCAGGCCCACCTAGCGACACTGGCCATGCTGGCGGCGCCCAACAACGAGGTCAACGACGAGCTGGAGCGGGAGATGCTGTTCCGGGTGGGGGCGCGGGCGATCATTCTGAAACGGCCGGCCAGCCGCTTCCTCATGCTCAGCGACGACATGCCGGCCCGGATCGACGTGACGTTCGACATGCGCGATCCCATGCCCATGGAATTGCTCATGCACACGTTCGATGCGCTGGTTCAGCCCGACGACCGTTTGATGCGTATCATCGGCGAGGTTTCCGGCGCGACGTCGACGACGGTGGAAGTCATCTTGCCCGAAGCGCCGTTGCGTGAAGCCATGTTCGACTTCTCGTGGCGTATCCTGACCTTGTCGATCATCATCTCCCTGTTTACCGCCGGGCTGGTGTATCTCAGCCTGTCGTGGCTGATGGTCCGGCCCATGGCCCGGCTGACGGAAAGCATGATGCGTTTCCGTCAGCGTCCGGAAGACGCCTCGCGCATCGTACAACCCTCCGATCGCCAGGACGAAATCGGCCAGGCCCAACGGGAACTGGCGGTCATGCAGAGCGCGCTGCGTGATTCACTCCGGCAGAAGACGCATCTGGCGGCACTCGGTACGGCGGTTTCCAAGATCAACCACGACCTGCGCAATATTCTGGCGGTGGCGCAACTGGTGTCGGACCGGTTCGTCGATAGCGCCGACCCCGAGGTGCGCCGGATTACGCCCAGGCTGTTGTCGAGCATCGACCGGGCCACCAGCCTGTGCGCCCGGACCTTGAAGTTCGGCCGGGCCGACGAGCCGGCGCCGGAAAAGACCCGTTTCGCATTGCGGCCGTTGATCGACGAGGTCGCGCTTGCCGTCGGCGGTACCGGCGACGACCATACGACCTGGACGAACGACATCGCGGACGATGTCGAGGTCTTTGCCGATCACGACCAGCTCTTCCGGGTGTTCCTCAACCTGGGTCGCAATGCCGTGCAGGCCGCCGGTCCGGAGGTTCTCATCCGGGTGGTCTGCGAACCGTGCGAGGAGGGACTGGCTATTGACGTCATCGACAATGGTCCCGGCCTGCCGGAAGCCGCCAAACAGCATCTCTTCGAACCCTTCACCGGCAGCGCGCGGGCGGGCGGGACCGGGCTCGGACTGGTGATCGTCAAGGATTTGATCTCGGCCCACGGCGGAACCGTGGACGTCCGCTCCACCGGCCCCGAAGGCACTGTTTTCCGCGTGATTTTGCCCGCATAGGCCGGGTGTTGTCGCGGTAATTTTCTACAAATTGGTGCGAAGTATTAAGGGTCCCTTTACGCCGTTGTGGTGCAATAGCCTGTCCGCGAGCCCTTGATCGGGCCGCTGTGGAAGGTAAGTCGAATGACGCGCGCCATGAAAATCGTTGGAATACTGGGCATTCTGCTGATAACCGGCGGCTGTGCGCAGCTGGCGGCGTCCGTGGTCAACCAGGTTGCCGTCGCGACCGTCGACCAGAAGGTCTCCGATATCCTGGAGCGGGACTGCAACAGCTACCGCTTCGTCCGTGGTGGCGACTATTGTGAAGAACAGGCGTTCGTCGATCCCGGCCCGCAGGTCTATTGCTACAAGACGCTCGGCGGCGTCGATTGCCACGAAAAGCCGGATCCTTACAAAGTCTCGAAACACGGCCGGACGAACCAACCGAAAGAGCTGGCCACCCCGTCTTACAAGACGATGCAGCAACAGGCCGACGCAAACCGCGAGCGCCTGCGCCGCCGGCGCGGCGACGACGAGCCGCGGGACCATGAGCCCGAATGGCGGGTGCCGCAGAAACGGCCGCCCCAAAACGTGTCCGACGAAACCGACATCTGACCGCGATTCCATTTGCCAGTTTCCGTTGATCCGGGGATTCCGTCATTGACCGGAATACTCTAAAACCATGCCCATGGCATGGGATCCCAATCAATATCTGAAATTCGCCGGGTTGCGTTTGCGTCCGGCGTTGGACTTGCTGGCGCAAATTCCCTTGGAAGCGCCGCAAACGGTGTTCGATCTCGGCGCGGGCGCCGGCAACGTGACCCGCATTTTACAGGACCGCTGGCCGGATGCCGCCGTGACCGGCGTCGATTCCTCTCCCGAAATGTTCGAGAAGGCCCGCTCCGAACACCCCGACATCGGCTGGCGGTTGTCCGATCTGGCCGATTGGCGGCCGGATCAACCCGCGGATATCATCTATTCCAATGCCGCCTTGCATTGGTTGTCCGACCACCGCGCGCTGTTCACCGCATTGATGGATAGCGTAGCGCCCGGCGGTGTCCTGGCCGTTCAGATGCCGCGCAATTTTTCCGCTCCGTCCCACACCGCGATGGCCGACGCCGCCCGGGAAGGGCCTTGGCGGGACATTCTGGAGCCCTTGCTGCGGCCGGCGCCCGTGGCGGAACCGGACTATTACTACGATGTCCTCACCGCTGCAGGCGCGGACCCGGTGATTTGGGAAACCGAATACGTCCAGGTTCTGGAGGGAGACGATCCGGTCAAGGAATGGACCAAGGGCACCTGGTTGCGGCCTTTGCTGGATGCCCTGGACGAACCGGACCGGTCCGTTTTCGAAGCAGCCTATGCCGCCAAGGTTCGCGCCGCTTATCCACGCCGGGATGACGGCGTCACTTTGTTTCCGTTCCGGCGGCTGTTTATCGTCGCAGCGAAACCGGATTCGTAAGACCGTCGCTTTTCCCGCCTTCCTCGGCGTGATAGATATGCATCTGGTTTTCCCAGCCGGGGGTGTGGTCCATGGCGGCTAAAGTACTGACAATCGCGCAACAGAAAGGCGGAACCGGTAAGACGACGGTGGCCGCCCAACTGGCTGTTGCCTGGGCGGGCCGGGGGCGCAAGGTCGCTCTGATCGACCTCGACCCGCAGGAAAGCCTCAGTGCCTGGTTTTGGCTGCGGCGCGAGATGTACGGCGACGAAGCCGACAACATCGTTTTGCACAGCGCGTCCGCCGGCCGCACGGCCCTGTTGCTGGCACGGCTGAAGCCGGACCACGATATCGTCATCATCGACAGTCCGCCGCACACCCGGACCGAGGCGCAGGTGGCCATCGCCAAGGCCGACCTGGTCGTGACGCCCGTTCAGTTGAGTCCGATGGATCTCTGGGCGACGAAACCGACCCTGGAGCTGGCGGAGAAACAGAAGGTGGCGGCCATGCTGGTGCTTAACCGGGTGCCGCCGCGGGGCAACACGCCGGCCGCCGTCCGCGATGCCATCCGGCAGAAAAAGCTGCCGGTCGCCAGGGTATCCCTGGGGAATCGCCTGGCATTTGCCTCCAGCCTCATGGAGGGCCGCGGCGTGACGGAATCGGAGCCGTCGAGTTCCGCGTCCGCGGAAGTTCTGGCGCTGGCTTCGGAAATCTCCCGCCGTCTCAGCCGGGGCTGAAATCTCCGCCGGAGAACGGCGCTCCCGATCAACTGACCGGAAGGTGCGTCTTGATCGTGCTTTTTACCGATTTCGGCTGGAACGGGCCTTATGTCGGTCAAATGAAGGCCGCCATTGTCAAGCGTGCGCCCGAGGTTCCGGTCATCGACCTGTTGCACGATGCGCCCGCTTTCGACCCCAAGGCGTCGGCTTATCTGTTGCCGGCCTATGCCGCATGTTTCCCCAAAGGGAGTGTTTTCTTGTGCGTCGTCGATCCCGGTGTCGGCGGCACGCGCGATCCGTTGATCGTTCGGGCGGACGGACGGTGGTTCGTCGGGCCGGGCAATGGATTGTTTGAAATCGTGCGGCGACGGGCCGCACCGTCCAGGCAGTGGATCATCGAGTGGCGGCCCGAGCACCTGTCGGCCAGTTTTCATGGCCGCGATCTGTTTGCGCCCGTTGCGGCCGGCTTGGCCCGTGGAGTCATGCCGGCGGCCCGGATTTTGACCGCCGATGAACAACGTCACCACGACTGGCCCGATGATCTTGCGGAAGTGACGTACGTCGACCATTACGGAAATGCCGTGACCGGTACGCGGGCGTCCCGGATCGGCACCGACAGTTCGGTGACGATCAACGGGCAAACCATCGATCATGCCCGGACGTTCGGCGACAAGGAGCCCGGCCAGGCTTTCTGGTACGCCAACGCCAACGGTTTGTTGGAAATTTCCGTCAACCAGGGCCGCGCGGTCGATGTTTTGGGTGCCGCCGTGGGCACGCCTATCCTGTTTTGTTAACTTTTTGTGCGCGTTATCAGGGAAATTTGGGCGAAATCGAGCCCGATTGAACGCGTGTTCAAAATTGAAACGCAAAGTGATCGGACATTTTTCCGTCACAGGGAATATTGTCTAAGGCGCTGAAAAGTAAGAAAAAGCGTATTTCCGACGACTCGGAATTTGAACGATCTCACCAACAAAGGTTAAAGAGCGGCCGATCCATTTAGGGCTTGTTAACCCTAAATGGTTAACGTTGGCGTATGAGCGCGGGCAACAATCCCGCTGGGGCAGTTTCGGGGAACCAGGAC
This sequence comes from Sneathiellales bacterium, assembly GCA_028277845.1. GTDB lineage: Bacteria > Pseudomonadota > Alphaproteobacteria > JANQFL01 > JANQFL01 > JANQFL01. The sequence goes on from JANQFL010000074.1 coordinate 50,927, forward strand.
TGGAGGGGAGGAGAGAGAGCCAAAGGAGCGTAATGATGGCTGTAAAAATGGTTGGGATGGCGTCCGAACAACTGGATGCCTTGAATCCCGCGAATGTTGTATCCGACGCCGAGGCGCGTGAAAACAATGTCCGCGTGCTTGGCGGTGTTCCCGGAGCGATGCTTGCGCGCATCAGGGACGGCGGCGCAACGCCCTACAGCTACTTACTCTGGCTTCGATTCTCCATGGTCAACATGGCGGCTTTCGCCGTTGTCGGCGTCGCCTATATGCAAGGCTGGGTCGACATGGTCCTGGTCGCCGACAACACCGGTCTCAGCCTCGTTATTCTGGCGGCTTTCGTGATCGGCTTGGCTCTTGCCGCGCACAAGACCCTGCAAACCAGCCGCGAATTGAACTGCGCCCGCGAATTCGATCCGCCGCGCTGGAGCCGCGCGGCCCGCTATCTGGAAGCGACCTCCGGCCGGAACGCCGACAGCCGCGCCATGGTGGCGTCCGCGCTGAAACTGAAACTCGCAACCCGGATTTCGATCGTCAAGCACATCGGCAACAGCCTGGTAGTGCTCGGCCTGATCGGTACGGTTATCGGCTTTATCATCGCACTGTCCGGTGTCGACCCCGATACCGTCGGCGACGTCAAGGCCGTCGGTCCGATGGTGTCGACCTTGATTCAAGGTATGTCGGTGGCCCTGTACACCACTCTTGTCGGCGCCGTGCTGAACATCTGGCTGATGATCAACTACCAATTGCTGGCCGGCGGAACCGCCAATCTGATCGCCACGATCGTGGAATCCGGTGAGAGCCATGCCGGAGCCTGATCTGTTCAGCGACGAAGACGACGGTGGCGCCACCGTTTTTCGCGATGTCATCATGTTGGCCCTGGCCGGGTTCGTGGCCATTGTCATCCTGCTGCTGCCGCATCTGAACCCGAAGGCCAAGGCGTCGAAGAGCGACGCCAATCCGCCGGGCAACGTCATCGTCGAGATGCGCTGGCCCGACGATATGGACACGGATGTGGATTTGTGGGTGGAAGCCCCCGGCGATAAGCCGGTTGGCTACTCCAACAAGGGCGGCCAGTTTTTCAATCTGCTGCGCGACGATCTCGGCCGTCTCGGCGACGCCACGGAAATGAACTACGAAGTGTCGTACAGCCGCGGCATTCCGACCGGCGAGTACACGGTAAACGCCCACCTGTACCGTAATCTGGCGGGAACGTTCCCGGTTCCGGTTACGCTGGTGATCAGCGTCAAGCGCGATATCAGCGAATCGGCGCAACAGGTTCTGACGACCCGACTCAACCTGACCCACGAAGGCCAGGAACTGACAGCCTTCCGTTTCCGTCTCGACGAGCTGGCGCAAGTGGTGTCCGGCAGTGTGCACAATGTTCAACGCCCCTTGAGGGCAGCGGAGCGGTAATCGATATGTCGCAATTGTCAGCCTTGTTTTTTGTCGCTCTCGCCCTGGTGACCGGATTGGGACTGATTGCCGTCTGGTCGCGGCGCAAGCTGGTTATCCGCTTTGGCGCTGTGGCGTTGACCGCGGCCTTCATCCCGCTGTCCTATGCGGCATTTTCGGAGCTCCTGAGCAAACCCAAGCCGGTGTCGCTCGAGTGGGCGAACCGCAACGCCGAGGAAGCCACCGTTCTGGCATCCCAGATGCAGGAGAATGTGGCGATATACATTTGGCTGGCTTTGCCCGAAGCGACGGAACCGCGGGCCTATGTGCTGCCGTGGGATCGCCGGACCGCGCAGCAATTGCAAGGCGCCAACCGACAAGCGGAAAAGACCAAGTCGAAGGTGCGTATGCGCCGGCCGTTCCAAGTATCGATCGATACCCGCGATGAACTGTTCTATGCAACACCGCAACGGTCCGGCCCGGAAAAGACACCGGGCAACGGCAACGCCATGGTTTACAACCGGTCCAATCAGTGACTGCGACGTAATGCGCGGACACTGTTCTAAATGTGCGGTGTACCGGGGGTAAAGCTGTAGCCATCGCCGTGCACGGTCTTTATGAGGCGCGGCGGCTTGCCCTTTTCGCTTTCCAGTTTGTTGCGCAGACGGCCAATCAGAACGTCGATAGCCCGGCTCGGCGCATCCAGATCCTTCCCGTAGACCTCGCGATAAAGGATTTCCCGTGGGATCACCGTGTTGGGCGACTTGAGAAAGGCGCACAACAGTCGGAATTCCGTCGACGTGAGGGAGACCACCCGGCCGTCATCGGCCGTCAGATGGTGGCTGGGCATCGCCAGGGTCCACTCGGCAAAATGGTAGTTTCCCGCCGGCGGTTCCGATCCGGCTGCCGGCTCGGACTTGTGGGTTCGGCGCAGGACGCTGCGGATGCGAGCCAATAGCTCGCGGTTGGCGAACGGCTTGGCTACGTAGTCGTCGGCACCCATTTCGAGACCGACCACGAGATCCACGGTTTCGCCCTTGCCGGTCAGCATAATGATGCCGAGATCGTGCTTTTCACGGAGTTCCCGGGCCAGGGCCAGGCCGTCCTCGCCCGGAAGGACCAAATCAAGCAACACCAAATCAACATGCCGCTCGTCGAGAACGGCACGCATTTGTGTGCCGTCGCCGGCTTCCGATACCTCGAAGCCCTCCCGGGTCAAATAGGTGTTGAGCATTTCCCTGAGGTCGGGGTCGTCGTCTACGACCAGAATGCCGTTTCTATCCTGCGACGTCATAGCTTTCGGCGTCCAATTGCGTGCCGAAATCTTGAGAGTGCGCCAATAGCGATAAGCATCAAAGTCACGGTCTTCGCGATCCCACTTTTTTGAATTTTCGCTCAATGCGGCAGCCCTGACAACCGCCTAGCGGCACTCTATGTAACAAACCGGGCTCTATCCTTGGTCGTAGAGCCGTTCGAAGAGTTCGACTGCTGGTGTCGAATTTCTTGAGTGTATCTATAATAAAATGATAATTGTAACATATTTGTTACATAAGTTTTACTTTCGTATCTCGATGTATAGTGCATTCTTTATTTATTTGTTAACACTTTTTTATTTACAACTAACTGATTGTTAACTATTTAAACTGACAATCCTATTTGTAGGCTTCATCAGTAGAGTTTGTCGATTTGAAGTGAGCCTCGTGGTGGAGATCGAACACATGGCGCAACTGGACCAGGAAGCACAGGATTCATGCCGTTGGGCCGCCGAAGTCGGTGACGCGGATGCGCAGTTCCATCTCGGATGTCTTTATGCCACGGGTCAGGGTGTGCCGCGGGATTTCGTGATCGCCCAGAAATGGCTCAATCTTGCTGCGGCAGCCGGTGTCAATGAGGCCAATTCGTATCGTGCCCGGCTCGCGCAGAACATGACGGCGACAGAAATCGCCGAAGCCGTGAGACTGGCGCGACGCTGGAAGTCGGGATGCGTCGTCGTCTCTGGAGGAGACACATGCTACGTAAACTGACCCTTGCCGCCGTGCTGGCCCTGTTCCCGTTCGCAGCGAACGCACAGTCCATGTGCACCGAACGTACCGATATTCTGAAAGCGCTTGGCACCAAGTACTCGGAGGCCCCCGTCGCCATGGGTTTGGCCGCGAACGGAACCGTGCTGGAAGTGCTCGCGTCCAAGGACGGAACCTGGACGATCATATTTACCCGGCCGAACGGCATGAGTTGTGTTCTTGCCGCCGGCCAGTCCTGGGAATCGATTGAGAAAACGGCGGCTTTGGGTCCCAAAGCTTAGTCGCCTTCATCGATTCCCTCCCCTCCCGGGGAAACCCGGGATTGTCCCGAGCCCTCCACTAATGGGCGCCATCCGGCGCCCATTTTTTTGTCTGCCGTTCGTCGGCGGAAATTTAGTCCGTCAACACAACGCCTTCGCGCCGCGGATCGGCGCCGCCGTCCAGGCCGGTCGCCGTGAACCGGATGCCGTGCAAACCGCTGTTGAGCGTACGGACGCGGACGTTGTGGCCCAGCGCCGTCAACGCGGGTTCGAGCCTTGCCGCAGCCGTACCCTGCTCCAGGTCTGTCGTTCCGTTGCGGTTGACGAAGTGGGGCTGATCGATCGCCTGTTGCATGGACATGTTCCAATCCAGGACGCCGATGATCGTTTTGGTGACATAGCCGATGATCCGGCTGCCCCCCGGTGAACCGACGGCGGCGACGGGATTATCCTGTTGGTCGAGAATGATGGTCGGAGACATGGAGCTGCGCGGGCGTTTGCCGGGCTCGACCCGGTTGGCAACGGGCCTCCCGTCCTTTTCGGGGCGGAATGAAAAATCGGTCAATTGGTTGTTGAGCAGGAACCCGCGCACCATCAGGCGCGAACCGAACGCGTTCTCGACGCTGGTGGTCATCGACACGATATTGCCTTGTCCATCCACGATGGTGAAATGGCTGGTGGATGGTAGCGCACCGTCACTATTGGGCGCCCATGGCAGCCCGTCGCCCTTCTTTTGCAACGGTGTTCCGGCTCGGGCCTTGCCCATGGAACGGGCGGGGTCGATTTGCTTGGCGCGTGATCCGAGGTAACCGCGCGACAGCATCGCGGTCACGGGCACGTCCACGAAATCGGTATCGGCGACGTACTGACCACGGTCGGCAAAGGCGAGCCGGCTGGCCTCGCTGATGACATGCACGGCCTCGACCGATCCCGGCGCCATGGTGTGGAGCGGAAAATGTTCCAGAATTCCCAGGATCTGCAGTGTTGCGATGCCTCCGGACGTGGGCGGCGGCATGGTGCAGACCCGGTGCCCGCGGTACGGCCGGCACAAGGCGTCGCGTTTCACGGCGCGGTATCCGGCAAGGTCGTCCATGGTCAGCCGACCGGGATTGCCCGCGTGCGATTGCACCGTCTCCACGATGTCGCGCGCGATCGCACCCGTATACAGGGCGTCCGCCCCTTCCTCGGCAATGGTGCGCAGGGTCTCGCCGTATGCCCTGTTGACCAGGACGTGGCCCACCGGCAATGGTGCGCCGTCAGGCAGATAGAAGTATCGCCGCGCGCTCACCTGCGTGCGCAGATGCTTGTCGCGTGTGAGCAGGAAGTTGAGGCGGGGCGACACTTCGAACCCTTTCTCGGCCAGGTCGATCGCGCCACCGAACAGTGTCTTCCATGGCCGTTGTCCGTGATCGGCATGCGCCATCTGCAGCATGCGCAACACGCCGGGCGCGCCGACCGACCGGCCGCCGACCACCGCGCCATAGAACTTCAGCGGTTTGCCGTCCGGGCCGAGAAACAAGTCCGGTGCCGCCGCCGCCGGCGCCATTTCCCGACCGTCATAGGCATGGACCGCCTTGTCTTTAGCGGAGTAATGCAACAGAAAGGCGCCCCCGCCGATGCCCGACGATTGCGGTTCCACCAGGCCGAGCACCGCCTGAACGGCGATGGCGGCATCCACGGCGCCGCCACCGGCCCGCAGCACGGCCATGCCGGCCTCGGCCGCATGAGGATTGGCGGCGGCGACCATGGGGCCCTGGTCCTGGGCACTTGCCGGAATCGCCAGGCAGCCAAACAACAGCGACAGATAGCCCAGCCGGACAAGCCACAACGATAGACGCCTCACGTGATACCTCCTGCTTTGTCTCGTCAACCGTGCAAAACCGTGACATACGCTTTGGTTCGGCGAAAATACGCCACACGGTAACATTGACCGGCATAATACCAGTGGTTAGTGTCAATATTTGTTTGCGTACAGTCTAATCACAATATGGTCGAACCCGGTCCCAGAAATCTCATATCCGATGTCGACGGTATCCTGGTCGGCAACGCCAGCGACGAAACCGTCCGGACCGGCGTCACTGTCATCATGAACGACGGCCGCATGAACGCGGCGGTGGATGTCCGGGGTGGCGGACCGGGAACCCGCGAGACGGACGCCCTGAACCCGGCCTGCGCCGTGGACGGCATCGATGCACTCGTGTTCGCCGGCGGGTCGGCGTTTGGCCTGGATGCCGCCAGCGGCGTCATGTCGTGGATGGCGGGGCAGGAGCGCGGATTTCCGGTTGGTCCGTTTCGTATCCCGATCGTGCCGTCGGCGATCATCTTTGATTTGGCCAATGGCGGCGACAAAAGCTGGGGCGGTTCCGCACCGTATCGCGGATTGGGCAAGCTTGCCGCCGCGTCGGTCGATGCCGAATTCGATCTCGGCAATGCCGGTGCCGGCCTGGGCGCGATGGCGGGCCGCATCAAGGGCGGTCTCGGCAGTACGTCGCTTGTCTCCGAAGACGGCATCGTCGTCGGTGCCCTGGTCGTGGCCAATCCGGTCGGATCGGTCGTGATGCCCGGCACGTCGACTTTCTGGGCATGGGCGCTCGAACAGAACGCGGAACTGGGCGGCCAGAAGGCGCCCGCCGGAGACGTCGAGATCGATTTGGAACTGCCCTTGGAATCCCGTATTGGCGGGGATGTCCAGGCCGGCGCCAACACGACGGTCGCCGCCGTGGCAACGAATCTCGAATTGGACCGGGCTCAACTCCAACGTGTAGCGATCATGGCTCAGGACGGGTTCGCCCGGGCAATCCGGCCCGTGCATACGCCGTTCGATGGTGATACCGTATTCGCTTTGTCAACGCGTGCCAGGCCGGTCGAAGGGCTCGCAGCCCTGGCCGTCGCCCGGGCGGGCATGATGGCAGCGGATTGTGTGGCGCGTGCCGTGGCGCGGGCCGTCTATTGTGCCGATAGCGTGTGGGGTATTCCCAGCTATCGGTCCGTTCATGCCGGCATTATGTCCGGCGAGCACAGGGAGGTGTGAATGAAGAAGCTTACTCTATCGGCGCTGGCCGTTGCGGCGGTCGTCGTACCGGCGACGGCGTATGCCGCCAAGGATTCGGTGGTCCTCGGCATGCGCCTGGAACCCCGCGGTCTCGATCCCAGGGCCAAGGCGGAGGCGGCGATATCGCAAATCACGCTCTACAACCTCTATGAGGGCCTCACCCGCATCAACAAGAGTGGTGAGGTCACGCCCGGACTGGCGGAAAGCTGGACGGTTTCCGACGATCAGACGACCTACACCTTCAATCTGCGCAAGGGTGTGAAATTCCACGATGGCACCGATTTCGATTCCGGTGACGTCAAGTGGACGTTCGAAGCCAATGCCGCCGAGGACAGCACCAACAAGCGTAAGAAGTACTTCACCAACATGGCGTCCATCGAAACGCCGGACGCGCACACGGTCCGCATCACCCTGAAGGAAGCGCGGCCGACGTTCCTGTTCAACATGGGTGAAACCACGGCCATCGTCGTCGGGCCGGAATCGGCGGCTTCGAACGGTACCAAGCCGGTCGGAACCGGCCCGTTCGAATTCTCCAAATGGGTCAAGGGCGATTCGGTGACCCTGACCAAATCGGCCTCCTATCGCGATGCCGGTTCGATCAAGCTGAGCAAAGTGACGTTCAAGTTCATCAACGATGCATCGGCGCAGGTTGCCGCCCTGCTGTCGGGCGATGTGGACGTGTTCCCCAACTTCGACCCGAAAAACGTCGCCCAGTTCAAGGCGGACCCGGGTTTCGAAGTGCTTGAAGGCACGACGGAAGGGGAAACCATCCTGTCGACCAACAACAAGTCTGACAAGCTCAAGGATATCCGGGTGCGCCAGGCCATCGCCCATGCCCTGAACCGCCAGGAAATCATCGATGGCGCCATGTTCGGTGCAGGCACGCCGATCGGCACGCATTTCGCTCCGCATAATCCGGCCTATGTCGACTTGATCAACACGTATCCCTACGATCCGGCCAAGGCCAAGGCACTGCTGAAGGAAGCGGGTCACGGCGACGGGTTGACCCTCAGCCTGAAGCTGCCGCCGCCGACCTACGCGCGGGATGGCGGCCAAATCGTTGCGGCTCAATTGGCCAAGGTGGGCATCAAGGCCGAAATCCAGAATGTGGAATGGCCGGTCTGGCTGAAGGAAGTTTACAAGGAAAAGAACTACGATCTGTCGATCGTCAGTCATGTGGAGCCGAACGACATCGGTATCTACACCAACCCGAAATATTACTTCCAGTACGACAGCCAGGAATTCCGCGACATCATGAAAAAGGCGGATAGCGCGCTCGATCCGGCGGAACGCACTAAGCATCTGCAAGCGGCGCAACGCAAGATCGCCGAAGATGCGGTCAACGGTTATTTGTTCCAGTTCGCAAAGGTCACGGTAGTCCGTAAGGGCTTGCAGGGTGTCTGGCAAAATGCGCCGGTCTGGGCCAATGACATGGCGGCGATATCCTGGTCGAACTGACCTGTTCGCCGGTAATTACAAACCGACAACCGCCCGGCTTTGCCGGGCGGTTTTTTTCTGCAAAGGTTTGTTTGGACAGGAAATGCTCTTAAGTGTCTGACTGAGCGAGGACCGCTTCCACCTTGCGTGCCAGATCCGCCTTACGGAATGGCTTCTGCAACAGCGTGATGCCGTCATCCAACCGGTCGTGGTGGATGATCGAATTTTCCGTATACCCCGACATGAACAACACGCCGATGCCGGGAAACTGCTCGACGATTTGATCGGCGAGTTCCCGGCCGTTGATCCCGCCCGGCAGCACCACGTCGGTGATCAGCAAATCGATGCCGCCATTGGTGCGCATGATCTCAATGGCGCTGTCGCCCTTCTCCGCTTGCAGCACGGAATATCCCAACGATTCCAGCATGGTGACGGTCAGATCGCGGACATCCTCGTCATCTTCCACGACCAGTATCTTGGCGTCCTGCGGGGTCTTGATTTCGGCAAGCTTGGCGGCGTCGGCGCCCGTGTCTCCGGATGCCTGTGCCGCCCGCGGAATATACAATTTGACCGTCGTTCCCTCGCCTTCTTCGCTGTAGATCTTGGCGTGGCCGCCCGACTGTTTGGTAAATCCGTACACCATGCTCAGGCCCAGCCCGCTTCCCTTGCCGACTTCCTTGGTCGTGAAGAACGGCTCGAACGCCTTCTCGACGGAATCTTCGGACATGCCGACGCCCGTATCGGTGACCGCGAGCATGACATACTGTCCCGGTTCGAGATCCAGCTGCATGGCGGCATACTCGTCGTCGAGCCGCGCGTTCGCCGTTTCGATGGTCAGCCTGCCGCCGTCGGGCATGGCGTCGCGGGCATTGATCGCCAGATTGAGAAGGGCGTTTTCCATCTGTACGTGGTCGACCTCGCATGACCATAAACCGCCGGCGATGACGGTCTCGATTTCGATGGTTTCGCCCAGGGTTCTTTGCAGAAGATCCGTCATTTCGCTGATCAGCCGGTTGAGATCGACGGCGTCCGGTTTCAGGGCCTGGCGCCGGGAAAACGCCAACAGACGTTGTGTCAGATTGGATCCGCGAATGGCGGCGGAAATGGATTTGTCGGCGAAATTCTGACGGTGATCGCCGCTCGGCAGATCGTCTTTCAACAGTTCCAGATTGCCGATGACGACTGCAAGCAGGTTGTTGAAATCGTGGGCGATCCCGCCGGTCAATTGGCCGACCGCCTCCATCTTTTGAGACTGCCGCAACTGATCTTCCGCTTCTTCCGCTTTGGCGATCGCGTCCATTTCGGCGGACACGTCGGAACCGGTGCCGCGATACCCGGCGAAGTCTCCGTTTTCGTCGTATATCGGTTTGCCGCTGACGGACCAGCACTGCTCGCGCCGGTCCGGCGTGTGGAACTTGTAGCGGAAGTCGCGGAACGGTTTGCGCTCGGCGAGATCTTTCAGGTGCCGGTCCCATTTTTCGCCGTCGTCGAGATCCCGCACCAGTTCGGTCCGTGTCTTGCCGATAACGTCGTCGGGCGACAATCCCGACATCCGGTACGCGCCTTCGGACATGTAGGTGAAGCGTAAGTCCGCATCCATTTCCCAGAACCAGTCGGACGACGCGTCGGCAAAGTCATGGAATCGTTGTTCACTGTGGCGCAGGGCTTTTTCGGCCGCGTTACGTAGCTGCAGATGGTCCTGGCTGGCGCTCAGGACCGAATTGGCCGTCTTCGATAGAAGTCCGAATTCGTCGTCCCGATGGACCCCTCCGAACGGCGCCTCGAACGGTTCCGGCGCGCGCGGGTTCACCATTCCCAGGCGGTGGACGAAAGCCGTCAAAGGGCGTGTCAATACGAGGTGGAACACGCCGAGAAGGATAAACGTCAGCAACAGGCTTCGGATGACGCCGAACGCCATGACGAACAGGGAACGGTCGAAAAAGGCGTTGAGGGCGGCATCACGATCCACGGTGACCTTGAGGTATCCGAACACGGTGTCCTGATCGGGCTGGGTCAGTTCGATCTCATAGGTCGGGTAGGCGTCGCTGACACGGCTGGTGATCCAACTCGTCGGGCTGGAACTCCTGTTCCGTTCCAGACTGGCCAGCGCGTCGCCGAAATCGTCTATGACATGAGCATCGACGATAAAGCCGTAGTCCAGAAGGCCTTCGACCACCTGTGTCGCAAGGCGCTTGTCCAGCCGGTGCGCGGCCTGCGATGCGGATCGTTCGGAAACCCGGAGGATCTGGTTGACGATTTCGTCCAGTTCCTTGTCCTGTTCGGTGAAGTCCAGCGCAATTTGCAGCGCGCCGATGGCGGCACCCAGGATCAAGGCAAAGAGAACACCGTAGCGCGCCAGGCGAAACGCGACGCGTTTGTGGAACGGTATCGGCTGGACCTGTTTTTCTGGTGCCATTTCCGGGGTCCGGAAAGCGTTCTGCACGTGAGGGTCGTTGTTCCAAAATGACTATTAAAGGTATCGCCGATTATATGGAGATGAAAGGGATGTGTTGTTTGGAGAAAATGTTGAATCAGACCGGATTTTATTTCGCTAATCCGTCCGGCGGACACTCAATACGCCGGTTTGGGCAACAAAAAAGGCGGGCTGTTCAGCCCGCCTTTTCACGATGATTTGCCTTTTCAGCGCCTCTATCTCACATAGATATGCACTTCGTTGGTATTTGCCGCCGTCGATGTGGTCGAGCGCAGGTTTACCCGGCTCGGCGGCAAGCCCATTTCGGTCAACGTCCTCAGCACGTGCTCGGCGTGCCGACGCGACTTGTTCTGGGCCAGCGCGACCTGCGCGGGCGTGCCTTGGTTGGGCGCGACGGCGACCAGATCGAATTGCGCCTGCGGCCGGCGCTCCAGCGCCTTGCTCATGGCGGTATACAGCATCGACTGATACGGCACGTCAGGGCGGCTGAACCGGATAACGGCCAGAGGCGTCCGGTTGCCGAGCGCGCTGCTCGACGACGCGATCGGCGCGGCCGCCACCGGTGGCGGCGTGGACCCGATGGGTGCGGCCGAGGCATAGGCCCGGTTGATCAGGCTGGCGCCGTACAGTTCGCCGTTTTTCACCGCCAGCGACAAGGTGGTCAGGTTGGCGCGCTCGTTGGCGACGTAAGCGGTCTGCCGGCTGACATCCTCGCTCAACTCATTCAGCAGGCGGTCGATCAGAACGACCGTCCGGTTGGTCTCGTCTTCCAATATGGCCAGCTGGCGATGGTCTTCATCGATGGCGCCGGACAGGCCATAGGCGGCCCTGGACGACTCGAGCAAATAGCTGGACATGGATGAATCGGCGGTGACTTCATTGGCCAGGCTGTTCATGGCGGCGATGTCGGACATCAGCCGGTCCAGTTCGATCTGGGCCTCGTTCCACTGGCGCACCAATACGGGGTTGCCGGGCGTGGTGCCCAGCTGCAGGCGTGTCGTGATCGCCGCCATGGTGCCGTGATAGCGCTGCGAATTGCTGGTCGTCGCGTTGCGGATTTCCTGCAGCCGGCGATTGCGGTCGACGATCTTGGCTTGCAGTGACCGCAGCTCCTGCCGCATCTGCGTGACCTTGCGGCCGACGAACGTTCCGGTCGGCTGGGCATCGGTGATGGCCGGCGGCGTGAAATTGGTCGTGCCCAAAGCGGGCGGACGAGCCGGCGCGGCGACCGGACCCAGCGTGGGTTCAGACTGAGCCTCGGACGGCGCCTGGGCAATCTGAACCTGTTCGCCCGAACCCGCTTCGTCACCCGTGAGGGAAGGCCAAAGAGATTCGGACGCGAACGAACAACCGGCGAGTAAAAATGCAGCGCCGAATGCCGTGGCGTACGATGTACGAAAAGACATCCCTTAAAACACTCTTCGCGTTATTATCAAATGAAGGACCAAATCGTTGGCTGGATAGTCCCGCGACTACTGAGCGAGCTTACCAGATCGTCCCCCTCTTAAAATCCAACCCGGTCGCGATCTTAAACAAAGGCCCGCAAACCCACAAGAAGCTTTTGTTTTTAGTCTGTTACGGTTAAAAGCCGAAAACCATATCGGGGCCCTTGTGAATCCGATTTATTTTGATTAGGTTCCGCTGGTTCGGAGGCTGTGGACCCTATACAGCCTTCGACATGCGCGCTCGTAGCTCAGCTGGATAGAGCACCAGACTACGAATCTGGGGGTCGGGAGTTCGAATCTTCCCGAGCGCGCCATCCTCTTTCGTCAAATTTGCCGAAAATTGACCGGCTGTTTCACAGCGCCCGGAGCACCATTGCCGTGCCCGCCGAGGCAACGAGCAAGCCGCCGCACGACCAACAATACAGCACCAGGGATTGCCGGATGTCCTTCGGGTTCAGCCCGGACCGTCCCCGGCCCATCCAGGCGCCGTCGACGGTCTTGTCGCCATAGCGGCGGGGTCCGGCAAGCGCGAAGCCGAGGGCGCCGGCCATGGCGGCCTCGGGCCAGCCGGCGTTGGGGGAGGTGTGCCGGCGGGCGTCGCGGGCCATGGCGGTCCAGGCGCGGCCGATCGACGCACCCGGCAGCACCCAGGCCGCGAGAGCCAGCAGAAGCCCCGTCAAACGGGCGGGGATCCAGTTCACCAGATCGTCGAAACGGGCGGCGGCCCAGCCGAATTCCCGGTGCCGTTCGGTCTTGTGGCCGATCATGCTGTCCGCGGTATTGACGGCCTTGTAAACCAGCAAACCGGGCAGGCCCAACACCAGATACCAGAACACCGGCGCGATAACCCCGTCGCTGAAATTTTCGGCCAGGGATTCGATGGCGGCGCGGCATACGGCGGGTTCGTTCAGTGTATTCGGATCACGGCCGACCAAATGGGATACGGCGCTGCGGCCCGCGCCCAGCCCGCCTCGTTCGAGTGCCCGGGCCACCGCGCCGACATGGTCGAACAGTCCACGTTGCGCGACAAATACCGAAACGAGCAGCGCTTCGATCGCCACCCCGGCCGGCGCCGTCAGTTGATCAAGCGCCACGTGCCCGGCGGCGCCCACGACGGCCGCCACGATTACGACGACGAGAAGGACGAGCAGTCCTTTGGTCTTGCGTGCCTCTCCCCGGTTGAGGGCGCGGTCCAGGATGCCGATCCCGTTGCCGAACAGAACCACCGGGTGGGGGAGGCGGCGGTACAGCCATTGCGGATCGCCGATCAGCCAATCGATAATCAGCGCGACCGTCAGGGCGGCAAACACCGTCCAGGCGTCTGATTCGACTAGCATTGGCTGGGTCCGGCTATTTGGGTGTGGCGCAACGCCGGCCGCCGTCGGTTTTGCCGCCGCCCAGGTCGCGACGAGAATAGACTGGCGCTGGCCGCCGTGCGAATTCGCCGGATGCGGGCGCGGCAAGGCAACGCCGTCATTGTCCTGACGAATTGGCGATGGAAGAATACGCGTGCCGGCATCGGTGGCCACGAGCCTTTCGATAAGCGTGGTCGGCAACAGGGGTGGATGGCTTGAAATACTCGATCTTCAGTCTGGTCCGCAATGCACTGGGTTATCACGAAGGCTGGCCGCGGGCCTGGCGCAGCCCCGATCCCAAGCCGGAATACGACGTCGTCATCGTCGGCGGCGGCGGCCACGGCCTGGCCACGGCGTATTACCTGGCGAAGGAGCACGGAATCACCAACGTGGCGGTGCTGGAAAAGGGCTGGCTCGGCGGCGGCAATACCGGCCGCAATACCACGATCATCCGCTCCAACTATCTGTGGGACGAGAGCGCCCATCTCTACGAACACTCCCTCAAGCTCTACGAGGGGCTGAGCCAGGACATCAATTACAACATCATGCTGAGCCAGCGCGGCGTGCTCAATTTGGCGCACAATCTGCACGACTTGCGGGAGCTGAGCCGGCGGGTCAACGCCATCCGGCTCAACGGCATCGATTCCGAAATCCTCGATACGGCGCAGGTCAAGGCCATGGTGCCCATCCTCAACGCCTCCCAGCAATCGCGCTATCCGGTGCTCGGCGCTTCGTTGCAGAAGCGCGGCGGCGTCGCCCGGCACGACGCCGTCGCCTGGGGACTGGCCCGTGCCGCCGACGCCCGCGGCGTCGACATTATCCAGCAATGCGAGGTTACGGGCATCGTCCGGGACGGCGGCAAGGTCACGGGCGTCGAAACCACGCGCGGCCTGATCCGGGCCGGGAAGGTCGGTATCGTCACGGCCGGCCACACCAGCGTGCTGGCGGCCATGGCCGGGATCCGCCTGCCGATCGAAAGCCACCCGTTGCAGGCGCTGGTGTCCGAACCGATCAAGCCGGTCCTGCACACCGTGGTCATGTCCAACGCGGTGCACGCCTATGTCAGCCAATCGGACCGCGGCGAGCTGGTCATGGGCGCGGGCATCGACGGCTACAACGGCTACAGCCAGCGCGGCAGCATCCCGGTCATCGAACACATGCTGGCCTCCATTGTCGAACTGTTCCCCATATTCAGCCGTCTGCGCATGATGCGCCAGTGGGGCGGCATCGTCGACACCTGCCCCGATGCCAGCCCGATCATTTCGAAGACGCCAGTAGACGGCCTCTATATCAACGGCGGCTGGGGCACCGGCGGTTTCAAGGCGACGCCCGGGTCGGGCTGGGTGTTCGCCCATACCATCGCCCAGGACCGGCCCCATGCCCTCAACGCCGCGTTCAACCTGGACCGTTTCACATCAGGCGCCTTGGTCGACGAGCACGGCGCCGCGGCTGTGGCCCACTAGGAGCACCGAAGATGTTGTCGATACCCTGCCCCTGGTGCGGACCGCGCGACGAAACCGAGTATTCCTACGGCGGCGAAGCCCACATCGTACGGCCGGAAGATCCCCAGGCTTTGAGCGACCGTGAATGGGCGGACTATCTGTTCATGCGCGCCAATACCAAGGGGGCGCACCGCGAACGTTGGGTTCACAGCCACGGCTGCCGCCGCTGGTTCAATGTGGAGCGCAACACCGCCACCAACGAAATCATCGCCGTCTACAAAATGGGGGAGTCGCCGCCCGGTGACGGTACCGGCGGGGACGGCGCGCCATGACACAGCGCCAGCGCTTGGCCAAGGGCGGCCGCATCGATCGCACCCGATTGTTGAGTTTCACGTTCGACGGCCGGTCCTACAAGGGGTATGCCGGTGATACGCTGGCGTCGGCGTTGATGGCCAATGGCGTTTCGGTCCTGGGCCGCAGTTTCAAGTATCACCGGCCGCGTGGGCTGTTCGGCGCCGGTGCGGAGGAACCGAACGCCATCGTGCAGTTGGAGGAAGGTCCGGACACCATCCCCAATCTGCGCGCGACGCAGGTCGAGCTCTACGACGGGCTGATGGCGTCGAGCGTCAACGCCTGGCCCGGGCTCGACTGGGACATCGGCGAAATCAACAGCCTGTTCTCGCGCGTTTTGCCGGCCGGTTTTTACTACAAGACCTTCATGTGGCCGGCCAGCTTCTGGATGAAATACGAGGAGGTGATCCGCCGTGCGGCCGGGCTGGGCCGCTGTCCGGAACATCCCGATCCGGATACCTACGACAAGATGCACGCCCATTGCGACGTGCTCGTGGTCGGCGGCGGGCCGGCGGGCCTGATGGCGGCCCTGACCGCGGGGAAGGCGGGCGCCCGCGTCATCCTGGCCGACGAACAAACCGAATTCGGTGGCGCGCTGCTGGACCGCCGGAATGCGATCGACGGCAAACCCGCGGCGGACTGGGTTGCGGCCGCCGTCGCGGAACTTGAGGCCATGGAGGACGTCCGGCTTCTACCCCGCACCCACGCCGCGGGGTATTACGAACATAATTTTTTGACCCTACTCGAGCGCAAGACCGACCATTTGCATCCAGTGGCACGGCGTCGGACACCCGGCCCGCGGCAACGCCTGTGGAAGGTCCGGGCGGCGCAGGTGGTGCTGGCCACCGGTGCCATCGAACGGCCTCTGGTGTTCGCCGACAACGACCGGCCGGGTGTGATGCTGGCGTCGGCGGCCCAAACCTATGTCAACCGCTACGGCGTCAAGCCGGGGTCGCGGGCCGTCGTGTTCACCAACAACGATTCCGCCTACGCCGCCGCCATGGATTTGCACGACGGCGGTGTCGACATCGCCGCCGTCGTCGACCTGCGCGAAAACCCCGGTGGCGCCCTGGTGACCGAAGCCCGCGGCAAGGGCATTACCGTTTTGGACGGTCGTGCCGTCGTCGCCACCGAAGGCCGCAAGCGCGTTCAGGCGGTCGATGTCGCGCCCCTGAGCGCCGACGGCCGTGTCGCGGAAGGCGCGCACCGCCGGTTCGAATGCGATCTGGTGCTGGTCTCCGGCGGCTGGAATCCGGCGGTTCATCTGTTCAGCCACGCCGGCGGCAAGTTGTCGTTCGAACCGGATCGCGCCCAGTTCCTGCCCGGTACGACACCCTTGCCATGCCGTGCCGCCGGATCTGCCAGCGGCGACATTCAACTGGCGCAGTGTCTGGCCAACGGACAAAAGGCCGGCGAAGTCGCCGCGGCGGCAAACGGGTTCCGCAGGCGGGGGCGCCTGCCCGGCATTCCGCAATGTGACGATGTGGCCGAAGGGCCGATGCGGCATGTCTGGCAGGTGCCGGGCCGAAAACCGGCGGCGCAACTGAAGCAGTTTGTCGATCTGCAACATGACGTCACGGCAGCGGACGTGCACCTGGCCGCCCGGGAAGGCTATGAGTCGGTCGAACACTTGAAGCGTTACACGACACTCGGCATGGGGACCGACCAGGGTAAGACCGCCAACATCAATGGCCTGGCCATCATGGCGGAAACGCTCGGACGCGATATTCCCGGCGTCGGGACCACGACCTTCCGGCCACCCTACACACCGGTCACGCTCGGCGCCATGGCCGGCCGGGATGTCGGCGCGTTGGCCGACCCGGTACGGCGTACGCCGATGCATCACTGGCACGAGACCGCCGGCGCGTTGTTCGAGGATGTCGGCCAGTGGAAACGGCCCTGGTATTACCCCAAACAGGGCGAATCCATGCAGGACGCCGTGGATCGGGAGTGTTTGGCCACCCGGAACGCCATCGGCGTGCTCGACGCGACGACTCTCGGCAAGATCGACATTCAGGGACCGGATGCCGCCGAACTGCTCAATCGTGTCTATACCAACGCCTGGAGCAAACTGGCGGTCGGGCGTTGCCGTTACGGGTTGATGCTGGGCGAAGACGGCATGGTCATGGACGACGGCGTGACCACATGTCTTGGCGAAAATCACTATCTGATGACAACGACCACCGGCAACGCCGCCCGGGTGATGGGCTGGCTCGAGGAATGGCTGCAGACGGAATGGCCCGATCTCAAGGTCTACCTCAACTCGGTCAGTGAATATTGGGCCACGATCGCCATTGCCGGCCCCTTCGCCCGGGAACTGTTGGCGGAGTTGACGGACGATATCGACGTCGCGAACGAAGCCTTCCCCTTCATGTCGCTGCGCTCGGGAACAGTGGCGGGCATCCCGGCCCGGGTTTTCCGTATCAGCTTCACGGGCGAAGTCAGTTTCGAGATCAATGTGCCGTCGACCTACGGGCTGGCCATGTGGAACGCGGTGATGATGGCCGGGGAGAAATACGGCATCACACCGTTCGGCACCGAAACCATGCACGTACTGCGCGCCGAGAAGGGCTACATCATCGTCGGCCAGGACACCGACGGGACGATCACGCCCGGCGATCTGGGCATGGACTGGATCGTGTCGAAAAAGAAACCCGATTTCATCGGCAAACGCAGTCTGAGCCGGCAGGATACGGCGCGGTCCGACCGCAAGCAGCTGGTCGGTTTGTTGACGGAAAATCCGTCCGAAGTCCTGCCGGAAGGCGGTCAGATCGTCGCGATCGTCAAGGACAGCCCGCCCATGGATATGATCGGCCACGTCACGTCCAGCTATTACAGCGCCAATCTCGGGCGGTCCATTGCCCTGGCATTGGTCAAGGGGGGGCATGACCGTCTTGGGAAGTCGGTCTATGTGCCTTTGGAAGGGCGAACGGTAAAGGCGAAGGTGTCCAAGACGGTGTTTTTCGATCCGGAAGGAGAACGGCTCAATGGTTGATCCCTATCTCCGGCAAAGCCCGTTGGCGCATATGCACCTGAATACCCGCCCGGTGTCGACGGACGCCACGGTTTGGCTCAGGGAAGAGCCGTTCCGCACCCAAATTGTTCTGCGCGGAAACGCCGACAAAAAGCCGTTTCGCGATAGCGTGGAATCTGCCGTGGGCTGTGCCTTGCCCCGGGAACCCAATTCGGTGACCGGGCCGACCGACTTGAACGACGGCACGCGCATCCTGTGGCTCGGCCCGGACGAATGGCTTCTGGTCGCGCCGGTCGGCAACGAGCAACAACTGATGGAGACGCTGGCCGATACGCTCACGAAATTCCACGCCGCCGCGGTGGATGTCAGTGAAAGCCGCACGGTCCTTTCCGTCGGCGGGCCGAGCGCATCCGAGGCCCTGGCCAAGGGGTGCAGTCTGGATCTCCACCCCCGGTCCTTCGCGACGGGGCAGTGCGCCCAGTCGGAAATCGCGCGCGCGCACGCCATATACCACAAAGTCGGCGAAGACCCCGTTTTCGAGCTCTACATCCATCGCAGCTACGCCGAATACGTTTGGATGTGGCTCGAAGATGCAACCGGAGAGTATGTCCCGGTGGCCGAGGGATAAGTCTTTCCAAATTGTTTACGAACAAACCGCGAAAATTAACACTCCGTTTAGGCTTTGACGTTGAAATCCCGATCAGCACCCCGTTAAGGGATCGAGCAATACGTTAGTAGGCCGCGCACGATACGCGCCGGCCGAACGCAATAAAACTTCAGGGCTTATGTCGGACGAATCGAGGGACCTGATCGATCGGCAGATAACCGCCGAATTGGTGGATATGGCGTTTCGCGGAACCGGGCTCAGCCTGCTGGTCGAGCCGGTCGCCGTCGGTGCCATGGCCGTGCTGTTCTACAACTCCGTACATCCCCAGGGGTTGGCGATCTGGGTTTCCCTGGTTCTCAGCGCAACCGCGTTTCGCGCCATCCTCTGGCACCGGTTTCACGGTTCCTCGCCGGAAGTTCGAAGCCAGGCCCGTTGGGGGCAAATTCTCGCGGTATCCATGTTGGTGTCCGGATTTGTCTGGGGCGGCGCCACGGTGCTGGTCTGGCCCGGCGGCTCGTTGACCGGCCAACTCGCCCTGTTCGGCATCGTCAGTATGGCGACGATCGGGATGTGCGGCTTGGTCACCGGCTACATTCCGGCGGCCAATGCGTTTCTGGGCGCCCTGCTGATCGTCGTTGTGCCGGTCATGATTACGAAGCAGGACGTCACCTACTACGTCACGGTGGCGTTTGCCCTGGTCTATGCGTTGATGCTGCTGGCCATCGCCCATCACATCAGAAATTTGCTGCGCCGGTCGGCGGAACTGCGTGTCGATCTGTCGGACGCCCGCGATGCGGCCCAGGCGGCCAACCACACCAAGTCCGAGTTCATTGCCAATATGAGCCACGAACTGCGGACGCCGCTCAACGCCATCATCGGGTTTTCCGAGATCATCCAGCAGCAGACCTTCGGTCCGATCGAAAATGACCGCTACAAGGATTACATCGACGACATCCTGAATAGCGGCCGTCACCTGCTCGGAATTGTCACCGAAATCCTCGATCTGTCGAAGATCGAGGCCGGCAAGATGGATCTCAACGAACAGGAATGCAATGTGGCCGGCCTGGTTGACGGGTGCATCACGTTCCTGCGCCAGAAAGCCGACGAAGCGGGCGTCATGGTGGTCAACGAGCTGCCGCCTCATGCGCCGTCCATTGTCGGCGATGAACGGGCGCTCAAGCAGATCGTCATCAATCTTCTGTCCAATGCCATCAAATTCACGCCGATCGGGGGCGAGGTACGCATTCGGCTCGACCCCTCTTCAACCGGCGGCATCAGTTTGAAAATCCGCGATACGGGGATCGGCATCGCCCCGGAGGACATCAAGAAGGTGATGGATCCCTTCGGTCAGGTGGAAAACGCCTATTCACGCCAGCATGAAGGCACCGGCCTCGGACTGCCGCTGGTCAAGGCGATGACCGAAATGCATCATGGGACTTTCCATCTGACGAGCGAAGTCGACCTGGGAACGGAAGCGATCGTCGAGTTTCCCGAGGATCGCGTGATCGGAGCGTTCGATTACGCACCGCTGCAGTCAGAGGTTGTTTCGGTCCCGCACTAGCGACTCCGCGGTGGTGCCGATCTGTAGCACCGTTGCAACAATCCCTCCGTAAAAACGATTGAACCGGTTGAGGCCGCCTTGGCGGCTGTGTCTGTTTTGTGTGAAGGTTTCTCTTTTCCTTCACTCAGGCGGGGCATTTTGTTAGGCTAAAGTTGTGCGTTTTGTAACAATAACAACATATTGATGTTTTGTGTTGAGTGAGTGGTTGATGTTGTGCGTTGAGTTAACAAGGGACCGAGTCTGATGCCGGACAAGACCGCCGCGCCGCATCGTGGACGGCCGTCGGCGTCGCCGAGATGGGGTGAAATTCCGTCTCTGACGCGGCGAATCGATCAATTGTGGGTGGATCATCTGTATCCGCCCGTCGTCGTCGGCAGCACGCCCGGCCCGGACGCGCTTCTCCTCAGCAGCAACGACTATCTGGCGCTCTCCCACGACCGGCGCATTATCGACGCGCAAGTTCAGTCGTTGCGTGGCGCCGACAATGAACTGTTCATGTCGGGGGTGTATGCCCAGTATCTCGACTATCAGCGCGCCTTCGAGTTGGATATCGGAGAGCAGTTGGGGGCGGAAGATGTCGCGTTGTGCCAATCGGGATACGCAGCCAACGAAGGTCTGATCCAGGTTCTCGCCGATGCCGATACACCCGTATATATCGACATGCAGGCGCATGCCTCGCTCTGGCAGGGGGCGCAGAACACCGGCGCGCCGGTCTATCCGGTGCGCCACAACAACGCGCAGCATCTACGCACGCTGACCCGGAAGTATGGGCCGGGTGTCGTCTGCGTCGACGCCATCTACAGCACTGTCGGCAGTATCTGCAATCTCGGCGACATCATCGACGTTTGCGAGGATAGCGGATCCATCCTGGTGGTCGATGAATCCCACTCCATCGGTGTTGTCGGCGAATTCGGTGAAGGGCTGGTCAGTTCCCTCGGCCTGGAAGACCGTGTGCCGTATCGCACATTCAGCCTGTCCAAGGCCCTAGTCGGCCGCGCCGGTATCGTGATGGGGCCGAAGCGGGTGATGGAATTCTTCCGCGGGGATTCCCGGCCGGCGATCTTCAGTTCCGCCGTCATGGGGTGGGAGATTGCCCGCTTTACGAAAACCTGGGACATCGTGCGGGACGAGAACTGGCGGCGCAAGGTGCTCTGGGACAATGCCCGGTATTTGAGCGACGGGCTCGATGCCCTGGGTTATAACATGGACCTGACCGAAACGCCGATCATTCCGATTGAAGCGGGATCGGAAAACGCCACCAAATTGCTGCGCGATACCCTGGAACGGGCCGGCATATTCGGCGCGGTCTTCTCCGGCCCGGCGACGCCGGCGAACCGCTGCATCGTCCGTTTCTGCGTCAATGCGGCCCACACAAAGGAAGACCTCGACCGGGTGATCGAGGTCTGCGACCAGGTGCGTGACGACGTGGGTATGGCGAACTGGGCGTCCACCCGCCGCCGCAAAGGCCGGGCGCAGAACGTCGTTTCATTGAAGCCCTGAATTTCGCGCCGGTCTGAACGGCGTACCGCCCACTTTCCGGCCGCTGCTCAGCCGTGCGGTTGATCCGGCATCACCGGCAACATGATGATGACTTCCGTGAATTCGCCGGGTTCCGAACGGGCGGAAATCGTGCCGCCGAATCGGTCGATGACGGCGGCGCAGAAGCGCAATCCCGATCCGGCGCCCTCCGGCGTGGTCACATGGTTGCCGTAGGTTTCGAACAGGCGGGACACCACCTGCTTGGGCATGCCGACCCCCTGGTCGCGGATCTTGATCACATTGCCCTGGGGTGTGGCGGCGACTTCGAAAAGCACCTTGCCGGTCCCTTTCAGGGAGACGGCCTGAAGGGCGTTCTTCGTCAGGTTCAGCAGGACGTGGGTCATGAGATTGACCGAGCCGTTGAACATGAAGTCGTTGTCCTTGCGCCAGGTGATGCGGGCCCGTTCCCGGTCTGATTTGAAGGGGTAGCGCCGCAATGCCTCGTTGATGCAGTGACTGATGGAGCACGGCCCGAGTTCGATGGAATGCAGGGGGAACTCGCCGGCGTTCATTTGCATCATGCTGACGACCGCCAGCGTGTGTTCGATTTCCGTTTCGATCTGTTGCGGCACGTCGCCGACGGCCTTGAGATGATTGGCATCCAGGTCCACCACGTCCAGGCCGGCGTGCTGGGCCTTGCCGTAGGCGTCGATCAGTTGCGGCAGGAAATGGCGCAGGCTGACGCTGCCGCGCTTGATCATCTGCAACGGCGGTCGGAGTTCCTTCGACAGGCTGTTCGCCGCGGCGGTCACCGCGCGCATGCGTTCCTGCCGGATCATGCCGGCCTTGTAGTTGAACACCATGCCGCCAAGTACCAGAAACACCAGAACCGGGAAGTATTCGAAATAGAACTCGGTCTGCATGCCCTCGGGCACGGTCACCGCGAAGACGCCCAGCGCGGCGGCCGATCCGACAACGTACAGAACCAGCAAATGAAACCAGTCGACCAACAGGATAAGGAAGAAGATCGCCGCCATCACCGACAACAGCCAGACGAACGAGGCGCCGTTCATCAGCATCATGTAGGTGAAAAAGAACGGCACGCTGTAAAGACACACGAACAGGTAATAGACCCGCGTATAGCGGCGCAGCGACTCCGGCCATCGGTTGCGCAGCGCGAGTATCAGGCACAAGGCGGCGCCGATGGCTCGCAACAACAGGCTTTCGTACGGCTGCGGGAACAGAACGTCCCAGACGAGCCAGTACACCAGAAACGCGATCGCCGCGAACAGGCCGACGAAAGTCAGGTTGGGTTCGACGTACGTGAAATTCTGCTGACCGAGCGCGCGGACGTAGGCCGCCGCTTTCGCCAAGCGGTGTAAACCGTGTTTATCGGAGTTCGCTCCACCGTTGAGAGCACGGTCTTGGTACACGATACGGGTCTACTGTGCTTATTGGAATGAACGTTCGGGATGCCATTCTGAGCACAGGCCGTTAACAATTCGTTTAGCATATTCGCTCACTACGCGGAAATGCGCATGAATCTCCGATGGTCGCAGGACCTTCCAGCCTCCCGTTTAGGTTTTGTTAGCATTCCTGAATCAATAATTACCCGTGCGACAGCAACAGGCCGGAACCATCACCGGCTGAGATCACGGGACTTGGGACAGTGGATCGAGTACGCGAAGCCATCTGCACCGCAGCGTCCGATTTGGGCGAGGATTTCAGGACGATTTCGGAACGAATCGGCCTGGAGACGGCCTATCTCGAGCGATTTATCGAGCAGGGATCGCCGACCGCCTTGCCGCGGGACATCGGCCGGCGACTGGCCGGTGAGCTCGGCCTTCCCGCCGGTGTGCTCGAGCCGCCAAGGGGCGTGCCTTATTCGGCGGAGCGCAGCCATTCCGCTGCTCCGCCCGACCTGACGGTTGTCGCCGGCGGAAATCCCACCCGGTCAACTCCCCTTCATACACGGCCCCGGTCGGCCGCATCGTAGCCCCTGTGCCGCCAAACGCGGCCTAATGGCTGGCGTCCGGCATGCTGGCTTTCTTGGCATCGATGAACGCGTTGAGCGCCTCGTCAAGGGCCGGGTCCAGATCCGGCGCCTCGTAGCGCGCCAGCATGTCCTTCCATAGCCCGTTGGCCCGTTGCGCCGCATCCCGGCTGCCTTCGGCTTCCCATTGTTCCACCGAATTGTTGTCGGCCACGGGAGAACGGTAGAACGCGGTCTCGAAATGGGCCTGGGTGTGGCCGCAACCGAGGAAGTGATTGCCCGGCCCCACTTCGCGGATGGCGTCCATGGCCTGGCCGTCGTCGCTCAGATCGACGCCCTTGGCCAGCACCTGCATCATGGCGCATTGGTCCGCGTCCATGACGAATTTCTCGTATGACGCCGCCAGGCCGCCCTCCAGCCAGCCGGCCGCATGCAGCACGAAATTGACCCCGGCCATCAGGGTCGGCAACAGCGTCTGGGCGCTCTCATAGGCCGCCTGGGCGTCGGGCACCTTGGAGCCGCAGAGCGAGCCGCCGGAGCGGAACGGCACGCCAAGGCGCCGCGCCAGTTGCGCCGCGCCGTACAGCACCAGGGCCGGTTCCGGCGTACCGAAGGTGGGCGCGCCCGACTGCATGGAAATCGAGCTGGCGAAGGTGCCGAACACGACCGGCGCGCCCGGCCGCACCAGTTGGGTCACGGCCATGCCGGCCATGGCCTCGGCCAGGATCTGGGCCAGGGTGCCGGCCACGGTGACCGGGCTCATGGCACCGGACAGGATGAACGGCGACACCACGCAGGCCTGGTTGGCCCGGGCGTAGGCCTTCAAGGCGCCGAGCATGGTGGCGTCGAAGACCATCGGCGAATTGGCGTTGATCAGATTGACGACCACGCAGTTGGCGTCGACGAAATCGGCGCCGAACAGGATGCGGCACATCTCCACCGTGTCCTCGGCCCGCAAAGGGTGAGTGACCGAGCCCATGAACGGTTTGTCGCTCAGCCGCATGTGGCTGTAGACCATGTCCAGGTGGCGCTTGTTCACCGGCAGATCGACCGGCTCGCACACCGTGCCGCCGGAATGATGCAGGCCGGGGCTGAGATAGGCCAGTTTGACGAAGTTCCGGAAGTCCTCGATGGTCGCGTAGCGCCGCCCTTCATCGAGATTACGGATAAACGGCGGGCCGTAGACCGGCGCGAACACCGTATTGTTGCCGCCGATCTCCACGTTGCGGGCCGGGTTGCGGGCATGCTGGGTGAACTGTTTCGGTGCGGTGGCCAACAGCGTCCGCGCCAGGCCGCGCGGGATGTGCACCCGCTCGCCCCGCACGTCGGCGCCGGCGTTGCGCCACAATTCCAGCGCCTCGTCATCTTCCCGGAAATCGATACCGATCTCTTCCAGAATGGTTTCGGCGTTGTACTCGATGGTTTCGAGGCCATCGTCGCTCAACACCTCGGTCAGCGGGATCTGCCGGCTGATGTAGGGAGCCTGCTGCTCCACCGGGGCCGCCCGCGCCGCCCGCCGGGCCTCGCGCCCGCCGCCTGCCCGCCGGCCGCGCCGGCCGGTCTGTTCCTGCGCCATGTCGTCTACTCGTCTGATTAGGATCGTTGCCGTTCGATCCAGTGTACGCCAGTCACCCGTGCCGCCGACTTGCGCGGGTCCGTCCCGTTGTGGCTTGCGCGCGCCCTCCCGTCGGATGTTGGATGCGGCCGTGCCTATCCTACGATTTCATGCGCCCATTGGTCGGGTCGTAGAGCGGTTTGTAACCGACGGCCTCGACCTGGACCGGGAACTTTTGATTGAAGTATTCGATCTCGAGCTGGCGGCCCTCTTCGCAGTAATCCTGCGGCAGGTAGCCGAGCGCGATGTTCTTGCCGAGTGACGGACCGTAGGCCAGGCTGGTGGTGTAGGAGCGCCGGCCAAGCGCGTCGATCAGCACCTCGTCGGACTTGGGATCGACGATGGGACAGTTGCCCATGGGGTAGCGCGCCACGCCGTCCTTGTCGGTATTGTCCGTGACCGTGAGCGTACAAAGCATCGCCGGCTGGTGCGGCCGTTCGCGCTGCGCGACATAGGCCGCCTTGCCGTGGAAATCGGCGGTCTTGACCTTCGGGCGGGCGAGACCGGCCTCGACCAGATTGTACTCGGTCAGAAGGTCCGCGTTCTGTAGCCGCAGGCTTTTCTCCAGCCGGCGGCTGTTGGCGTAGGTCTCGATGCCGATCGGGGTGATGCCGGCTTCAAGGAACATGTCCCACAAGGCCAGGCCGTAGCTCAACGGGAAGTGCAGTTCCCAGCCCTGCTCGCCGACATAGGAAATGCGGAAGCCTTTCACCGGCACGCCGCGCAGGGTGAAGTCCCGGCTGGCCGCGAAGGGGAAGTTTTCCGGGTCCAGTCCGGCCGGGTCGTCGGCCAGCGTCTTCAGGCGCTCGCGGGCGTTCGGCCCCCAGACGCCGATGCAGCCGTAGTGATCGGTGCGGTCCTCGACGAACACCGACCATTCCTTGTCCTGCACCATACGGCGCAGGTAGGTCATGTCGCGATGGCCGGCGTCGGCGCCGTCGATGACGCGGAAGCGGTCCTCGGCAAGCCGCAGCACGGTCAGGTCCGCCTGCACGCCGCCGGCGGCGTCGAGGAAATTGGTGTAGACCCCCTTGCCGACCGGCGTATCGCCCGCGACCTTCGAGGACGACACATACTCCATCAGCCGTTCCGCGTCGCGGCCCGAAACGTCGTAAATGGTGAAGTGGGACAGGTTGATCATGCCGACGTTTTCCGACAGCTCCAGATGCTCTGCGTTGGAGACGCGCCAGAAATGGCGGTTGTCCCATTCGTTCTCGCGCACCGGCACGCGGTCGGCGTATTTGGCCAGCAGCGTCTCTTCGTTGGACGCGTAGCCGTGCGCCCGTTCCCAGCCGGCGATGTCCATGAAGTAGCCGCCCAGTTCCCGCTCGCGCAGATAGAACGGGCTGCACCGCAGGTTCCGGCCCTTGGAGTAGGGCTCGCGGTTGTGGACGGGCGGATTGTAGATCTTGAACGCCGTCTCGTAGCAGCGGTCGTAAATGAAGGGCTCGGTCTTCTGGACGGGGTAGTAGCGGGCGTAATCGATGGCATGATGATCGAACTCGGTGCGCCCGTCGGTCATCCAGTCGGCGATCACCTTGCCCGTGCCCGGGCCGTCCTTGATCCAGACCGACACGCCGTACCACAGGCCGCGCACGTCCGGCGACTCGCCGATGGACGGCCCGCCGTCGGCGGTCACCTGAAGCAACCCGTTGAAGGAGTGCTTCTCGTTGTAGCCCAGCTCGCCGAGGATCGGCGTCAGTTCCATGGCGCGTTCCAGGGGTTCCATGATCTGTTCCATTTCCAGATCGCGCTGGGAGGGCGAGAGGCGGGCCTCCTCTTTTTCCAGCAGGTCGCGCGGATGCACGAGGCGGGGCGCCTTCTCCTCGTAGTAACCCCATTCGATCTGACCGCCCTCGGCGGTTTTCGGATCACCGGTGTCGCGCAGATAGGCGGAGTTGCCCTGGTCGCGCAGCAGCGGATAACCGATTTCCTTGCCGGTACCCGCGAATTCGTTGTAGGGCCCGAAGAAGGTCAGCGGATGGTCGACCGGCATGACGGGCAGGTCCTCGCCCGCCATCGCCGCGATCAGGCGGCCCCACAGGCCGGCGCAGACGACGACGTAACTCGTCTCGATGTAACCGCGCGACGTGTGGACGCCCTTGATGCGACCGTTCGCGATGTCGAGGCCGGTGCACGGCGTGTTGGCGATGACTTCCAGCTTGCCGGTTTCCTCGGCGTCGCGGATCATTTCTCCGGCGACCACCTGGGAGCGCGGGATGACCAGGCCCGCGTCCGGATCCCACAGCGCGCCCTGGATGAGGTCTTCCTCGATGATCGGTAACAGTTCCTTCACCCGCTTCGGCGTGATCAGTTCGACCCGGTTGCCGAAGGCGCGGCCGGAGCTGACCCGGCGTTCGAGTTCGCGCATGCGCTCGTCGTCGCCCTTGCGGGCGACCTCGATGCCGCCGATGCGGGAATAGCGGCCGCGCTTCTCAAAAAAGTCGATGCTGTATCTGGTCGTGAAGATCGTCATCTGGTCGTGCATCGTGTTGAAGCAGAAATCCGACGCATGGCCGGTCGAGCCGATGTCGGTGGGAACACCTGATTTGTCGATCCCGATGATGTTGTCCCAACCCCGCTCGATCAGGTGGTGGGCAACCGAGGCCCCGACGATGCCGCCCTGTCCGATGATCACGACGTTCGCGCTTTTCTGGAACTGCGCCATTTATCTCCGTCTCCGTCTTAGAACCCTATGCCGCCACGAGTGACATCGGCGTCCCCGCCCGGCGCACAAAAAAACCTCTGCGCCGCACCGGTCCGCTGCGTCGTCCAACCCACATCCTGGACCGCCCGTGGGTGCCAGACTGCACGCGGACCGACCACTTCTTGCGGCGGCTCGACCACGACCGGCCGAACAGGCCATGCCCGGCGGCCCGCGGAACGTGCGGCTGCGGGCTTCAGGTGAATGAGTTTCTCAGGAGACCGTCGGTCCGGGCGTCGGCTGCACCCACTTGCTTCGGCTTTCGGCGGCGATGGCCGTATTGCTGCCGAAACGCCGGTTGTCGGTGCGTTCCTCGCGCGGCGTATGGCCGAAATGATCGCGGTAGCACTTGGTGAAATGGGACGCCGATACGAACCCGCACGCCAGGGCGACGCCGAGCACCGACAGACTGGTCTGCAGCAGCAGCAGCCGCGCCCGTTCGAGACGCAGTTCCAGATAGTAGCGTGTCGGCGTGCGGTCGAAATGTTTGCGGAACAACCGCTCCAGATGCCGCGTCGACAGGCCGATGCTGGCCGCCAGTTCGCCGCAGCTCAGGGGTTCTTCCAGGTTTTCCTCCATGCGCGAAACCACGGTAAGCAGTTTCGGGTGACTCGCGGCCAGCCTGGAGCGCAAGGCCATGCGCTGATGATCGTGCGGCCCGCGAATGCGGTCATGAATGATCTGGTCGGATATCTGCGCCGCCAACTCATCGCCGTGTTGCTTGCCGATGATGTTCAGCGTCATGTCGAGCGCCGACGTCCCGCCCGAGCAGGTGTAGCGGTCCCGGTCGATTTCGAACAGTTCGTTGCTGACCTCGGTATCGAGGAACTCTTCCGAGAAACCGGCGAGATTTTCCCAATGGATGGTGCAGCGGTAACCGTCCAGCAGGCCGGCCCGGGCCAGTATGTGGCTGCCGGTGCACAGGGCGCCCAGCTTGGTGCCGCTCCGGGCGATGCGGCGCAGCCAGGCGTGGATGCGTTTGTCGTCATGGCGCTGAATATCCACGCCGCCGCAGACGAAGACGATGGAATAGGCATCGTCATCACCCATGATGCGGTTTGCGTTCAGGGTGATGCCGTTGCTGGCGGTGACCTGATTGGTATCGGTCGAGATCAACGCATAGCGATAGAGATCCGACCCGGTCATGCGGTTGGCCAGACGCAGGGTATCGATCGCCGACGATACGGCAATCATCGAGAATTCGGGTACTAGGAGAAACCCGAACAGCTCGGGCTTGCCTACCATTGGTATGCCCATACGATCCCGTACTCCTCCGCAAGACACCACCGATGTTTAATAAGTCCGAGTTTTGCAGAATGTCGGAGTGCCGACAATAGAGTCGTTGTCGGAATAGTTAACCGCAATTCCCCCAAAATTTGCAGTTTCATGCGGTTTTCGCCGAATCCGGATTCGTTCGCGATGTCGCGGGGCGGTGAAAATATGTCGTGAGTGCGTAAGCGGGGCCGGTCGGCTCAATTAGCCTCTGGAGGGAGGGAAATGCCCATGAGCACCGTCGAATCCGGCGGATTCCGGGGTTTCTTTGATTGGCCGGTGGCCTTGGATTCAACTCGGTTCGATGGAGTATGCCATGTCCGAAGAAGACGATCTCGACCTGTCTTCTTTGAACGACGAAGAGCTCGTGCAGCAAATGCACGACGATCTCTACGACGGCTTGAAGGAAGAAATCGAAGAAGGTGTGAACATCCTGCTCGAGCGGGGCTGGCAGCCGTACGACGTCTTGACCAAGGCCCTGGTCGAAGGCATGCGGATCGTCGGCATCGATTTCCGCGACGGTATTCTGTTCGTGCCTGAGGTGCTGATGGCCGCCAACGCCATGAAAGGCGGCATGGCCATCCTGCGTCCGCTGCTGGCCGAAACAGGTGCGCCCAAGATGGGCAAGATGGTCATCGGCACGGTCAAGGGCGACATCCACGACATCGGCAAGAACCTGGTCTCCATGATGATGGAAGGCGCCGGCTTCGAGGTCGTCGACATCGGCATCAACAACGCGGTCGAGGACTATCTGGCGGCGCTGGAGGAGCACCAGCCGGACATTCTGGGTATGTCGGCCCTGCTGACCACCACCATGCCGTACATGAAGGTGGTCATCGAGGCGCTCAAGGAAAAGGGCATCCGCAGCGACTATGTCGTGCTGGTCGGTGGCGCCCCGCTGAACGAAGCGTTCGGCGAGGCGGTCGGCGCCGACGCCTATTGCCGCGACGCGGCGGTGGCGGTGGAAACGGCCAAGTCGTTCATGTCACGGCGTCAGGGTTCGGCTTTGGCCGGCCTGCAGGCGGCGGGAGACTGATCATGCCCGGCGAGTCGCTCACGCGGCCGTCGACCTTGCTGATCGCTTGCGGCGCTCTGGCCCGCGAGGTCAAGCATCTGTTGGATGTCAACGGCTGGTCGCATATGACGCTGACGTGCCTGCCGGCCGATCTGCATAACACGCCGCAACAAATTCCGGGAGCCATGCGCAGAAAGATCCGGGCGTCGCGCGACCGGTACGACCGGATCGTCGCCCTGTACGGGGACTGCGGCACCGGCGGCCTGTTGGACGACGTGTTGCGCGACGAAGGCGTCGAACGCATTCCCGGTCCCCACTGCTATCAGTTCTACATGGGAACCGATGATTTCACCCGTTTGGCCGAGGCGGAACCGGGGACGTTTTTCCTGACCGACTATCTGGTGCGGCACTTCGACCGGCTGATCATCAAGGGGTTGGGGCTCGACCGGTTCCCGCAATTGCGCGACGACTATTTCGGCCATTACGTTCAGCTCGTCTATCTGGCCCAAACCGAGGACCCCGAATTGGACAAGGCGGCGCAAGCCGCGGCCGAACGGCTCGGTCTCATATATGCCCGCCGGCTTACCGGTTATGGCGAATTGGAAACCTTCATGGCGGAAGCGGGGCATGGCGACAATGCCGTACAGCCCGTACCGGCCATGAGACTGTCCCGGTAATCAACCCGTTTCGTGGAGTGACGATCGTGTACGCTGTCCGCCGCTGGTCCGTCCGTCATGCCCGTTTTCTGGAACGGCTGTATCGGTTGTTCGGGGGCGCCTTGGAGCGCCTCGATCCCATTTGGCGGATGATGGGCTATGCGCGCCTGGAAAAACCGGTCGCCGCGGTAGAAGGCACAATCAAGGGCTTCCTGTTCGACTGCCGGATGTGCGGCCGCTGCGTCCTTGGCAGTACGGGAATGTCGTGCCCGATGAATTGTCCCAAGCAACTGCGCAACGGCCCCTGCGGCGGTGTGCGCGACGGCGGATATTGCGAGATCAAGTCCGACATGCGTTGCGTCTGGGTCGAGGCCTGGGAAGGCGCTGAGCGCATGCGCCAGGGCATGACCATCGATATCGTCCAACTGCCGGTCGACAACAGCCTGCAGGGCTCGTCGTCGTGGATGCGGGCGGCCCGGGAACGGGCGGCCGAACGGCGCGAGAAGGTCACCGGCGGCATCGCCTTCGGCGGCGCGCGGCTGAAGGACGCGGAGCCGCAATGACCGAACTTCCCTACGATCCGACGATTCCGTTGCCGCCGCTCGCGGGCCATTCATCCCGCGGCCGCCTGGAACGGGTGCTGCGCGCCGGTGAATTCGCGGTGACGGCCGAACTCAACCCGCCGGATTCGGCCGACCGGGACGAAGTGTACGAACGGGCCTCGGTGTTCGAAGGCTGGGTCGATGCCATCAACGCGACCGACGGGTCGGGCGCCAACTGTCACATGTCGTCGGTCGGGATCTGTGCCTTGCTGACCCGCGTCGGCTATGCGCCGGTGATGCAGATCTCCTGCCGCGACCGCAACCGCATCGCTATCCAGGGCGATGTGCTCGGTGCCGCCGCCATGGGCGTGGCCAATATGCTGTGCCTCAGTGGCGATGGCGTCGAGACCGGCGACCAGCCGGGCGCCAAACCGGTGTTCGACCTGGACTGCATGTCTCTGTTGGAGACGATCCGGAAAATGCGCGATGAAAGGGTATTTCTGTCTGGGCGGCCGCTCAGCGCGCCGCCCGAGGTGTTTCTCGGCGCCGCGGCAAATCCGTTCGCGCCGCCCTATGACTACCGGCCCTTCCGGCTGGCCAAGAAGATCGCCGCCGGCGCCCAGTTCGTGCAGACCCAATACTGTTTCGACATTCCCATGCTGGAAAGCTACATGGCGAGGGTTAGGGACCTCGGCCTGCACGAGAAGTGTTTCATCCTGGTCGGCGTCGGGCCGCTGGTGTCGGCCAGGGCGGCCAAGTGGATCCGCGCCAACGTCCCGGGAATTCACATCCCCGACGCGGTGATCCGCCGTCTCGAAGGAGCGGAAAGGCAAAAGCGCGAAGGGCGCAATCTGTGTGTCGAGTTGATCCAGCAGATTCGCGAAATTCCCGGCGTGTCCGGCATCCACGTCATGGCCTACCGGCAGGAGGAACTGGTCGCTGACATCGTCCACGAGTCGGGGGTGCTGAAGGAGCGCAAGCCCTGGCGCGGCGCCGTCATCGACCGTCATCTGTCGGAACAGGTCGCCACGCAAACCTAGACATCGCCGCCAATCCGGAACACGATTTCACAGGGGTACATACATGACCAACACCGTCGTCAGTTCGGCCAGCAAGGAAGTCACCATCGGCTTCGACCATCCGTTCGTCATTATCGGCGAGCGGATCAATCCGACCGGCCGCAAGCTGCTGGCCGCCGAAATGGCCGAGGGCGACTACAGCCGGGTCGAGGCCGACGCCATCGCCCAGGTCGCGGCCGGCGCCCACATGCTCGACGTCAATGCCGGCATTCCCCTGGCCGACGAACCCGCGATCCTGGCCGACTGTGTCAAGCTGGTGCAGTCCATCACCGACGTGCCGCTGAGCATCGATTCCTCGATCGTCGAGGCGCTGGAGGCCGGCCTCGCGGTCTATCAGGGCAAGGCCCTGGTCAATTCGGTGACCGGCGAGGAGGAGCGGTTGGAGACGGTGCTGCCGCTGGTCAAGAAACACGGCGCCGCCGTGGTCGCCATCTCCAACGACGAGACCGGTATTTCCGAGGATCCGGACGTGCGCTTCGCCGTGGCCAAGAAGATCGTCGAGCGCGCCGCCGACTACGGTATTGCGGCGGACGATATCGTCGTCGACCCGCTGGTCATGCCGGTGGGCGCGCTGAACGACGCCGGGCGGCAGGCCATGCGCATCATCCGCCGGCTGCGCGAGGAGCTCAAGGTCAACACCACGTGCGGCGCCTCCAACATCAGCTTCGGCCTGCCCAACCGGCATTCCCTGAACGGCGCTTTTCTGTCCATGGCGATCGGCGCCGGCATGACGTCGGCCATCACCAACCCGCTGCACGGCGAGGAAATGGCCGCGGTCATGGGCGCCGACGTGATGATGGGACACGATCCCCACTGCAAGCGCTGGATGGCCAAGTTCCGCCAGCCCGGCGAGGAAGGTGCGGCGGGCGAGGGCGGCCGGCGCCGCGAAAGGCGGAGACGGCGTGGCTGACAACCGCTTCGTCGTCTTCACGCCATCCGGCAAACGGGGTTCATTTCCCAACGGCACGGCCGTTCTCGATGCCGCCCGCGCATTGGGCGTCGATCTCGATTCCGTGTGCGGTGGCAGAGGCTTGTGCGGCCGGTGCCAGATCCTGGCCAGCGAGGGCGAGTTTGCCAAGCACGGCATCACATCGACTACCGCCAACCTGACGGACGTCGGCGAGACGGAGCGCAAATACGCTGACCGGCGCGGTTTGAAACCGAAACATCGGCTTGGCTGCCAGGCGTGTATCCAGGGCGACCTGGTCATCGACGTACCGCCGGAAAGCCAGGTGCACAAGCAGGTCGTGCGCAAACGGGCGGAGGCCCGGCCGATCACGCTGGATCCCGTCGTACACCTGCACACCGTCGACGTGACCGAACCGGACATGCACGACCCGACCGGCGACTGGCAGCGGGTCCGGGTGGCGCTCGAGGATCAGTGGGATCTGGCCATTGATGGCGTCGACAATTCAGTACTGCACCGGCTGCAAAAGACCCTGCGTGACGGCGACTGGACGGTCACAGTGGCGGTACGGCAAGGACACCACGCCGTCGGCATTTACCCCGGTTACCACGCCCGGGCGTTGGGGATCGCGGTGGATGTGGGTTCGACGACCATCGCCGGGCACTTGTGTGATCTGACCACGGGCGACGTGCTGGCCTCGGTCGGCCGCATGAACCCGCAAATCCGCTTCGGCGAGGATCTGATGAGCCGGGTCTCCTATATCATGATGCACCCGGGTGCCGAGAACGAGCTGACGGACACCGTACGCGAGGCGGTCGAAAACCTCGCGACGGAAGCGGTCAAGGAGGCGGCCAAGAAGGCGGAAGTCGCCGTCGCCGATATTCACGAGGTCACCGTTGTCGGCAACCCGGTGATGCACCACCTTTTTCTCGGCCTGGATCCGACCGAACTGGGCGGGGCGCCGTTCGCGTTGGCGACGGACGCGGCCATCACCACCCGGGCCGACGAACTGGGATGGTCCTTCAATTCGGGCGCGCGCGTTTACACGTTGCCGTGTATCGCCGGACATGTCGGTGCCGATACGGCGGCCGTGATCCTGTCGGAAGCGCCCCATACCATGGATGCCATGACGTTGATCGTCGATGTCGGCACCAACGCGGAAATCGTGCTCGGCAACAAGGAACGTCTGCTGGCGGCGTCCAGCCCGACGGGCCCGGCTTTCGAAGGCGCGCAAATCAGTTGCGGCCAACGGGCCGCGCCGGGTGCGATCGAACGCGTGCGCATCGACCGCGAGACCTTGGAACCACGCTTCAAGGTCATCGGGTGCGATTTGTGGTCCGACGAGGACGGCTTTGCCGAAGCGGTGGCCGGCATCGGCATCAACGGCGTCTGCGGTTCCGGCATCATCGAAGTGATCGCCGAGATGTACCTGGCCGGAATCATCGATCAGGACGGTGCCTTCAACGGAACAATGACGCGAACGTCGGCGCGGGTGCAGGAAACCGGCCGGAGTTTCTCCTATCTCTTGCATGCCGGCGAGCCGGAGTTGCGTATCTACCAGACCGATGTGCGGGCGATTCAACTGGCCAAGGCGGCGCTTTACGCCGGCGCCCGGCTGCTGATGGACCGCATGGGCGTGGACCGGGTCGACCGCATCGTGCTGGCCGGCGCCTTCGGCAGTCAGATCGACGTGACCTACGCCATGGTGCTGGGCATGATCCCCGACTGCGACCTGGTTCACGTGTCGTCGGCCGGTAATGCCGCCGGTACGGGCGCGCGCATCGCGTTGCTGAACAACGATGCGCGCCGCGAAATCGAAGACCTGGTCCGCCGGGTCGAGAAGATCGAAACGGCGGTCGAACCCAATTTCCAGGACCATTTCGTCGCCGCCATGGCCGTGCCGCACAAGACGGCGCCCTATCCCAATCTGGCGAATGCCGTTGACCTGCCCGCACGGTCACAGCCGGCGAGCGATTCGCCGGGACGTCGGCGCAGGCGGAAACGGGGTTAGGCCAGATTGGCCCGGTCGTAGGGATGGACCGGGTGGTCGCGTGGCGTCAGGAAGTTTTCCAGCAGTAGAGCGCCGTATCCCTTGATCCGGTAGTTGCCGTTGCGCTCCAGCACGCTGGCCTCCCGGCGGGCGAATTCGGCCGGCAGGTCGTACCAGGCCATGCCCGGCTGGTCGTGATGGACCGCGTGCAGATTGAGGTTGAGAAACAGCAACCGCGTCAGCGGGTCACCGTCACAGATGGCGGTCCGGTGGTCCTGCTCGTCCGCCGTCCGGTGTTCGGCGAACGACCGCAGCAGGGTCAGGGACAGGCCCGGGTACGCATACATCAGCACGTACTGCCACACCGGGATTTCGCATACGGCGACGACCCAGTACAACACCACGGCAACCGACAGGGCGTGGACGATCCAAGTCCGCCATGCCTTACCTTGGCCGGCTGTCAATTTCTTGAATTCTCGCCACAGAAACAAACCAACGGCCAATGCCGGCCCGATCAACAGCCGGCCCGGCAGTGTGTTGTTGGCGACGAGAATCCAGCGCGCAAAACCGGGCAGGCGCTGCCAGACACGGGCCGTCACGTAAAAGGATTCCGGGTCGTCGACCGGGCAGGTCAACGTGCCGGTATTGTGGTGTGCCATATGGCTGTCGCGGTACAACGGATAGGGCAACCACAACGCCAACGGCGGCCAGCCCAGAGCCTGATTCGCGAACCGGTGCGGCGTCGGGTGGCCGTGGATGATCTCGTGCTGCGCCGATCCGAACCAGGCCACCAGCCAACCGCCGAGCGGCAGGACGAGCCACCAGGGCAAACTGGTGTGAAGCCAGGTGAGCGTGATCCAACCTGCGTAAATCACACCAATGAGGACCAGAGTCGGCCATTCCCAATGGCGGCGGATTGTCCGGCTCTTCGGAACCGAAACGTTCTGAGATTGCGTAAAGGTTGAATCGGGCACGGGATAAGAACTCGATGGAAAATCATTGGAAACCTCCCATTTTTGTGTCCGATTTGCCCCACGATCAATGTGGGAATCGGCAAGTATTGTCAATTGATGTTGATATTTTCAGAAAAAATTGAGTATTCTAAACAAAACAGAAGAAAATTCAGATTTGGAGCATTCATGGACCGCCGCATCGTCGCCTCGGAATTCCGCAGTCGCGTCTTGCAGGCCATGGAGCGGGCCGAGGTGACGAAATCGGCTCTGGCGGAACAAGCCGGAATCGACCGCTCGACATTGACCCAAATGCTGTCGGGCGAATACGACCGGCTGCCCCGCGCCGATACGGCGGCGTCCATCGCGGTTGCGCTTCAGGTCAGTTTGGATTGGCTGCTGGGATTGACCCAGGATGCCCGGGTCAGCGCCGATATTCTCATGGAGTCGCTCGAATTCAGGCCGAGCGCCGGCGTGCCGGTGGAGAAGGATCTGACGCGATGGCACGAGGACGCCAAGGGCTACAAAATCCGCTACGTGCCGACGACGTTGCCCGACCTGGCGAAGACGGACGGCGTATTGACGCATGAATACAGGGATT
This sequence comes from Sneathiellales bacterium, assembly GCA_028277845.1. Classification (GTDB taxonomy): domain Bacteria; phylum Pseudomonadota; class Alphaproteobacteria; order JANQFL01; family JANQFL01; genus JANQFL01. The sequence goes on from JANQFL010000074.1 coordinate 88,061, forward strand.
TCGCGGCGAAGAGTGCCGACCGCGCCATCACCGACAGCCACTACCGGTTGGAGTATACCCGCCTGCCGGAAACGGACATGGAGGTGTGCCTGTCGACCCAGGCCATCGAGAGTTTTGCCGCCGGGGAAGGCATCTGGTCGACCTTGTCCATGGACGACCGGTTGGAGCAGCTCAAGGTTTTGGCCGACCTGACGGAGGAACTCTATCCGACGCTCCGGCTCTATCTGTTCGATGGCCTGACGCACTTTTCGGCGCCCTATACCATCTTCGGCCCGTTGCGGGCGGCGGTCTATATCGGCCAAGCCTACCTCGTCTTCAACACGACCGAACACATCCGGGCATTGACCCAGCACTTCGACGGTCTGATCCGCGCGGCTGTGGTACAGGCCAACGAGGCGTCCGAGTATCTGCGCGGCCATCACACCCGCTTGGCGTCCCGCCTGCGCCGCCGCGCCTGATGACCGGAGGCGCAGAATGATCGCCAGCCTGCCCATGTATGACCTGCCGGAACTCAGGTCCGCGACGGATGCCTGGTGGACAGGCCTTTCCGGCCATCTGCGGGCACAGGGTCTGACGGATGTGCCGGTGGCGCTGACCCGTACCGACAATGTGAACGACGTACAGCGTGCGCCGGATCTGCTGTTGAGCCAGACCTGCGGCTATCCGCTGACCCACGAATTATCGGGCAAGGTCGGTTACGTGGCGACGCCCGCTTATGACGCGGACGGGTGCCAGGGACCGGCATACCGCAGCGCGGTTATCGTCCGGGCCGATGACCCGGCCGCCGGCCTGGCGGATTTGAAAGGCAAAGTCTGCACCGTCAACGGCCCGGGGTCGCATTCGGGTTACAATGCCCTGCGCCACGCACTGGCGTCGGTCGCCGCGGGACAGCCGGTGTTCTCGGATGTCCATGTCTCGGGCGGTCACCGGCAGAGCATCGCGGCGGTCGCGTCCGGCCGCGCGGACGCGGCGGCCATCGATTGCGTGACGCTGGCGCTCGTCTCCTCGCAGGCACCGAAGGAAACGTCGGCCATCCGCGTTTTGGCATTTACCGAGCGCGCGCCCGGCCTGCCGTACATCACCTCCAGGGACGCGACAGCGGAAACGGTGGATGCCATCCGAAACGGGTTGCGGGCGGCGGTCGAGGACCCGTCGCTCGCCGCCTGCCGCGCAGAACTGCTCATCTCGGGCGTGGACATTCTGTCCGATGACGCCTACCGGCGGATCGACGACATGGAAGACCAGGCGGTCTCCCGCGGCTATCCGGTCATCCGTTAGGCCGGTACCTACTCGGCCGCCTGCCGTTCCGGAACCTTGATCACCGGTTCGATCTTGCGCAACTCGTCCAGGCTGATGTGACAGGCGATGGCGTGGCCGTCGCCGTCCTTCTGCACCGCCGGGCGCTCGTTTTCGCAGATGGCGCCGAGCTTGCGTGGACACCGGGTGACGAACGGGCAGCCCTTGGGCGGATTGAGCACACTGGGCAGCGCGCCCTCCAGCACGATGTGGCGCTTCTCCACCTCCGGATCGGCGATCGGCACCGCCGACAGCAACGCCTCGGTGTACGGATGGTACGGCGGGCTGAAGACGTCGTCGGTGGTGCCCGCTTCCATGATCTGGCCGAGATACATGACGACGATGCGGTCCGACAGATAGCGCACGACGGACAGGTCGTGGCTGATGAACAGCAGCGTCGTCTTGTGTTCGCGCTGAATGTCCATCAGCAGTTCGGTCACCGCCGCGGCGACCGAGACATCCAGGGCCGACACCGGTTCGTCGGCGATGACCATGGACGGATTGCCCGCGAAGGCGCGGGCGATGCCGATGCGCTGTTTCTGGCCGCCCGATAGCTGGCGCGGCCGGCGCAGCGCGAAATCGCGCGGCAGTTTCACCGTGTCCAGCAGACGCAGCATGATGTCGCGCGCCTCGGCCTTGGTGTTGGCGACGCCGAACTTGCGGATGACCCGCATGATCTGGCCGCCGATGGTGTGGCTTGGGTTGAGGGTGTCGTTGGGGTTCTGGAACACCATCTGCAGCGAACCCAGCTGCTCCGGCGAGCGGCTTTGCACCTCCTCGTTGCCGATTTCCTTGCCGTCCAGGCGCACCGCGCCTTCAGTGACCGTTTCCAGGCCCATCAGAACCTTGGCGAAGGTCGACTTGCCGCACCCGGATTCGCCGACGATGGCCAGTGTCTCGCCCCTCTTGGCGGCAAAATCCAAGGCTTCGTTGGCCTTGACGTACTTTACACTTTCACCCGACAGCATGGCGCCGATGGAGCGGTCGTGCACCTCGTAGTACTTCTTCATGCCGTCCACTTCGAGCACGGTCTCGCCCACGTCCATGGGCGGTTTGACGATGCCTTGCGGGATGGCCGCCTTGTGGTCGATGTCGGCCCATCGGTTGCAGCGCACCCGGTGTTCATTGTCGCCGGTACCGGTCACGGTCTGGATGGCGACGTTGGCCGGGGCGCAGGCGCCGTCCTGGAAATAGTCGCAGCGCGGTCCGAAGTTGCAGCCATCCGGCCGTTCGTGGGGCAGCGGCAACTGGCCGCGAATCGGCACCAGCGGCGCCGCGTTCTTGTCGGCGTGCGGCAGAGGAATGCAGCCGAACAGGCCGTGGGTATAGGGGTGTTTGGGCCAGGTGAACAGACTGTCGATGGTGCCTTCCTCGACCACCTCGCCCGAATACATGACGCAGACCCGGTCGCAGGTTTCCAGGATCAGGCCGAGGTTATGCGAGATGTACAGAAGCGCCGTGCCGTATTTGCGGCTCAAATCGGCCACCAGTTCGACGATGCCGGCCTCGACGGTCACGTCCAGTGCCGTGGTCGGTTCGTCCAGCAGCAACAGCGACGGGTTGGACAGCAGCGCCATGGCGATGACCACGCGCTGTTGCTGGCCGCCGGAAATCTGGTGCGGATAGGCGTCCATCACCCGTTCCGGGTCGGGCAGGCGCACGTCCGACAGCATGGCGATGGCCCGTTGCCGGGCTTCATCCTCGCTGACGTTTTCATGGGTCAGCGGCACTTCCATCAACTGCCGGCCGATGGTCAGGCTGGGGTTCAGGGCCGCCATGGGCTCCTGATAGACCATGGAGATTTCCTTACCCCGCAACCGGCGCAGTTCCTCGTCGCCCAGTTCGCCGAGGTCGCGGCCCTTGAACTTGATGCTGCCGCCGACGATGCCGCCGTTCGACCCCATGTACTGCATGATGGCCATGGCCACGGTGGACTTGCCGCAACCGGATTCGCCCACCAGCCCGACGCTCTCCCCCGCCCGCAGGTCGAGGGAGAAATCGATGACCGCCGGGATTTCCCCGGCCCGGGTGAAGTACGAAATGCACAGGTCGCGGATTTCGAGAATGGTATCGCGTGAGTCCGTCATGATCAGTCCCTCAGCGAGATTTCGCGCAGTCCGTCGGCCAGCAGATTGAAGCCGAGGATCAGCGAGGAGATGGCGATGCACGGGAACACGATCATGTGCGGGAACGACATGGCCATGCCGCGGTATTCGTTGATCATACCGCCCCAGTCCGGGTCTGGCGGCGGCAGACCGAGGCCGAGAAATCCGAGCACGCCGATGGTGATGATGACGTAACCCAGCCGCAGGCAGGCATCGACGATCAGCGGCCCCCGCGCGTTGGGCAGGATTTCCACCAGCATGATGTACCAGCTGCTTTCGCCCCGGGTCTGGGCCGCGGCGACATAGTCGCGGTTGCGCAGATCCAGCACCAGGCCGCGCACGATACGCATGACGCCCGGCGCGCTGGCGAACGTAATCGCCAAGACGATGTTGAGGCCCGAGGCGCCGAATGTCGCGATGATGATGACATAGAGCACCAGAACCGGGAACGACAGGATGATGTCGGACAGGCGCGACAGGACGTCGTCGATCCAACCGCGGTAATAACCCGCCGCCAGGCCCATGATGATGCCCACCGTGTAGGCGCACAGCGTCGCCAGCGGCGCGTAGATCAGAACCGTGCGGGACCCCCAGATGATGCGGGACAGAATGTCCCGGCCGAGAAGGTCGGTGCCCAACAGGAAGGTGCCGCCGCCCTTGACGTAGTCGGCGCCCGGTTTGGCCAGTGGCTGCAGGGTGGCCAGCGGGTCGAAGGGCGAAACCAGCGGCGCGAATATGGCCACCAATATCCAGAACCCGACCAGGCCGGCGCCGACCATGGCGACACCGCTTTCGCGCAGCAGGGCAAAGGATTTCAACGCGCGCAACAATGCCGATCCGGCGGAGGGCGCGGGTGCGGAAATGTCTGTCATCTGATCGCCTCCCTAGCTGAACCGGATTCGGGGGTTGAGATAGGTGTAGCCGATGTCCGCGAGCGTTTGCGACGCAACGGCGACGAACAGGGCGACCATGGCGCAGGCTTCGATCACGAAGATGTCCTGGTTGAGTGACGCCTCGAGCAACAGCGCCCCGAAGCCTTTGTAGGCGAAGAAGAACTCGACCACGATCACGCCGGACAGCAGCCAGTTGATCTGCAGCATGATCACGGTAAACGGGGCGATCAACGCATTCCGCAAGGCGTGGCGCAGGATCACCTGTTTGTAGGGCAATCCCTTCAATATTGCCGTGCGGATGTAATGGGACGTCATCACCTCGGCCATCGAGGCACGTGTCATGCGGGCGACGTAACCGAAGTCGTAGACGACGAGCACGAGGACCGGAAGAATCAGTTCCTTGAAGGCAAATCCGTCGACCATGCTGCTGGTGCCCGGGAGCCAGCCCAGATAGAACACGAACAGCAGGGAGAAGAAGACGGCGCTGGCGAATTCCGGCACCGACGTGGTCAGGATCGACGTGGTCGAAATGATCCGGTCCCGTTTCGCGCCTTCCTTCATGCCGGCGAGAACGCCGAGCACCAGCGACAACGGGATCATGACCGCGAACGTTGCCGCCCCGAGAATGGCTGTGTTGCCCAGGCGCGGCCATAGGACTTCGGAAACCGGTACCTTGAAACGAATCGAATCGCCGAAATCACCGACGGCGAAATTGCCGAGCCAGGAGAAGTAGCGGACGTAGAGCGGTTCCAGATAACCGTTCTGTTCCAGCCACAATTGGCGTTGTTCTTCCGACGAATAGGGGCCGAGGACTTTCGTCGCAACGTTACCCGGTGAGAACTCCAACATGAGAAACAGCACGATCGAGACCACCAGCATGGTCAGGATCATGGCGCCAATGCGCTTGGCGATGAATATCAGCATAGTGGGATGCCCCCCAGGGCCCGCGCGGGAATTTGTTTATTGTTCGTTCGTAAAGGCATCAAAGAAAAACGGGAGCGCCCGTAGAGCGCTCCCGTATTCTCAGGGTCAGGCCAACCAAACGCCGTTGAGCTGATGATAGATGGTCGGATGCAGTTTATAGCCCTGCACCTTTTGGCTTCCGGCCGCAAACACCGAACGCCACAGCGGCTGCGCCAGGATCGCATCGTCCTGCAGCATTTTCTGCAGTTTCGCCATGTGCTTGCGCCGCTCGTTCACGTCGACGGTCGCGCTGGCGATGTCCAGCACCCGGTCGAATTCCGGGTTGTTGTAGTGGCTTTCGTTCCACGGCACGCCGGAACGGTAGGCCAGGTTCAGCACCATGACGCCGAGCGGACGGTGGGTCCACGCGGTAAAGCCGAAGTCCGCCTTGTCCCAAATCTCCCAGTACTGGGCATTGGGCATGACGTTCAGCTTGATGCGGATGCCGGCCGGCTTGCACTGCTCGGCCAGGGCCTGGGCCACGGCGACCTCCCACGGCGGCTCTTTCTTGACGGCGATTTCAAGATCGATGCCGTTGGGGAAGCCGGCTTCGGTCAGCAGCTTCTTGGCCCGGGCATAGTCCTGCTTCGGCGTTTCCATCGGGGCGTATTCCGGATGGATCGGCGCAACGTGGTGATCCTGCGCCGGGGCGCCCTTGCCGCGGTAGGCCAGTTCGAGCAGACGGTCGTGGTCCTGGCAGATCCGCACCGCCGTACGGACGCGCACGTCGTCGAACGGCTTTTTGTCCATCTGCATGCGGGCGACGCCGGTTTGCGCCGTGACGGCCTCGAACAATTGCACGCCCGGGATCGCCTGAACGACTTCGAGCTGCTCGACAAAGGCTTCGTAGACCAGGTCGACCTGATTCGACGCCAGGGCGGCCAGGCCGGCCGAGGCTTCGTCGCCGTGATCGATATAGTGGATACCGTCGAGGTAGACCTCGTCGCCCCAGTAATCCTTGGGGTTGCGCTTGGCGAGCACGGCCTGTTCGCCGACCACGTATTTCTTCAGCTCGAACGGGCCGGTGCCGATCGGGTTCTTCATCAGGTTGGAACCCATCTTCTCGAAGTCCCGGTGCACGATGGCGGTGGGATAGTTGTACAGGTTCTCCGGGACGGCCAGTTCGGCCCGGTTGAGGTGCAAGCGAACCGCATGGTCGCCGAGCTTCTCGACGGCGCCCGGGGTCATTTGCTTGCTCATGACCGGCTTGCCGTTCTTGTCTTTCTTGCCGGTGTCCACTTCCGTGATCATGGAACTGAACAGGCCCTGGTTCGACGAACCGGTCTTGGGGTCGAGCCAGCGGGTGAAGTTGAACACCACGTCGTCGGCGTTGAATTCGTCGCCGTTGTTCCACTTGACGCCCTTGCGCAGGTGCAGGGTCCAGGTCTTCAGGTCATCCGACGCTTCCCACTTCTCGGCGAGATACGGCCGGGTGATATTGTCCGGTCCGGTGATGGTCAGGTATTCGATGACCTGCCGCGCGACGTTGGACTTTTCCGTCCAGTCGAATTTGGCCGGATCGGTCATTTCCTGGCAGCGCATGGAGACACGCAGGGTGCCGCCCATCTTGGGTGTCGCGGCTTTGGCTTCGGGAACGAAGGTTTCGCCGGTGATCTTGCCGGCAACGGTGTATGCCGTCGCGGCGGACACGCCCAGCAAGGTGACCGTGCGCAGGAAATCGCGGCGGTCGACTTCGCCCTTCCTCAGTTGTTCGGTGATTTCGGGTACGTATGGGTGGACTGTCTCGCCATCCCATAGGTCTTTCTTGCCAGCCATTCTCAACGCCTCCCATTTTTTTCGATTGAATTGGCTATCTATCGATAAGGGTAGGTCGATCATAGCACCTTAAATGTCGTATCCGCGACTTTTTAAAGGGTTAGTCGGCGGATTCTGACAGAATGGTGATGGCTGTTCACAACGCTCCGGCGAAGCAAAAATGACACAAAAGCTGTGGAAAACCGGCTTGCGGCGAGCGGCGGCGGTGCCACGAACCCTAGACGGCGATGGCGCGTTGAACCTGGGACGGCAGCCGCAGGGCGGACATCAACGTACGCACTTCCTGGCGCGCCGCAATTTGCGACATCGACAGTTTGCGGCTGGTGACATCGTCAAGCACCGTCAGGCCGTCGAGGAACAGTTCCCGGAAGATCACCCGCTCGCCGAAACCGGCCAGGACGCGGAAACCGTAGCGCCGCCCCGCTTGCGCCAGCAGATCGTTGACGCGCCGCTTGTTGCGGGCGTCCAGGTTGGACAGCCGGTTGCGCATGACGATCCAGTCGGTGGCGTTGCCGCCGCCCGCCAGGCGCCGCCGGCGCTGCTCCCAGACCATCTCGGTGTAATGCCCGGGCGCCGTCACGTCGTCCGATGCGCCGCCGGACGTGGCCAACAGATCGAGGTCGACCAGGCTGTCGTTGATCGGCGTAATCAGGGTGTCCGCCAGGGCGTGCGCCGTGCGCGAAAGGAACGTGTCGCTGCCCGGGCCGTCGATGACGATGAAGTCGTGGTCGGACGCGACGCGGGCCAGGGCCGTCACCAGCGCTTCGCGCTCCTGGTTCTGACGGGTGTCCACGTCGCGCGCCCGGCCCTGCATGACCACCTGGTGGATCGGGCAAGGCAATTGCCGTGCGTTGTGGCGGCGGGCGTCAAAGAACCGGGTCAGGGTCTGCTGCCGGCTGTCCAGATCGATGCTGGCGACGGCGTAACCTTGCTGCATCAAAGCGACGATGAGATGAATGGCGGTGGTCGACTTGCCCGAGCCGCCTTTTTCGTTGCCGGTGACGATGACATGGGCGCTGCGTCCGTTCAGCATGGCGCCTGTTCCTTTCGACGGGTTTCTGCGTCGTGGGTCCGGGACACGGCGTTCTCCGCGCCCCGACCGGAATTCGGTCAGGCTCACATTGGAAAATTATGGTTAAGACCGGGTTAAAACCGCGCAAAACCTATTCATTGCCGGTCAGATAGCGGACCACATCAACGTAGTCGATCACCAGGGACGCCCCGTCGGAGGCCAGCACGGCGACGATCCAGGTGCGGAGACGGCCCTGTGGCAGGCCCGATCGCAGGCGCATGAACAGCCACGGCAGCAGAGGCGTCCACCAAATGACGTGTGGAATGCCCAGGCCGCGCGACCAGCCGATCAAACCGAACGCCACCATCATGGAAACGCCGTTGCAGAGCCACACGATCAGCGTCACCCGGCCTTCCAGCGACCGCAGAAACGCCAGGCTCAGGCTGTTGACGACGATCAGCCAGCCGACCCAGAGCTGGAGCCAGACGGGCTGCGCGAACAGGGCCTGGAAAAAACCGAGGGGGACGTCGATCAGGATCATGTCATCCGGCGCGCTTGTTGGACGAAGTCGCCACCTTAGCTAATGTTTCCATAAACCGTTTTCATTTAGCCGTGAACACAATCGTTGTTATCGTTTGGGCCGTTTCCCCGCAGTCAGGATTCAAGTGTGTCCAACGATAACAAGGCATCGGTGAAGCCTTCCGAGGGCGACAGCAATCTGTCGCCGCGCCGGGCGGACTGGGCGGACCGCAGCGTTGACCCGCCAACCCGCGCGCTGTTGGACGAAGACGCCCGGTACTTCATGCACCAGTCGCTTTCGTCGCCCTGCCTGTCGGCGGTGCGCAAGGCCGACGGCATTTGGATCGAGGATACCGCCGGCCGCCGGTACATGGATTTTCACGGCAACAACGTGCATCACATCGGCTACGGCCATCCGCGCCTCGTGCAGGCGCTCAAGGATCAGATGGACGACCTGCCGTTCGCGCCGCGCCGCTTTACCAACGAGCCGGCGGTGGGTCTGGCCCGCAAGCTCGCTGAAATCGCGCCGGGCGACCTCGGCAAGGTGCTGTTCTCGACCGGCGGTTCCGACGCCATCGAGATGGCGCTGAAGGTCGCCCGCGCCGCCACCGGCCGGCACAAGACGATTTCCTTCTGGGACGCCTTTCACGGCGCGGGGTTCGGGGCGTCCAGCGTCGGCGGCGAGGAACTGTTCCGCTCCGGCCCCGCCGGGCCGCTGCTGCCGGGCACGGAACACGTGGCGCCGTTTGCCTGCTACCGTTGCCCCTACGGTTATGCCGATGTGGACGGCAAACCGGACCTGGATACCTGCCGCACCACATGCGCCAACTTCGTGCGCTACGTGCTGGAAAAGGAAGGCGACGTGGCCGCCGTCATCGCCGAGCCGGTGCGGTCGGTGCCCTACCTGCCGCCGCCCGGCTTCTGGCACAGCGTGCGCCAGGCCTGCGACGACCATGGCGCGCTGCTGATTTTCGACGAGATTCCCAACGGCCTGGGCAAGACCGGGCACATGTTCACCAGCGACTTTGCCGGTGTCGTGCCCGATATTCTGGTGCTGGGCAAGGCGCTGGGCGGCGGCGTCGTACCCATCGCGGCCATGCTGACACGGCCCGACCTGGACATCCTCGGCGACCGCGCCATCGGGCACTACACCCACGAGAAGAACCCGGTGACGTGCCGCGCCGCCCTGACCACTATCGAAATCATCGAAGACGAAGGATTGGTCGACAACGCCGCCCGGGTCGGCGCCCACGCTCTCGACCGGTTGCATGATATGAAGGCGCGGCACCCGGTCATCGGCGATGTGCGCGGAATTGGACTCTTGCTTGGCGTCGAGCTGGTTCTCGACACGACCAGCAAGGAACCGGCAAATGATCTGGCCGATACGGTTCTGTATGCCGCCCTGGACAAGGGGCTCAGCTTCAAAACCACGTTCGGCAACATACTCACGCTGACGCCGCCATTGGTGACGACCATGGATCAAATGGATCAGGCCCTGGATATCCTCGACGCGTGTTTGCACGACGTCGCCGGCGCGTCGGTCTAAGGCTTCCCCACAACGGCATAACGAGTGAACGGTCATGGCGCCTTCCATCCCCAGTCATGCTCAGGTCGTCATCATCGGCGGCGGTATCATCGGCTGCAGCACCGCGTACCATCTGGCCAAACTGGGCTGGACCGACGTGGTGTTGCTGGAACGCAAACAACTGACATGCGGCACCACCTGGCATGCCGCCGGCCTGGTCGGGCAGTTGCGGGCGACGTCCAATTTGACACGGCTGGCGCGTTACACCGCCGACCTGTTCACCACGCTTGAAGAAGAAACCGGCCAGGCCACCGGTTTCAAACAGAACGGCTCGTTGAGTATCGCCGACAACGAAGAACGCTTCGAGGAACTGAAGCGCGGTGCGTCCATGGCCCGGTTTTGCGGCCTTGACGTCGAAGTCATTTCCGCCGGTGAAGCCAAGGAACGCTGGCCGTTGATGCATGCGGACGACCTGGTCGGCGCGGTGTTCCTACCCAAAGACGGCCAGACCAATCCGATCGATACGGCGCAGGCACTGGCCAAAGGCGCGCGCAATGACGGCGCGCGTATCATCGAGGGCGTCAAGGTCACCGGCGTTGTCACCGAGAACGGCCGGGCCGTCGGCGTCACCACCGACCAAGGCGACATCGCGGCCGAGTATGTGGTCAATTGCGGCGGCATGTGGGGCCGCGAAATCGGCCGCATGTGCGGCGTCAACGTACCGCTGCACGCGTCCGAGCATTTCTACATCGTCACCGAGGCGATGGAGGGTGTCGCCGCCGACCTGCCCGTGTTGCGCGATCCCGGCAACTATGCCTACTACAAGGAAGACGCCGGCAAGTTGCTGGTGGGCGCTTTCGAGCCGGTGGCCAAGCCGTGGGGCATGGACGGTATCCCGGAGGACTTCTCGTTCGACCAACTGCCCGACGATTGGGAGCATTTCGAACCCATCCTCGAACGGGCGCTGCATCGGGTGCCGGCGCTGGAAAGCGCGGGCATACAGTTGTTCTTCAACGGACCGGAAAGCTTCACGCCCGATGACCGCTACATGCTCGGTGAAGCGCCCGAGTTGAAGAACTTCTTCGTCGCCGCCGGTTTCAACTCCATCGGCATTCAATCCTCCGGCGGTGCCGGCAAGGTGCTCGCCGAGTGGATCGTCAACAAGCGTCCGCCCATGGATCTGTGGGATGTGGATATCCGCCGCATGCTGCCGTTCCAGAACAACGCCAGCTACCTGCATGACCGTACCGTCGAGGGTCTCGGCCTGCTCTACGCCATGCACTGGCCGTTCCGGCAATACGAAAGCGCCCGCAATGTGCGCCGCTCGCCGCTGCATGACCGTATTGCCGCCGCCGGCGCGTGCTTCGGTGAAGCCGGCGGCTGGGAACGGCCCAACTGGTACGCGGCGCCGGGCAGCGAACCGAAATACGGCTACAGCTACAAACGGCAGAACTGGTTCGAAAACAACGCGGCGGAGCACCGGGCCGTGCGCGAAGGCGTTGGCCTGTTCGACCAGTCTTCGTTCATCAATTTTCTGCTGCAAGGCCGTGATGCGGCCAAGGTGCTCAACCGGGTCTGCGCCAACGATGTGGACGTGCCGGTCGGCCGGGCGGTTTACACCCAGTGGCTCAACGACCGCGGCGGCATCGAGGCCGACCTGACCGTCACCCGATTGGCCGAGGACAAGTATTTCATCGTCACCGCCTTCGCCACCCAGGTGCGGGATTTCCACTGGCTGCAAAGCCTCATCCCCGACGATGCCCACGCCGTGCTGACCGACGTCACGTCGGGCTGGGCGACCATCAGTCTGATGGGGCCGCGCTCACGCGAACTGTTGTCCAGGGTGACCTCGGCCGACCTGTCCAACGATGCGTTCCCGTTTGCCACCGCGCAGGATATCGAGATTGGTTACGGCAGCGCGCTGGCCTTGCGCATGACCTATGTCGGCGAACTGGGCTGGGAGCTCTACGTGCCGAGCGAATTTGCCGTCAACGTCTACGACGCCATCGTCGCCGAAGGCCAATCCGTCGGCCTCGAACACGCCGGCTATCACGCGCTCAACTCCCTGCGCATGGAAAAGTGCTTCCGCCATTGGGGCCACGACATCACCGACGAGGACACGCCGCTCGAAGCCGGTCTCGGGTTCGCCGTCGCCTGGGACAAGCCGGATGGGTTCATCGGCCGCGACGCCCTGCTGCGGCAGAAGGAAAGCGGCGTCAGCAAGCGACTGGTGGCGTTCACACTGGATGACCCCGAGCCGCTGCTGTATCACAACGAGCCGATCTGGCGGGATGGCGCCATCGTCGGCCATGTGACATCGGGCATGTTCGGGCACACGCTGGGCCGGTCGATCGGCCTTGGCTACGTCCACAACGAAGACGGCGTGAACGCGGACTGGATCAAGGCGGGGAGCTACGAAATCGAGGTGGCCTGCGAGCGGTTTTCGGCGCAGCCCAGCCTGCGTCCTCTCTACGATCCCAAGGCCGAGCGGGTGAAAGCGTGACCGGCCGGAAAACGGCCGCTTGATTTTCTCAGGTCTTGGACCGAGTTTGTTGTCGATGACCCAGGGAACCGGGAGCGACGTGCCGTGCCGTCACCGCATGCGATAGAGCGGATCAAGGGTGTTTTGTTCGACAAGGACGGCACGCTGATCGATTTTGCCGAATCCTGGATCCCGGCCTATGCCGCCGGCGCCGCGCACCTGGCCCGGCATGCGGTCAACGGCAAGCAGTGCGACGATCTGCTGCGGGCGACGGGCTACGACCCCGACCGGCGGACCTTCGCGCCGGATTCCATCCTGACCAAATACACGTCCGACGAAATCACCGAGATCTGGGCGGTCGACGCGGGCATTGTCATCGACCAACTGGATTTCGATCTGCGCCGGCAGGTCAAGGAAATCTTCGACGACGTCGCCAACCGCAGCCTCAAGGCGGTGACCGACCTCGACCGGCTCTTCCGCTTTCTCAAGTCAGGCGGCCGCTCGGTCGGCCTGGCGACGGCGGATTCGACGGCATCGGCGCACGCCGCGCTCGACGTGTTCGCGGTCTCGGACCTGGTGGACTTCGTAACAGGCTTTGACGCCGGCCACGGCGTCAAGCCGGGTCCGGGCCAGGTGCACGGCTTCTGCGCCGAAATGGGCATCGAGCCGGACGAGGTCATGGTCGTGGGAGACACGGCCCACGACCTGGAAATGGCGCGCGCCGCCGGGGCCGGGCTGGCCGTGGCGGTGCTGACCGGTGTTGGCGACAACAGCCGGCTCGACCCTCTCGCCGACATTGTCCTGCCGAGCATTGCGGAATTGAACGACGTCTTCGCCTGACGGTGGCGGATGTTGATTTGGCAGGCGGCAAGGACACCGCTACAATTCCGGGTGGACAAGGTGGTTTTAACGCTTGGTCGGAGTGGGATGATATGCGCCACTTTGGACGATGCCGGCTTGAATCAATGAAATTTGCGGCCATCGGCTTGGTGCTGGTGACGGCGGCGTGTGCCTCGGCGCCACCAATGAAAACCGCGGAAATCGTGGACCGGATCGGCAGCCGCGAGGACCAAGCGGTGTACCCCAGAATTGCGATCCAGTCGGTGAACGGCGACAATGCCGAGATTGTTTCCGGCGCGATTGCCCAGGCCTTGTCCGATCAAGGGGCGTTGGCGGATGAGGAGCATGCGGCGGATTACCGGCTGTCGGTGCGCATTGTGCGCGTCGATGAGGAGATCGCGAAACACGACGTGCAGGTCGAGATGGATGCCGCGTTCGAATTGCTGTCCGCGTCGCCCGATGGAACGCCCTGGCGCAGGCGGTTCCAGGAAATCGCCATTCGCACCATTCCGGGCGGGCGCCAATCGGGGCAAATCGCCCTCGACAACGCGGCCCGCGCGGCCACGCAAATGGCCGCCATCGTCGCGGCGGGCCCGTTCGGCCTGGCCGCCGTCGTTCCGCCCAACGCCAAGGTCCCCCCCGAATACCGCGCCATGCGCGACGCCAAACAGGACGCCATCGCCGGCCTGATCAGGCAGTTCCTCGGCGCCATGCCGGCGAAGTAACAGCGGCCGCTGTTCGGAACGCTATCTCAAAAAACTCGGATACAGCGTCAGCGCTGCGCCGCCTGCCAGTTCTCGGCGACGAAATACGGCGCGTTCGAGGCCGGTAACGGCTGTTTGCCCAGGATGATGTCGGCGGCCTTTTCGCCGATCATGATGGTCGGCGCGTTCAGGTTGCCGCTGACGATGGACGGCATGATGGAGGCGTCGACCACGCGCAGGCCTTGAACGCCGTGGACCCGGGTCTCGGGGTCGACCACGGCCATGGGGTCCGTTCCCATCTTGCAGGTGCACGACGGGTGATAGGCGCTGTCGGCCCGCTCGGCGACGAAGGCATCGATATCGCTGTCGCTCCGCACCGACTTGCCCGGCCGGATTTCTTCGTCCCGGTAGGGGTCGAACGCCTTCTGGGCGAAAATCTCCCGTGTCAGTTTGATGCAGTCGCGCATTTCCCGCCGGTCGCCCTCCGTCGCCAGGTAATTGGGCTGAATGAGCGGATGCTGACGCGGGTCCGGTGATCGCAGCGCCAGGTATCCGGTGCTGGTCGGGCGCATGGGTCCGACGTGGGCCTGGAAGGCATGCTGCTTGCCCTGGTCGCGCCCGTGGTCGTTCACCAGGCCGGGCAGGAAGTGATACTGGATATCCGGGTGCCGCACGCCGGGCTGGCTGCGGATGAACGCCCCGGCTTCCAGGTGGGCCGACGCGCCCCAGCCGGTCCGGAACAGCATCCACTGGGCGCCGATCATCGCCATGTTCCACAGCTTGGTGGTCTTGAACAGCGTCAGCGGCTGCGTGCAGCCCTGCTGGATATAAATTTCCAGATGGTCCTGCAGGTTCTGCCCCACGCCGGGCAAGTCGGCCACCACGCCGATGCCGTGCTGTTTCAGGTGATCGGCCGGGCCGATGCCGGACAGCATCAGCAGCTGCGGCGAGTTGATGGCGCCGCCCGACAGGATGACGTCCCGCGCGGCGGTCACCGCCGTCACGTTGTTGCCTTCGGCAAATTCGACGCCCTCGGCGCGCGTGCCGTCGAAGGTGATGCGGGTCGTCAGCGCGCCGGTTTTGACGGTCAGGTTGGGCCGGTCCAGAACCGGACGCAGATAGCCCACGGCGGTGCTCCAGCGCCGGCCCTTGTGGATCGTCATGTCCATCTTGCCGAAGCCTTCCTGCTGGTAACCGTTCATGTCGTCGGTGAACGGATACCCGGCCTGGACGCCGGCCTCGATGAAGGCGTCGAACAACGGATTGGGAATCGAGCCGGTGGACACGTGCAGCGGGCCGTCGCCGCCGCGATAGTCGTCGCCGCCCCTCTCCCGGGTTTCCGCCTTGCGGAAATAGGGCAGGACATCGGCATACGACCAGCCCTCGGCCCCTTCGGCGGCCCAGCGCTCGTAATCCAGGGCGTGGCCGCGGACATAGACCATGGCGTTGAGCGCCGACGAACCGCCCAGCACACGGCCGCGCGGCCAGTACAGGCTGCGGCCGTTCATGTGTTCCTGCGGTTCCGTGGTGTAGTACCAGTTGTACTTGTCGTGGCCCAGGTTGAAGGTCAGGGCCGCCGGCATGTGAATGGTCCATGCCCGGTCGCGCGGACCGGCTTCCAGCAGCAGAACGCGGATGTCCGGGTCGGCGCTCAGCCGGTTGGCCAGCACGCAACCGGCGGAGCCGGCGCCGACGATGATGTAGTCGTACTCGTTGGTCCTGGTCATGTGTCGGTCAGTAGGGGCTGTCGACGTCGCCGGTTTCGACGTAGACGCTCTTGATCTGGCTGTAGTGTTCGATGGCCGCCTTGCTGTTCTCCCGGCCCAGCCCCGACATCTTGAAGCCGCCGAACGGCACTTCGACCGGCGTGATGTTGTAGTTGTTGATGAAGCACGAGCCGGCCTGCAGCTTGGCGACCACGCGGTGGGCGCGGGCGATGTTGCGGGTGAACACGCCGGCGGAGAGGCCATATTCGGTGTCGTTGGCCCGGGCGATCACTTCGTCCTCGCTACGGAAGGTCAGCACTGACATGACCGGGCCGAAGATCTCCTCGCGCACGATGGTCATGTCGTCGGAGCAATTGTCGAAGATGGTCGGTTCGAGGAAGTTGCCGTTGGCCAGCGCCGGATTGTCGGGCCGCCCGCCGCCGACCGCCAGCTTGGCGCCTTCCCGTCTGCCGGTCTCGATATAGCCCAGCACCTTCTCCATGTGTTCGCGCGAGATCAGCGCGCCCACATGGGTCCTGCCGTCCATGGGGTCGCCGATGACCATGCGCGATGTGCGGTCCACCAGGCGTTCCATGAAGGCGTTGTGCAGGGGCTCCTCGATGAACACCCGGGTGCCGTTCGAACACACCTCGCCCTGGGTGTAGAAGTTGGCCATCAGCGCGCCGGAGACCGCGTTGTCCAGGTCGGCGTCGGCGAACACGATCAGCGGCGACTTGCCGCCCAGTTCCAGGGTCACGTGTTTCAGGGACCTGGCGGCGTCGGCCATGACCGCCTTGCCGGTCGACGCCTCGCCGGTCAGCGACACCTTGGCGATGCCGGGGTGGGCCGTCAGGGCGCGCCCGGTGTCGGCGAATCCCTGGACGATGTTGAAGACGCCGTCGGGCAGGCCGGCCTCGGAATAGATCTCGGCCACCTTGAGCGCGGTCAGCGGCGTCAGTTCGGCGGGCTTGAAGATCATGGCGTTGCCGCAGGCCAGTGCCGGCGCCGATTTCCAGCAGGCGATCTGGATCGGATAGTTCCAGGCGCCGATGCCGGCACAAACGCCCAGAGGTTCGCGCCGCGTATAGGCAAAGGGGCCGCCCAGGTCGATGTGTTCGCCCGTCAGCGTCGCCGCCAGGCCGGCGAAGTATTCGATGCAGTCGGCGCCCGAGGCGACATCGACGGTTTCCGCCTCGGCGATCGGCTTGCCGGTGTCCAGCACCTCCAGCTCGGCCAGTTCCCGGTTGCGCTCGCGCAGGATACGGGCGGCGGTATTCATGATGCGGCCCCGTTCGGCGCCGGTCATGGCCGACCAGGCCTCAAATCCTGCCTGGGCCGCCTCAACGGCGTGGTCCACGTCCGCCTGTCCCGCCAGATGCACCGTGCACAGCGTTTCGCCCGTGGCCGGATTGACGGTATCGAAGGTCTCGCCGTTTTCGGCATGCACATGGCGGCCGCCGATATACAGCAACTGTTCGGATAGATGGCTCATGCCGCCGCCTCGTTGCTCTTGCTGCCCGCGGGCAGGCGCGTGTCGACGAAACCGTAGGCCAGGGCGCGCGCCCTGACCGGATCGAGGCCTTCGCCGTCCAGCGCGGCGCGCAGCCACAGGCCGTCGATGATGGTGATCAGGCCGAACGCCGTATCCTCGGCCTGCTGGGCCGGCATCATCTGGCGCAGGGCATGCAGCAGATTGCTGCGCAACCGGCTGTAGATGACCCGCTGGATGCGCGACAGGCGCTCGGAAAACGGCACCTGGCTCCAGAAGCACGTCCACGCCGTGACCGCTTCCCGGGTGAACTGGGTGGCCGAGAAATTGCCGTCGATGACCGCTTCCAGCCGCTCCCGCGGCCGTTCCGCCGAGGCCAGCCGGGCGGCGATTTCCATGCCCAGGCCCGACGCCAGGGACCGCATGGTGGCCTCCAGCAAGTGGTCCTTGTCGCGGAAATAGTGGTGCACGATGCCGGTCGACAGCCCGGCCCGCCGGGCGATACGGGCCACGGTGGCGTCGGCGAAGCCCTGTTCGTAGATCGTCGCGATGGTGGCGGCGATCAGTTCGCGGCGGCGGATATCACTGATTTCGATTTTCGGCAAAGTCGTCCGTCTCCAATTTCCCGGACCCGCAATGGCGGGTCGCATACCATGCGGAATTTCGGGCTCCTGCGCCCCATCGTAACCGCCGATTGGACGGCTGTTCAATTTTTTTATTGGACATTCAATAAAAAATGGTGGACCGTTTCACGGTAACGCGCCTCCGGCGGGACGGACGGCGCGAATCAAAATCATTTGGGAGGATGGTAATGGGTTTTCATTCGACTCGATTTGTGTCGCTCGCGGCCGGCGCCGCGTTGTTGACGATTTCCGGTGTGGCGCAGGCCGCGGACCCGGCGTCGTGCAAGTCGGTGCGCTTCTCCGACGTCGGCTGGACCGACATCACGGCGACCACGGCGGCGACCTCGGTGGTGCTGACCGGCCTGGGCTATGCGCCGAAGGCCGAAGTGCTGTCCGTGCCGGTGACCTACGCCAGCCTGAAATCGGGCGACATCGATATCTTCCTCGGCAACTGGATGCCGACCATGGAAGGCGACATCAAGAAATACCGCGAGGAAGGCTCGGTCGAGATCACCGGCGTCAACCTGGAAGGCGCCAAATACACGCTGGCGGTGCCGAAATACGCCGCCGACGGCGGCCTCAAGAGCTTCGCGGACATCGCCAAGTTCAAGGACA
Organism: Sneathiellales bacterium; assembly: GCA_028277845.1. Classification (GTDB taxonomy): domain Bacteria; phylum Pseudomonadota; class Alphaproteobacteria; order JANQFL01; family JANQFL01; genus JANQFL01. The sequence continues at coordinate 106,609 of JANQFL010000074.1, forward strand.
AGCTGGACGGCAAAATGTACGGCATCGAGCCGGGCAATGACGGCAACCGCCTGATCCTCGACATGATCGAGAAGAACATGTTCGGCCTGAAGGGTTTCGAACTGGCCGAATCGTCCGAGCAGGGCATGCTGGCCCAGGTCGCCCGCGCCGTGCGGCGCAACGAATGGGTGGTCTTCCTCGGTTGGGAGCCGCATCCGATGAACGCCAATTTCGAGATGGCCTATCTGTCGGGCGGTGACGACGTGTTCGGGCCCGACTTCGGCGGCGCCACGGTCTACACCAACACCCGCAAGGGCTATTCGAAGGACTGTCCCAATGTGGGCAAGCTGCTGGCCAACCTGAAGTTCACCCTGGCGCTGGAAAACGAAATCATGGGCGCCATCCTCGACGACGGCCAGGACCCGGACAAGGCCGCCACCGCCTGGTTGAAGAAGAACCCCGGCGTGCTGGACGGCTGGCTCGCCGGCGTCACCACCATGGACGGCAAGGACGGCCTGGCCGCGGTCAAGAAACACCTGGGCATGTAATCCTCCCACTGCGGGCCGGGCTCCGAAGGGGTCCGGCCGCTTTTCTTTTCTCCCTCCCCGTTTTGTCCTACCGTAACGGGTAAAAGCGGTGCGCCCGCCGCCGGGCGGGCGAAACAACACGCCGCGAGGGGGCGGGAGCCCGAGGGGAGAACGCCATGGACTGGCTGACTGACAACAAAATCCCCGTCGGCAAGTGGGCCGAGACGTTCGTCGATTTCCTGATCGACAACTTCGCCTGGTTCTTCGACCTCATCTCCGACGTGCTCGGTTTCCTGCTCGAAGGCCTGACCGACATGATGCTGTGGCTGCCGCCGCTCGTGCTGATCGCCATCTTCGCCGCCGTCGCCTGGGCCCTGCACCGCTCGTGGGGACTGGTGATCTCGGTGGTGGTCTGCCTGCTGTTCGTCGTCAACCAGGGCTATTGGGAGGAAACGGTCCAGTCCATCGCCCTGGTCGTGTTCGCCACCGTGGTCTGCATGGCGTCGGGCGTGCCCGTCGGCATCGCCGCGGCGCACCGGCCCTGGCTCTACCAGGCGATCCGCCCGGTGCTCGACCTGATGCAGACCATCCCCACCTTCGTCTATCTCATCCCGGCCATCATCTTCTTCGGCATCGGCGTCGTGCCCGGCCTGATCGCCACGGTGATCTTCGTCGTCGCCGCGCCCGTGCGCCTGACCCACCTGGGCATCTCCTCGGTGCCCAAGCCGCTGATCGAGGCCGGCCAGGCCTTCGGCGCCACGAAACGGCAACTGCTGTGGAAGGTGGAACTGCCCCACGCCATGCCGACCATCATGGCCGGCCTGACCCAGTGCATCATGCTGTCGCTCTCCATGGTGGTGATCGCCGCCCTTGTCGGCGCCGACGGTCTCGGCAAGCCCGTCGTGCGGGCGCTCAACACCGTCAACATCGGCAAGGGCGTCGAGGCCGGCCTAGCCATCGTCATCCTGGCCATCCTGCTCGATCGCGTATGCAAGCGCCCGGCGCCGGCCGAGAAGGGGCAATCCTGATGGATGCTGCCGTCGAGTTCCACGACGTCGACATCGTCTTCGGCGACAAGCCGGAGCGGGCCCTGCCGCACCTGGACGGCGGCAAGGGACGGGAGGAAATCCTCGAAGCCACCGGCAACGTGCTCGGCGCCGCCGGCGCCAATCTCACGGTGAAACAGGGCGAGATCTGCGTGCTCATGGGCCTGTCCGGCTCGGGCAAATCCACCCTGCTGCGCGCCGTCAACGGCCTCAACGAAGTGACCCGCGGCCGTGTGCTGGTGCGCGACGGCGACCGGATGGCCGATGTGGCGTCGTGCGACGCCGAGACCCTGCGCCGGGTCCGCTCGACCCGGGTCGCCATGGTGTTCCAGCAGTTCGCCCTGCTGCCCTGGCGCTCGGTGCGCGACAATGTGGGCTTCGGCCTGGAACTGCGCGGCATGAGCAAGGCCGAACGCGACGGCGTGGTCGACGACAAGCTCAAGATGGTCGGCCTCGACCAGTGGGCCGATAAGTTCCCGCACGAACTGTCGGGCGGCATGCAACAACGTGTCGGCCTGGCCCGCGCCTTCGCCACCGACGCCGAAATCCTGCTGATGGACGAACCGTTCTCGGCCCTCGACCCGTTGATCCGGGCGCACCTGCAGGACGAACTGCTCGACCTGCAGCAACGCCTGAACAAGTCCATCCTGTTCGTCAGCCACGACCTGGACGAGGCGCTCAAGCTCGGCTCCCACATCGCCATCATGGAGGCCGGCCGCATCGTGCAGAACGGCGACCCGGTCGACATCGTCACCCGCCCGGCCAACGAATATGTCCGCCGCTTCGTCGCCAACATGAACCCGCTCAACGTACTGCGCGGCGAAACCCTGATGCGCCCGGCCGACACGCTCGACCGCTCTACGGATGACGGCGCCGTGCTGTTGGACAATGACGGGCTCTACCGCATCGTGCTCGACGGCGCGGGCCGTCCGTCCGAATGCAAGGCCAACGGCCACGCCGCCCGCCTGGTGCCGTGGCGGGACGAACTGGACCTGGCATCGCTCGGGCCCGACGACCTGGTCACCGGCTCGCCCGACACGCCCATGCGGGTGGCCATCGAAATCAATCATACCCTCAACCGGCCGATGCCGCTGACCGCCCCCGACGGCCGGCTCGTCGGTGTCGTCGGCGCCAGCGAAATCTTCGCCGGCATGCTGAGGCAGTTGGGGGAGAATGGTGGTGGGAGTGCGGCAAACTAGCTGCCGCGTCGGGGTTTTCGGTCTGTGCTACCGCGATGTTGGCTGAGCGGTGGAACCGGGCAACGCCATCGTCACCCCATGCGAACCTTTGCCACGCTGTAATGGCTCTAGCCGCCCGAGCGGACCGGCGTGTTTACGGAATAGAACTGAATTTGATGTGCTTGCGGTCGGCATGCAGTTAGTCTGACAAATTAGCTGGGATTTGATGGGTGAAGTCGATTGAGTTCTTTAAACTCCGATAATTGCAACTGTTGAGTGCCAAATGATGATTCGCCGGTGCAAGAACTGGAAATAAACCAGATTTCATTAACGCGCTTCAACGCATTGGGCGGATATGCTCGTGTGCCTGGATCATGGCTCGTGTTTGAAGAATTGGCATACTTTGAGGTCGCTGGTGGCGATGTGATTGGTATTGCGACGAAAGATATTACGGATCAAGACTTCGGCGGCATTGTCTTAGCGAAGGATCAAAGACTACGCTTTCGCGGTGTGAGTGTAACGGAGTTCCGCCCGACACCTGAAGAGGCAAAGATTTCTCTGTTTGCCAGGATGCGGGAAGCTGCCCAGGCGCGTGCCGAGGACCACTATCAGGGTGACGATGACCGAGACCCAATCGATTTCTTCACCCATTTGCGTAAAGAGAAACGACTTCATCCATCCTTTATGCAACTCACAACTGCTGAGGGCTACTCACCGGCTCGGGAAATTATTGAGCCAATGATGCGATGGTATGAGGACGCTGATGGAAATTTTGTCGAACAGTTCCAGACAACGGCTTTCGATCAGCGCATTTGGGAACTCTACTTGTTCGCAATGCTGATTGAAGCTGGCTACGATTTAACTCGCGAACACAACATTCCGGATTTTTGTTGTTCTGGATTGCTCGGGCAGCTTTTCATAGAAGCCGTAACAGTCGGGTCGACAGTGGAAAAAGGTCAAGTTGTTCCGCCACCGCCTGTCGAAACACCTGATGAGATGGATCGCTACTTAGCAGACTACATGCCGATCAAATTTGGTAGTCCACTCTATACGAAACTAAGGAAGAAATACTGGGAACAGCCTCATGTAAACAAAGCGCCGTTTGTTTTAGCAGTTGCCGATTTTTCTGCTCCGATGTCAATGATGCATTCTCAATCCGCACTTGAACGGTACTTGTTCGGTTATAAGCACACTACCAACGTCGACGAGGAAGGGAATCTAATAATTGTACCGGAGCGAATTGAACAACATCACTGGGAAGGCAAGACGATCCCCTCTGGATTTTTTCGGTTGTCAGATGCCGAGAATGTGAGTGCCGTCATATCGAGCAACGCAGGGACCATCTCGAAATTCAATCGGTTGGGCGTGCTTGGTAAGTTTGGTTCCAAGCGTGTTCTCGTGATCCGCAAAGGGACGATGGTTGATCACAATCCGAATGCGCGCCACCCGAAATTTTTCAAAGTCATCGTAAATGCGGCAGGCTATGCTGAAGACTGGATCGAAGGGCTAAATGTCTATCACAACCCTAATGCAAATATACCCTTACCAAGGGAGATGTTGCCTGGGGCAGCGCACCATTTCTGCAATGATTCCGGTCAGGTTACGAGCTACACACCTGAGTTTCACCCCTTCACTTCAATAACTGAGAATTTTGTTCCAGTGGACGTTGATCAGGTTTTAGAAGAAGTCGGAGAAAAGACGCACATGGTTTGGACTCTGAAGCCCGATGACAACATTAGACTTCGAGAGGACGAAGATCATTCAACGAAATAATACACTTCAGGGTCAGGTCTCTAATACGCTTCGGTGTCCGCTTCAGGGTCACGCATTGCGCTTCAGGGTCAGGTCTCGCATTGTAGCATCCAGGTTAGAACGACTTGATTGGAGGTCGTTAAAATGGGCTGAGCTGTCCCGCAACTTCACGAACACAATCCCCTTATCCCAAACATCGCGTGCCACAATGCGAGACCTGACCCCCGAAATGTGGAAAGGAGTTCGTCTATCTCCTCATGCGGATGGCGAAGAAAAACCTGGCGGTTTCAAGCCGAGTTTAACAATCTGTAGCTAAGCATCATATTCATCGGTGACCGATGGAGTTTCAGCGAACACGAGGGAAATCCGGCGATTTTCCCGAATGCATCTTTCCATGACTTCAAAGGCAGCGACACGAAAGGGTCCAAGGTAGGCTAACGGCCATATCCGCCCAATTGGTGAATCCCGTAGTTGTTGGTTCGTCCGATAAATGTAGAAGGTCGTTTCTCCTGATATGACGTCTTCATACATAGCCTCATAGATCGTGGCTACGGATCGCCGCAACGCCAAAAGCTTCAATTGTACATTTTTCGGAAACGGTCTGCGGCCTGAGAGGAGATCTCGGGCGAATCTTTCTGAGAAATTGCCGATCTCGGCAAGGTCTCGGGACGTTAGACCAAGATAGGAACAAGTGACTGCATATGTTGCTTCCACAGCCGACATCTTTCTCTCCTGAAAGGCGCGGCCCAGATGCCGTCTGCCTAATTTAAGTTCCGTTTTCGGTACTTATTTTTGGTTCCGAAAACGGAACTTGTCAATCCCCCACGAACTCAATAAAGCGGCAACAGACGAGTACCCCACTCCAGCAGGCCGGCGACAGGATGCCGTGGGCCTTGAGGTGCGTATGGTTTACTGTATCGGGCAGTAACCCATGGCAGTGACGGCTGGCTCGTCGGTGTCGTCGGCGCCAGCGAAATCTTCGCCGGCATGCTGCGCCAACTGGGGGACAACAATGGCGAGGTGGATACGTCCCATTAGCCGTTTGATCGGCTATTCGATCTGTACGACCGCGCTGCTCCTGATCGCGGACGGGGACAGTGCGGCGGAATCGGGTGTTTCTCTCGTCACACTGTTGCAGCAATCCGGACAGGCGGACAACCGGGCGCAACACATCGCCGTCGACCGGATCGTCCGCGACTATGCCCACTATGCGCCGCACATCGACACACTGATTGCCAAGGACGCGCTCACGTCCCATCAGGAATTCGTCCTGACGCTGGCCATTCGCACCCGGCTGAAACAGGCGCGCAACAGACAACCGTCACCCGAATTGGAAAACTGGCTGTTGTACAAAGCCGCGACCGCCGGCAATGCCGTGCGTTTCAATGCGCAGGCGATTTTGCGGGTTCACCCGACGGCGCGTACCATCGACCGCTTTCTTGCCGTCAAAACCCGTGTTCGCAGACATGCCGACCAAACGCCGGTGCGAACCGGGCAGGACATTCGCCGGCACTACGCGCTCACCGGAGCGGATGTGTTCTACGACTTCGCCGCGCGGACCATCGCGGACATCCGGTACACGCCGCGCGGCGACGGACAGGCGCGGCAACAGCAGTTGGACACGGCCCTGCGCGCCCTCAGCGTCGCCTGGGCCGAACACGCCGGCGTGGCGCCGCAATACAAGATCGAATTCGTCAAGGCGCTGTACGGCAAGGCGTTGGTCTGGATCGCGGCCGCCGATCAGATCGCCAGGAACCGGCTGCCGCACCCCGTTGCGCTGGGAGGCGCCGACCATCTCTCGGCGGCCGGCGCCCTGGCCAAGGCGTCGGCCCTGTTCCGCGAATTCGACCGCGAAACCCGGCCCGTGTCCTGGCGCAACTGGTACCTGCACCCCCACCAATTCCGCGTCGTGCAGGCGTGCGAGCCGGGCAAGTTCGCTCCCGTGCCCGAAGGTATCCGGTTGTTAAGGGGGTGCATCGCGGCGCGGTCGCCGTAGCCTGCCAGATACAAGACCGCCAGTCCGGGCAATATCCGAGTTGTCCTCGACATCGGTGACCGGCTTCGGGTTCGCTGCCCGTCCGCTCGTGTTCGTCAGCTCCCGTTCGTTTCGTCCGGCATGTCGTGTGAAACGACCTTCTGCGCCAGCGTCATGAACTGTTTCCGTTCGGTTTCGTTCAGGCCTCTGAGAATATCCTTTTGCAGCCGCTGAACGATGGGAAGCACATCCTCGATAATCCTGGCGCCGTCTTCGGTGAGCCGCACTTCGCGGGCCCGCCGGTCGCGGGCGCTGACCACGCGGGAGGCGTAGCCTTTCTGCTCCAGCCGGTCGATCACGCCGCCGATGGTGGCGCGGTCATAGGCGATCAGGGCGGCGACCTGGGCCTGTTCGATGCCGGGATTGGCCTGCAGGGCCTGCATGGCGGCGAACTGGACCGGGGTGATGTCGTAGCCGGCGTCCTCCATGCGCTGCAGGAACACCTGTCCCGAAATCTGGTGCATGCGCCGGATCAGATGCCCGGCCATCTCGAACAATGCCACCGTCATGCTCCCTGCCGCCGCGCGCCGGCCGGCCCGGCCATTGACCGCCGTCCGCGAAAATTGCTCAATAACAATGCCCCATGAAAAATAATAAGTACACTTATTTATCTTGACTCGAATTAATAAGTATAATTATCATATGTATACGTTTTAATTGCGAAACCGTTTTCGCCAGCCGTCGGAGCAGATGGGAGCACGGGCCATGCAGTTTCACTTGAACGGATTTCACGATGGCGACCCCGCGCTGTCCGCGCCGGCGGAAGGCCGCTCGGCGCCCCAGGGCGAATTGCCCGCCGAACTGGATGTCCTCATCGTCGGCAGCGGCCCGGCCGGCCTGACGCTGGCGGCGCAGTTGGCGGCCTATCCCAATATCGATACCCGTATCGTCGAGCAGAAAGCGGGGCCCATGACACGGGGCCAGGCCGACGGCATTTCCTGCCGCTCCATGGAAATGTTCAATGCCTTCGGCTTCGCCGACAGGGTGATGAAGGAGGGCTACTGGGTCAACGAAACTTCCTTCTGGAACCCCGACCCCGAGAACCCGAACCGGGTCCGCCGTATCGGCCGTATCCAGGACGTGGAAGACGACCTGTCGGAATTGCCGCACATCATTTTGAACCAGGCCCGCGTGCACGACATGTATCTCGACGTCATGCGGCAATCGCCGTCCCGGCTGGAAGTGGACTACGGCTACCGCATGGCCGGACTGCGCGTCGATCCGGCCGAAGCGGAGTATCCCGTGACCGTCACCCTCGAACGTGTCGAAGGCGTCCATGACGGCGCCAATGACGGTGAACGGGCCGGCGAACAGGTCACCGTCCGGGCGCGCTATGTCGTGGGTTGCGACGGCGCGCGCAGCGCGGTGCGGACGGCCATCGGCCGGGAGCTCAAGGGGGATTACGCCTATCAGGCCTGGGGCGTCATGGATGTCCTGGCCGTGACGGACTTCCCCGACATCCGGCTCAAGAGCATCGTCAAGTCGGCCGACGAAGGCACCGTCCTCATCATCCCGCGCGAGGGCGGCTACCTCGTGCGCATCTATGTCGAACTCGATCAGCTCAAGGAGCGGGGCGGCAGCCGGGACATCACCATGGACCAGGCCATCGCGGCGGCCAACCGGATCTTCAATCCCTATTCCATCGACGTCAAGGACGTGGCCTGGTGGTCGGTCTACGAAGTGGGGCACAGCCTGACGGACAAGTTCGACGACGTGCCGGAAGACCAGCTCGCCGAACGCCTGCCCCATGTCTTCATCGCCGGCGACGCCTGTCACACCCACAGCGCCAAGGCCGGCCAGGGCATGAACGTGTCGATGGGCGACACCTTCAATCTCGGCTGGAAACTCATTTCCGTACTCAACGGACTCGCCGTGCCGGACTTGCTGCACTCCTATTCCGCTGAACGGCAGGCCGTCGCCCAGGACCTGATCGATTTCGATCACCGCTGGTCGCGGATCATGGCCGCGCCGCCCGAGGACCCGGATGCCGGCGGCACCGACACGCCCCTGTTCCAGAAGCATTTTATCGAACACGGCCGGTTCACCGCGGGCCTGTCCGTCAAATACCGGCCGTCCGCCTTGACCGGGGAAAACACCTGGCAGGACCTGGCAAAAGGACTGGAAATCGGCACGCGTTTCCATTCCGCGCCCGTCATCCGGCTCGGCGACGCCAAGCGCGTCCATCTCGGCCATGCCGTCACCGCCGGTCCGCGCTGGCATCTGTTTGCCTTTGCGGACTACGGCAATCCCGTCGCCAAGGAGTCCGGGATCGCCAAGCTGTGCGACTTTCTTGCGAACGATGCCAACTCGCCGGTCCGCAACCACACGCCGGACGGCGCCGACATCGATTCGGTGATCGGCACCTACGGCGTCTTCCAGCAAAACCACCGCAATCTGGACTTCGAGGCCATGCCGTCCCTGCTGAAGCCCCTGAAGGGGCGCTTCCGGATCAAGGACTACGAAAAGATGTTCTGTTCCGACCTGAAAACCGGCGACGACATCTTCGACATGCGGGGCATCGACCGGCAAACGGGCTGCATCGTCATCGTGCGCCCCGACCAATATGTCGCCCACGTTCTGCCGCTGAATGCCTACGCGGACCTGACCGCGTTTTTCGCCGGGTTCCTGCTGGAAAGGGCGTAACGCGAGTTCGGCCCGACGTTACCCGGTTCACGCCGCCTGCGGCGGATCCAGGTCCTGCAGACGCAGGGCGCGGCCGGGCCGGTCCCCGGTGTGTGCGCCGTCGTGCCAGACCGTGCGGCCGTTGACCATGACCATCTGAATGCCGCTGGCCGGTGCCTTGGGCCGGTCGAAGGTGGCGTTGTCGGCAATGGTGTCCGCATCGAACAGCACCAGGTCGGCATAGGCGCCGGCGCGGATCACGCCGCGGTCCTTCAGGCCGAACTGCCGGGCGGTCAGCGACGTCATCTTGCGTACCGCGTCCTCCAGGCTGAACAGGCCGACCTCGCGGCGGTAATGTCCGAGCACGCGCGGGAAGGTGCCCCACAGCCGCGGGTGCGGGTGTTCGTCGTGGGGCAGGCCGTCGGAGCCGATCATGGTGTGGGGGTAGGCGAGGATGCGGCGCACGTCGGCCTCGTCCATCATGAAGAAGACGCCGCCGGCGGGCTTGAGCGCCTCGACCGCGTCGTCCATCGAACAGTTCATCTCGGCGGCGATGTCGGCGAGATCCCGTCCGGCGACCTCGGGCCGCTGCGTCGACCAGGTCACGATGATGCGGCTCGCCCCCATCAGGCGGCCGGAATCGAGCATGGTCGAGCCGGCCACATAGGGGTAGGCGTCCAGGCCGACGGGTTGGCCGTGGCGTCCCGCATCGATCAGCGCCAGGGTTTCTTCGGAACGGCCGTGGTTGGGCGCGCCGGCGCATTTGTGATGGGAAATCACGACCGGGATTCCGGCGGCGCGGCCGATGCGCAGGGTCTCGTCGATGGACGAGGCGATATGATCGGATTCGTCGCGCATATGGGTGGTGTGCAGGGCCCCGAACGCCGTCAGTCCCTTGGCGATCTCGATCACTTCCTCGGTCGGGGCGGCCTGGGCCGGCGGATAGAACAGGCCGGTGGAAAGACCCACGGCGCCGCCTTCCAGCGATTTTTCCAGGCGTCCGCGCATCACGCGGATTTCATCAACCGTGGCCGGGCGGTCGATGCGGTCCATGGCGCCGAGCCGCAGGGTGGAATGGCCGACCTGCGCCACGGCGTTGACCGCCGGCGGGTCCGCGTCGACGGCGTCGAGATAGGCGCCGAAGTCGGCGTAAAACCCGTCGGGCGTCTCGCAAATCAGATCCAGCGGCGGCGGCGGCCGGTCGTCCACGTGCAAGGGCGCCAGGCTGACGCCGCAATTTCCCGTCACGACCGTCGTCACGCCCTGGCTGACCTTGCAGCTCATCAGGGGGTCCGACAGCACCGCCCGGTCGTCGTGGGTATGGGCGTCGATGAAGCCGGGCGCCAGCACGGCGCCGCCGGCGTCCAACTCCCGGCTGCCCTGGATGTCCGACAGGTCGCCGACGGCGCTGATGCGGTCGGCGCCGACGGCGACGTCGCCCGGCCTGGCCGGCGTGCCGGTGCCGTCGACGATCGTTGCGTTGCGTATGACAAGGTCTGCGGTCGTTGCCTGTGGTGCCACCCACGCCTCCCTGTTTTGGGTCAGAAGATCAAATGGGAGGATACCGGCTGAGCAGCCGTGCCGTCACCGAAAAGGTGACGTCGCGATAGGATTCGGACCGATATCGGCGCGAGCGGGCACCCTGCCTGTCCTCACAGCCCCGTCACGTCCTCCCGTGCCCGGGACGGGGGGCGGCCGTAGAGCCGCTTGAAGGCGTGCGAGAACGACGCGGTATCGGCGAAGCCGGTCGCCACCGCGATCTCGGCGATGACGAGTTGGCTGTAGCGCAGCAGGGTGCGGGCGCGCTCCAACCGCAGCCGCGTGTAGTAGGCGGCCGGCGTCTCGCCGATGCGCTTTCTGAACAGCCGCCGGGCGGTCGATGGATCGACCCGGGCGCGTGCGCAGAGGTCGTCGATGCCAAGCGGGTCTTCGATGTGGTCCTGCATCAGCGCGACGAGCCGGCCGAGGCGCGGATCCAGGCTGGAGACCCCGCCCGTGGCGAAGGCCGCGTGGGTGAACTCGCTGGGCGCGGCCTCGAACATCATGGTCTGGGCGGTCTGCCGTGCGAGGCGGGTGCCGCCGGTCCGTTCGATCAGGGCCAGCAACATGTCCATGGTGGCGAAGCCGCCGGCGCTCGACAGGCGGCGGCCTTCGAAGGCGAAACGGCGGTCGAGCAATACGGCTTCGCCGATCTCCTCGCGGAAGGGCCGGACGACTTCCGGATGAACCGCGATGCGTGCGCCCTCGACCAGACCCGCCCGGGCCAGTGCCAGCGCGCCGGTATCGACGCAGCCGATGACCGCCCCGCGCCGGTCCTGGCGGCGCAGCCAGTTGAGCAGCGCGGGCGTGCAGGCCGCCTCCGGTTCATAGGCCGTCAGCACGATCGCCACCGGCGCGAAGGCGATGTCGGCGAGCCGCGCCTGCGGGGTGACGGCAAGGCCGCTGGATGACGGCACCGGCGCCCCGGTCTCATCGGCGACGATCCAGTCGAAGGCGGGGCTCAGGCTGACCCGGTTCGCGACCCGCAGCCCGTCCATCAGGATGGCGAGCGAGAGATAGGAGAATTTCGGCGCGACGACGAGGGTCACCGCCAGCGGCGGTTTCGGCGGGTCGGCGGCGGGTGGATCGCGGTCGGCCATGCCATGCATGGTATCGCGGTTTGCTCGGTTCAGACAAAAAATTGCCCGATGCAAACAAGTTCACTGCGATTCACCGGCCTACCGTTCGGGGTGCGAACGGATCAGGAGGACCCCGCCATGGCCGCCATCGTCGAAACCCCTTACGCTGCTCCGTCATGCAGCGAGGCCGAATGGCGGACGCGCCGGGAACAGGCCGCGCTCTACCGTCTGCTCGACCGGTACGGCATGTCCGATCTCGCCAACCAGGTCGTCGGCGCCCGGGTGAAGGACGAACCCGACCGCTACCTGCTGCACCAGTACGGCCTGTTGTACGAGGAGATCACGGCCTCGTCGCTGATCAAGACCGACCGCCAGGGCGCGCCGCTCGACCCGGCCGCGCCCATGCCGGTGGACGGCGCCCGGAACCTGGCGAAATGGATCTTCGGTACGCGGCCCGACGTGAACGTCTTCATCCACGGACATTGCCAGGACGTCATGGCCGTGGGCTCGACCAAGCAGGGCCTGCAGGCGGTGTCGCAGCCGGCGGTCTATCTGATGCACCTGCTGACCTACGTCGACTACGAATTCTTCGAGGACGACGAATACGCCGAGAAGTTCGAGGCGCTGGCCGCCGCGCACGACGTCATCGTCACCCGCAACCACGGCTACTATGTCTTCGGCACGTCGGCGCCGGAGGCGTTCTTCCGCGCCTACTATCTGCGCCAGGCCTGTTCGGTGCAGGTCAAGGTCTACGCCATGGGCAAGGAGCCGCACATCATCGATCCGCAGGAAGTCGCGCGCTTCCAGGACCAGATGTATGCCTCGGAACACTACAATTACGACGGCTCGACGGAATGGGCGGCGCTGTTGCGCAAACTCGAGCGGGAGCAGCCGGATTACAGGACATGACGGCCGCGACGGAAAGACGACTTCCGTGCCGCACCCCGGAATTCGGACATGCGGGTCAGATTTAGGCGACCTCGAACAGGCCGGCCGCGCCCATGCCGCCGCCGATGCACATGGTGACGACCACGTTCCTGGCGCCGCGGCGCTTGCCTTCGATCAGCGCGGTGCCGACCAGGCGGGCGCCGCTCATGCCGTAGGGGTGGCCGATGGAAATGGCGCCGCCGTTGACGTTGTACTTCTCCGGGTCGATGCCGAGGCGGTCGCGGCAGTAAAGGGTCTGCACGGCGAAGGCCTCGTTCAGTTCCCACAGGTCGATGTCGTCGACCTTCAAGCCGAACCGGTCCAGCAGTTTCGGCACGGCGAACACCGGGCCGATACCCATTTCGTCCGGCTCGCAGCCGGCGACGGCGATACCCTTGTAGATGCCGAGGGGTTCGAGGCCGCGTTTCTCCGCCTCCTTGGCGTTCATGACCACGGCGGCCGAGGCGCCGTCAGACAATTGACTGGCGTTGCCGGCGGTGATGAAGGCGTCCTCGCCCATCACCGGTTTGAGGCCGTTCAGGCCTTCCAGGGTGGTGCTCGGCCGGTTGCCTTCGTCCTTCTCCAACGTCACCGCCTTTTCGCTGGTCTCGCCGGTTTCCTTGTCCATGACGATCATGGAACTGGGCAACGGGACGATTTCGTCGTCCAGCTTGCCGGCCTGTTGCGCCGCCGCCGTGCGCATCTGGCTCTGCAGGCCGTATTCGTCCTGGGCCTCGCGGCTGACATCGTAGCGCTTGGCCACCACCTCGGCGGTCTCGATCATGGTCATGTAGATGTCGGGCTTGTTTTCGACCAGGTTGGGATCGCGTGCCTTGAAGGTGTTCATGTGATCGTTCTGCACCAGGCTGATGCTTTCCAGGCCGCCGCCGACGGCGACCGTCATGCCTTCGTTGATCACCTGGTGGGCCGCCTGGCCGATGGCCATCATGCCCGACGAGCACTGGCGGTCGATGGTGGTGCCGGGTACGGTCACCGGCAGGCCGGCGGCGAGCAGCGACTGGCGCGCGTTGTTGTTGCCGGTGGCGCCCTGCTGCATGGCGCAGCCCATGATGACGTCGCCGATCTCGGCCGGATCGACACCGGCCCGCTCGACCGCGTGCCTGATGGCGTGGCCGCCCAGGGTCGGTCCGCAGGTGTTGTTGAAGGCGCCTCGGTAGGCCTTGCCAATGGGGGTGCGGGCGGTGGAAACGATGACGGCGTCGGTCATGGCGGTCGAACTCCCTCGGTGTCTATATGGCCATATTGTTTGTAAACATATGAATATTTTAGCGGAAGGAAAACCCCGGTTTTATCAGGCGGTTACAGATACGCCTCCAAACGGTCCAAGGCTTGGGATAGCGCGCCGTGGCTGGCCGCAAAGCACAGCCGCAGATGATCGTCCACGTTGGGGCCGAAACTGGTCCCCGGCGCCAGCCCGACCCCGGTTTCGCGCACCAGGGTCTTGGCGAATTCCAGGCTGTCGGTGATGCCGTCGACGGAAAAGAAGGCGTAAAAGGCGGCATCGGGCCTGGCCAGCGTGACACGGTCCATGGCGGCGAGGCGCTGATGCACCAGATCGCGGTTCTGCCGGTAGCGCTCGACGGACTCGGCGATAAACTGTTCGCCGTCCTCGATGGCCGTGGCGCCGGCGTACTGCACGAACGTGGTCGGCCCGGCGATGTTGTATTCGTTCAGCTTGGCGATGGTGGTTTCCAGCACCGGCGGCGCGGTGATCCAGCCCAGACGCCAGCCGGTCATGGACCAGGACTTGGAAAAGCTGTTGACCGTCAGCACCCGGTCGTCGGGATCGGCGATTTCGGCGAACGACGGCGCGTGGCCGCGGTCATAGACCAGCCGGGCATAGACGTCGTCGGCGACGATCCACAGGCCGCGTTTGCGGGCGAAGTCGAGCACCGCCTGCTGCTCTTCCGTCTCCATCATCCAGCCGGTCGGATTGTTGGGCGAATTGATCATAATGGCCCGGGTGCGCTCGTCGCAGGCGTCGAGCAGGGCGTCCAGGTCGAGCGACCAGCGGCCGCCTTCCTCCGATAGCGAAATCAACCGGGTCTCGCCGCCCATGATGTGCACGGTCTCGATCAGGTTGGGCCACAACGGCACCACCACCACCATATTGTCGCCCGGATCGATCAGCATTTCCTGGATCAGCATCAGGGCATGCATGGCCGACGTGGTGACCGAGATGCGTTCCAGTTCGAACGGACGGCCGTACAGCCGGCCCATGTACTTGGAAATGGCCTGCCGCAGCGGCGGCACGCCCCGATTGTCGGTGTAGAACAGATGGCCGTCATTCATCGCCTTGCTGGCTGCGTCGATGATGAACTGCGGAGTCGGCAGGTCCGGTTCGCCGAACCACAAGGGAATGATGTCGGCGTCCTTCAGGGACAGGCCGTAGTCCGACACGACGCGGATTGGAGATTCGGCCAAGTCCTTGATGCCGGGGCGAATCGACGACAACAGATCCGGTCCGGCGCCAGGGGGGCTGGTTGAAACGGCCATGGTCATCCCTGCAGTTGTGGGACTGGCCGCTTTGCTGGGGACGGCCTCAGTCCTTGGATTTCACCAGCAGTTCTAGCGCACGGCTGGCCGCCGCGTCAAAACCCACGTCGCCGCGCAGGACCGCTTCGCACAACTCGGTCATGGCCGGGTCGTCCTGGCGTTCGATGCGGCGCTTCAGCCGTTCGGCGGCGATACCGGCCAGCAGCCGCTGCACCCGGTGCACCGGGCTGGCCCGCAGGCCGCCTTCGGCATCGGCATGGTCGTCGATCTTGTCGGCCAGCGTGTCGACGCCTTCGCCCGTGGTCGCCGTGGTGCGCAACACCGGCGGCGTCCAGCCCTCGCGCTTGGTCAGGCCGAGCATGCCCTTGAGCTGCTTGACCGTGCGGTCGGCCAGGGGCAGGTCGGCCTTGTTGACCACCAGCACGTCGGCGATCTCCAGAATCCCGGCTTTGATGGCCTGGATGTCGTCGCCCAGGCCCGGGGCGCAGACCACGACCTTGGTGTGGGCGATTTCCGCCACTTCCACTTCGGACTGGCCGGCGCCGACGGTTTCCACCACCACCACGTCGCGGCGGGCGGCGTCCATGACGTCGATGACCCGGGCGGCGGTGCGCGACAATCCGCCGAGATGACCGCGGCTGGCCAGGCTACGCACGAACACGCCCTCGTCGCCGGTGTGGGCGGTCATGCGGATGCGGTCGCCCAGGATGGCGCCGCCGGTCAGCGGGCTCGAGGGATCGACGGCGACGACGCCGACGGTCAGGTCCCGCTTGCGCAGCTCCGCCACATAGGCGCTGACCAGGGTCGACTTGCCGGCGCCGGGCGGGCCGGTGAAGCCGACCACGTGGGCATGGCCGAGATGGGGATGAATGGCCGAGATGATATCGCCGGCCCCGGCGGTTTCGTTTTCCACCGCCGTGATGGCCCGCGCCAACGTGGTACGGTGGCCGGACTGCAGTTTGGCCAGCCACTCGGAATCGGGCACCTGTTTCGCCGCCGCCGTCATGCCACCACCAGCGGCTGGCCGAAGCCCAGTTCGCGGCGCAGGATGGTGCAGATCTCGCCGTGGGTGACGCCGGCATCGGCGGCATCGACGATGGCGCCGAAAACGTTCTCTTCCGCGTGATTGGCGGCCCGGACCAGGGCATCGCTCGCCTTGGACACGGCGTCACTGCTGCGTTCGGCCTTGAACCGCCCAAGCCGCGCGATCTGCGCGTTCATGACGTCTTCCGGCGGCCGCTCCAGGGTCGGCCGGTGGGAGGCATCTTCCGCCACCACGTACTTGTTGACGCCGACGATGGTCTGCTCGCCGCTGTCCACCCGGTCCTGGAAGGCCATGGCCGAATCGCCCAGCATGGACTGCACCACGCCCGCCTCGGCGGCGGCGTACATGCCGCCCGCGGCGTCGATCTTGTCGATCACCGCGCGGATTTCCTCTTCCATCTGATCGGTCAGGCGTTCCACGTAGTAGCTCCCGCCGAGGGGGTCGATAACGTCGTCCAAATGGGCCTCCTCGCGCAGGATATTCTGGGTCGCGACGGCGATGCGCGCGGCTTCGTCGCTCGGCGTGCTCAACACTTCGTCCCAGGCGTCGGTGTGCATGGACTGCAGGCCGCCGAAAATGCCGGCGATGGCCTGCACCGCCGTGCGCGCGATATTGTTGAGCGGCTGCTGCCGCGTCAAGTCCACACCCGACGTTTGCGCATGAAAGCGGAACCGCCAGGTCTTCGGGTCCTTGGCGCCGAAGCGGTCGCGGGCGATGCTGGTCCACACCCGGCGGCCGGCGCGGAACTTGGCGATCTCCTCGAAAAACGAAATCGAGATATCGAAGAAGAACGAGAAGCGGTGCAGGAAGTCGTCGGGTGACAGGCCGCGCTCGACCAGGTCATTGGCGTACTGGATCGCCGTCGACAGCGTCAGCCCCATGGCCTCCGCCGGCGTCGCGCCGCCCTGCTGCATGTGCTGGCCGACCACCGAAATCGGATTCCAGCGCGGCGCCTCCCGGTTCATGAACATGATGTGGTCCATCAGCACCCGCTTGGCGCCGGGCAGGGCGAGGCGGAAGAACATGTGGTTGGCGATGAAGTGGGAGAGGTAGTCGCTCTGGTTCGAGGTGCCGGTTAGGCTCTTCCACGGCGTGCCGCGCCGTTTGGCCACCGCCATCATCAGCGCCAGCAGCGTGAAGGGCGAGGGATCGTTGAGGGCGACGGACACTTGATCGAGGGGGATTTGGTCGAGGCAGATTTCCATGTCCTCGACCGTGTTGACCGTGGTACCGCAGGTGCCGAGCAGTTCGATGTCCACCTCGTCCACGTCGAAGCCGCGATAGACCGAGTTGCACGGGATCAGGCTGAGCGCGGTGACGCCCGCGTCCAGCAATCCGCGCATGCGGGTGTTGTAATCCTCGGGCGTTGCCAGGCCGATGAGCTGTCGCTGGCTCCACGGCCGGCCCCGGTGCATGGATGGATGAATGCCCCGGGTGAACGGCGCCTGGCCGGGATAACCGAGGCCGTCCATATAGGCCGTGCCGTCCCAGTCGTCGGGGCCGTAAATCGGTTTGATGGGAATACCCGAACGGTTGCTGCGGGCATCCTCGCCGGGCACTTGGCTCTCGTAGGCCTGGCGCCACTCGGCCCGGGCGCGGTCGAGTCCGGGAAGGGGCAGTTGAACCGGTTCTCTCTTGGCGGTCATGGTTGATTCTCCCTAGGCGGCCTGCGCACGCACGGTGTGCACCAGCTCTTCGATGCTGGCGACGATCTCCTCGCGCGACGATCCGGCGTGGAAGACGTGGGCGACGCCGGCGTCCTTCAGCACCGCTTCCTCGTCGTCGGGCACGATGCCGCCGACGATCACGCCGATATGGCCGAGCCCGGCCTCGCGCAGCGCGTCCATCAGCTTGGGTACCAGCAAATGGTCGGTGGCCAGGCTGGACACGCCGATGACGTCGACATCCTCCTCCAGCGCCAGGTTGACGACGAAGGGGATCTCCTGCCACGGCCCGGTGTAGACCACCTCCATGCCGGCATCGCGCAGATAGGCGGCGACGATGCGGCTGCCGCGGTCATGTCCGTCGAAGCCGATCTTGGTCACCAGTACCTTGGGCGGCCGGGCCAGGGGCATGCGGTGGGTGGTGGCGGTCATGACGGGTCTCCTTCCAGAGGGTGGCGCAAATGGCCGACGATCTGTTCGGCGATGGCGCGCGGGCCGTCGCCGCCGGGCCGGTACCAGGTCGGCGTCCAGTTCAGCGCGCCGAACAGATGCAGGCGCAGATAGTGGCGGTCGACCGATGGCGGCAGCGGCAGGGCGTCGATCAGGCCGCGGAACAGGGTTTCGTAGCCGTCACGCAAGGTGATCAACTGATCGCGCACGTCGTCGGGCACGGTGGGATAGGGGCGGATGACCACGGCGCCATAATCGTTGTCGCCCAGCAGGGTCTCCAGATGCGCCGCGGCGGCGGCCGTCAGCCGGTCCCAGGGCTCGGTCCGGTCGGTCAGGGCATCCTCGACGGCCTCGTGAATGCGCCGCACGCCTTCCTCGTAAACGGCGCAAAGCAGCTCGTCCTTGGATGAGAAGTGGTAGTAGACCGAACCCGGCAACATGCCCACGGCCGATGCGATGTGGCGCATGGATGCCGCGTCGTAACCGCGTTCGCGGAACAGCCGGGCGGCGGCGTCAAGCAGAACATCCCGGCGGTTGTCGGCCCGCTGTGGCATATTGGCATCTGGCCCGTTGTGTGCTTGTGCGATAGCCATCCTATTCTCACAAAACAAACGATCGTTTGGTTGATAAGATCACATGTATTTCTCATATGCAAGAGCAATCCCAAAAAGGACAGCTTGCTGCGGATTTTGACTGGATGTGCGTCTTTTTCCCGTTGCTTGCGTCTCCTTATGTAGACAACACAAGGAGACCGTATCGATGACCACACAGGCAGCCCCGCACACCAATCCCCTCCTCATCGAATTCCTCTATCTCGACCTCAGCACCTGCAACCGGTGCCGCGGCACGGATGGCGTGCTGGAGGACGCATTGGCCCTGACCAAACCGGCGCTCAAGTCCATGGGATTGGTTCCCGAGGTGCGCAAGGTTCATGTGCAGACCGAGAAGCAGGCGGTGGCCGAGGGTTTCGTGGCCTCGCCGACCATCAAGGTCGCCGGCCGGGATATCCATCCGGAAATCCTGCTCAACAACTGCAAGGAATGCGGCGATCTGTGCAACTGCGCCGACGGTGTGGATTGCCGGGTTTGGCGGTACAATGACGAGGAATTCACCGAACCGCCGGTGGGGCTGCTGGTCGAGGCCATCATGGCGGCAGCCGTCGGTGGCAAGGAGACGCCCGAAGCGGCCGGTGTTTCGGACAAGGCGCAGGCCAACATGAAGAAGTATTTCGCGTACAGCGAAGCCGAAGCGGATGATGACGACTGCTGCGACAAGTCCACGTGTTGCGGCGGTGAGCACGCGGCCGCGTAGATAGGATCGATGGAGACGACCCACACATCTGATACCGAGCCGTTCGCGGGGTGGCCCGAGACCCGCGAACGGCTCGGCCGTTTCATCGCCGCCCGCATCGGCAATCCCGCCGATGCCGAGGACGTGCTGCAGGACGTGCTGGTGCGCGCGGTCGCCGGCCTTGAGCAATTGAAGGATGCTGCGCGACTGCACGCCTGGCTCTACGGCATCGCCCGCAACGCCATCATCGATCATTACCGGCGCAGCGGACGTGCGCCGGCCCGCGCGGATGTCGATATCGCGGCATTGCCGGCCGCCGAGCCCGAAGAGGACGGCGCCGCCGGGCTGCTGCAATGTCTCGAGCCCATGTTGCGCGGCCTCGATGACCGGGACCGCGAGGTGCTGGAACTGGCCGACCGGGACGGCGTGTCGCAAAAGGACCTGGTCGAACGCCTCGGCTTGTCGTATTCCGGCGCCAAGTCCCGGGTGCAGCGGGCGCGTGCCCGGCTGCGCGATCGCTTCAATACCTGCTGCAGCTTGGAGCGCGACCGGCGCGGTAGCGTAATAGAAATCATCTCCTCTGCAGGAAGTTGCGCAGATTCGGGAAGCGATTTGTGTTGTGAAGAGTGAAGCTAATCTTGTTGTGATGACGGCGAAGATCAAGCACTCAATTTTATTTACATTGTCTGCACGTTGGATTTAGTTGAATGAGTTAAAACAAAGAAAACGTGTGCCACGTCATTCAGTTGAGCGAAAAATCCACAAGGATAAATGATGCTTTCAACGTATCAAAAAGTTGCTCGCATTTGGTGGACTGGAGAATGGAAACACGAGACCAATTTTAATAGCCAGGTTCTAAATGAGATATCTGCCAACGACGGAAAACTCACCGACTCTTTGGCACAACGTATAGCGAGTAAGTATAGAGTCGCTCGGCAGTTCCCAAAATTTTGCAAAACATCAAATGCAAAAGAAGCATATGAGTATGCGCCTATAGTCGAGCGTATTAATGCGACATTACCTAGCTTGAAGGCAACGAATTTACCGACACATGTCATTGAGATAGCCCACGAACTGTCGTTGTTGCGTATAGTTGACAAAGGAGGGCAGCAAAGCGTTGTCCCTAGCGGCCAAAAGGGTAGGCACTTTACAAAAGGCGGTTGCGTCCCGATCAGCGCTGTCAGCAAGTGGATTTGGTTTGGGCGCCCAGAAGTTGGAGTGATTTATGACAAAGAAGCAAGAGATACAATGAACCAACTTGGCTATTCGGTGCCTCATGGAAATTACAGAGCTTATGTAGCCGCATTTGGTGAGGTTTATGACAAAAGAGTTGACGAGTTAGAGCAAGCGCTTGACGGCTTAGGCTCAGAGCGTCCGGTCGAAAAGTGGGCTTCTCGAAAACTGCTTGATCTTTGGCTTTGGTACAACAGCCCTTCAAACACTAAGGACCGTGGAGAGGGCCACTGCTAAGGTGGTTATCTGTCCCGTCAAGCCGCGCAACGCATAACACCCATCCCGACAGTGCACTTTGTCTGGCGGCGGAAAACCGTTAGCTTCTGCCTCTCTAGTCGGATGTGCAGTGAAGGGAAAGAACATGCGGTTGCAGGGCAAGGTCGCCGTCGTCACGGGCGCGGCATCGGGTTTCGGGGAAGCCATGGCGCGGCGCTTCGTGGCCGAAGACGCCAAGGTGGTGGTCGCCGACATCAACGACGATCTGGGACACGCGGTGGTCGCCGATCTGGGTGATAACGCCGCCTACCAGCACGCCGACGTCAGCCGGAAGGCGGATGTGGACGCCATGGTCGCGGCGGCGGTGGAGACGTTCGGGCGCATGGACATCCTGGTCAACAACGCCGGCTACACCCACCGCAACATGCCCATGATGGACGTCAGCGAAGACGAGTTCGACCGCATCTTCGACGTCAACGTGAAAGGTATCTTCCTGGGCGCCAAGGCGGCCATTCCCGTGTTCCGCGATCAGGGCGGCGGGGTCATGCTCAATATCGCGTCCACCGCCGGCGTGCGGCCGCGCCCCGGACTGGTCAGCTACAACGCCTCCAAATTCGCCGCCATCGGCCTGACCAAGAGCATGGCGATCGAACTGGCGGCCGATCAGATCCGCGTCGTCGCCCTCAACCCGGTGGCCGGCGAGACGCCGCTGCTGGAAAAATTCATGGGCGAGGACACGCCGGAGAAACGGGCGGCGTTCAAGGCCTCGGTGCCGCTCGGCCGCTTCTCGACGCCCGAGGATATCGCCAACACGGCTTTGTTCCTGGTCTCCGACGAAGCCGAATTTCTGACCGGCGTTTGCGTCGAAGTGGACGGCGGCCGCTGCATCTGATCGGGAGGGTTCGCCATGCCGGTTCTGAAACTGGGCCCGACCGACGGCCTGTATTACGAATACGACGCACCGGCGGACGGGCGGCACACGCTGGTTTTCGTCAACGCCCTGACCGGCAACACGGGCGCCTGGCAGGACGTGATCGGCCCGGCGCTGCGGGCATCCGGTTTGGGCACGCTGTGCTACAACTTCCGCGGCCAGGCCGACAGTTCGTTCGATCCCGGCATGACATTCAGCGACGGCCAGATCGTCGGTGACCTGGTGACGCTGCTGTCGGATATCGCACCGCCCCGGCCGGTCTTGTGCGGCCTGTCCATCGGCGGCCTGTTCGCCGCCCGGGCGGTGCTGGCGGGCGTGGACGCCGAAGGCCTCGTGCTGCTCAACACCCTGCGGCGCATGGGGCCGCGGCTCAATTGGATCAACGACGCCATGCTGCGCATCGTTCGCCAGGGCGGCACACGCATGCTGGCGGACATGTATTTTCCGCTTCTCACCAATCAGGACTTCCAGGCCGCCGCCCGTCCGGGTTTCCTGGCTGAAGACCCGTACGAGCCGATGGATGCCGGCCACGGTCACGTCAAGCTGATGGCGGCGGGCGGAACGACCGATTGGGACCTGCCTTACGAGAAGCTGACATTGCCGACCCTCGTGATCTCGGGCCTGCAGGACCGCGTGTTCTTCGACGCCGGCGATGTCTCCGAACTGTTCGCCCGGCTGCCCGACGGACGCCGGGTGGATTGGGATGACGCCGGACATTTGCTGCCGGCGGAACGCCCGGAGAAGCTGTCGGCGCTGCTCACGGACTTCGCCGGCGGCCTCAACCCTTGAACGACGGGAGTTGGCCATGACCATGACCCACGGTGTCGGTATCTACCGTTTTGGAGACGCGCCTGGAACACTCGACGCCACGTGGTCGGCGTCGTCCATGTCTTCGCCCGCCGTCGGCACCGGAAGGGCGACAGGCGGTCCCGAAGGACGGTTCGCCGGCGCCTACAAGATCACCTATTTCGAACCGGACGGCCGAGCCAGCGAAACCTATGACCTGGATATCATCCCCAATGGCGATGTCTACACGCTGACCTGGACGCTGAACGGCGCGCTGCGCTACACCGGCGTCGGCATGCCGGACGGGGACGCGCTCGTGCTGTGTTACGTCGACCCGGGCAACGGCGAGTCCGGAGGCGGATGATGCAGAAGGAGACCGGGGAGACGCGTGACACGAACGTGCTCGACGGCGTCAGCAAGGAAGACCTGAAAAAGCTGCTGCTGAAGAGCTGGATGACCCACGATGCCATGTGGTTCGCCAACGCGCTCCAGCGTGACGGCATCGAAACCGCGAATGCGCTCAATCTCGGTGCGATCCGATCCATGGCGCCGTTCGAAGTGCGTCGGCTGCGCGAGATCCTGCATGTCGGCGACATCGAAGACCAGGTGGCGTTGCGGCGGTTTCTCGAAGCGACCATGGCACTGATGGCGGACGACTACATGGATTTCCAGTGGGACTGGCGCGAAGACGGTTCGGTCCAGGTCACCGCGCGGCGTTGCTTTGCCTTCGAAGGTATTTCCAAACTCGGCGCCATTGCCGACTATCAGTGCGGCATCTTCGAGCGCATTTATGCCTGGCTCGATGCATTGGGGGTCGATTACGACGTCGACCATGACGGCAAGGAATGCATGATGCACCATTCGGGCGCCTGCCAGCGCCAATTGACCTTTCGGTTCGATTCCTGACCGGATCTCCGAAGGGGAGGAAAAAGGCGCGGTTCCGCCCAATAACGGCTGAAAACCAACGATTTCCGAGCTTTGTCATCGGGAAAAGGTAACCGATTGTTCACCTTGGGGAATTAGGGTTATTGCACCGCAGTCCCGGTCAACCGATTCCCAGGGGTACGAACATGACGGATCATTCCGACGATCTGAAATTCGAACAGGCACAACGCCGTTTCCTTATCGAACTGGAAACCGGCATCCGCTACACGAACCAGGAAATCATCCACAAACGGATTCCCGACCTGACCTCGGAGGATATTCTGACGCTGGTGGTCAAGATCGGCGAGCTGCGGGCGGAGTATCTGGAGTCGGCCATACAGATCAGCCGGGCCGATGGCCATGCCATGGCGGATACCACCATCGCGGATCTGAAGAAAAGGCGTCAGGCATACGAGGAGGCCAGGGATGTTTACCAGGCGCTCCACGACGCGATCGAGAAAGGCTATCTCGACATCTCCGCCCTGATGCAGGACGCCGCCGAGTAATTACCGACGGTTCGCTTTCCACGGACCGACTGCGCGCCACATTACGTCCTAGATGTGAGCTTTCAACAGGTTGTCCATTCGGGCCGGCCACGTGGAACATATCACGGAAACATTGTTTCGAACGGAACCGGAATATCCCTTCGCGGAGTCGCCGGTGCAGACCCATGCCTATGTGTTGCGCCGGCCGCAAGGCAACGCCGTGCTCTACAGTTCGAGCACGCTGCCGTCCGAAGCCGATTGGCTGCGGGAGGCTGGCGGCGTTGATCACCAGTTTCTCAATCACCGGGACGAGGCCGGGCCGGCCTGTGACTGGGTGTTCGATACGTTCGGCGCGCCATTGCACTGCCACGAACTGGAACGGGATGCCATCGGCAAGCAGTGTACCGTGCACGGCACATTCCGCGAGGAAGGATACGTGTTGCCCGACTTGCTGGCGATCCCCACGCCCGGGCACTGTCCGGGCAGTACCTGCTATTTATGGCACGGGCCGGACGACGACTATCTGTTTACCGGCGATACGGTTTACCTGAACGAGGGCCGCTGGGAAGTTTATGTCAGCCGCGGTACCACGGACGAAATGATCGCCAGCTTGAACCGGATCGCAAAACTGCGGTTCGGTTTTTTGCTGCCAGGCCTGTTCATTGGCGACGTCAAGGACGCGCAAACGGACACATCCGATGTCCGCCGTCAGACGGACGCCATCATTTCTCGGCTAGAGCAATTCCTCTTTAGATGGAATCATTCTGACGGAGCGTATTGGCGCCAAGGCCAAGGCTGGCGGTGACGGCCATACCTGGCGGTATGGCCGAGACGGCAGCCGCCGGATTTGGCGCCAA
>JANQFL010000102.1 GCA_028277845.1 Sneathiellales bacterium
AATCGGTGATGGAGGCGCTTTTTTCCCTGCCCACCGAAGGCCGCGCCATGGTGATCGCGGAACAGAACGTGGCGCTGCTGACCGGCGGCGTGGACCGGATGGTGGGCATGCACGCCGGACGCATCCGGGGCGATGTCGGTCACGTGGCGCTGGCCTAGGGGGAGTGGGATGGATTTCGGACTGATCGTCTACGCCCTGAACCTGGCCGCGATCTACGGCCTGATGGCCATCGGCATTTCCATTCTCTGGTCGTCCATCGGCATGATCAACATGGCGCATGGCGCGACATTCGCGGTTTCGGGCTACGCCGCTTGGCTCGCTGCCGGCTGGGCCAAACCGGCATTGGCGTCCGTATTGGCCGGAACGGGCTACGCCAAGCTCGCGCTGGCCACCGTGACCTTTGCATCCGCCATCGGGGCCGGAGCGTTGTGCGGCATCGTCATCTACCTGCTGGCCTTCCTGACGATCCACGACAAACCGAACTTCGCCGTTCGCAGCCTGATCGTCACGCTGGCGATCAATTTGGCGACCGTACAATTGCTGCTGGCGATTTTCGGCCCGCGTCAGAGGGGCCTGCCCAAGATTTTCGGATTCGGCCGGATCGAGCTGTTCGACAGCCGGGTTCGGTACGACCAGATCGGCACCATCGTCGCGACGGCAATCATTCTGGGCCTGATTCTGATGTGGTTGAAACGCTCCCGCAAGGGGCTGGAAATCCGCGCCATGATGCAAAACCCGGAGGGCGCCGTTCTTTCCGGCATCTCCGTTCGCTGGACGGCGCTCCCCGTCACCATGCTGACCGGCGCCCTGGCCGGCCTCGCGGCGGTTCTGCTGAGCCAAACCATATTCGTCAGCCCGACCGCGGGCGCCATCCCGCTGATCAAGGGCCTGACCATCGCCCTGTTGGGCGGACTGGGGTCCGTGCCCGGGGCGGTGGCCGGCGCCGTCATCATCGGAGGGCTCGAAGCGGCGACCGGCGTCGTCCCGTTCCTGGGCCAGCGTTACGTTCTGTTCGTCCAGTTTTCCTTCATCATCATGGTGCTGCTCATCCGGCCGCGAGGCCTGGGCGGGCTCCTCGACGAGACGCGGGAGTAGACGGCCGCCATGGCGAGGAAATACTACAAGGTCGGTCAGCGCCCGCAGGAGTACAAGCTTCACCCGGATGGCCGCCGGCCCTTGCGCCGCATCAGGTTGCCGTTTACCCGCCGTCATCTGCTGAAATGGCGTGCCGAACACAATCCGAAAAACCTCGTCTACGAAAGGCGGCTGGATGACAAGAAACCGCTGTGGTGGTTTGTCGGTCTTGCGGCGCTGGCCGTCTCCGTACCATTCATGCCGAACATCTGGATCTCGATCGCCGCCACATTCTGCCTGTTCGCGGCAATCAACGTTCTCTGGACCCTGGTAATCGGTACGGCGGGAATTTTTTCGCTCGCCACGCTGGCGGTGGTGGGCCTGGCAGGATACGGCGCGGCGGCGGCGAACGTTTACCTCGGCGTCCCCTGGCCGTTCATGTTCCTGATCGGCGGCGGACTGGGGCTGTTCATCGGCGCAATCCTGGCCCTCCCGTCGACCCGTCTCGACGGATTGTATTACGCGTTGCTGACCATGGGATTGGCCGAGATCTGCCGCATATTCGTCAGTCAGCTGAAAGCATTGGCGCCGTCCAACGGATCGATCAACGGTATCGGATCCTTCATCCCCGAGGACTGGTTTTTGCAACGCCCCGGTTTGATGCTCGGATTCTTCGCTGCGTTTGCGATGCTGCTGCTTGCCCTACTGGTGTTCCGGCTGGTTCATACCGAACGACTCGGCTTGCTTCTGCAGACGGCCCGCGAGGACGAAGCCTTTGCCGAGGCGGCCGGCATCGACTACCGGCGGGCGCGGCTGCTGGTGTTTGTCGTATCGTCCGCCGGTCTCGGCGTCATCGGCGCATTTTACGCCATGTTCTACCGTTCCATTTCACCGTCGGTGTTTTCCCTGGATCAGTTGCTGCTGTTGTTCGCCATGATCGTGATCGGCGGCCTCGGGCGCGCCGAAGGCGCGGTGATCGGCACGGCCATCGTCACCCTGATCGACAAGGGGCTGCTGGAATTGGGCCCGTACCGCATTCTTCTGATTGCCGCCGTCATGCTGATCGTGACCCTGACCACCCATGACGGGCTGATGGGCGCACGCAGTCAATTCCGAAACTTTCGAAACCGCAAGAAATCCGAAGCGCGCGCGGCGCGGACGGAGAAAGGAGGTGAAGTCATGCCGGAAGAGGCGACGGAGATCGCGGACAAACAGGAAATCTATTACCGCCGGTTCGACAAACGCCTGCGTGATCGACTCAAGACACTGGTGACGCCCGAACTGATTGAGGAGCACCGGCGCAAGCCGCTGGGTCAGCACTCGGACGGCCTGGCACGTTTGCTGAACTATTTCCGCCGCGGGGAGATGGCGGACAAATACGCCATCATGCGTGCGCCGGACAATTTCAATCACTATTCGATCGTCGCGTTTTCCGGCGTCCGCGGCGCGCCACCCCGGCTGGTGGACGACAAAATCTACGAAAACATCGACGAGGCCTACCACGCCGTATTCCTGCTTCGGATCAATGATCTGATGGAAAGTTAGAGCCGCACATGGCAAACACACGCATTTTCGGATATGCCGATCCACTGAACCCGAAAGCCGGGGAACGCCTGGATTTCATGATTTCCGTCGAAGGACGGGATGAAGTCGAGGCGCAACTCGTTCGCCTTGTTCATGGCGACGAGAACCCGGAAGGGCCCGGGTTTATCGAGCAGGAAGTCCCGTCGGACATTCCGGCCATGCTCGAGGTCCAGCGTCAATATACCCAGATCGGTGCTTTTGCGGTGTGTGACGACCCGGAACATATGTTGGACGGGCTTCAGTCGTTTACTTTGTTCGCCCATGTCTGCCCCACTCTACTGAATGACGAACGGCAGCAGATTATGGGCCGCTGGTCCGTCAACGCCAGTAAAGGCTACGGACTGGGCCTGAGCCCGGACGGACATATGTCGTTCTGGGTGGGGGACGGCGAGGCCGTGGATCACGTGACAACCGAAATCAAGGTTGTCGAGCGCTGTTGGCTCTTCGTCGCCGCAACCTACGACGCGGCGACGAAAAAAGCCGGCCTTCGCGTGATCGACAAGGTCAGTCCATGGAATTCGCGGATTTCGACGGTCGTGCCCATCAACCTCGATACCTGGTCGGAGGAAACATTGCGGGTATCGCCCGTAGAGTCCGGCGACACGGCCCGCTTTCAACTTGCCGGCGCATCCGAGCACAACGCGGGGCGCGGGAGTTTCACCTCGCTTCTGTACAACGGCAAGATCGACCGGGCGGGTGTATACACGCGCGTTCTGACCGAGGCGGAAATCCATGCGCTGGCCGGCGGCGCCAAACCGGAGTCCGACGGGCTCCTGGCCTACTGGGATCCCACCGCCGGGTACACCGAAAACGGCATAGACGACACCATCGCCGATACCGGTCCGCACGGCCTTCATCTGCATGGCATCAACCGTCCGGTCCGCGGCATGACGGGCTACAACTGGCGTGGCGCGGACAGTTACAGGATCTCACCCGAAACGTTTGGTGGCGTGCATTACCATGACGATGCGCTCACCGATGCGAAGTGGACGGTAACCTGTTCGCTCGACCTGCCGGACGGGATGCGAAGCGGTGTGTACGCCCTCAGGCTTCGCGGCGGCGATGCCGAGGATCATATCCCGTTTATTGTGCGGGCACGCAGGCCCCGGTCGAAAATCGCCGTTCTCTTGCCGACGTTTACCTATCTGGCCTACGGCAACGAGCATCTGGCCTACGAGGCGCCCATCGCCCAGGCCATTACCGCCCACTCGCCGGTCATAACGCCCGAGGACCTGGAATACAAAAAGCTCGAGGAGTTCGGTCTATCAACCTATGACCACCACTCCGACGGCGCAGGCTGCTGTTATTCCACCTGGCGCCGGCCG
>JANQFL010000020.1 GCA_028277845.1 Sneathiellales bacterium
AGCCGCCGGATTTGGCGCCAAGACGCCCGTCCCACAAAAGCGCAATGGGGGTTTCCGAGCGGCCGCCCCCCACGGCGTCAGACGGCTTGCGCGATGCACCCCATCGCGCGGCCCCGTCTTCCTGGTGGCCATGTGCGTTTCTTGGCAGACCGCTCGAGAAACAGAATGGATTCCATCTAAAGAGGAACTGCTCTAGGCGGCCGCTCTGTCTCCCGCCGCGGCTTCTTTGATCATGTCTGCCGCCTTCTCACCGATCATGATGGTCGGCGCGTTGGTGTTGCCGCCGATCAGGGTCGGCATGATCGACGCGTCGGCGACCCGCAGCCCTTCAAGACCGCGCACCTTCAGTTGACTGTCGACCACGGCCATGTCGTCATGGCCCATCTTGCAACTGCCCGCCGGGTGATAGACCGTATCGGCGCGTTTCCGAATGATGTCGCGAATGTCGTCGTCGTCATGGATCTTGGCGGTGTAGAGTTCCTTGCCCTTGACCGCATCGAAGGCGGGTGCTTCCAGCATCCGCCGCATGATCTTGAAGCCCTTGAGCAGGGTCTCGACATCGGCGTCGTCCGAGAGAAATTTCGGATCGATCAACGGATCATCCTTGGGCTTGGCGCTTTTGAGCCCGACATAGCCGCGCGACTTGGGCCGCAACACACAGACATGGCAGCTATAGCCATAGCCCAGGTGCAGCTTGCGGTTATGGTCGTCGACAATACCGACAACGAAGTGCAGCTGGATATCCGGCACGTCCAGGTTGGGGTCGGTTTTCAGGAACGCGCCGGCTTCGGCAAACGGGCTGGTCAACAGACCCGTCCGGAGATTCTTCCATTCACCCATGGCCTTTAACACCGCCACGGTGGCGCCGGGCGACACGCCGAACACGTCCTTCGATTTGGTTTTGTAGGCGGTGACGTAATCGATGTGATCCTGCAAGTTGCGGCCGACGCCCGGCAGTTCATGGACCACGTCAATGCCGTGTTTTTTGATCTCGTCGGCTGGGCCGATGCCGGACAGCAGCAGAAGCTGCGGTGAGGCAAAGGCACCACCCGACAACACGATTTCGCGGTTTGCCTTGACTTCTCTCTCCGAACCGCCCTGCAGATACCGCACACCCGTGGCGCGCTTGCCGTCGAGCACGATCTTCGAGGCCCGTGCCTTGGTAACGACCGTCAGATTGGGCCGGTCCAGATTGGGCGTCAGATAGCCCTTGGCGGCGGAGCACCGTTCACCGTTCTTTTGCGTGACCTGATACATGCCGACGCCTTCCTGCTGGGCGCCATTGAAATCCGTTGTTTTCGGCAGTTGCAGCTGCTCTCCGGCCTCCAGAAAAATATCGGTGAAGCCGCGGGGAGAGGTTTGTTCGGCCACGTTGAGCGGACCGCCCGTGCCATGAAAGTTATCGGCGCCCCGTTCCTGGTTCTCCGCCCGCTTGAACAGCGGCAGGACATCGTCATAGGACCAGCCTTCGTTGCCCAACGACGCCCAATGATCGTAGTCCCAGCGATGGCCCCGCACATACAGCATGGCGTTGATGGAACTGCTGCCCCCCAGCGTCTTGCCGCGCGGCTGGTAGCCCTTGCGGTCATTCATGGCCGCCTGAGGCTCCGTCTTGTAGCCCCAGTTGTTGATCTTGGTCGGCAACATCGCCGCAACCCCGGCGGGGGCGTGGATCAACACGCTCTTGTCCGGCCCACCCGCTTCCAGTAGGCACACAGTCGTATTGGGGTCCTCGCTCAATCGGCTGGCAACAACCGAACCCGCGGATCCGCTTCCAATGACGATGTAGTCGAAGGTGCTCCCCGAACCGTTTGACGCGGCCATGACGTCCCTCCCCTGTTTGAATATTTTTGTTGCAGTAGAGTGATGGTAACGCAATTGACGTTACGTCAGGCCAACAAAAATGTCCGATCGGTGGCGGTGCGGTTCAGCCGTTCATGGTCAGGCCGCCTGAGACGCTGAGCACCTGTCCGGTGATAAATGCCGCATCTTCGCTGGACAAAAACACGATCGCCCCCGGCAGGTCCTCCGCCTGGCCCAAACGGCCCATAGGCACGGCGCGGCGGAAGGCTTCGGCCAGCTTGTCGGGATTTCCGGCTTCCGCCATGAAATTGTCCAGCAAAGCGGTTTCGGTCGGTCCCGGGCAAACGACGTTGAAGGTGATGCCTTGGCGGGCATGTTCCCGTGCCAGCGTCTTCGACAATGCGATCATGCCGGCCTTGCAGGCGGCATACACGGCTTCACCGGACGATCCGACACGGCCGGCATCGGACGAGACATTGACCACCCGGCCGGCCTTGCGGTCCACCATGCCCGGCAGCACCGCGTAATGCATGTTGAGGGCGCCGTTCAGGTTGATGGCAATCAGCTTCTGCCACTCCTCGGGCTGGGTCTTGAGGAACGGTTTGAAGATGTCCCAACCGGCATTGTTCACCAGCACGTCGATGGGGCCGAGGTTGTCTTCAATCGCCGCAATACCGTCGGTGACCTGACCCAGATCCGTGATGTCGATCTGATATGCCTTGGCGGTCCCGCCGTTGGATGTGATGGCATCGGCCGTTTGCGCCGCGCCATCGGCATTCAGATCGCACACTGCCACATGGGCGCCCTCCTCGGCGAACCGCCGGCATGTCGCTCCGCCGATGCCACCGCCACCGCCTGTCACGACGACCACTTTGTCGTTCAAACCACGCAACGCTACCTCCCTCAATACGCGATTGTTCGATGTCGATAGCCTGCATAATACAGAACAGCGTCCCAACCAAGTGCGCACATGGCCTGGCGTTCTACGGTCTTGCTATTCGGCAGGAGAAACTGTGTCAGGCCCGCAGGCGTTTGCGGCGCCGGCCTTTGCGGTCACGCATTTTTTGCACGTGTTTGCTGACCTTGGGGCCGGTCTGCTTTTTTTCTTTGTTATTCATCAATTCGGGCACCCAGCGCACGAGTTCGCGTATGACGAAGAACAACGCGACGAAGACGATCGGTCCGAACACCATGAGCGGACCCAGATAGCCGACAACTTCTGACAAATCTGCCATTGCTTGACTCCTGCAGGGAGCGGTCTTTCTGCTCCATGCAAACTATGCTGCGCTGCACGCAAAGTCGCCATGACCATATGTCGCAGAGCATAGGTGGCATCTTATCAGCGACGTTTCGCCGCTTGTAATGTATACAATCTCCGCTTATCTATTGAGCCATGAATACTCTCATGAAGTGCGGACGCACGTATTCCGGATTTCGGGCTGCGGCCGCATTTTTGATCCTTCTCCTGGCCTCCTGCCAAACGACCGTACATCCGGACAAGGCCGTCACGTTTTTCAACGACGTGGCGTTCCGAGGCTCACCCGGCGGCCACCCGATGTCGGGTCAGGCCTTGGCCACCAGCGGCTTCGAGAAGCACAGATTGCTGAGGTGGGAGAGCCAGATCGTCGCTCGCATATCCGGCCGGTACGAATCCACGCATCAGGACCATGTTCGCCGCACATTCGAGACCTTCCATCGTATCACCGGGCAAGACTATGTCTGGGCCGAGGCAGGTGGTCCGGACGTCAATTTCGACATTGAATTCGTCGCAAAGGATGGATTTCTGGTCAACAAGGTCGAATACGTCCCGTGTTACGCCCAGACGTCTTACAAAGACGGCCGGATTACCGACGTGGAAATCAAGATCAGCACGGAATACCCGGATGCGGTCGCCCATTGCATCCCCCATGAACTGGCCCATGGTTTCGGCTTTGCGCATTCCAACAAATTGCCGTCGGTCATCAATCCCAACGATCGATTGACCGCGTTCAGCCGCTGGGACGAGTTGGCCATGGAAACACTTTATGACGACCGGTTGCGAAGCGGCATGTCGCGGCTGGAGGCCTTGCCCATCGCCAGGCAAATCATCATGGAGAAACTCGGCGGCCAAGGCTGAAGGGTGGCACACATTTCTAGGGGGAAACGATGTCGTACTTAAGCAATCGGATGGGCGGAGAATCACCGGCAACGACGAAAGCAATCGGGCATCGCGCAGGTATCGCAGCGGGCGCCAGTCTGTTGCTGGTCCTGGCCGCATGCCAAACGACAAAACCGACCGTCAGTGTCGATCAAGTGGTCGTCAGTGAAAACGAAAGCCCTCTTGTATTCACCGACGTTCAAAAACCGCCCATGAACGGCACCTATTACAAACTCACAACCAATAGCCACACATCGGGTGGTTATGTGGGCGTATGGTCGGGCCGGGCGGCATTCCCCCATGCCCGGATCATCTACACCTATCTGGCGCCGGGCTATTATTATTCCTTCGAACGCGATTCCGATCATTACCTGGACCGGCTCAAACTGGGTGATTCCGTCAAAATCACCCGCGGCGACGGCGGCCACCACGTGAATGTGCTCGGCCGGGCCTCGTATCGGCATTTCAGTGCCGGGCCGGCGCATTGCGTGGCATTCTCGCAGCAATTCGGCGCGGCGCGCCGTAATTCCGGGAACAAGAAAGTTTCGGGGCATTACTGCCAACAATCGCTGCACCGGATCGGGCAGCAAAAGGTCAAACAGATTCTGGACAGTATCGGTATCCGTGACGTTGCGCTGCCGGCCAACTATTCCGCCCGCAATTCGGGTCGAACGGCCAACACGCGTGATATCAATTTCTCCGGCAGTTGGGAAAACAGGTATCCCAATCTGAAAGGCACATTTTCCAGCTCGGACCCTGGCCGAAATAACGGCAAGGTTTACTTCGTTCTTCCCGAAAACAGTGGTGAGTGCGTCGGCAATTGGTCTGTTGACCCGGAATCAAAACCGGCAGATGAGTCTGTTCGGGGCATTTGGACGGCCATATGCACCAACGGCCTCACAGCCAAGGGGAGTTATGAGCTGAACGGCAAAGGAACCGGCCATGCCGACGGCAAGGATAGCGACGGCAACGGTCTCCGTTTCACGTTTTCAATCTGACTTGAAAAGGTGTCGGACCGGATGGTCCGGCCTCAAGTGATTGACAAGCGAAAACGGGCCTAAGCGATCTGCGACAAAAACGCGAACGCCAGGACCATCAATACCCCCATACCCATGATTAGGGGCCGCTGCCAATGAACTGCGCGTGCTTCTGTCCGACAGAACTGCGCGTGCTTCTGTCCGACACATGGCGACCTCCTTACTGCAATCGATGACATGTTGTCATCTGAATCGCTGAACGTTTCATCCACTTTGACCAGATCTTACGTCATCAACAAGTCACATCGCTGTGATTATGTCGCCGTGCCCGAGATTTGTCACAACCGTGACGACTGGGGACGAAATTGATGAGTCCAAAGTGAATGCTTTTTTAGGGCCAAGGCCAGTTTAGGATTGTAACACCGGCGATACCTACGGGTAGAATTTCATTGCCAATTCTGCCGTGCGGGCGCACGATAATTGTCGAAAAAACGATTGAGCCTTATCCAAAGTGAAAAGGCCGGGGAGACGACAGGGAAGAATGGACGGACCGCACAAACCGGTCTGCCTTATCGCGCACTAAACTCAAAAAACTTCAGGAAACTCAATTTCGGTTGCGCACGCAGCATCGACGATTCGATTCCGGTAATAACAACAGGGAGTATGATATGACAAAGCTCACCAAATCACAGAAATCCAGTACGGCGACAATGGAGGCCGCGAAGACCTTCAACCGCCGGACCTTCCTCAAAAGCACGGCCGCCGCCGGTGCCTTGGCCGCCGTCGGACCTGCCTTCGTGCGGGATGCCTTTTCCTCGTCGGGTTCCGTCAATGTCCTGATGTGGTCGGACTATCTGCCGCCGGGATTCCTGAAATCGTTCACGGACAAGACCGGCATCAAAATCAATTACACCGGCATCGGCTCGAACGAAGAAATCATCAACAAGATGAAGGCCACGAAGGGCCGCGGTGTCGATATCTGCAGCCCGACCAACATGCGTTCGCCGCAGTGGATCGAACTGGAGCTGCTGCAGGCGTTCGATTACGGCCGCATCAAGAACATCAAAAACGTCAATCCGGCCATGTTGCGGGTCGGCGACGAGGAATGGAACTTCGGCAACAAGGGCTCGCACTGGCTTCCGCACATCTGGGGCACCGAAGGCGTCGCCTGGCGCACGGACCTGTGGACGCCGCCGCGTGCCGGCGAAATCCCCAGCTACGGCGACATCTGGCAACCCGACGTCAAGGGCAAGACCATGATGCGGCCGCACTCGGGCATGCTGGGCGCCGGTCTTTATCTCGAGACCACCGGCGAGCTTGCGCCGGGCGCCATGAAGAAGGCCTACAACGACGAAGACACCATGCGTAAGACGTGGGAGAAAGTCACCGCCTTCTGCATCAAGAACAAGGAACAGATCAAACTGTTCTGGAACGATGCCGACACCCAGAAAAACGGTCTGCTCAACGACGGCGTGCTCGTCGGCCAGACCTGGGACGGCCCGCCGATCACGCTGATGAACAATGCCGATCCGGTGCAGTACCGGGCTCCGGCGGAAGGCTCATTGGCCTGGGTCGACGGTATGGCCCTGTCGAAAGGCGCCGAAAATCTCGACGCCGTCTACGCGTTTATCGACTACTGCTTCGAAGCCGCACCGGCGGGCCAGTCGATCGACGGCGGCGGCGACGATGCCTGGGGCGGCCACGGCTACAACTCGGCCGTGCTCGGCGCCGACAAGCATGCCAGCGCCAAATACGCGAAGACCTTCGCGTCGGTCTATCCGGGCGAATCCCTTGCCAACCTCTGGCCGTGGCCGAAGGAACCGCAGTGGTACGCCGACGTCCGGACGGAATACCGCAACAAGTTCGTCAACGCGTAACGTTTACGAATATCCCTCCGGCCGCGCACGTGGCCGGAGGGATATCTTCCCAGTTTTCGTTTTCTTTTTGTCCTTCTCCAGTCGTAGCGTCTTCGTCCCTTCCGGGCAAAAAACAATTGAGAAAAACCACACCAATCTACCAATGGAATCCCGAACATGAGTGCTGACGTTGAATTGGATGATGTCTGGATCAAGTTCGGCGAGTTCGTCGCGGCCCGTGATGTCAACATCACGATCAAGGGCGGCGAGTTCTTCAGCTTCCTCGGACCGTCGGGTTGCGGCAAGACCACATTGTTGCGCGCGGTTTCGGGGTTCCTGGAACCGTCGCAGGGTGAAGTCCGTATCGGCGGACAAAACATGCAGGGCATCGGCCCCAACAAGCGGCCGACCGCGCTGATTTTTCAGAACCTGGCCCTGTTCCCGCTGATGACGGTGTGGGAGAACATCGCATTCGCCCTCGAGGTCCGCGGTGTCGGCAAGGCGGAACGCCGCAAACGGGCCGATGAACTTCTGGAACTGATCGCCCTGTCCGATCAGGGCGACAAGATGGTGCACGAGCTGTCCGGCGGGCAGCGCCAGCGGGTCGCCATCGCCCGTGCCCTGGCGGCCGAACCGCAAGTCCTCCTGCTCGACGAGCCGCTGTCGGCGCTCGATCTGAAACTTCGCCAGCACATGCGCACCGAGCTGCGCGCCATTCAGCAGCGCGTCGGCATCACGTTCATCTACATCACCCACGACCAGGGCGAGGCCCTGACCATGTCCGACAATATCGCCGTCATGCGCGAAGGCGTCATCGAACAGGTGTCCGACGGCAATACCGTCTACGACCATCCCGAAACATCGTTCGTGGCGTCGTTCGTCGGTGAAAACAACCTGTTCAGCGGCCGTGTCACCGAAGTGTCCGATGGCTTCGCCACGGTGGATACGTCGGAGGGGCCGATGCGTGCGCGCAATGCCCTGAAAAACGGCAGCCCGCAACTGAGCGCCGGCGACAGCGCCTATGTGTTCGTGCGGCCGGAATCGTTGAAGTTCGCCAATGGCCATGCCCATGACAACACGATCAAGGCGCACATCAACCAGCAGGAATTCGAAGGCCATTTCTGGCAGGTCTTCATGGACGTGCCGGGCAGCGACAAGACCATCAAGATGTCGATGGTCAACGACGGCATGGAATTGAGCCACGCGACCGGCTCCGAGGTCTCCCTCGGATTTGCCGCCGATCTGGCGGTGGCGCTTCCCGAAGGCCCCCTGGCGGCGGAATAGACGAGCGTTGCCGATGAACATCGCCCAGTCCATACGCGAGTTTTTCCTCCGCAACGGCATGGTGCTCGGCCTGTATCTGGTCATCGCCGTCACCTTCTGGATCCTGATCCTGATCGTCCTGCCGCAGCTCTATATGCTGGACTTCTCGTTCAGCAAGAACCTGCCCCCTGCCAAGATCGGCGGACCGGAAGACGTCCACACCCTCGAGCACTACGAGTTCTTCATCCGCGGCAGCGCCCAGAATACGGCCGCGTTCAACGTGGTCGACCTGCAGGTCTTTTTCCGGACCCTGCTGGCGGCGGCCTTCGTCACCATCTTCGACCTGGCCCTGTGTTATCCCATCGCCTACTACATGGCCCATGTGGCGCAGGGCGGTTGGGCCCGGCTGGTCGTGCTGTCGCTGATCATCCCGTTCTGGGTCAATGAAATCCTCCGGGCCTTCGCCTTCCGCATCATGTTCGGGTCAGGCGGTGTCATTAACGGCTTCCTCATATGGCTCGGCATCGTCGACGAGCCGGTGGATTTCATCCGCGAGAACGTCGCCCTCTACGCCGGCCTCGGTTACGCCTTCATTCTGTTGATGATCTTCCCGCTCTACAACGCGGTGGAAAGCCTCGACAAAAACCAGATCGAGGCGGCCCGTGACCTGGGATCGCCCTGGTGGCGCATTCACTGGCGCGTCGTCATTCCGTTCGCCAAACCGGGCATCACGTCGGGCTGCACCATGGTGTTCATGCTCTCCGCCGGCGCCCTCGCCGCGCCGCAGATCCTCGGCGGGCCGAGCAGTCTGTGGTTTACGCAGATCATCTATCAGTGGTTCCAGACCGGTAACAACTGGCCGCGCGGTTCGGCGTATGCCGTTGTGCTGCTGGCGTCGACCATCGTGTTCGTTCTCTTGATGATGAAAATCTTCAAGGTCAGGCTGGGAGAGATCGCGCGGTGAGGTCGGACACCATCCTGAAGATCTCGGTCGCCGTCTTCGTCGGGGCGTTCTTCCTGTATCTGTTCGGGCCGCTGATCATCATGAGCGTGACCGCCTTCAACAGCTCGGCCTTCCCGCGGGTGTCGCCGTTCGAGTGTTTCTCCGTCGAATGGTTCAACGTCCTGGTCAACGACGACAAGCTGATGCTGGGCCTGCGCAACAGCCTGTTCATCGGCCTGGGCGTGGTGCTCATCTCGGTGCCGATCGGCCTGGCCGGCGCCCTGATGCTGATGCAGATCAGCCCCCGGGTGCGGTCGTGGTACTACACCATCGTTATCTCGCCGATCCTCATCCCCGGCGTGGTGCTGGGCATCTCGACGCTGGTGTTCTGGGACCGGCTCGGCCTGATGTTCAATGCCGACTACGACAGCTTTTTCTACAACGGCATCTTCCTTACCATTCTGGGTCAGGCCACGTTCATCTCGGCCTACAGCATGCTGGTCTTCATTTCCCGCCTGCAGCGCTTCGATTCGGCGCTGGAGGAAGCGGCACTCGACTTGGGCGCCACCCATGTCCAGACCTTCCGCAAGGTGCTGCTGCCGTTCCTGCGGCCCGCCATCGGTTCCGCGGCCGTGCTGGCGTTTCTGGCATCGTTCGAGAACTACAACACCACGGTCTTCACCATCGTCTCGGAAAGCACGCTGACGACGGTGCTGGCCAGCAAGGTGCGCTACGGCATCAACCCGTCCATCAGCGCCCTCGCCGTGATCATCGTCGTCATGACCCTGTTCGGCGCCGGCGTCTACGAAATCATGCGCCGGCGCGAGGAAGCGCAGCGGGCCGCCAGCACGTTGATCGCCAAAGCCGGCGACGCGGCCGCCGTGTTGGGCCGCAAGCGCCGTCCGGTCTACGCCGAACCGGCCATGATCATTCTGACGCTGGTGTTCGTCGCCGGCCTCGGCACCACGTTCTTCGCCGGCACGGTCGGCGTGGATCAGTGCAAGGTGGCCGTCAAGGAAGAGAAGCGCCGCCTGGCCGAGGAACGCATCAAGGAACGCAAACTCAAGTCCATGTTCAAGCAGGCCGCGCCCGGCAAGGAAACCGGCAGCAAATCCGGCGGGGGCACGGGCAAGGTCGAGGCCAAGGGCACCGAAGGCTACAAGAGCATCTTCGCGCCGCAGAACCTGGAAGGCCAGGTCGAGTCCGACGAAAAACCGGCCGAAGACAAAGGCAAGGTCGACGCCAAGGGCACCGAGGGTTACAAGGGTATTTTCGCGCCGCAGAACCTCGAGGGCCAGGTCGATTCGGAGACCAAGGCGACCGAGGAAAAGGACAAGATCGACGCCAAGGGAACCGAAGGCTACAAGAGTATTTTTGATCCGAAAAACCTCGAAAGCCAGTCCGGGACCAACGGCAGTAACTAGGCCTCCGGCCGCCGCTCCATCGCGTTCACAGGATCAAAGCCACCATGCCCCTCCGCACCACCACCATTGGCGCCTATCCCAAACCCGACTACGTCACCGTTCCCGACTGGTTCACCATCGAGGACGGCCCGGACAGCCAGGACCCGACGAAAACCTATCAGGGCGCCGTGGACGCGTTGGGCGATTCGGCCGAGGAGGTCTTCGCCCGCGGCACCAAGGACGCCATCGCGGACCAGGTCGGCGCCGGTGTGGACATTCCAACGGACGGCGAAATCCGCCGGGAAAACTACATCCACTACCATTGCCGCCATTTGAACGGCATCGACTTCGATAACCTGACCGAAAAGGTCCTGCGCGAAGGCGCCTACACCGCCAACCTGCCGACCATTACCGGTCCCATTTCGGTCAAAGACAATTTCCTGCCCCACGATTACCGGGTCGCCCAGGGCTTCACCGACCGGCCCGTCAAGATCACCCTGCCCGGCCCCATGACCATTACCGATACGGTCGCGGACGCCCATTACGACGACCCGAAAGCCCTCGGCGCGGCCCTGGCGGACGCCCTGAACAAGGAAGTCCTCGCCCTGGCCGACGCCGGCTGCCGGCACATCCAGATCGACGAACCGTTGTTCGCCCGCAAGGTCGACGCAGCCCTGGACTACGGGTTCGACAACCTGGAGCGGGCTTTCCACAACTGTCCGGATCACGTCACCCGGACCGTACACATGTGCTGCGGCTATCCCGACAAGCTGGACAATCCGGACTATCCCAAGGCACCCAAGGAGTCCTACTTCCGGCTTGCCGACGCCATCGACAAATCGTCGATTCAGGCCGTGTCGGTCGAAGACGCCCACCGCAACAACGACCTGTCGCTGCTGGAACTGTTCACCCGGACCACGGTGATTTTCGGCGTTGTCGCCATTGCCAAGAGCGCCGTCGAGCCCGTCGACGCCATCCGCGACCGGTTGTCGAATGCCCTGGATCACATCGACGCGGAGCGGCTGATCGCGGCGCCGGATTGCGGACTGGGGCTGCTGGGCCGGGACCGGGCGGTCGCCAAGCTCAAGGCCCTGTGCGAGGCGGCCCATTCGCTTTAGTCTGGCCGCGAACGATCGCCAGTGAATCAGGAAAGGCTGTTATGAACGACGCAGACCGCGCCCGCGCCGCCGTGCACGACGAGTGGAAAGACCGGTCGGGCGCATGGGAAAAGTGGGCCGACAGGCTGTCCCAATTGGCCAAACGCTTCAACATCCCCTTGCTGGATGCCGCCGGCGTTGCCGCGGGCACGGATGTGCTTGATCTGGCGTCCGGCCTCGGAGAGCCCGCCATTACCGCGGCCGAACGGGTCGGCGCCCACGGTCGCGTGACCGCGACCGACCTGGTCGCCAACATGATCGATGCCGCGCGGCGCCGCGCCGAAGCGGCGGGTGTGTCCAACATGGCGTTCGAAGTCTGCGGCATGGAAGATTTGCCGTTTTCGGACCGGTCCTTCGACGCGGTCACCTGCCGGTTCGGCATCATGTTCGTGCCCGATGTGATGACGGCCTTGCGGGAAGTTTTCCGTGTGCTCCGGCCGGACTGCACGGCGGCGTTTCTGGTCTGGGGTCCGATCGAGGACAATACGCTCTTCCATGTGCTCGACCGTGTCATCGGAACGGAACTGGGCCACTCCCTTCGCGATCTGGAATTCTCGCCGTTCCGTTTCGGCGCCGACGGGTCATTGAGCCGGCTGATGGAGCAAGCCGGATGTCCGGATGTCACCGAACGGGAAATGCGGTTTTCGCCCAAGATCGATGCCGGCACCCCGTTCTGGACGGCCAATTTGGAAATGTCGTTCGGCGACGCCCTGACACCGCTGGCCCCGGCGGAACGGCGCGACCTGGATGCGGTCATTGCCGAAGCGTTCAGGCCCTTTATCGAGGACGATGTGTACGTTCTGCGGTCCCATGTCCGTCTCGTATCCGGCAACGTAGCCGAATAGGCGCGGGTTTCCGCCAAAAAGCCACCAATTAACCCCACCTTAAACCGCCTTTCCTATCCTATCGGAGTAGACGAGTATTTATTTTCAGCCCCGGGATGGGAGGGGCGGTTTTGAAGCACGATCACACACTTTCTGCGAGGCAGCCCGATATCGCGTCGGGCACCGGTTCCGCCGTTGCGGATCAAAGGCTTGCGCGTGCCACGGAACGGGGCCGGGAATTTCTTGGCACCCGTCACGCCGTCATGGGTGGTGCCATGGCGTGGGTGTCGGACCACATCCTGGTCTCCGCCATTTCCAACAACGGCGGCTTCGGTGTCCTGGCGGGGGCGGCCATGCGGCCGCAGGAACTGCAGCAGGAAATCGACGCCACAAGGGGCATGACCGATCAACCGTTCGGCGTCAACCTGGTCACGCTTCACCCCAGTTTCGACGATTCGCTGGAAATCTGCCTGAACGAGAAGGTCTCTCATGTCGTGGTCGGCGGCGGCATCCCCAATGCGAAGACCTTGTCCGCCATCCAGACGGCCGGCTCCAAGGTCATCTGCTTCGCGCCGTCCCTCGCCCTTGCCAAACGCCTGCTCAAATCCGGCGTCGACGCGCTCATCATCGAAGGATCCGAAGCCGGCGGCCATATCGGACCCACGGCAACGTCCGTCCTGGCCCAGGAAATACTGCCGCACATTCACGATGTCCCCGTCTTCGTTGCCGGCGGGATCGGCCGGGGCGAGGCCATCGCCGCCTATCTGCGCATGGGCGCCGCCGGATGCCAGTTGGGCACACGGTTTGCCTGCGCCAAGGAATCGGTTGCCCATGACGACTTCAAGCGGGCGCTGATCAGGGCCGCGGCCCGGGACGCGGTTATTTCTCCGAAGCTGGACGGCATGTTCAACGTCATTCCCGTCCGCGCCTTACGCAACAAGGCCATGGACGAGTTCCGCACGGTGCAAAGCGAGCTTCTGGCCAAGTTCCGCAATGAGGAGATTTCGCAGACCGAAGCCATCAACGGCATTGAAAGCTTCTGGAGCGGCCGGCTCCGTCGCGCCGTTTGGAACGGCGACACCGAAAATGGCTCGCTCATGGCGGGCCAGAGCGTCGGCGCGGTCACCGGGGAATGGACGGTGTCCGATATTCTTGGGGAACTGATCGATCAGGCACGATCGGCAATGAGGGACTTCTGACGATGGCGGATGACGCGATGACACGCCCCGACGAACGGCGGCAGTTCGAGCGCTGGCAGGCCGAGGAACGTGCCCGGCTGACTGTCGGCGACGTCACCGTGGAGGCTAAGATCGAAAACGCATCCGCCGGCGGGCTTGCCCTTCGTGCGCAGGTTGCCGTTACCGCCGGCGACACCGTTTACGTTGAAATGAAGGGCTTACCGCGATCTGCCATGACGGTCGTGCGCAGCAATGGGGATTTCATCGCCCTGCAGTTCCAGGATGGCCCCAATTATCATTTTCGGTAATATTTCATATATATAGCCCCCATTCTTCATTTTACATACGAGATAATGCAGTGGTGCAATTCGCACCTTGAATTATTTATTCAGATTCTATATATATCAATTCGTAATATATCATAACAACAATGTGAATGGATGTGAGGGAAGTCGGCGCCGGCTGTTTGCCGTGCCTGAATCGCATGTGTCCCTTCATTCAACGTTCGCGGCCAAAGGAACTCGATAGTATGGATGTACGCACCTTGTGCCTGGGTATTCTGACCAAGGGTGATGCAACCGGGTACGAAATCAAGAAGGTCATGGAGACCCGGTTCAGTCATTTCTTCGATGCAAGTTACGGCTCGATCTACCCTGCCCTCAACAAACTGACGGCGGAAGGCCTGATCACGCGGGTGAATACCCCTCAGAGCGGCCGGCCGGACAAGAAAATCTACTCCATCACGGCATCGGGAAGGCTGTCATTTCTTGATTCGCTGCAGAAGATGCCCGGTGAAGACCGGGTCCGGTCGGAGTTTCTTGCCATCATGGCCTTCGCCGAACTGTTGCCGGCCCGCCATTTGTCGAAGGTACTCGATCAGCGTATCGCCACATATGAAGACCATTTGGCCGAACTGTTTGACTGCGAAAACGAACCGATGTCGGAAAGCGAGCGTTTTGTCTGCGGTTATGGCGCCGCGGTTTACAAGGCCATCATCAATTACGTTCGCGAAAACCGGCACATGGTCGAAGGGGCCGCCTTGCTCTCGGAAACGCGGGCGGCGGAGTAAAGAACATTCGGCCTGGAACACGGGCCATAGGCGCCGGTTAGGCCGGCTCCGGGGACATCGAACAGACGGAGAGCAATCGTGCTTCGCTCAGTGTTAATTGCCGTATTCATCGCCCTCGTGGCGGCCGGTTGGATGGCGTCGGGTCAATTTAACCTCAACGCCAACGAGGATTCCAACGCCGTCGCGGTCGCCAAGATCGAACAGCCGCCCAAGCCCGAAGCCAAAATTCCGGCCGTGCGGGCCCGCGTGCTGCAGGCAACACCTCGGGTCAAGGAAATCATCGCCCGTGGCCGCACCGAAGCTTCGCGCCGGGTCGATGTCAAAGCCGAAACGCCTGGACGGATCATCTCGATTCGCGCCAAGAAAGGTGCGCGCGTCAAAAAGGGCGACGTGCTGGTCCGTATCGAGGCCGGCGACCGCCATGCCCGGCTGAAGGAAGCCAAAGCCCTGGTCAAGCAGCGCCAGATCGAATTCGACGCCGACAAGAAACTGCAGAAGAAGGGTTTCCGGGCCGAAACCAAGGTGGCCGGCGCCGAAGCCGCGCTGGATGCCGCCAAGGCGCAGGTCAAGCGCATGAGCGTCGACATCGCCCGCCTGACGATCCATGCGCCGTTCGACGGCGTTGTCGACCTGCGTCCGGTAGAAATCGGCCATTGGGTCGACACCGGTCATAACGTGGCCACCATCGTCGACGACGACCCGCTGCTGGTGGTGGCGCAGATCTCCGAACGGGAAGTCGGCTATCTCTCGGTCGGCGATATCGGTGTCGCCAAACTGGTGACCGGCGAAACCGTGACCGGCAAGGTGCGCTATATCGCCACCGTCGCCGACGAGAAGACCCGGACATTCCGCGTCGAGTTGGAAATCAACCATCAGGATGAACAACTGCGGGACGGCGTGACCACGGAAATGCGCATCAAGGTCGGCGAAACCTACGCCCATCTGGTGA
The DNA here is from genome assembly GCA_028277845.1 of Sneathiellales bacterium. Classification (GTDB taxonomy): domain Bacteria; phylum Pseudomonadota; class Alphaproteobacteria; order JANQFL01; family JANQFL01; genus JANQFL01. The sequence continues at coordinate 15,560 of JANQFL010000020.1, forward strand.
CTCCGGCCGTGCTGACCCTGAACGACGCCGGTATCGTCGGTGTCCGCACCGTCAATGACGACGACCGCGTCGTGTTCCGTCCGGTAACCGTCGCCGGTACCGGCAAGCAGGGTGTCTGGCTGACCGGCCTGCCGCCGACAATCACGGTCATTACCGTCGGCCAGGAATTCGTCCGTGACGGCGAACAGGTCCGAGTCGTCATCGAGAACAAGGGTCCGACGTCGTGAATGCGATTATCGACGCCGCGATCCATCGATCGCGCACGGTCCTCTCCGCGCTGGTGCTCATATTGATCGCCGGCGTGGTTGCGTATGTGACCATTCCCAAGGAATCCGATCCGGATATCCAGATTCCCATCATCTATGTCTCCATGTCCCATGACGGCATTTCGCCCGACGACGCCGAACGCATGCTGATCAAACCCATGGAGCAGAAGCTGCGCACCATCGAAGGCATCAAGGAGATGCGGTCGACGGCCAGCGAAGGCCATGCCTCTGTCCTGCTGGAATTCGAAGCCGGCCATGACATCGACGAAGCCAAGGACAACGTCCGTGAGAAGGTCGATGAGGCCAAGGGCGACCTGCCCGAAGACACGGACGAACCGACCGTCAACGAAGTCAATGTCGGCCTGTTTCCGGTCCTTGTCGTCACCCTGGCCGGCAATGTGCCGGAACGGGCGCTACTCAGACTCGCCACCGACTTGAAGGACGACCTCGAAGGACTGGAAGGCGTTCTGTCGGCCGACATCGGCGGTGACCGTGACGAGGTGGTCGAGATTCTGATCGATCCGGTCAAGCTGGAGAGCTATCAGATTTCCCAGGCCGAGCTGATCACGGCGGTCACGCAGAACAACAAACTGGTGGCGGCCGGCGCCCTGGACACCGGCAAGGGCCGCTTCTCGGTCAAGGTCCCGGGTCTGTTCGAATCGCCGAAAGACGTGTTCGACCTGCCGATCAAGACCTCCGGTGACGGCGTTGTTACCCTCGGCGACATCACCTCCATTCGTCGGACTTACAAGGACCCCGCCTCGTTCGCCCGGCTCGACGGCAAGCAGGCCGTGGCGCTCGAAATCCGCAAGCGTCTCGGCGAGAACATCATCGAGACCATCGACAATGTGCGTGCATTCGTCGAAGAGGAACGGCAGGGCTGGCCGGCGAATATCGAGGTTACCTACAGCCAGGACAAGAGCAAGGACATCCGCACCATGCTCACCGACCTGCAGAACAACGTGATCAGCGCCATATTGCTGGTCATGATCGTCGTGGTCGCGGCGTTGGGCATGCGCACGGCGGGATTGGTCGGCCTGGCCATCCCCAGTTCGTTTCTGATCGGTATCCTGTACCTCTACATATTCGGGCTAACCATCAACATCGTCGTGTTGTTCGCGTTGATTCTGGCCGTCGGCATGTTGGTGGACGGCGCCATCGTCGTGACCGAATACGCTGATCGGAAAATGGCGGAAGGCCAAACCAGGAAAGACAGTTACGCCCTGGCCGCCAAACGCATGTCGTGGCCGATCATCGCATCGACGGCCACCACCCTGGCCGCTTTCATGCCGCTCATTTTTTGGCCCGGCGTGGTCGGCGAGTTCATGAAATACCTGCCGTTGACCCTGATCACCACGTTGACCGGTTCGCTGCTGATGGCGTTGATCTTCGTGCCCACCCTGGGGTCGCTGGTCGGCAAGCCGGGTGGCGGCAACGAAAAGACTATGAAGGCTCTGGCGGCCGCCGAGCATGGCGACCTCAACCATCTGCGCGGATTGACCGGTTTCTACGTCAAGTCACTGGGATTTGCGCTGAGGCACCCGTTCAAGATCGTCATGGTCGCCGCCTTTGCGTTGGTCGGCGTGCAGTACTACTACGCCAAGAACGGCAACGGCGTGGAGTTCTTCCCCGATGTGGAACCGGAAGTGGCCATCGTCATGATCCACGCCCGGGGCAACCTGTCGGTCTGGGAGAAGGACAATCTGGTCGCCGAGGTCGAGGAAAAGGTTCTGCCATTGAACGACTTCGCCTCGGTGTACACCCGGACGGGCAGTGCGGCGGAAGGCCAGGAACAATCGGCCGATACCATCGGCACACTGACGCTCGAATTCAAGGACTGGCAGGAACGCCGTCCGGCCAATGTGGTGTTCGAGGAAATCCGTGCCCTGACCCGGGATATCGCCGGAATTTCCGTCGAGGTCCGCAAGCAGGAAGCCGGCCCGCCGACCGGCAAGCACATCCGCGTTCAGCTTGCTTCCCGCGATCCATCCCTGCTGGAACCGGAAGTCCAAAAGATCCGCGACTATTTGGATACGGTGGTCGGCCTGGAAGACATCGAGGACAGCCGGCCGATTCCCGGCATCGAATGGGTCTTGTCCGTCGACCGCGAACAGGCGGGCCGCTTCGGCGCCAGCGTCGTGGCCATCGGCAATGCGGTCAAAATGGTCACCAACGGCATCAAGGCGGACGAAATGCGCATGCCGGACACCACCAAGGAGGTGGACCTGAACGTCCGGTTCTTTGCCGACGAACGCACCATCAACCAGCTCGATCAACTGCGCATCCCGACCGACTTCGGCATGATCCCGATCAGCAACTTCGTGACCCGTTCCGCCAAGCAGAAGGTCGGAAAAATCGACCGGGTCGACGGGAAACGGGTCTTCAACGTCGAAGCCAACGTGGATTCCGCCTATCTGGTGGATGACAAGGTCAAGGAAGTCCAGGCCTGGATGAAGACCGCCGATATCGACCCGCGGGTCGACGTAACGTTCAAGGGCCAGGACGAGGAACAGGCCAAGGCCAGCGCGTTCCTGGTCAAGGCCTTTGGCGTGGCATTGTTCGTGATGGCCATTATCCTGGTTACGCAGTTCAACAGCTTCTACCACGCCTTCCTGATCCTGACGGCCGTCATTATGTCGACCATCGGCGTCATGGTCGGACTGCTGGTCACCGGCCAACCGTTCGGCATCGTCATGACCGGTATCGGCGTCATTGCCTTGGCGGGTATCGTCGTCAACAACAACATCGTGTTGATCGACACATTCGCCAGGCTGAAGGAGCAGGGGTATCCGCCCATAGAAGCCATATTGCGCACCGGAGCACAGCGTCTGCGGCCCGTCATGTTGACCACCATTACGACCATTTGCGGCCTGTTGCCCATGGTGTTCCAGGTCAACCTGGATTTCGTCACGCGGGAAATCACCGCGGGTGCGCCATCGACGCAATGGTGGGTTCAGTTGGCGACGGCCGTCGCGTTCGGTCTGTCATTCGCCACGGTCCTGACCTTGGTGGTGACGCCGAGCTTGCTCGCTGTCGGCGCCAATGTGAGCGCTTTCCGCGAACGGCGCCGCGTCAAACGGGCCGAGAAACGCGCGCGCAAAGCCGGTTTGGCGCCCGCACCCGTGACGGCCCCGGCACCGGCCGAGTAACGTTTCATCACATTCAAGGAAAAAGGCGCCGTCAATTCGGCGCCTTTTTTATTGGGTCGGTTCCTGCGGTGGATCGGTTTCTTCCGCTGCGTCTTCCGCGGCCCCACCGCTGCTTTTCCAGTTCTTGCTAAGCCGCGCGTGGGCACGGATGCTGAAGAAGATCGTCGCAAGATACAGGAAACCGATGACCGAAAGCGTGATCCAGGGATAGGTTGCCAAAGCGGCGAACAGCAAACCGATGACCAGTAGTACCGGCAGCACCATGTCACGGCGCACGCGGAGCTTCTTGAAGGAATAGGTCGGTACCCGGCTGACCATCATGGCAGCCAGGAACAGAGTCCACGGGACCACGACATACGGCGTGCGCAGGTATTCGTCACCGATCTGGAAGGCCAGTGCCATGGGCAGAACCGCCAACGCCGCGGATACGGGCGCGGACAGGCCGGTGAAGAAATTGCTGGCCCAGGCAGGGCGGTCGGGATCATCCAGTGCCGTATTGAAACGGGCAAGACGCAGTCCCATGCATACGGCAAAAGCCAACACGGCGATCCAACCGACGCCGCCGGCCGTCTGCAGGGTCCAAAGGTACAAGGTCAGCGCCGGCGCAACGCCGAAACAAACCATGTCCGACAGCGAATCCAGCTCGGCGCCGAATTTGCTCGCCCCTTTGAGCAGCCTGGCCAGACGCCCGTCCAGGCCATCCAGAACGCCTGCCATGAGAATGAAGGCAACGGCCAATTCCCAACGGTCCTGTTGCGCGAACCGAAACGCTGTCAGACCGAAGCACAAGGCCAGCACGGTCAATATATTGGGCGCCAGAGTATTCAGCGGCAGCGGGCGCAAGTGGCGTCTCAGGCGTCGTTTCTTTTCCATGGTCAGCGTTTCGCCCCGTCCCGCTGCGGTTCCTCGCTGTTGCCGTCGGCGATCACCGTTTCGCCGGCAATACACAATTGCCCGACCGATACCAGCGGCGCCATATCGTCATCCAAATAGACATCCACCCGGCTGCCGAAGCGGATCAGGCCGAAGCGTTCCCCGGCCTGTACGGTTTGCCCCGGTTTGAGCTCGCACAGAATGCGGCGGGCCACCAGTCCGGCAATTTGCACGAATGCCAACTCACGGCCATTGGCCATCTTCATCCGCACCGCCATGCGTTCATTGTCCGTGCTGGCCTTGTCCAGGGCGGCATTGAGGAATTTGCCCGGCCGGTATTCCACGGCCAGGATCTCGCCATCGGCCGGCGCCCGGTTCACGTGCACATTGAAAACGTTCATGAACACGCTGACGCGTGGGCGGGGGTCGTCCCCCATGCCCAGTTCCGGCGGTGGCACGGCGTTTTCGACCATTTGAACCACACCGTCGGCGGGGCTGATGATCAGCCCTTGACGGGTTGGCGTGAACCGGTCGGGATCACGGAAGAAATAGGTACACCAAAGCGTCAGGATGACGCCGATCGCGCCGAGGAAATCGGACAGGAAAAACAGGCCCACCGTGACGACGGCAAAGATGGCGATGAACTTGTGGCCTTCACGGTGAATGGGAACGAGGACGGAGCGAATGGCTTCCATGGACGTGCGGTACTCTTTGGCGGGTCAAATGCGGCGCACAGTTTACTGTGCCGCCGGTTCGAGCGTAAGAGACTTCGTTTCTTCGGTTTCGTCCAGCATTTCGTGCATACGTTCCTGATATTCCGCGACTTGCTGCTGACGGGCCCACATTTCGGCATACCGTCCGTCCATACGCAGGAGGTCGCCGTGCCGGCCCCGTTCGACGATACGTCCTTCGTCCAGCACGATGATTTCATCTGCGTCGACCACCGTGGACAAGCGGTGCGCGATGATCAATGTCGTACGGTCGGCCGACACCTCGCGCAGACTGGCCTGGATTTCTTTTTCGGTCTTGGAATCCAGCGCGGATGTGGCTTCGTCGAACAGTAGAATGCGCGGTTTCTTCAGTATGGTGCGGGCGATGGCCACGCGCTGTTTTTCGCCGCCGGACAGTTTGAGGCCGCGTTCACCGACCATGGTGTCGTATCCGTCCGGCAATCCGGAGACGAAATCGTCGATGCGCGCCAACTTGGCCGCTTCCTGGATATCCGGCAACGTGGCGTCGGGCCGGCCGTAGGCGATGTTGTAGCGGATGGTGTCGTTGAACAGGACCGTATCCTGGGGCACGATGCCGATGGCGTCCCGCACCGACCCCTGGGTCACGTCCCGGATATCCTGACCGTCGATCTTCACCGCGCCTTCGGCAACATCGTAGAAACGGAACAGGATCCTGGAGATCGTTGACTTGCCGGCACCCGATGGGCCGACGATGGCCACCGTCTTACCGGCCGGCACCGAAAAATTGACGTCATGCAGGATCGGCCGGCGGGATTCGTACTGAAACCACACCGCGTCGAATTCGACCGAACCGCCGTCGACGGCGAGCGGAACCGCGGAAGGTTTGTCCTGGACCTCGGAGTGTACGGCGATCAATTCGAACATCTTTTCCATGTCGACCAGCGACTGCTTGATTTCCCGGTAGACGAAACCGAGGAAATTCAGCGGCATGAACAACTGCATCATGAAGGCGTTGATGGCGACGAAATCACCCATCGACAAGGTCCCGTTGGCGACGCCCGTACCCGCCATGATGAGGATAATGAACAAGCCGCCGCCGATGATGCCGCCCTGCCCCACATTGAGCATGGCGAGCGACGTCTGGCTGCGGACGGCGGCGCTTTCATAGCGTTCCATGGCCGAATCGAATCGCCGCGCCTCGTGGGCTTCGTTGCCGAAATACTTCACCGTCTCGAAATTCAGCAGGCTGTCGATGGCCTTGGTGTTGGCCTCGCTGTCCTGTTTGTTCATCTCACGCCGGAACTTCAGGCGCCATTCGGTCACGATCAGCGTGAAAGCGATATAGCCGCTCACCGTAACGAACGTGACAAGGGCGAACCATGCGTCGAAACGGAACAGAAAAATGCCGCAGACCAGGCCGATTTCCAGCAGCGTCGGCAGTATATTGAAGAGAGTGAAACGCAACAGGAAATCGATCCCCTTCGTGCCCCGCTCAATGACCCGCGACAGGCCGCCGGTGCGCCGTTCCAGATGAAATCGCAAAGACAATCCGTGCAGATGGCGAAACGTCCGCAATGCCACCTGGCGCAAAGCGTGCTGGCCGACCCGGGCGAACGCGGCATCTCGCAACTCGCCAAATGCCTGCGACATGACCCGCGCCACCGCATAGGCGGCGATCAGGCCGATCGGCAGAACGATGGCGGCATTGAGGTCACCGCCCAATTCGTCAACGACAAGCCCCAAAAAGAACGGAACGGAAACACTGGCGACCTTCGCCAGTATCAGAAAGACCATGGCGAGAAGAACACGGACCTTCAGTTGAGGCAGCCCTTTCGGCCACAGATACGGCAGTAGCGATATCAGCGTCTGCCAGTGGCTACGCCCACCCGATGTGGCCGAAGGATCAAAGGCCTCAGTTGTCATTCTTCACCTGGTCGCTGGGAAAACCTTACGGATTTCAAAGATTTTTACGAATTATGGCTTCGTATCTATATGGTCACGGCATACCGTTTTACCAAACCTTAAGGCGGGCAGGGCATGGTTTCTTGTACGGAGGATCGCGTTCCGGCAATGACTCGGAATGGCCGGTTTCGTCGGTCCTGACGGAGTATAGGGTACTTGCGAAATGACAGACACGGCGATAGGCACACTTCCCGACTTCAATGAGATTCTCGATAACGCGCAATCGCGTTTGGCCGAGATGCACCCGGACCTGCCGGTGAATTTCCGCTTCCATTGGCGGGAAATTCCGTTCACGGCGCGTATCGACGATTTTAGCGGCCAGACCAGGCTGCGGCTGATTTGCGATCTCGGGGTCGTTCCCTACACGGCCGAAAACCCCGGACTGCGCCAGGCGATGATGGGTCTGGTTCATACCGGCGATCTAGGAGACGGCGCGCGCTACGCCATGGGCGGTGAAAACCGGGTCAATCTGGTCGGCGATGCGCCCGTACCCGAGGATCTCAGCGGCACTTCGATCATCGCCACGGTCACCGGGTTCCTGCTCAAGCTGCGTCCTTACATCGACCTGGCGCGGGACTCACACGCCCTCGCCTGATCAGTTCACCCGGGGCAGGCTGAAGATCTGACCGGGATAGATCAGATCCGGGTTGCGGATCTGATCCTCGTTGGCCTGGTAAATCACCGAATAGCGCAGACCATGGCCGTATGTCCGCCGGGCGATACGCCACAAGCTGTTGCCCGGCTGGACGATGACGTGGCCCGGTTCGAGCGTGATCTGGGCCGCACTGGCGCGGCTGAACGGGAGCTCGATCCGCGCCGCGACCTTGCCGCCCTGTTCCACCTGGTCGACCCGAAGCTTATGAACGCCCGGTTCGATCGCTTCTTCCGGCTTGACCTGCCAGCGACCCTCGTCATCCGCCTTGGCGGCGCCCACAGGCTTGTTGTCCACATAGGCCTGCACGCTCTTGCCGGGTTCCGCCTTGCCGGACAACACGACCTCACCCTTCTCGTCATAGTCGACCGATTTGAGCGCCAGCCCTTTCGGTTCGTCCGTCTTGTCCTCTGGCGGCGGCGCTTGCAGAACCGTGCTGGCCCCGCCTTCCTTCGGCGTCATGACCGCAATGACCGGTTCCTTTTCCTGCTTGGGCGGTGCCGAGCAATCCGGCACGGCAATGACCACGACGGACTCCGATTCGACGGGTTTGCCGTCCGCGCCGATGGCGATGAGTCGCAGTTGGCGGGATCCACTGCGCATGGCCTGACTGACCAGCAGCACCCATTCGCCGTTGGCGTCCGCATTGACCTGACCGAGCGGCTGTTCGCCGTCCCAGACGGTCACCTCCGCGTTCGCTTCCGCCCGCCCCGCGATCACGGCCGTGCACTGCTGGCTGATCCGCACCACATCGAAACTCGGCCGTTTCATCGGCGGCGCCGATTGCGGTGCGGGTTGTGCCGTATGCACCGGCGGCGTCTGCGGCGTCAGAACGGCGACCTTCTTCTCCGGTTCCGGCGCGGCCTTTTTGTCGGACGCGCTGCTCGACGCTTGCGTGGAGGGTTGCGTATCCGGTGCGCCCGCCGTCACCGCGCTGTCGGCCTTTTTCTCCACCGTCTTGACACCGTCCTGGACCGCCTTCCGGCCGGTCTCGACGGCCGTCTTCACCGCCTCCTCCGCGGCCGGTTTTTCGGCCTTTTGCGGGCTGGGTTCGGCCGCCTTGTCGGCAGGTTTTTCCTTTACCGACGGCGCGGAACCGGCGGCCTCGGTCGCCGGCGGCGGCGTTTTCGATGCGGTTGCCGGCGGGGCCGGCGGCACGGCATGGGACGGCGCGGATACCGACGGCGTGCGTGGTGCCGTTGTGCCGGGACTCGTCGCGGTCTTGGGGGTTTCGGGCCGTTTTACGGCCGTTCGCGAGGGTTCGTCCTCGGGCAAAAACCAGAAACCCGCGATGGAGAGCACGATTACGGCCACTGCGACGACGGCCGCGATTATCCCTTTACCTTGCACAAAATCACCAAGAATTGGATCGCTACTGTCACAAAACTACCACGACTTGCGACACAATCGCCAGACGGCAGGTTGTAGCAGGGTTATTTCGGCCGCTCGACTTTGTTTTTGATGGGCGGCAGCGACAGGATGTAGACGGAAATCGCCCGCAAGTCGGCATCGCTCAGGTATTTCAGGCCGAACGTGATGGCCTCGTCCATGGCGCCCTGGACGTTGTCGAAATCGGGTTTGAGACCGGTTTTCATCAGTCCCGCCAGATCTTCCACCGTCCAGTCGCCGATCCCCGTCGCCGGGTCGGGTGTGATGTTCGGCACCAGTTCGCCGTCCGGTCCATCCACGGTGCCGGCCATGTCCTTGGCCAGGTCGAGCCCCCCCATGGCCGTCCTGGGCGTATGGCATTCGCCGCAGTGCGCCATGGCCCGCGTCAGGTAGGCACCCCGGTTCCATTCGTCGTTCCGCGCCGGATCGGGTGCGAAAGGGGTGTCGTCGAAGTAGAGCCACTTCCAGCCGAACAAGGTAAAACGCCAGGAAAACGGAAAGGACAGATCGTGCGCCTTGTTGACCCGCCGCACCGGCGCCAGGGAAAACAGGTAGGCCCGTATGGCCTCGACGTCGTCGGGCTTCATGGCGGCATAGCTGGCGTAGGGAAACACCGGATACAGGTGGGCGCCGTCGGGACGGATGCCGCGGCGCACGGCCCGGTCGAATTCGGCCGCCGACCAGGACCCGATGCCGGTTTCCTCGTCCGGCGTGATGTTCGGGCTGAAGAACGTGCCGAACGGCGTCTTGAACGCCCGGCCGCCGGCGAACGCGCCGCCCTTGCCTTTCGTGTCCGTGTGGCAACCGACACACCCCGCCGCCCGGACCAGGTACTGACCACGCGCGACCGGGTCGGTCGAATTCCGGGCGAGTGCCTGTTCCGCCGCCACGCAGACCGCCGCGGAAACCACCACACTGAAAAACCGCCTCATCGAGCCAAAACTCCTCCAAAATGCCCCGTTTTTCGAACACGGGCGGGGTTGCCGATTAACATCCTGCTAGGACCGCTGGGATATCATAACCTGTCCACCAGGCAGACACATTCTTACTTGGGCAGGTGGACCCGATGGAGTTTGGAAGCATACCCATGCACCTTGTCGTGCACACGAATATCGACCGATGCCGTTCCCGCCGGAACGGCCACGCCGCCGAGCGAGCGGGTGAACGGCTGCTCCTCCACATGGGGATGCAGCAGAACCCGTTGCCCCAGAACCTGGCCGTCGGGCGACAAGACCTCCCAGCCGTCGGCATAATGGTTCCATCCGGTATCGCCATGGCGCACGGTGACGTCAAAGCGGTAGACACCGGCACCGGTTTTCACCACATTCACCGCGATAATTTCAGCTTCGCCGGCATGAGCCGTCATCGTGCATCCGATGGCAACGGCGCCGGCCAATAGTTTAAGGTATTGTCCGATCATGGAGAAACTCACGTCCCTCTGCGTTTATTGCGGCTCCAGCAACAAGGTATCGCCCGCCCACCAGGACGCCGCGAAACGGCTGGGCACCATCCTCGGGAACAACAGTGTCCGCCTGGTCTATGGCGGCGGCCGTGTCGGTCTGATGGGCATCGCCGCCGACGCGGTGTTGGAGGCCGGCGGCGACGTCATCGGAATCATCCCTTACCACCTCCACGATATCGAAGTGGGTCACAAAGGTGTGACCGAACTGATCGTGACGAACAGCATGCATGAGCGCAAACAGAAGATGTTCGAACTTTCCGACGCGTTCGCCGTGCTGCCGGGCGGGCTGGGCACAATGGACGAGACGTTCGAGATTTTGACCTGGAAGCAGCTGCAGTTGCACGACAAGCCGGTCATCCTGGTCGACAATGACGGCTATTGGTCCCCGTTTCTCGGCCTTGTCGATCATATCGTCGACAGCGGCTTCGCCAGGCCGTCGATCAAGGACTTCTTCATCACCGTACCCACGGTCGAGGATATCATACCGGCCATCGCCGCGGCGCCGGCGGGAAGAATTCCGTCGGAACCGGATTTGCTGTAGCGCCGCGCGCCTGTCCCAAAGGCCGGTTTCGGCCGGAAAACGGCGACTTGACCGCGTCCCTTGCAGTATTCGGCACGGGTGATATGTTCCCGGCCGAGAATTGAGCGATTTGCCCGTTTTTCTGCCCCCGAGAGGACTTTCATGGCGAAGATTAAAGTGGAAAACCCGGTCGTCGAGATCGACGGCGACGAGATGACCCGCATCATCTGGGCCTTCATCAAGGACAAGCTGATCCTGCCGTATCTGGACATCGATCTGAAATACTACGATCTGAGCATCCAGAAGCGCGACGAGACCGACGATCAGATCACCATCGACGCCGCCAACGCCATCAAGCAATACGGCGTCGGCGTCAAGTGCGCCACCATCACGCCGGACGAGGCCCGGGTCGAGGAGTTCGGCCTGAAGAAGATGTGGCGTTCGCCCAACGGCACCATCCGCAACATCCTCGGCGGCACCGTGTTCCGCGAGCCCATTATCTGCGACAACGTTCCGCGCCTGGTGCCGGGCTGGACCCAGCCCATCGTCGTCGGCCGTCACGCCTTCGGCGACCAGTACCGCGCCACCGACTTCGTCGTGCCCGGCAAGGGCAAGCTGACCATCAAGTTCGTGCCGGAAGACGGCGGCGAGACCATCGAACACGAGGTCTTCGACTTCCCCGGCGGCGGCGTCGCCATGTCCATGTACAACCTGGACGAATCGATCCGCGGCTTTGCCCGGGCCAGCTTCAACTACGGCCTGGCCCGCGGCTGGCCGGTGTATATGTCGACCAAGAACACGATCATGAAAGCCTACGACGGCCGCTTCAAGGACCTGTTCGAGGAGATCTTCAACGCCGAGTTCAAGGACAAGTTCGAGGAAGCCAACATCACCTACGAACACCGGCTGATCGACGACATGGTGGCCTGCGCCCTGAAATGGAGCGGCGGTTTCGTCTGGGCCTGTAAGAACTACGACGGCGACGTGCAGTCGGACATCGTCGCCCAGGGCTTCGGTTCGCTCGGCCTGATGACGTCGGTTTTGTCGACGCCCGACGGCAAGACCGCCGAGGCCGAGGCGGCCCACGGCACGGTCACCCGCCACTACCGCCTGCACCAGCAGGGCAAGGAAACCTCGACCAACCCGATCGCCTCGATCTTCGCCTGGACGCGCGGCTTCAAGCACCGGGCCAAACTGGACGGCAACGACGAACTGGCCAACTTCGCCGAGTCCCTCGAGAAGGTCTGCATCAACACGGTCGAGAGCGGTCACATGACCAAGGACCTGGCGCTGCTCATCGGCCCCGATCAGGCCTGGATGACCACCAACCAGTTCCTCGACAAGATCGACGAGAACCTGCAGAAGGCCATCGGCTGATTGCAGGTCCGGCAAAAGTCACTGGAAGCGGCCCGGGTCATCCCGGGCCGCTTTCGTTTTGGGATCAATCGCCGTCGGATTGCAGCGCCGCCATGTGTTCGCTGGAGAACGCCTCGAGTTTTTCCTTGAGTTCGGGCTTGGTGTCGAGAAGGTGATGGAAATGGCCCTTGTCCAACACCATCAGGCGGCATTCCGTCAATGCGCGCACCGAACCGGTCTGCACGTGTTCGCGCAGGATACCGAGTTCGCCGAAGAACTCGTCCGCCTTCAGGTGCACCGGTTGCGGATCGACGTCGATTTCGACCTCCCCGTCGACAATGAAGTACATGGCATCGGGCGGAATGCCCGGCGGTAGAATAACTTCGCCGGACCGGAAGGTGTGCGAGCGCAGCAGTCCGGCGATCTGGGCGATCGACCGGGCATCCAGTTCCCGGAACAACGGGACCCGGGCGACCATGCCCCAGGTGACGACGAATTCGTGGCGTCGGATTTCGTTGACGAAACCCGACGCCATGATGCCGATCGGCAAGGCGTACATGGCCAGGCCCAGCACCGTCACCAGACTGCCGAACACGCGGCCCAGCGGCGTGACCGGCACGACGTCGCCATAGCCCACGGTGGTCAGGGTCGCCATCGCCCACCACATCGCCGCGGGGATGCTGCCGAAGGCGTCCGGCTGGGCGTCCTTTTCCAGCAGGTACATGAAGCTGGAGCAGAACACCAGCAGGCCGCACATGATCACCAGGGCGGCCATCAGCGCCTTGCGTTCGGAATAGATCACCGCGGCGAGGGTATCGAGGGCGGTGGAGTAGCGCGCCAGCTTGAGCAGGCGGACCAGGCGGAAGATGCGCAGGAAGCGCAGATCGAGCGCGAACCAGGCGCCCAGGTAAAACGGCAGGATCGCCAGCAGATCGATGATGGCGTACGGCGTGATGGCGTAACCCAGGCGGGCTTTCAAGGCGCCGGTCCGGCCCGCGGGCGTGCGGTGTTCGATGCAGACCCACAGCCTGGCGAAATACTCGACAGTGAAAATGATGACGGAAAATACTTCGAACCGTTCGAACCAGATACGGTACTTGATCCACAGGGGTTCGACGGTCTCGGCACACACCGCCGCGACGTTGAGCAATATCAACGTCATCATGAACATATCGAGGCCCCGTCCGAGCCGGGTCTGCTGCTGGCTGTCTTCGAGCAGTTCGAAGACGTAACGTCTGGCCGATACGGTCATGTACGGACTGTAATCTCCTTCAAACGGCGCGCGCAATCATACCGTGTTTGCGGCGTGCGCAGCAGTCAATTCGGCCGGAAGCCCAATCGAACCAAATTGGCGTTGGGTGGAAACAACGGCTGGGGCAAGTCGTCCCAGTCGAACCAGTTCCATTCGAGGCACTTGTGCGGTTCCAGCCGCCGCGGGTCGCCGTCGGCCTCCGCCATGACGAACAACGTGACGTAATGAAGTCCTTCGTCGGGAAACAGGTCGTTGGTGTAGGGGGCCGGTCGCAAGGCGGTCACCGTCATGCCGGTTTCCTCCGCGACTTCCCGCCGGGCGCAATCCTCGATGGATTCGCCGGCCTCCAGATGGCCGCCGGGGCAGGCCCATTGACCGGCGCCGTGACTGCCCTGGCGCAGTCCCAGCAAAACACGGCCATCCCGGACGATCAGGACACCCACGCCGACGCGCGGTCCCGCCATACCGCCGGGACCCGAGACCCCGGCCGGAGACTCACCCGCCATGATTGGCGATCGCTTCGCCGATCGCGGTCAGGGCTTCGGACGCCTTGGCACCGTCCGGCCCGCCGCCCTGCGCCATGTCGGGCCGTCCGCCGCCGCCCTTGCCGCCCACGGCGGCCACGCCGGCACGAACCAGATCGACCGCGCTATAGGTCTCGACCAAGTCGTCGGTCACGCCGACGACCACGGACGCCTTGCCGTTGCTCACGGAGACCATGGCATAGACACCCGATCCGGTTTTCTTCAGATCGTCGATCATGCCCTTGAGGTCTTTGGGCGACACATCGTCCAATTGGCGGCCGCCATAACGGACGCCTTTGATTTCCTCGACTTCCGGTCCGCCGGCGCCGCCGCCCGTGGCCAACTGCTTGCGGGTCTCGGTCAGGTCCTTTTCCAGCTTGCGGCGTTCCTCGAGCAACTGGCTGACCCGCGTGACCATATCGGCCGGCGTGACCTTCAGCAGGGATGCCACCGATTTGACCTGCTCTTCCAGTTCGTTGAGGTAGATCAGCGCGCCCTCGCCCGTCAGCGCTTCGATGCGGCGCACGCCGGCTGCAACCGCACCTTCGCCGACGATCTTGAACAGGCCGATATCACCGGTGCGGGTCACGTGCGTGCCGCCGCACAGTTCCGTCGAGTACCGTTTGCCGTCGTCGCGGCCGTCGCCCATGGACAGGACCCGGACCTCGTCGCCGTACTTCTCGCCAAACAGCGCCAGGGCGCCCTGCTCGACGGCTTCATCCGGCGTCATCAGAACGGTGTCGACACTGGTGTTCAGTTGGATCTGACGGTTGACCGCCGTTTCGACCTCGTTGATTTCCTCGGCGGACATGGCCTTGGGGTGGCTGATATCGAAACGCAGCCGTTCCGGCGCCACCAACGATCCCTTCTGCGTGACATGATCACCGAGCGTGTCGCGCAGGGCGGCGTGCAACAGGTGCGTCGCCGAGTGATTGGACCGCAGCCGGGCGCGACGGCGGTCATCGACGCGCATTTCCACCACATCGCCGACGGACAATGTCCCGGACGCGATCCGGCCGAGGTGGACGTGCAGATCGCCCAGTTTCTTCAGCGTGTCGGTGACGACGAGTTCCGTACCGTCCGGCGTGAACATCA
This sequence comes from Sneathiellales bacterium, assembly GCA_028277845.1. Taxonomy (GTDB): domain Bacteria; phylum Pseudomonadota; class Alphaproteobacteria; order JANQFL01; family JANQFL01; genus JANQFL01. The sequence continues at coordinate 30,752 of JANQFL010000020.1, forward strand.
TGCCGATGTCGCCGATCTGGCCGCCCGATTCGCCATAGAACGGAGTCTGGTTGACGACGACCGCGACTTCCTCGCCTTCGCCGGCCCGGTCGGCCTTGTCGCCGCCGCGGACGATGCATTCGATCTTGCCCTCGGCCACGACGGTTTCGTATCCGAGGAATTCCGTCGCCCCGACGGACTCGCGGATGTCGAACCAGACGGCATCCGTCGCCGCCTCGCCCGAACCGGCCCACGCCTTGCGGGCCTCCTCGCGCTGGCGCTCCATGGCCTGGTTGAAGCCGGCCGTGTCGACATCGATGCCGCGTGGCCGCAGCGCGTCCTGGGTCAGATCGATGGGGAAGCCGTACGTGTCGTACAGCTTGAACGCCACGTCTCCCGGCAGGGCCGAACCGGACGGGATCTTGCCGAGTTCGTCTTCCAGCAGCCGCAGGCCGCGGTCGAGAGTACGCTTGAAGCGGATTTCCTCGAGCTTCATGGTTTCGCTGATCAGCGACTGGGCGCGGCCCAGTTCGCCGAAGGCCTGGCCCATCTGATTGACCAGCGCCGGCACCAGACGCCACATGAGCGGCTCCTGCGCCCCGAGCATATGAACATGACGCATGGCCCGGCGCATGATGCGCCGCAGTACGTATCCGCGGCCTTCGTTGGACGGCAGCACGCCGTCGGCGATGAGGAAACTGGATGCGCGCAGATGGTCGGCGATGACCCGATGCGATACGGCATGCGGGCCGTCCGGGTCCGTGTTGCTGGCGTCCGCCGAGGCCTCGATCAGAGAGCGCAGAAGGTCGGTGTCGTAATTGTCGTGCTTGCCCTGCAGGACGGCGGCGATGCGCTCAAGGCCCATGCCGGTGTCGATGGAGGGTTTGGGCAGGTCGATGCGTTCGTCCGGCGTCACCTGCTCGAACTGCATGAACACCAGGTTCCAGATCTCGACGTAGCGGTCGCCGTCCTCGTCCGGCGAACCGGGCGGTCCGCCTTCGATGTGATCGCCATGGTCGTAGAAGATTTCCGAGCATGGGCCGCACGGGCCGGTATCGCCCATGGACCAGAAATTGTCCGACGTGGCGATGCGGATGATGCGCTCTTCCGGCAGTCCGGCAATCTTGCGCCACAGATCGAAGGCCTGATCGTCCTCGTGGTAGACCGTGACCCACAGCCGGTCCGCGGGCAGGCCGTACTCCTTGGTGATTAGGTTCCAGGCCAGCTCGATGGCGAGGTCCTTGAAATAGTCGCCGAACGAGAAATTGCCGAGCACCTCGAAAAACGTGTGATGCCGGGCCGTGTAGCCCACATTGTCCAGGTCATTGTGCTTGCCGCCGGCCCGCACGCATTTCTGTGATGTGACGGCACGGTCGTAGTCCCGCTTCTCGGCGCCGGTGAAGACGTTCTTGAACTGCACCATGCCGGCGTTGGTGAACAGCAGAGTCGGGTCGTTATGGGGAACGAGCGGGCTGGACGCCACGATCTCGTGTCCGTTGGCCCCGAAAAAGTCGAGGAACATCTGGCGGATTTCGTTTCCACTCTTCATGGAGTCACCACACTCTCTACCGTTTGACCGCGTTGTCTGATCCCCGGAAAACTCAGGCCTTCCGGGACCGTCTGCTTTTAACCCCAGTTGACTATCGTGTCCAGGAGCGCCCGCCCCTGTTTGCCCCGGTCCCGCCAAGGCTTCGGAAACGAAAAAAGGCGCCGGAATGCCCGGCGCCTTGATTCTGAGGGGTATTGGTTTGAATGACCGGGATTACACCGGCTGCAGATCCTCTTCCTCGTCACCGCCGCCGACGCTTTTGATCTCGAGATCCTCGGCGATCAATCCCGCCTCCTGGCGGATGGTGTTTTCGATGGCGTCGGCGATTTCCGGATGCTCGGCCAGGAAGGTCTTGGCCGCCTCCCGGCCCTGCCCGACCCGTTGACTGTCATAGGAGAACCAGGAACCGGATTTCTCCACCACCCCGGCCTTGACGCCCAAATCCAGCAATTCACCGGTCTTGGAGATGCCTTCACCATACATGATGTCGAATTCCACCTGTCTGAACGGCGGCGCCACCTTGTTTTTCACCACCTTGACCCGGGTCTGGTTGCCGACCACCTCGTCGCGGTTCTTGATGGCGCCGATGCGGCGGATTTCCATGCGGACGGAAGCGTAGAACTTAAGCGCGTTGCCGCCCGACGTGGTTTCGGGATTGCCGAACATGACGCCGATCTTCATGCGGATCTGGTTGATGAAGATGACCATGCAGCGCGAGCGGGAAATCGACGCCGTCAGCTTGCGCAGGGCCTGGCTCATCAGGCGGGCCTGCAGGCCGACATGGGTATCGCCCATCTCGCCTTCCAGCTCGGCGCGCGGCACCAGGGCCGCCACGCTGTCGATGACCAGAACGTCGATGGCGCCGGACCGGACCAGCGTATCGGCGATTTCCAGGGCCTGTTCACCGGTATCGGGCTGGGAAATCAGCAGTTCCTCGACATCGACACCCAGCTTGCGGGCATACACCGGGTCGAGCGCGTGTTCGGCGTCGACGAAGGCACAGGTGCCGCCGGTTTTTTGCGCTTCCGCCACCACGTGCAGCGCCAGGGTCGTCTTGCCCGAACTTTCCGGTCCATACACTTCGATGATCCGGCCACGCGGCAAACCGCCGATACCCAGGGCCAAATCCAATCCGAGCGACCCGGTCGAGATGGCTTCCACCTCCACCGCCTGCTCGCCCTGGCCCAATTTCATGACCGAGCCCTTGCCGAACGCCCGCTCAATCTGACTCAGAGCGGCGTCCAACGCCTTCTGTTTATCCATATTGTCCGTTCCTACGACGCGAAGTGCTGGTGCCGACATCACAACTATCCTTCAGTTATTTCATAGCCGCTTCCGCGATGCAATACGGGCAATGTACATGATTTGTTCTCTTTGGCAAGCCATTTTATATCCATTTGATATCACAAGTGTTTTCGCACCATGTTCCGGGAACGTTCAACAAAATACGAAATTTCCAAAGTATATATACTATACTGAATAGTCTTCTAACCTCATTTGAAGGCCAACGAGTTAGAACTATGTCACAAAACCAGATCAACGAACTGACAACCAACGTTGCTATTCTCCATTTTCTCGTACATCAACTCATGGTCGCGCACTGTGAAAAGGAGTCGGATCCCGTTGCGTTTGCCCAATCACTCCTAACCGAAATGGAAGGAATGCTCGCAGAAGTGCCAAAAGACCATCAGTGGCAAATCGACATATCCGACCAAATGAAAGCGTTTTTTGCCCAGGTGGTTTCGACTCTGAAATCGAATACCCATCACCATGACGCGTGATGTAATCGATCGCCTCACTTAACTAAACTGAGTGTTCCATGCCAGACCTACATAACCGAATATTTGCTTACGAGGTCAATGCCCTTAAGGGCACCAAAGGTAAACGCCTGACCTATCGAAGGATTGATCAAGCCGCAAGCGTCTAAAGCGTATATCCGCTGGAATAACTGGCGCCGCTGACTTCTTGCGACCATGCGCGTAATCGCTAAAATAATTTTGCGGAGTGGTGGGGCCCTCTTTAGCCGAAGGGGTAAACCCACGCCACAACCCGCACGCCCCTCCGGCTAGAGGGGCCGAGCAAGGCACGGTCCGTCAGAACCCGCCCTGACAAAGCGCTTCTTTTGACGGGTAGCCGTGTAGCCCGATCCTGTAAATGACGGTGCACCGAGGCATGAAATAAGAGCCAAAGTGACCACCGGCAGGGTGTCAATCGGGTTCCACTGTGCAGACTCGTACAATCCGCACAGTGGCGCCGAAAGCCAGTGACATGGCGTAACTTTGTCTAGCTGGCCCGGACTTCACAAACCTTTTCGGTCTGTGAGGCCTCGCGGACCAGAAAGGTGACCTTCTATGGCCATCAATCTGGTCATTAAGGTCAACGTAGCCGCCATAGTTTGGGCTATTGCCTTTGTGGTGGTTTCTCTGTTGGCCTAGTTGAAGAGGGGTCGGGTTCCTTGCTCGGCCCCTCACCTTTTTTTGTGGCATTGGGGACGTTTCCAGAAAGCGCGTCACAACTTTCTGAATTTCGAGGTCATTTGTTGGTTTGTCATTTTCTCAAGAATTTTTGTCACATGTCTGAAACAAAAACCTCAAAGGAGAAGATGGACGAATTTTATGTCGCCTATGGGAAAGTTATCGACGACTGGGCCTTCATTGAATTCGTCTTATCACAAATATTTAGGTCCATCACGCAGATCGACAAGAAGTTAAGCGCTGCGATCTTCTACTCTGAGCGAAGCTTTCAAACCCGAAAAGGTTTGCTTCCGCCGCGATCAGAAGCGCGCCCATCGATGGTGCGCCTGACCAAATAACTGAATTCGCCCAAGCCTGCCTGAAAAAGGCTACTCAATACAGCACCTTTAGAAACTTACTAGCCCACTGCCTTATTGTTTGGAACGACGTAACTAATCGCGCTGATTTAAGAGAAGGCGACGACATTGAAGACCTTCATTCGGAAAGACTTTTCTTCCTGGAAGATTTGGTCAACGCCGAAAGAAATCTCAGTGAGTTCAAATCTCTGATGTTGAGAGTTATTCGGCCCGACGCCTATGAACCAGGGCTGTCTCCAAGTGAAGGTCGCAAATTAATTCTGCAACTGCCCAATGAGGCGCAGTTTCCTGCATCCAACCAGAACACATAAGCGCCCTAACACCTACTTCGATCATCTAAAGCTTAGACTAATTCTCCGCGCAGGCCCGTCCGTCCTGAAGTATTGCCTTGAACATCGGCTGATGGAGACCGGTCAAACGTGCTCAGCCGCCATGACTTCCTTCACCTTGCCGGCCAGTTGCTTGAGGCTGAACGGCTTCGGCAGGAAGCTGATTTCGCGGGCGTCCCCATCCAGGTTCTTGCGGAAGGCGTCCTCGGCATAGCCGGAAATGAAGATGATCTTGGTTTCCGGCCGGCTTTCGCGGATGTGTTTCACCAGCGTCGGGCCGTCCATCTGCGGCATCACCACGTCGCTGATCAGCAGATCGATGGTGTCGTCGTGATCGTCGACCACCTTGAGCGCGGATTCGCCGCTGTCGGCTTCCAGGACCGTATAACCCTTGTTGCGCAACGCCCGGGCCGCGAAGGTGCGTACGGCGTCCTCGTCCTCCACCAGCAACACCAGCCCCTTGCCCGTCAGGTCGCGGGCCGTCGCCGGCTCGTCGGCGACCTCGGCGGCCTCGCGGCCGCCCTCTTCCTGCACGTACTGCGGCAGGTAAATCCGGAACGTGGCACCCTTGCCCGGTTTGGAATCCGGGAAAATATAACCGCCGGTCTGTTTGACGATACCGTAGACCGTACTCAGCCCCAGCCCGGTGCCGGCGCCGACCTCCTTGGTGGTGAAGAACGGTTCGAAAATCTTGCCCAGGTGTTCACCCGGAATGCCATGGCCCGTATCGCCGACCTCAATCATCACGTAGTTGCCGGGCGGCATCAGTTCATGGCTGAGCCGCATGGATTCGTCGACGGTGACATTGGACGTGCCGATCGACAATTCCCCGCCGCCTTCCGACGTGCCCGCCATGGCGTCGCGGGCGTTGACCGCGAGATTGATGATCACCTGTTCGATCTGGCCATGGTCCGCCTTGACCAGGCCGAGATCCCGGCCGTGTGTCATGTTCAACTGGATGTTTTCACCGATCAGCCGGCGCAGCAGGTGCGACAGTTCCGACAGCACGTCGGTGACGTCCAGGACCTTGGGCCGCAGGGTTTGCTGACGCGAAAACGCGAGCAGTTGGCGCACGAGATTGGCGGCCCGGTTGGCGTTCTGTTTGATCTGCATGATATCGGAGAACGACTCGTCGCCGGCCTGGTGGCGCATCAGCAACAGGTCGCAGAAGCCGATCATCGCCGTCAGCAGATTGTTGAAGTCGTGGGCGATACCGCCGGCCAGCTGGCCCACCGCCTGCATCTTCTGCGACTGGGCGAACTGCATTTCCAGGTTTTTCTGCTCGGTGGTGTCGATCAGATGAATGACGGCGCCGCTCACCGCGCCGTCATGATCGGTCACCTTGCTGGCAAAGAGCTGCGCCACACATTGATTGGGGCCGAGAATACGTGCTTCGGTCGGGTCGGTACGCTGCTTGCCGCTCAACGCGCCCTCGATCAGCGCGGTCACTTCGGCCTTGTCGTCGTGGGATACAAGGCTGGTGAACGGGGTGTCGGACAGATTGCCGGTTTCGCTGCCCGACATCTCTCTGAACGCATCGTTGGTCTCGACCACGATGCCGTCGCCGTCGACGGTGGCGATACCGATCGGCGCGTCGTCGAAAAACCGGCCGATGCTGTCGCGGGATTGCCGCAACGTGGTTTCCAGCGCCACCTCCTGCGTCAGGTCGCGGACGGCGGCACGGGCATACAGCATATTGCCTTCGTTGCCGTAGACGGCCTTTTGCGAAATCTCGGCCAGGAAGACATTGCCGCGGCGTCCGGTCAACGCAATGCGCCCCTGTACGCCGCCGGTGGTCAGCGCATCGGCACCGATCGTCGCCGCGCCATCCTCGGCCACCACATCGACGATTTTGGTGTCACCACCGATCAAGTCGCCACGGGAACGTCCCAGCCAACTGGCCAAGGTCGAATTGACGAACAGGAACTTGCCGTCCCGGTCGATGGCGTAAAAGCCGATCGGCGCGTTGTCGAGAAAGCCCGAAAGCTCGGTTTGCTGCTCCGCCACCATCTGTTCCAGGTCTTGCCGGGCGGTGACGTCGTCCAGGTCCCACAGGGTCCGGTCGTCGGCCACGAAATAGACGGCCCGGGCGTTGTACCAGCGCCGCGTGCCGTCGGCCGCCGTATGCCGGATAAGGCCTTCGCCCCGCCCTTCCTTGCGCACCGCGCCGGTCAGGTCCTTGATCTCGGATTCATATTTGCCGGACAGGCCGAGCACCGCGGTCAGTTCCCGGTCAGCGTCCGGCGTGACGTCGCCGAACAGAAGCGAGGCCTGATCGTTGCAATACACGACGCGGCCTTCGCCGTCGGTTACCAGGACCGGGCTGTTGCCGCGTTCGACGGCCTCGCCGATGAGACGTTGCAGGGAGGTTTGATTTTGCTGTGACGATACGGACCGCAGGGCAAGCAAGATGGCGGCCGCCAACAGGACGAACCCGCCGCCCGCGATCGACATGGATGCGGCGACGCCGAGGCTGGGTCCGTTGAGCACGGCGAAAGCGGTTGCGGCGACGGCAAGCGCGAATGCCAGCGTCACGCTGACCGCCGCGGGAATGGCGCCCGGTTTACGCTTCTGTACCTTGGGTACCATGCCGGAGGTGTCGATCGATCCGTTTGTCGCGGTCACTGGGTCCCCGCCGTCATCGGCGGCCATTCGATTCATGATCCCTGCAGAATGATATCTCACGTTTACGATCCCAAGCCAAGCGGCATGCGGTTACACGCCTCGCGTTTGTTGTCGCCGTCCGGATTCGCGCGCTTTGTTTTCGTCCAGCGTCTTGCGTCTGGATTTCGGGCCCTTCAGCTTCATCACGTAGCTGATGACTTCGGCGACGATCTTGTAGTAGTCGACGGGGATCATCTGATCGACGTCGACGTCGCGGTAAAGACCACGGGCCAACGGCGGATTTTCGACGATGGGTATGTCGTTTTCCTGGGCCAGTTCCCTGATGCGGAACGCCAGATGATCCTGTCCCTTGGCCACCAGGATCGGCGCTTCCATGGAATCACCGTCATATTCCAGGGCGACCGCGAAGTGGGTCGGGTTGGTGATCACCACGTCGGCGTTGGGCACGGCGGCCATGATGCGTTCACGGGACCGTTCGGTCCGGATCTTGGCCAGTTGACGCTTGACCGCCGGGTCGCCCTCCATCTGCTTGTGTTCGTCCTTCACCTCCGACTTGGTCATGCGCATGTCCTTCTTGAAGGAATACTTCTGGAAGGCGAAGTCGGCGACGGCGATCAGGGTCATGATCACCAGGACGACGGACAGCATGATCAGGGACAGGCGCCGGATGATCAGCAGGATCTCGGTCAGATCGACAGTCATCATAACCGGCAGGTCGCTCAGATACGGTACGATGACAACACCGACGGCCGACCCGATGATCAGCAGTTTGACGACGCTCTTGCCGAATTCCATCAGCGTCTGGCTGGAAAACTTCTTCTTGATGCCTTTCTTGAGCGACAGGGAATCGAGCTTGGGCTTGAGTTTCTCGAACGACAGCACCGGCTTGTGCTGCATGATGTTGCCGGCCAGCGCCATGACGACGAAAATCAGCAGCACCGGCAGGATGCCGGACCCGATTTCCATGATGAGCGTCATGATGGTGCCGCGCAGATCGCTCGGCGACATCGCCATGTCGTGCGGCCGCTCGATGAACGCGCGCAGCACCTGGGCCACATCCACCACCATGCCATGGGCGAAAACGGCGACCATCAACGTGATGCCCGCCATCATGAACCAGTGATTGACTTCCTGGCTCTTGGCGACCTGGCCCTTCTCGTGGGCCTCGCTCAGTCGTTTGCCGGTCGGTTCTTCGGTTTTTTCCTGGCCGTCTTCGTTCTCGGCCATCAGCGCCCTCCGATCACGAGGCTAGGAAGGTCGACATCGCGCCTTCGAAATGGTCGAGAAACCAGATCATGATCGCGCTGACGGTCATCATCAGCACGAACAAGGCCATCATGATCTGAAGCGGCATGCCCACGAAGAACAGTTGCAGTTGCGGCATCAGGCGCTGCAGCAGTCCCAGGCCGATGTAGTAGACCATGGCGTAGACAATGAACGGCGCCGCCAACTGGGCACCCAGTTTGAACGAGTTGGCCACGAACTGCGTGCCCATGCCGACCAGGTCCTCCAGCGGAATGGCCGCGGTCGGCGGCATCAGCTCGTAGCTGTCGTGGGCCGCCCGCAGCATCAGCAGGTGCAGGTCGGTGGCGAAGATCAACACCAGCCCGAGCAGGCCGAGAAACGCACTGACCAGGGCGCCCTGGGTGCCCTGTGCGGGATCGAAGAACTGGGCGAAGCCGAGACTGCTTTGGAAGGCGATGACGGTACCGGCGACGTGCAGGGCGCTCATGGTCATGCGCGCGGCAAGACCGATCATCAGCCCGACGACCATCTCCCGCACCAGCAGCATCAGCAGACCCCAGGGCGAGACGGGTTCCCGCGGCAAGGTGTCCATCACCAAGGGCGTCATCGCCAGAGCGACGGCCAGGGCCAATCCCAACCGGATGCGCGGACTGACATAGGCCTCGCCGATGCCCGGCATGGACATCAGCATGGCGCCGGTGCGGACGAACACCAGCAGAAAGGCGAAGGCGCCGAAGGGAAGCAGTTCTTGCAGCATGGCCCGGCCCGCGCACCTGCGTCAGTTGAGGGAGGCGATACGGGCGGCGATCAGTTCCATGAAGCTGGCCAGCGTGTTGCCCATGAACGGCAGGAAAATGGCCAGCGAGGCAAAAATCGCCAGGATCTTCGGCACGAAAACCAGCGTCATTTCCTGCAACTGGGTCAGGGACTGAAACAGCGACACCGCCAGGCCGACCACAAGGCCGACCAGCATGACCGGGCCGGCCACCTGCAAAAGCGTGAACACCGCCTCGCGGGCGATGTCCATGACCTCGGGGCCGTTCATGCCGCTGTTCCCTTTGCGTAATGCGTACCGGCCGGACACGCCGTTCCGCGTATGAACCGGACGTTAAGGTTAACGCTGTCTCCCACCTGATCGTCTCTCTTTCGTATTCTACGAAGTTGGACCGGCGGTCCGGGGACCGCATGGAATTGAAACCGGGCGCGGTGTTACGCGGCATCGGCGGCCGCCATCGCCTAGATCGGCATCCGCATGATTTGCTGATAGGCCTGCACCATGCGGTCGCGCACCGCCACCACGGTCTGCAGGGTGACCTCGGCGGCGTTGACCGCCGTCACGACGTCGACGATGTCGGCTTTCTGGGCCACGGCCTCGATACCGATCTGCTCGCTCTTGGCCAGCGTATTGGAACCGGTGTCGACCGCCGATTTCAGCATGTCGGCGAAGTTGACGCCACCGGAAACCTCGGTCTTGACGCCGTCGTCGACGCCGTCGCCGGCGGCGGGATTGGCGGCACGGTTCAGCGCCTGCTGGTAGGCGGTCGCGGCGGAAGACAGATTGACGTTCATTCCCTGGCCCTCGTGTTCCAATCAGGTTCCGGACACCGCCGCGTCAGCGCAGCAGGTCCACGGTGTTCATCAGCATGCGCTTGGCGGCTTCCACGGCACGGATGTTGGCCTCGTAGGACCGCTGCGCCTCGCGCATGTCGTTCATTTCGATGATGCTGTTGACGTTGGGCATGCGCACATAGCCGCGCTCGTCGGCCGCCGGATGACCGGGGTTGTAGCGCAACCCGAACTCGGATTTGTCAGTGCGGATCTTGCCCACCTTGACCAGTTCGACGCCCTGTTCCCGATTGAGCACATTGCGGAAGGTCAGCGTCTTGCGGCGGTAGGGGTCCTCTTCCGGCGAGCGGCCCATGGAATGGGCGTTGGCCAGGTTTTCCGCGATCACCCGCATGCGGGAACCCTGCGCCTTCATGCCGGACGCGGAAGCGAGCATTGATTTGACGAGATCCATGGCGTCCTACTCCACCGGCGATTAGCGCGCGCGTCCGAGGGCCAGCTTCAGCAGGCCCACATTCTTCTTGTACAGGTTGGTGACCAGGCGGTACTGCATCTGGTTTTCCGCCAGTTTCATCATTTGCTCCTCCAGCACGACCGAATTGCCGGACGGTGTCGTCTCGTATGGCGTGCGCGAGGTCTTCTGCTCGCCGCGAACGGCCTGTTCCTTGCCGCGCGCCATGTGCGACGCGTTGGTGGCCGCCATGGTCATGCCCGAGCCGGCCGTCTTGGTCAGTTGCTTGAAACTGAGCGGCTGGAGCTCCTGCGCCTGGTAGTTCGGCGTATCCGCGTTGGCGATGTTCTGGGCGATCACCTTGGTGCGCTGATTGAGCCAAGCCATGCGCTTGGTCAAACCGGAAAACAACGCGAACTTATTGAGATCCATCTGTTTTTCTCATCGGCAAGCCGCGACGCCGCGGTCGTTGGTACGCATTACCAGGGCCTCCTACCCGCGCGGCGTTTTGCCTGCCTTCATTGTGGTTTCAGGCCGTTAACAAATCCTAAACGCAGACAATCGGGAGCCTTCCGGTAACCCACGATTCACCATAAATCACGGCCACTTAAATCTTTGTTAATCATAAAAGTGGGAGATTGACGATTGTGCGGCGCGCCACCCGTTCGCGCCGTTTCGTCCAGCAGAAAGCAGGACGTCCTGCAGAACAGAATGGCCAGACCTGACCAAGACAATACCGCGCAATCCCCCGCCCTCGCCGTCGCGCTGGGGCATGACGCGGGCGGTGCCGCGCCGCCCAAGGTCCTCGCGTCCGGCAACGGCGCCGTGGCCGAACAGATCGTCCGCCTGGCGCTGGATAACGGCGTCAGGATACGCGAGGACGCCGATCTGGCCTCCATCCTGTCGGTGCTGGAGGTCGAGAGCGTCGTCCCGGTCGAGGTCTTCGCCACCATCGCCGAGATTCTGTCCTACCTCTACCGCGCCAACGGCATGTCGGAAGAGCAGATCGCCGAAACCGTCAACGCGCAGAACTGGTTCCGCGACGTCTCCGACGAACCGGCAGAGCCGGACACCGTGGACGACGCACCCCCGTTTGACGACTGGCCGGACGACGGCCGGTGAAAACACATGTGTTCAAGAATATCGACTGAGAGTTCGTTGCTTTATGGCGTATGACGACTATTTCCGTTTCCTGCTGGCCCTGGTCTTCGTCCTCGGCCTCATCGGCGTCATGGTGTTTGTCGGCCGCCGCTTCAACCTGACCCCGAAGATCACCCCGGGCAAGGCGGACCGCCGCCTGCGCATCGTGGAAATCCTGCCGGTGGATGCCAAACGCCGCATGATCCTGGTGCGCCGCGACGATGTCGAACATCTGGTCCTGCTGAGCGCCACGAACGACGTGGTCGTCGAACGCAACATCGCGGCGGACGCGGAGGCGGCGCAATGATCCCCCGTATCGCCCCGCTGGCCGTCGCGGCCGTCGCCGCGGCCGCGCTCCTGCCCGACCCCGCGTCGGCCCAGTCGCTGAACCTGAACCTGGGAGACGGCACCGACGCCGGCGCCCTGACCGGCCGGATCATCCAGCTCGTCGCCCTGATCACCATTCTCAGCCTGGCGCCGTCCATCCTGGTCATGGTGACGTCCTTCACCCGCATCGTCGTCGTGCTCTCGCTGATGCGCAACGCCATCGGCACCCAGCAGACGCCGCCCAACGCGGTCATGGTCAGCCTGGCTCTGTTCCTGACCGCCTTCATCATGGCGCCCACCTTCGAGAAGGCCTACGAGGACGGCATCGCGCCGCTGATCGCCGAGGAAATCGACGAGGTCCAGGCCTTCAACCGCAGCGCCGCGCCGTTCAAGACGTTCATGCTCAGCCAGGTGCGGGAAAAGGACCTGCGGCTCTTCATGGACCTGGCCAAGGTCGAAAACGTCGCCGAACCCCAGGACACGCCGCTGCAGGTCCTGGTGCCCGCCTTCATGGTGTCGGAACTGAAACGGGCCTTCGAAATCGGCTTCCTAATCTTCGTGCCGTTCATCGTCATCGACATGGTCATCGCCTCGGTTCTGATGGCCATGGGCATGATGATGCTGCCGCCGGTGATGGTCGCCCTGCCCTTCAAGCTGATCTTCTTCGTCCTGGTCGACGGCTGGACCCTGATCGCCAGCTCGCTGGTGCAGAGCTTCGGGACCGGCTAACCCGTTCGACCGTTCCGGAAAAACCGACGGCCGGCTGAAAAGCCGGCCGTCTTTCGTCGGGGGTCCCCGGCGTCCGTCAGTTGATGGCGCTCAGATTGCCCTGGGACAGTTTCTCTTTGTAGCTGGTCATGAAGGTTTCCAGCTCGGAGATCTGCGCGATGGTGCTGGCGAGCTGACGGAAGTTGGTGCCGGTGTGGTTGACGTCCGCCGTGATGACGTCGAACGCCTGTTCGTCCGGCGTGCCCTGAACGTGCCGGCCATAGGCCTTGCGCAGGATCTGCAGTTCGTCGTACCTGTTGGCCAGGGACAGCGAGACCGCCTGCTGCATGACGAGCCGCCGGGTGCCGGCGTCCAGTTTGTCGTCGGACTTCCAGCTCTCCCCCAGCAGCGAGGCAAAGGACTTGGCGGCCTCGGGCCATTTCTTCCAGCGCCAGAAGATCTCGGCGCGCAAGGCCTGGCCGTCGCGGCCGTCGTCCTGGCCCAGCGCCGCCAGGGCTTCGTCGTAGCGGTCCAGATCGGACAGCGAACGGGCTTCCAGCCGGCGCCGCTCCTTCGCCAGGTCTTCCGGCAGGGGCGACCACTGGCTTTTGCGCAGCGCCTTCAGGGCGTCGGCCGGTTTGCGGTCCAGCAGGCGGATGACGGCCAGCCGCGCGGCGACCCGCGCCTTCTCTTCCCCCTTGAGGCGATAGTTGACCTGATGTTCGAGCAACTGCCCGGCCTGATCGAGCAGGTCGACGCCAACCAGCCGGTCGGCCAGACGGCGAATGACTTCATCGCCCTTCGGTCCCATGGGCGTGAGTTCACGGAAGTCGTTGAACAGGCCCAGCGCCGTGACCGGCGAAAGGTCGTCGGCGCCCCCCTCGAGGAACAGCCGGGCGAATTCCTCGTTCATGTCCTTGGCGGTTTCGGGCGCCAACTGGGATTCCGGGTAGTAGGTCACCGCCTGACGCATGACTTCCAACCCCTTGCGGAAATCCTTTTCCGCGATGTACAGCCGGCCCAGCCGGTGCATGAGGTCGAGTTCCAGGTCGTCGCCCCGCCAGGCATAGCGCAGCTTTTCCAAGGCCTCGATGGCTTCGGGATGTTTCAACTGGTTCTGTGCGAGCAGAACACGAATACGCCCCAGCCGTGCCCGGACCTGGGTCGGCCGGTAATCGTCCTGGGCAACGAGCTCGTATCCCTCCAAGGCATTTTGCAGCGCGCCCATGTCCTCGTTCGCGGCCGCCCGCATCAGCATGGCCAGCAGGCGCTGCGGCTTGCTCGCCGCTTCGTTTTCGGCCTTGGCCACTTGAACCAGGGCGCGGCGCGATTCATGCGTCCGAACCGATGCGAGCGCCCAATCCAAACGGAAATCGGTCCGTGGTGCGTTGGGAAAGGCCGTCAGGACGGCGCTGCCGTCCTCGAAGGCTTCGTTGGCGGCCGCCCAGGCATGCTTGCCCGTCAACGCTCGGCCACGCCACAACTGCACTTCCGGATATCCCTTGAGGGCATCGTGATTCAGGGCCTTGAGCGCTTCGTCATACCGCTTGGCGAGCGTCAATGCCGCGCCTTGCAGGGACAGGTACGACGGGTCCGTCACCAGGTCGGCGTTTTTCTCCGCGACCCGTTCGAGAACCGCCAGCGTATCCGTCGGATATCCGTGCGAGAAGAAGAACCGCGCCAGTTTGAGACGTTGTTTGTTGCGCTGCGCCGGAATCGCCGTCGAGACGGCGGCCTGCAATTCGTGCTTGGTCTTGAGATAGTCCTTCGGGTCCGCCAGCCGCCAGGCGGCATAGTTGAACAGATACTCCGCCCGGGGCGACTGATACACGGCGACGTTTCCGTCCTGCTTGGCGGTTCCCGCTTGCGCGACCGCGCCCGACAGTTTGAGGCCGCCCGGGCTGGTGACTTCGAGACCGGTGCGCAACTGCGTCATGATGAGACGGTCGATCCGCGGCGAAACGGCGACGCCCTGCGCGGATTTCAGCAAAACGAACTCGGCGAACTGGATTTCCTTGCCGATGCCCGCGCCGGGAACGCCCACGGGCACCACGTAAAGCTGATCGCCGACTTCGGGGTCGGTGATGTCGATGCGCCGGCCCAAATCCCGTGCGGGCAGGAAAATGCGCGGACCGACAGCCGCGGCGGGTTCGCGCCGCACGGGAATTTCCGCGGCCAGACGGGACTGTCCGCCCTGGTTCAGTCTTACGGTCCACACCGTCCCGCTTCGCCCGACGGACGCCGCCACGCTGGTCTTGAGTTCGAAGCGGTACACGGTGGCGCTGTCGTGCGGCAGTTGGGCAAACGTACCGACAAAACGGGCCAAACCGGGATCCGGCTTGAACACCTGTTGTGACGGACTGTCGAACACCACCCACAAGTGGCCGGCGCGCTCGAACGCCGCTGCATTGACCGGTGCCGACCACGGAAAGTGCAATTCGATGCCGGATCCGTTCGTGGTCTCGCTGACGGCGACCTTGCCGGCGGTAGCGGCCGGCTTCGAAGCTGTCGCGGTTTTCGGTTCCGGTGCCGGGGCTTGTTTTTGCTGTACCGGTGGCTGCGCTGTCTTCTTCGGAGAAGGTTGTTTCGGCGCCTGGGACACGCTCGGGTCAATCGCCTTGGGCAACAACCGGGCCGGCGCCGCCTTGGCCGTCTTCTTGTTTTGCGCCTTCGTTTTCGCAGGCGGAGCCGTTTTGGCCGACTTGACCGACTTGTTTGCCGGCCGGGCGCGGAAAATCACGTCGACGACGATCTTGGTTCCGTCCCTGAAATGCCGTACGCGCGCCTTGCCCGGCACCTTGACCGAAAGGACCCGGCGGTTCTTTTTGGATTGCGACTTGGCGGCGGAGATGAACCTGGGCGGATCGGACCGCAGACGTTTCAGGTTCAGCGGATTGTTCCGGGAAAACTCGACGGTCAGTGTTTCGCCGGACTTGTTGACCCGGTACGTGGTGTCCTTGGTCCAATCGAATACCAGCCGGCTGTAGCCCGAATGTTCGCCGACACGCACGGCAACGGTATTTCCGCCGGATTTCGATACCGGCGCGCCACTGGCCGTGCGAAGATCGAGCGCGACGACATCGTCGTAAACGGCCGAATCGAGCTTGAAATCCCGCTTGAGGAGGAACGTGACGGATTTGCCGTCGGCGCTTTGCGTCACGCTGCGGACATAATCGCCGAGATGGCGCGTGACGGGGGCGAAACCCGCCGTGAAGCTGTCCGGAAAGACGACGGTCAGTTTACGCCCGTCCAGTTTGGCCGTGTATGCCACCGGGCGGCGCCAGTCGAAGGCAATACGCGCGAAACCCTGGTGTACGCCGGCACGGATACGGACCTTCTCGGCCGCTTCGCTGGGCGACCAGCCCACCATCCAGGCGCAGACCAAAAAGGCCAATAGGATCAGACGCGATGTCACGGTCATGCTCATCGATTACGGTTCTCGTATCACTACATCGACCCGCTGGGCAAGCAGGGCACGTTGAAATTCCGTCAATTTGCGGGAAAGATCGACGAACCGGGATTCCGAAAAGCCGATCACCGGAATTTCCCGGTCAAACCCGGCGTCGTGCAGTGCGCGTGAAATAGCCAACGCGCGCGCCACCGTGAATTCCCAGGCCGAGATGTACCCGCCTTCCATGTCCTGTGCAGGCGCGCTGTGACCGTAAATCTCGACCTGGTTGCTGACCGGACCCAGAACCTCAACGAGGAGCGCGGCCATGCGCTTGGCCTTGTCCGTCGTATCGGCGGTACCGGGATCGAATAGATCGTGGGCGGGCACGGACAAAACGAGACGGTCCTCGAGACGCATCATGGCCGTACGCGAAAACTCCGGGTTTTCCGCATACTTGTCCTTTAAAACCGCATGCAAATATCCGAGATCTATGGACTTTTCTTCAACACTGCGGGGGATCGACCGGTTTTCCTGTTTGATGAATTCGGGATCGACGAAGACGGGGAACTGGCTTTTCGAAAACGCCTCGACGACGGCCTGCCACGAGTCGACCTTGACCTCGGTCATCGAAAACAGCAGCACAAAAAACGTCAGCATGAGCGATAAAAGATCGGCAAACGTGATCATCCACGCGTTCCGAGTATTGGGCGGTGTCCGTGCCTGGTCGACCGTTCTATCGTCCGCGATCATTCTTCCTGCCCCAAGGTACTGAAGTCGATCAACGCACGGTCCTTGTCACGAACGAAGAACGTGAGCCGGACCTGATCCTTGTTGCCCGGCAACAGACCGGTGCGGACCCAATTGTCCGGGACGCCACGGGCGATCAATGCTCTGGCAAACGCACCCGACCGGCTCACCCGCATCGATCCCAATGCCGTTTCTTCGTCGATCGGAACCGTGCCCGAACTGATCATGAATTCGACCTCACGGCGGATGGTCTCGTGGTCCGATTGCAGCGCGGCGGCAATGCCGTCCAGTACGGACATCCGTGACGGCCGTAAATCCGCGCCGTCGCGCACGAACAGATTGTCGGTGGGCACGTAAATCCGCATGACCGACCCGCGTTCGACCACCTCGTAACGTGCCAGGGGCAATTCGGTTTGAAACAGCTGCAGCAACCGGATCTGGAAACCGTCGGGCCGCGCTTTGCTTCCGGTATCCTGGCTTTGCGGCACGATTTCGAACGTCATCGGCCGTTTGCTGGCAAACGTTGCGTCGAGGCTGCCGATCGCGGCCTCGGTACGGCTTTGTTCCCTTTGGGAAATGCTGTTCAAAAGTATGAAGAATGCCAACAACAACAGGTACAGGGACAGCAGCGCAATGGTGTTGTTGTCGCTTTTCGATGCTGATCCTGCGGCCGGTTTGAAGGTCATTTGATCCTAATCGAAACTCGCCAATAGGGCGTCGATCTCCGCCTGGGAATTGGCTTCTTCCGGAAGCTGCGGGCCGTTCAGTAAGGCCGCGTCGCCGGTCCGTTCGTCGGACGGAACGGCGGCTTCGGGGTCGACTTCATGGCCGAAAGCTCCGGCCAGTTGCAGAACCGTACGCTCGATGTGGTGCAGCGTGTCGACCACTTTGGTGATCCGCTGTCCGGTGATGTCCTGGAAGTTCGAGGCTTCGTAGATTTTGACCGTAATACCTGTGATCTTCTCGGCAACTTCCGGCGTGACTTCGGTGGACAGGTTCTCCAGGTCTTCGGCGGCGTCGAGGATGGAACCGGTGGCGTCTTCGGTCGTTTTGACGATGGCATCGAGTTCGTCCGTCGCCGCCGGAATATGGTGATCTTTGATGTCGGTCGGACGAATCGCCGCGATTTCCTGCTTGGCGTTCTGGATGTAGTCCACCAAATCGCGAATTTGCTTGTGCACTTCGATGTCGATGGCGCTGATGTCGCCATCGATCGTGGTCACGATACTCTCCACGACCTCGGCAATGTCCCCGATAGAAACGGAGTCTCCCCGGTCTTCGCGCAACGTCTCAACGCGGTCCGCCAGTCGTCTAGAAAAATCCATCGCGTTCATGATCGCCCCAATCTACATCTGCCTGAATCGGTACCTGCCTTAATTCTCGATCTGATCAGAACGCGCCGATCACGCTTTCCATTTTCTGCTTGAGCGTCGCGGCATTGAACGGTTTGACGATATAGTTGTTGACGCCGGCCTGCTTGGCGGCGATCACGTTTTCCGTTTTGCTTTCCGCCGTCACCATGATGAAGGGCACATCCTGCAAGGTATCGTCCGTGCGGACTTCCTTGAGAAGCTGCAATCCGGTCATGGGTTCCATATTCCAGTCCGAAATGACCAGATCGGGTTTCTGCTGACGCATCATGCTCAACGCCATACTGCCGTCCGTCGCTTCTTCAACGTTGTTGAAACCGAGCTGTTTCAACAGATTGCGAATAATACGCAACATGGTTTTGTAATCGTCGACGATCAGGACGTTCATTTCTTTGTCGACAGCCATCTTTAACTCCCTCAACCGGCAGTAAGCCTTGTGAAAACCGACGGAAACAGTAGGTCTAGACTGGTTAAACCGGCGTTAATCGCGTAGCGAATCGAGTGCAATAAGTCGCGGCTTCCGTTGGTTGGCGAACACCCGTCCGATGCTCGGTCAACCGCTCTTCTTCGACTCGCCGCCGATCTCGGGCAACCGGCGGCGGGTCGCCAGTTCCATGGTCAGGGCTTTCGCCTTGGCATCGTCCATGAACGCCAGAATGCTGGCCATCTTCGCCTCGCGCATGCGTTCGGCGACGGTCAGCAGCACGCCCATGTCGAGTTTCTCCAGAATGCGCGCGGCGTCCTTGGGCTTCATCTTCTCGTAGATCTTGACCAGACTGCCGAGTTGCTTGTCTTCCTCGTCGTCGTGTTTCTTCAGAAGCGCGCCGACCGCGGCCTCGATTTTCTTCAACTCCACGATCTTGCGGTCGATCCGGGCTTCCGCCGCGGTGAGAAGATTCTCCCGCATTTCAAGTTCCCTGCTCATCTTGTCCAATGCTTTGCGCCGCTCGCCAAGGCGTTGCAGGATATCGATTTCGGACTTGCTGAACTGCGTCGGATCGATTTCGTCGTCGAACTGCTCGTCGGCTTTTTCAAGGGCGGGCGCGGACGTCGTGACGACGCCGCTCGCGGCGTCCTCGTCTTCTTCCTTGTCGCCCTCCTTCTCGGCCGCCTGCGCCTGATTGAAGGACACCATGACCATCCGGTCGACACCGACCCAGATGTTGCCGATCTTCAGGCCCAGAAGCAGGGAGGCCGAGACAATGACGATAGGAAGGAGTTTAATCCGGGCAAACATGACAACACCTAGCGTGACGCGCGGAGGGCTTCGAGCAGTTCCCGCTCGGCTTCGGATTTGAGTTCGCTGTCAGGTTCCTTGGCGATTTCCTGGCCGCCGAACGACGGTTTGCGCGGGGTATGGC
Source organism: Sneathiellales bacterium (assembly GCA_028277845.1). Classification (GTDB taxonomy): domain Bacteria; phylum Pseudomonadota; class Alphaproteobacteria; order JANQFL01; family JANQFL01; genus JANQFL01. The sequence goes on from JANQFL010000020.1 coordinate 50,370, forward strand.
GCAGAGGAACATCGTTCGCCGGACGGTCCGTCAATCCGCCTTCGATGCGCGACGCCAGCCGGTTTCCGGATTCCGTCAAAATCGCCAGCTCGTCGGCAAGGATACGCCCTTTGCTCATTTCGCTTTGCAGCGACTTGACGATTTCGTCGTTCGTTCGCTTGAGCTCGCCGATTCCCGCCTGCGCCCGTGACGTCGCATGGTCGAAACTGGCGATCAGGGCATGCATTTCCTGTTGGGCGTTACGGACCCGCGAAAGCTGCCGGTAAAGAACAATGCAATAAACGATGGTCGCGATGAGCAGAACCGCAACGACACCGTCGAGTAGAAGACCGATATCTGGAACAAAATTCATTGTTGTAACGACACCCTTTTGAGATCTTCGGAAATGCGTACGGCGACGTTTTTGCCCACGCACCCCATGGACCCGCTGGCCATGGGAACGCCGCCGCAGCGGACTTCGATGCTGGAATTCGGCGCCGTGTTGAGCATCAGCGTGTCGCCGACCTCGAGATCCATGACGTTTTTCAATTGCATGCTCTGTTCGTCGAGAACGGCCTCGAGTTCGACATTGGTCGACCACAATTCGGTCGCCAGATGGCTTTCCCAGATCGAATCGCGGCCGAACTTCTCGCCCATGAACATCTGCAGCAGCAGTTCCCGCACCGGTTCCAGCGTGGCATAGGGCAGCAGCAGTTCGAGACGGCCGCCCCGGTCTTCCATGTCGATGCGCAACTTGACTAGAATGGCCGCATTGGCCGGTCGGGCAATCGACGCGAATCTCGGATTGGTTTCCAGCCGGTCGTAACTGCATGTGACCGGGCTCAAGGGCTCGAAAGCCGCGCTCAGGTCCATCAAAATGACACTGACCATGCGCTCCACCAGGTTACGCTCGATCGTCGTATAGGGCCGGCCTTCGATCCGCATGGCCGCCGTGCCCCGCCGGCCGCCCAGCAACACGTCGACGATGGAGTAGATCAGCGAACTATCGACCGTAAGAAGCCCGTAATTGTCCCACTCTTCTGCCCGAAATACGCCCAGAATGGCGGGCAGCGGGATGGAGTTGAGATAGTCGCCAAAACGGATGGATGTAATGTTGTCGAGAGAAACTTCGACATTATCCGACGTAAAGTTGCGCAACGACGTGGTCATCAGGCGGACCAGCCGGTCGAAAACGACTTCCAGCATCGGAAGGCGCTCGTACGAAACCAGGGCGCTGTTGATGATCGCCCGGACGCCGGACTTGTCTTTCTCTTCCTCGTTGGCGGAATCGAACCCGAGCAGGCTGTCGATTTCGTCCTGATTCAGAACGCGGGTCGGTGCCCCCGATTCGTCGTCTTCGTCGCCGTCCTCGTCGTCACCGGCCATGGCTTCCCATTCGGCCGCGACGTCGTCGTCGTTGGGGGCTTCGTCGTCGTCGCCGCCGGCCATGGCTTCCCATTCGGCCGCTACGGCATCATCGTCGACCGCTTCTTCGTTTTCGTCAGCCATGCGTCAAACTACTGGACAATGAATTCTTTGAACAAAACATCATTGATTACATAAGGTTGAACGGCTGCGTTCACCCTAAGCAACAACTCTTCCTTGATACGGTACAGGCCCGCCGAGCCGCTTAGGTCCTCACGACGCAACTCGCGCAGATAGACTTGAAACTGGTCGACCACCCGCGGCATCAGGCTCTCCAAATGCGACTTGGCATCCGCGTTCTCCAACTCCAGCGCCACGCTGATTTTCAGATAGGTCGATTGCTTGCCACCGGTGTTCAGGTTGACCACCATTTCCGGGAGGTCGAAAAACGACACTTCCTTCGGCACCTCGAGCATCTTCTGCTCGGTTTCTTCCGCTTCGCCGACTCCCAAAAGCGAGTCGAACGCCCCCATGAGGAACGCGCCAACAAGCCCGCCGAGGATCAGCACAACGGGAAGGATGACGAAAAGAACCAGCTTCTTGCCGCTGAATTTCTTCCTCGCTACACCCTCGTCTTCATCTAGTTCCGCGTCTAGATCAATATCGTCGGCGACGGCATCGGCCATGAAATCTACTTCCGCTTCGATTGGAATTGCCTGTTTCGCACGGAAATCCTACGTCCGTGACAGTTAACAACCTGTTTATTTCGGTAAATTGGTTAACGGAAAACTACACAAGCGCTATCCATGCTCGACGCAATCGCCCAGTAATTGGATTCGGAGGAATCGGATGGCGGCAAGAGTTGCCCGGTCAACCGTGCAATTCCGACCGCTCAGGCGTGGATACAACCCGCGAGTACCGTCGTATCACGTTGTTTTTATTGATGTATTGTTTTGGCATGGTTTCTGCATCGAAGGAGCGCAGCATGATTGTCGCTGCCAGAAAGGCCCAAGATGCAGAATTCGGAATACATCAGTCTGTCCCTTCAGACCGCCCTTCGGGTGCAGATGGACGTGGTCGCCAACAACCTGGCGAACATGAACACCACGGCCTACAAGGCCGAGCATACGTTGTTCAAGGAATACATGGTCGAGACCGAGTCCGGCGAAGAGGTGTCCTTTGTGCAGGACTGGGGTCTGGTTCGCGACACCACCGAAGGCAAATTCAACACAACCGGTAATCCGTTCGACGTTGCCATCAGCGGCGACGGCTATTTCGTCGTCGAGACCGAGGCCGGCTACCAATACACCCGCAACGGACATTTCCGCCTGGACGACACAGGCCGCCTGGTCACGAGTGAAGGCAACCCCGTATTGGACGACGGCGGACAGCACATCACGTTCACCGAATTCGATTCGAACGTGAAAATCGCCGGAGACGGCACGATTTCGACCGACGCCGGTGTCCTCGGGCGCCTCGACGTCGTCACGTTCGAAAACCAGCAGCTGATGAAGAAAGCCAGCAACAGCAAGTTCGTCACGGCGCAGGATCCGCTGCCGTCCACGACCAGCACGGTCGTTCAAGGCATGATCGAAGGTTCGAACGTCAATCCGATCCTGGAAATGACGGACATGATCCGCATCAACCGCGCCTATCAGGCCAACGCCCGCCTGCAAACCAACATCAACGAGACCCAGCGCGAAATGCTGCGCCGGATCGCCACCGTCGTCTAACCGGCCGACTTCGGAAGACGCCAGAACAGCGCAAGGACAAGAACAATGAGATCCCTCAGTATCGCTTCCACCGGCATGTTGGCCCAGCAGCTCAATGTGGAGGTCATCTCCAACAACATCGCCAATATGAGCACGACCGGTTACAAGCGCCAACGCGCCGAGTTCCAGGACCTGCTGTATCAGGAACTGGAGCGCCCCGGCACGAATTCATCCGATTCCGGCACGATCGTGCCGTCCGGCATTCAGGTTGGTGTCGGCGTCAAAACCGGGTCGGTGTACCGCATCAATACCCAGGGCAACCTGGCGCAAACGGGCAACCCTTACGATCTGGCCATCAAGGGCAAGGGTTTCTTCAAGATCACACTGCCCAGCGGCGAGGATTCATATACCCGTGCCGGTTCGTTCCAGATCAACGCCACCGGTCAACTGGTGAACCCCGATGGATACACCGTGGCACCGGGCATTACGATCCCGCAGAATTCGACCAGCGTGACCATCAATTCCACCGGTGAAGTTCAGGCGAAAGTTGCCGGTCAGTCCGCCCCGCAGACGGTCGGTCAGCTCGAACTCAACACGTTCTTCAATGAAGCCGGGTTGGAAGCCATCGGTGACAACCTGTTTATGGAAACGCCGGCCTCCGGCACCGCCACCAGCGGCGTGCCGGGCGGTACGGGCTTCGGCACCATAGCCCAGGGATTTGTCGAAACATCGAACGTGAACGCGGTTCAGGAAATTACCAACCTCATCACCGCACAGCGGGCCTACGAGATGAATTCGAAAATCATCACCACGTCGGACGAAATGATGCGTTCGGTCGCGCAGCTCCGTTAACTGCGGCGCGTACCGGATCAACTGAAAGAAATCGGTCATGACCATCGCGAAAAACATCGTCGCCGGCCTTTGCCTCCTGATTGGTTTGAGTGCCTTGGCCGACGCGGCGCCTCATCCGGTCAAATTGCGGCCGGCAATCGTCGTGGACGGATCGGAAATCACTGTCGGTGACCTGTTTTCCGGCGCCGAACAGGCCGGAGAAGTCGCCGATATCACCATTTCGTTAGCCCCGGCGCCGGGCCGCAAGGTTTACTTCAAGACGTCCTATCTGGCGGCGGTTGCCAGACGCATCGGATTGCACTGGCAGCGCCCGCCTGGCCTGAAAAAGGTTGCCGTCACCCGCAGCAGCCAGATTATTCCGCGTCAGGATGTCATCGAAGCCATCACCGACGCACTGGACGGTATTGTCGAGCCGGAATCCTACGACGTGCAGGTATCGACCCGGTACCTCAACTTGCACGTCTCCCGGACGGCGTTGCCCACGGTGGCTGTCGAAAATCTCAATTTCGACCAGCGTAGCGGCCGCTTCACCGCAACCCTTCTGGCGCCGGCCGACGATCCCGCCGGCACCCGGACCCGTGTATCCGGCCGCATCCACGAAACGACCGAAATTCCCACGTTGAAACGGCGCCTGAATCCGGGCGATGTGATAACCGCCCGCGATATCGAATGGCTCAAAGTCCGCAACCGCAAGATCAACCGCAACATCGTACGCAACGATGGTGAGCTGATCGGCATGAGCCTGAAGCGCGGAACCCGAGTCGGCCGTCCGATTCGCATATCGGATATTCAGCGTCCGATCGTGGTCAAGAAAGGCAGCAAGGTCGTGATGGAGCTGCGGACCAACTTCATGACACTGACCGCGGCCGGCAAGGCCCTCGAGAATGGCGGTCAAGACGACGTCATTCAAATCGTCAATCTGCGGAGCCGCAAGACGATTCAGGCCACCGTCATCGCGCCCGGAAAAGTCACCGTCGATTTGGCGCCGCGCAAAATTGCCGCGTCCGCCCAGTAACCGCGTACAGGACTCATCACCATGCAGAATTCATACTCCATCCGCACCCTCGTGTTCCGACTGGCGGCGGCCGGGCTGGTAACAGCCTCCCTCGGCGCGTGCAACATCGTTCAACGCCTGTCGGACGTGGGCCAGGCACCGAAACTTGCGACGATCGAAAACCCTGTACGGGCGAAATCCTACCGTCCCGTGACCATGCCCATGCCGTCACCGGAACCGCCCAGCCACAGCGCCAACTCGTTGTGGCGTTCAGGTGCCCGTGCCTTCTTCAAGGACCAGCGCGCGGCCCGAGTCGGCGATCTGGTCACCGTCAATGTCACGATCGAGGACGAGGCGAGCCTGAATAATACGACGGCACGCAGCCGTGACGCCGACGAGGATGCCCACGCGACAAGCATCCTCGGCATCGAAACCCGGTTCGGTGAGATCTTTCCCGAGGCCATCGACCCGACCGACCTGGTCGATCTCGGTTCGGACAGCAATCACACCGGTAAAGGCAGCGTCGACCGCAAGGAGACGGTCAAGGTCAAGTTGGCCGCCACCGTCACCCAGGTCCTGCCGAACGGCAACCTGGTCATCAGCGGCCGGCAGGAAATTCGCGTGAACTTCGAGGTCCGCGAATTGTCGGTCACCGGCATCGTTCGGCCCGAGGACATTTCGGCGACCAATACCATCAACAGCGAACAGATCGCCGAAGCGCGCGTCGCCTATGGCGGCCGTGGCCAGATCAGCGATGTCCAACAGCCCCGCTACGGTCAGCAACTGTTCGACATCATCTTCCCGTTCTAAGCCGTCCCGCATGAAGGGACTCGCAACGGAAAAGGGCCGGTTCCTAAGGAACCGGCCCTTTTTCTTGTGCCGCGACGCAAGGTCGGATACGGCGCGAAGCCTATTCGTCGCGGTAAATCTTTTCTCGCCGTTCGTGCCGTTCCTGCGCTTCGATGCTCAATGTCGCGATCGGCCGCGCATCCAGGCGTTTGATGTTGATGGGATCACCCGTGACTTCGCAATACCCGTATGTACCTTCATCCAGCCGGCGCAGGGCATCTTCGATCTTGCCGATCAGCTTGCGCTGGCGGTCGCGGGTTCTCAGCTCGAGAGATCTGTCCGTTTCCGTCGACGCCCGGTCGGAGATGTCGGGCTCGTTGACGGAACCCTGCTGCAGGTTCTGCAGTGTCTGCGTCGACTCCTTGAGGATTTCATCCCGCCATGAGACGAGGCGGCGGCGGAAATACTCGCGCTGCCGCGGGTTCATGAAATCCTCTTCGTCGGAAGGACTGTAATTTCGCGGAAGTTTCTTCGCGTAAACCAACTCTTTTGACACGCTCATGACCTTGACTACGCTGCCTTGCTACCCAGTCGCCTCTATCAAGGCGCGGAGTATATGAATCCGGACCCCACCCTGCAAGCGTATCTCTTCTCCGAGTTTTCACCCCGCCGTGAACAGCGGGTTTCTTTTTTACGAGTATTTTGCAATCTCCACTCGCGCGCGCAATTCGATGGCGTCGAGGGCCTCGAGCAGCCCCGGGTCATCGACCGTTTCACGCTTCAACTGGACTTCCTGCAGGAGCCGGGTCAGCGTCCCGCGCGGGATGGCGCCGTCCAGCAACCCAAGGCGGATTTCGTCAAGACGGTCGAGGATATCCGCCCCGCGGCGAACCAGCCGGCGCTTCTTTTCGAGGGAATCGGGAACTTCCTGGAGCGACAGAAGGCTGTTGACCGCGGCGACCTGCGATACGCCGGAGGCCGGGGCGACGGACGCGTCTTCCGCGCCTTTGTCCAGCTCCGAAACGAACCCGCTGCCGGCCTTGCCGCTGGCGGATTTCTTCACCCGATGGATGTTCGACGGGCTCGATGCGCCGGGTCCGTAGACTTTCATTGTACCAGACTGTCCTTCTGAACCGGCCGTGTTGACCGGCTTCTTCGAGGATGCCCCTGCTTTCTTAACAAGCTGTAAAGCATAGGTCTCCGGCGGGCAGTTTTTGCCGGTCGGTGGACGGAAAATTCCCGGTCCGTTTTTCCGGCGTGAAACACGTATAAAGAATTCATCATATATTTCAATAGCTTATAAGATTCATGCCCGAGATTTCTTTGGCACGGTTTTCGCAACGGTCGAAACGACGCAAGAATTCGTTCCTCAGTGATGGGTCCCATGAAGCCAATCGTTCGCAAATTGCCGTTGATGTCCGGAAACGCGCTCAATATCCGCCGCCGCCTTTATCTGGTTTTTACAGGTCTGTTCCTGGCCAGCCAGTTGGCGCTCTACGCCGTGCCTGCCGCGGCGGCATCGCGGGTCAAGGACATCGCGGATTTCGAAGGCATTCGGGACAACCATCTCGTCGGCTACGGCCTGGTCGTGGGCCTGAACGGCACGGGCGATTCGCTGACCAATTCGCCGTTCACCAAGCAAAGCCTGGAAGCCATGCTCGAACGTCTGGGCATGAACATCCGCAACAACAACGTCAAAACCGATAACGTGGCGGCCGTCATGGTGTCCGCCACCCTGCCCCCGTTCTCGCGCCACGGCACGCGCATCGACGTTTCCGTCAGCGCGCTCGGCGATTCCGAGAGCCTGTTGGGCGGCACCCTTCTCGTCACGCCGCTCATGGGTGCGGACGGCGAAGTCTACGCCGTAGCCCAGGGTTCGGTCGCCGTCGGCGGCTTTACCGCGACGGGCCAGGGCGGAACCGTCACCAAGGGCGTACCGACCAGCGGCCGCATTCCCAACGGCGCCATCGTCGAACGGGAGGTCGGGTTTGAATTCGCCCAGATGAAGAGCGTCCGCATCTCCCTGCGCAATCCGGACCTGACCACGGCCCGGCGCCTGGCGCAGACCATCAATGCGTACCTGAAGCAGCCCCTGTCCCGCATGTTGGACCCCAATACCGTTCTTCTGGTGGTTCCCGCCGACCGGCGCAAGGACATGGCCGTGCTGCTGAGTGAGATCGAGCAGCTGCAGATCGAACCGGATCAAATCGCCCGCGTCGTCATCGACGAGCAAAACGGCATCATCGTCATGGGCAAGGACGTGCGGGTCGACACGGTCGCCATCAGCCAGGGCAATCTGACGGTTCGCGTCACCGAAACCCCGCAGGTTTCCCAGCCTGCGCCGTTTTCCCAGACCGGCACGACGACGACGGTCGACCGGACGGATATCGACGTCAGCGAAGGCGGCGACCGCAAGATGACACTGCTGTCGTCCGGCATCAGCCTGCAGGACCTGGTGGACGGCCTGAATGCCCTGGGCATCGGTCCGCGGGACATGATTTCCATCCTGCAGGCCATCAAGGCCGCCGGCGCACTGCAGGCGGAGATCGAGGTTCTCTGATGACCGGCAAACTCGACAGCCTCACGGCACTGCAGGCGCAGCAGGCAACGCCCAAGGCCTTCACCCGCGAGGACCGTATCCGGGCGCAGGCCCGCGACGTGGCGGAATCGTTTGAATCCATGTTCCTGGCGCAGATGTTTGAATTCATGTCATCGGGGCTAGAGGTCGATCCGACATTCGGCGGCGGCCCGGGTGAAAAGGCGTTCCGCTCGTTGCTCAACAACGAATACGCCAACGGCATCGCCAAGGCCGGCGGTATCGGCGTGGCCGATCCGGTCTATCGTGAAATCCTCAAACTCCAGGAAGTGGACCCATGAGCCAGAACGGAAACCTCATTTCCCTGCTCATTGCCCTGAGCGAGAAACTGATCGATGTCCTGCGAACCGAATCCGATCTGCTGGAATCCCGCCGGCCGAGTGAACTGAAGGATCTGACGGTCGAAAAAACCAAACTGACCAACGCCTACAACGCCCAGCTTTTCGCCCTGCAACGGGATCCGTCCCTGGTCAAGCAGGCGGAGCCGCGCCAGGTTGCGCTGCTCAAGCAGGTCACCAATCACCTGAACGACATCATGGAAGCCAATGTCCGCAAACTGGAGGCCATGAAGACGGTCGCCGAGGGCGTGATCATGGCCGTGGCCGAGGAAGTGACGCGGGAAAACCGCGCCGTCGACCATTACACCGACAAGGGCATGGTTCAGCCCGTCGCCAAGAACTGGGCGGTTGCGAAACCGACCTCGCTGGCGTTCGACCGTTCAGTTTGAGATAGGGGAACCGGGCTTCTATCTAGGCGATCGGGGAAATCCGCCTATACTTAAGACTGCAAAAAGGAGCGGGCGGGTGAAGCCCCAACCCAGCATAAGAGCATTCACCCGCCCCTTTGGTCCATACTCGATACTCAACTCACGCTACTCTTGGACCAAACTCGGCGAACGGCCCGAAAAACGAGCCGTTCTATGTTTCAAAGCTTCTTGTCGACTGCCATCCCGGCGACATCCCGGAAAAACCTGACGCGCTCGACAATTTCCTCCGGCGGAAATTGGCGCACGACTTTGCCGGTCTCGCTGTCGACGCTCAGGTACACGAATTCTCCCGTCTCTTCGTTGAACCGGATCTGCAGACGCGTATTCTCGTCGCTGATGACCTTGGCGCGCAGCATTTCGCCGCGATCGCTGGTGCCTTCGGCCTCATTGCGGTCGTTGTTGTTCGCCGAGGATTGCTCCTCGGGCTCCGGCGCGCGAATGGCGGTATCCTCGCCCTTCTCCTTCGCCGTGTTCAAAACACCGATAGGACGTTGTGTCATTCCTACTGAACCAAAATCGTCCATTGGTGCCCTCCTTTCGCTAGAACACCAAACCGCGCGGCCGCAATACGCGACCGTTCGGTTAGCTTGCCAGCCGGGTCTCTTCTTCTATGTCCACCTTGCCAGCCAGTCCGTCCATGATCGCGCGATTGACATTAATCAGCGCATCGACGTTGAACTGGCCCCGCAGGACTCCGGCACTGTGGCGGTCTACCCACAAGGCCAGAGAAATCAATCGTGCTTTCAAGTCGTCGGGAAGCTGGTTTTCGTCGTTTGACAAATCGGCTTGCAGGGTCAGCCATAAACGGCGGTTCCAATCGACTGCGTCAAACATTTCCTTGCCGGGTTCGCCGGCCGTTTCCCGCAATGCGCTGGTGACCATCGCGAACAAACGGTATTCGGTCTGGCGCGGGCTTTCGGTGACGGTTTGTGCAGTTTGATAAGCCTGTAGTGACATGGACAAATCTCCGAACTTCCTAGAATTCAAAACAATGTGCTGGGGTTACTCGACAACCCTAGGACTTTCACTTCGATAACCTCTCGCCCGGTTCCCGGTCGCCATCTGAGCGTGATTAGATAGTGACCGGGATGAGAGAGATACGGAGCCGGGCGGCGCCCGGCTCCGCGCCGTCTCTTAACGGAAGAGGCCCACCACGGCCTGCGGTGCGCTGTTGGCGATCGACAGGGCCTGCACACCAAGCTGCTGCTTGATCTGCAAGGACTGCAACTGAGCGCTCTCCTCAGCCAGGTCGGCGTCCACCAGGTTGCCCACACCCTCTTTCAGGATGTCGATCAGCTTGGTGGTGAACTGGGCCTGGACCTCGATGCGGTTGGCCGACGAA
>JANQFL010000009.1 GCA_028277845.1 Sneathiellales bacterium
GGTATGGCCGAGACGGCAGCCGCCGGATTTGGCGCCAAGACGCCCGTCCCTCCGGGTTTCCGAGCGGCCGCCCCCCACGGCGTCAGACGGCTTGCGCGACCTCTCTTCGCCCGCCGAAGCGGGCTTCGCGAAGGCGGGTGCCCGGCATCGCGCTGCCCCGTCTTCCTGGTGGATGGGCAGGCCGCTCGAAAAACAGAATGGATTCCATCTAAAGAGGAATTGCTCTAGGTCGCCAGGGCCGACCTCAGGTCGTCGACGATGTCCCGGACGTCCTCCAGCCCCACGGACAGCCGGACCAGACCTTCCCCGATACCCAGATGGGCCCGCTCTTCGGGCGTGAGCCGTTGATGGGTCGTCGTCGCGGGATGGGTGATCAGCGACTTGGCGTCGCCCAGATTGTTCGAGATATCGATCATGTTGAGCCGGTTGAGGGCTTGGAACGCGGCCGCCTTGCCGTCCTTGATGTCGAACGCGACCAGCGGTCCGCCGCAGCCCATCTGCGACAGGGCGAGGTTGTGTTGCGGGTGCGCCGGCAGGCCGGGATAGATAACGGTTTCGACGGCAGCGTTACCGCATAGGGCTTCCGCAACGGACAGCGCATTGTCGCAGTGCCTTCGTACGCGCAGGTCCAGGGTTTCCAGGCCCTTCAACAGCGTCCAGGCGTTGAACGGGCTCATGCAGGGGCCCGTATGACGCAGATAGTCCTTCAACGGACCGTCGCAAAACTCCTGGCTGGCCAGGATGACGCCGCCCAGGCAACGGCCCTGGCCGTCGATGTGCTTGGTGGCGGAATAGACGACCACGTCGGCGCCCAGTTCCAGGGGGTGCTGCAGGATCGGCGTGGCGAAGACGTTGTCGACCACCAGGCAGGCGCCGGCGCCCTTGGCGATTTCGGCGACCGCGGCCAGGTCGATGATTTCCAGCGTTGGGTTGGACGGGGTTTCCAGGAAGAAGCACTTGGTTTCCGGCCGCACGGCGGCCCGCCACTGATCCAGGTCGGTGCCGTCGACCAGGGTGCTGGACACGCCGAAACGCGGCAGCAGGTCGTTGACGATATAGAGGCACGAGCCGAACAGGGCCCGCGAGGCGACCACGTGATCGCCGGCGCTGAGCTGGCTGATCAGGGCGGCGTTGACGGCGGCCATACCGCTGGCCGTGGCCCGCGCGGCCTCGGCCCCTTCCAGCAGGGCCATGCGTTCCTCGAACATGGCGACGGTGGGGTTGGCGTAGCGCGAATAGATGAAACCCTGCTCCTCGCCGAGGAACCGGGCCTCCGCCGCCTCCGGCGAGTCGTAGCGGTAACCGGAGGTCATGTAGAGCGCTTCCGACGTTTCGCCGTGTTCCGAACGGCGCGTGCCGCCCCGGACCAGTTTGGTCTGCGGGCGCCAGCCGTTGCCGTCAGTCGTCGAAGTATCGGCAGCCATGACCGTTTCCTTTCAACAAAAAAACCCCGGCCGCTGGGCCAGGGTTCCTACAACTCCCGACCTTTTAGCGGATTGTTTAACGTGGTCGCAAGCCGGTCGGCTCAAATCTCCACGGACGGTCTAGATACTCCGCCGGCCCCGGCCGGTCAAGTCTATTCGGCGGCGACACCCGCGTGCCGCACGGCTTCCGCCGCCGGCCATAGATGCGAACCAGGGGTTATTTCTTGGCCCTGGGCGGCCGTTTCCGCCTCGGGCAGGATATCGCAGTTGTCCCACAATCCCGTGCCGAGGCATGACGCGTATTCTTCCGGCAGATTGTGGTCGCGCATGCGCCGGGCGGCGCCGGCATGGTCGTATTCGAGGGGGCGATGGGCGAAATGAATGCCGCCGGGCGCGGGCGTGACGACGCTGAACCAGGTCCGCGGCGTGCCGTCGTTGGCCGGCATGCCGACGACTCCGGCATTGTGCCACAGACGGTCGCCCAACGGCTGCGTAAACGGCAGGCCCGAATGACCGCAAATGATGGCGTCGGCGCCCGCTGCGTCCAATTCGGCCGCTTTGACCGTATCCGCAGTCGAGGCAAAGACAAACCGGTTGTTGGACGTCGCCGTCGCATGGGTGACGAACACCGTTCGTTCCGCCATGCGGAAGGTGACGGCGTCGGGTAAATCCGCCATCCACCGGCAGGCAGCGGTATCCAGACTGTCTTGGGCATAGGCGTACCAGCGCGCCGACAGTTGATCGCATGTCGATCCTTCGTCGAAGCCGCAGCCGCAATCCTCGGCATTGACGCCGAAGGACTCCTCGCAATTGCCTTTCACCACGTGAATGCCGGCAGCCCGGATGATGTCGCTGCAGGCCTGCGGGTCGCCGCAATAGGCGGCGACGTCCCCGGTGCAGATAACGCGACGAAACGGGATGTTCAGCATGCGTGCTTCGGCCAGTATGGCTTCGGTCGCCTGCAGATTGCTGTACGGGCCGCCGAAGATCAAAAGCGGTTCGTCGATGTGTCCCAGGTGCTGCGTTTTGGCCATGGTGCGCGCGTCACTCGGCGACGGAGCAGGATCCGCCGCCCAGCACGCAGAACTTGGCGCAATGGGGATGGTTCAGATGCACCGACCCGGCGGCGTCGGCCAGGGTCCGTCCCATTTCGAACTGGCTGTCGTAGGGCAGCAGCGTGCAGGGCAGAACCACCGGATCGTCCTCGCCCTTGCGTTTGACGATCATGCGCGAGGACGCGCACATCATGGCGTCGGGCGACACGCCCAGGATGCCCCAGCAGGCTTCGGTGATTTCCGGCACGTCGACGGTGGGGTCCATCTCGGGAAACAGAACCAGCTCCCGGTGGTTGTCGGCATCCACGTCGATGTTCAACTCGGCGAACAGCCGCGCGTAGCCATCGCGCAACTGCTGTTCCGATTCGCCGGTGAACGTGCGGCCGGCGATGTTGATGGCGAAACCGTTTTCCGACAGCCACCGCACCCCATCCAGGGCCCGCGACCAGCTGTTTTCTCCCCGCTCGTACTGATGGCCGGATTCGGAATAGTGATCGACCGAAATGCGCAGTGTCAGTTTGTCGCCATGGGCTTGTTTGACCGCCAGCAGCGCCGGGGCGACTTTCATCATCGGCCGCATGGCGTTGGTCAGCACCAGTGCCTCGTAGCCGCGCGACAGCACCAGATCCAGCATCTTGATGAGGTCCGGGTTCATGAACGGCTCGCCGCCGGTGAATCCGATCTCCAGCGGTCGCGTCTCGGCCGGCATGGCATCGAGCTCGTCCACATAGCGCGCCACTTCGTCGAGGGTCAGATAGACCAGGCTGTCATTGGTCGGGCTGGATTCGATATAGCAGTGCGAACAGGTCAGATTGCACAGCGTGCCCGTGTTGAACCACAGCGTCTCCAGGCGCTTGAGCGCGACGGAGGCTCGCTTCTCGCCTTTGGCCGTTACCAAAGGATCGCGGAACTTGGCGGGATCAAGGACAGGGACGGTTTCGGCGGTCGCAGCGCTTCCAGTACTCAAGATATGCTCCTGGCGGCAAAAACGGGATGACGCGACAAGCCTGCTCGCCACGACGATGAAGCAAATCTATGACCATGGGGACTCCTGTCAACCGAAGGGCGAGGTTCTCAACAAACTGTGATCGTTTCGAGAAGAGGCGAATTGGTGCCCGCGACGGCGCGATTCACGGCGATGCGGCTTTGATCCCGGCCCCGGAATACGGTACAACCCATGACCGGTCCCGGCGGGCGTAGCTCAATGGCAGAGCAGAAGCTTCCCAAGCTTACGACGAGGGTTCGATTCCCTTCGCCCGCTCCAGACCGGCTCTCTGATCGCTCCACCGTCGCGTACCAGAAGCATGCCGGCCCACGCGACCCTGCTGATCGCCCCGTCGATGCAACCGGTCAGTCGGTGATGCGGCGATACACCCGGTAGGCTTCCCGCAACTGCGCGTCCCGAACGCCTTCCGCGACCTGCCCCTGACAGTGATTGGCCAGATCCTTGCGGCTGTCGAAACGGGACACGCGGACGGGCTCGTGGAACGTCACGTCCACGGTGGCGCCACGCAGGCACAGCGCCTTGAACAGATGCGGCGCCAGCGTCATGTCGCCGTGCCAGGCGTAGGCGTCCTCCAGGCCGAGCCGCAGGGTTTCGCCGCCGGCCGACCGGACATAGGCGATGGAGACCGGCTGTACCCATACGGGCTTGTCGATGCTATCGGCGCTCCGGAACGCCTCGAACAGGGCGCTTTTGAACGCCAGGACGGAATGACCGTTGCTGCTGGTGCCTTCGGGAAACAGCACCATGCTGGCGCCGTGATGCAGGCGCTTTCGGATGTCTCCCGCCTGGTTCCGGGCGCGCCGCGGATCCCGGTCGACAAACACCGTCCGGCCGAGGCGGGCGATCAAGCCGAACAGGGGCCAGGACGCCACTTCGCTTTTGGCGACAAAGACTGCGTCGAGCAGAAACCCGAGCACGGGGATGTCCAGGTACGAGACGTGGTTGCAGGCGAACACCACCTGCCGGCCGGACGCCGGCAGACCACGGACGTCGATTTTCAGCCCCGTCAGGCTGCAGCACACGGCGAACCACAGTTCCGCCGCGCCGCGCCGCAAGCGGTCATTGAGCGTCATGCTCACCACGTACACGGCGATCATCAGCCCGGTAAACGACAGAAAGACCGCACCGCGCGCAATACCGCGCAGCACCGAATACTCCGCCGCTAGTTCAGACCCGCCGGCGTCGTCGTCCCGATATAGTGCCGGTAATATTTCTCCGACACCTGCTTCATCTCTACGAGCATACATATGTCAACCGTATTGAACTGGTGGTCAATGACGGCGCCGTCGCCGACAAAGCCATTGAGACGCAGATACCCTTTGACCAGAGGCGGCAACTTGGCCAGCGCCCGAACCGGATTGATATCGTCTTTGGCGATCAAGTCCATGGAACAATAGCGTTCGGGCAAGGCCACAGGGCGGCACCGTTCCGGCGCCAGATGGAAGTGATGCAGATAGGACAGATATCCGGCGACATCGGCGGGATCGTTGCCGTGGAAGCTGGCGCAGCCGAACATCAAGCCGATGTCGTGGGTGACGACGTAGTCGGCGATGCCTTTCCACAGCAATTGCATGATGGCGCGGCCGCGATAGGCGGCGTCGACGCACGAACGTCCGAGTTCCAGAATCTCTCCCGGGTAGGTCTTTATGCTGCTCAGGTCGTATTCGTCGGCGCTGTAAAACCCGCCGTGGTTGAGGGCGACGGACCGGCGCAGTAGCCGGTAGGTGCCGACGATTTTGGGCGGGGCGTCCGGGTCCGATTCGTCCAACACCAACAGATGGTCGCAGATCTCGTCGTAGCGATCGAAATCCCGGCCCCGCGCCGCCATCTCCGGCGATGGGGAAGCGCCCATCTGCCGGTAGAAGATCTCATATCTCAGTTCTTGGGCGGCATCCAGTTCGTCCGTGGATTCCGCCAAACGCACGGCAAATCCGTTAATGCGGACGGGTTTGGGATGAGCGGCGGATTGGGCGGTGGTCAGCAATGTGTTCGCCTTTCGGTCACGTGAAGGTCCATGCCGGGTGATGGCCCATCTTCACAATTCGCCGCAGCCTAAAAGTTGTTCAAGACCTAAATTTTGCAAAAATAAGGCGAATTTATGACATCTGGAAACGCCGGTTAGTCGCCGATAACTGCATAAAACCGGCAATTTCTAAGTTATATACACTAGATTTATGTATAAATAATTATTCTACAAATTTCTTTTGACATTATACAGATCAAACATATTTACTGTGGAGATATTCATTGCGTTCGGTCTGGATCGGGGCACATGCAGCAACTACCGCTTTCCATCGACTTGACGGGCCGCCGGGCCGTCTTGATCGGGTCGTCCGCCGCGGCGGCGGCCAAGGCGCGCCTGCTGCTCGGCGCGGGGGCCACGGTTATGTGGATTCCCGACCGTTCGGGCGATCAGCCTTTCCAGTCCTTGTCTGACGCGCACGCCACCACAGCGCCTTTCGACGCGGCGGCTTTGACGCCCGATGTCATCCGGCGGTCATTGCACGATGCGGTTTTGTTCGTCATCGCGACATCGCGCCGCGACGAAGACGAACGCATTTCGGCCCTGCTTCGGGCCGACGGGCGCATCGTCAATGTCGTTGACCGCCCCGACCTGTCCACGGTGACGTTCCCGGCCATCGTCGACCGGGGTTCCGTGACGGTGGGGATCTCCACCGGCGGGGCGTCGCCGCTGTTGGCGCAACGCATCCGCCGGGTGATCGAAGGTATCTTGCCGAACGGCATCGGCCGGGTCGCCGACCTGGCGTCCGAGTTCCGGCAAACGGTCGCATCCCATGTCTCCGATTCCGTCGAACGCCGGCGGTTCTGGAACCGGATCATCGACGGCCCGGTCGCGGCCAAGGCGCAGGCGGGTCAACTGGCCGAAGCCCGGCAGGATATGATCGCCGCTCTCAACACATTCGAATTCGACCACTCGGCAGCCGGCGGGCGCGTGGACATCGTCGGTGCCGGACCGGGCGATCCCGATCTGCTGACGTTGAAGGCCCATCGTCTGTTGTCGCAGGCCGACGTCATTCTCTACGACCGGCTGGCCGGTCCCGGCGTGCTCGGCCTGGCGCGGCGCGATGCCGAATTGATCGATGTCGGCAAGGCCCCCGGCGACCACCGCATGGGCCAGAAGGGCATCAACGCCCTCATGGTGGCGCGGGCGCAATCGGGTCAGCGCGTGGTCCGTCTGAAAGGCGGCGACCCCAACACGTTCGGCCGTGGCGGCGAGGAACTCGAATATCTCCGTGACCATGGTATTGATGCCACCGTGGTCCCGGGCATTACGTCGGCGGCGGGCTGCGCGGCGGCCGCCGGTTTTCCGCTGACCCATCGCGACCATGCCAGCCAGGTCGTGTTCGTCACCGGCCACGCCAAGGATGGCGGTGCCGAAACCGACTGGTCCGGCCTGGCAACCGGCGAGCGCACCATCGTCGTCTACATGGGCCTGGCGCGGGTGAGAGACATCGTTTCCCGGCTGGTGTCGGCGGGCATGTCTCCGTTCACGCCGGCCGCGATCGTCGACCGCGGCACATGGGCGGATCAACGGATCTTCCGCGGTGTGCTGAGCGATCTTCCGCTCATGGTCGATCAGGAAACCATTCAAGGGCCGGCGTTGCTCGTTATCGGATCCGTCACAACCCTCGCCGATGCGCCGCAATGGCGCAGCCATCTGCAACAGACTGCCTCGTAAAGGAGAGACCCATGTCCGTGTCCCCCGTATATCAAGTCATGACTGCGAACCGGCTGACCGATGGACTGGCCGTCTATTGCCGCAGCGACGGGTCCTGGTCGCCGGATATCGCATTGGCCGCCGGCGCCCACGACGACGCAGGCCGCGAAAAGCTGCATCTGCATGGCCAGCAATCGGCGGAGGATCATCATGTGGTTGACCCGTACTTCATCGATGCCGTCATTGCCGACGGGCTGTTCGAACCGGTCCGGCTGCGTGAACGCATCCGGGCGTCCGGTCCGACCGTCGCCCTGGCCGCACTTCCATCGCAGGCCTACGCCGTAGGCGACTGACCAAGAGTAAATCCATGTATCAATACCGCGACATCGACCGCGACTTCGTGCGTCAACGGGTCGAGCAATTCCGCGACCAGGTCCGCCGTCGCCTGGATGGCGATCTCAGCGAAGACGAATTCAAGCCCCTGCGCCTGATGAACGGCGTGTATCTGCAACTGCATGCCTACATGCTGCGCGTCGCCATTCCCTACGGCACCCTGTCGTCGGACCAGATGCGCCGGCTGGCGCATATCGCCCGGCGCTACGACAAGGGCTTCGGACACTTCACGACGCGCCAGAACGTGCAGTTCAACTGGCCGAAACTGATCGACATTCCGGACATCCTAGGCGAATTGGCCGATGTGGACATGCACGCCATCCAGACCAGCGGCAACTGCATCCGCAACGTCACCGCCGATCATTTCGCCGGTGTCGCCGCGGACGAAGTGGACGATCCCCGCATCTACGGCGAGATCATTCGCCAGTGGTCCACCCTGCATCCGGAGTTCACCTTCCTGCCGCGCAAATTCAAGATCGCGGTCACCGGATCGCCGGCCGACCGCGCGGCAACGCGCTTTCACGACATCGGACTCATTCTGCGCAAGGGCGGCGAGAGCGGCGACCGGATCGGATTCGAGGTGGTTGTCGGCGGCGGGCAGGGACGCACGCCCATGGTCGCCAAAACCATCCGCGACTTCGTGCCCGAGCAGGACATGCTGTCGTACCTGGAGGCGATACTGCGCGTCTACAACATGCTCGGACGGCGCGACAACAAGTACAAGGCGCGCATCAAGATCCTGCTGCACGAAACCGGTGTGGAGAAATTCACGCAACTGGTCGAGGACGAATGGCGGCACATCAAGGATGGACCGTTGGTGCTGCCGGTGGATACGGTCGCGGCCATCCGCGCCGACTTCGCGCTGCCGCCCTACCAGGACGCGGCCGCCGCGTCCGACGGGTTCGAACCCGCCCGCGTGGCGAATCCGGACTTCGACCTGTGGGTGACGCGCAACGTTCATGCCCATAAGCAACCCGGGTATGCCATCGCCACGGTATCGTTGAAGCCGGTCGGCGGCATTCCCGGCGATGCGACGGCGGAACAGATGGATGCCGTCGCGGATCTGGCCGACCGGTTCAGCCTCGGCGAGATCCGGGTCAGCCATGAGCAGAACCTGGTGTTCGCCCATGTCCGCCGGGCCGATTTGTTCGCCCTGTGGCAGGCGTTGCAGGCGATCGGGCTGGCGACCGCCAACGAGGGTCTGGTGTCCGACATCATCGCCTGCCCGGGCCTCGACTATTGCGCCTTGGCGAACGCCCGGTCGATTCCCGTATCGCAGCGGATCAGCAGCCTGTTCGACGATATGCGCAAGCAGCACGACATCGGCGAACTGAAGATCAAGATCTCCGGCTGCATCAACGCCTGCGGCCATCACCATGTCGGCCATATCGGCATTCTCGGGGTCGACCGGCGCGGCACCGAGAACTATCAGATCACGCTCGGCGGAGACGCCGGACCGGATGCGAATATCGGCACGATCATCGGGCCCGGTTTCGACGACGACGGCGTCGTCGCCGCGGTGAAGACGCTGATCCACCGCTATCTCGACATCCGCGATGACGGCGAGCGGTTCATCGACACGTTCCGCCGCGCCGGCGTGCGGCCGTTCAAGGAGGCGGTGTATGGCTCTGCTTAGGAACGGCCGGTTGGCGGACGACCCGTGGATCCAGATTTCCGGCGAAAGTCCGGTGCCCGAAGGCGAACCCGTCATTCTCGACTACGAACGCTGGCTCGAGGAAAAGGACCGGCTGGACGGCCGCAACGCACCGCTCGGCGTGCGGCTGGCGAGCGACCAGCCGCCCAGCCTGATCGCCGACGATCTCGCCCGGTTTTCCCTGGTGGCCCTGGAGTTCCCCAAATTCGCCGACGGGCGGGCCTATTCCTACGCCCGCCTGCTGCGGGAACGATTGGGCTTTGCCGGTGAATTGCGCGCCGTCGGCAACGTTCTCAGGGACCAGTTCGTCTTCATGGAACGGTGCGGATTCGACGCCTTGGAGGTGCACGGCGGTGATCCCGAGGCCGCCTATGCCGCGGCCAAGGGTGAAATCACACACCAATACCAGCCGACGGGCGATTGATCGCCGGTCCGGCGCGCGGCCTAAGTCAGTTTGCCGAGCCAGCGCTCGACCCGTTTGCGGTTGACCCCGAGATCGGAATAGCCGACCCGCGACCGGCTGTACACGGCCAGCGCGGATTTGCTGCCGTCCTGCGGCACGACTTGCACATCGATGTCGTCGGCAAATCGGAACAATGCGGATTTCTGAACCAAGCGGAACCGAAGCTCCGCGGCCGAACCTTCCGCCAATTCGGTGCGCGGTTCGGCCAGGGCGACATCGATGACCTTTTGCGCCAACTCCGACGGCGGCGCGTCAAATACGGGACTGGCAGCATGCGGTTTGGCGTTGCCGAACCCGTCCGGGCAAAGCAGAAATTGATTGGGGCTGGGTTTCAGTTTGAGTGTCGCGAAGTCCATATCCCTGTCCTGTTTATGCTGCCGCTTCGGCGGCCTTTTCCGGCATCATGGCCTTTAGCGTCTGCTTGATAACGCCGCGGTCCAGATCCCGGGTGATGAAAACGATGCGTGACCGCCGGTCTTCGCTGGGCCAGCCGTCCAACGCCGCCGGCGGGTGAAACAAATGCTGCACGCCATGGATGGCGACGGGACCGTCCAGGCCGTCCACATTGACGATACCCTTGATCCGCAACAGGTCCTCGCCGCGAAAGCCGGCAAGGAAATCGAGCCACATGGCCAGCCGATCCCAATCGAAGGGCGTGTCGAATGTCAGGCAGAACGACGCGATGCGGTCGTCGTGCCGGTTGGGGTCGTGCGGATGGTGGTCGTGGCCGCGATGGTGGCCGGAGTGTTCCTGCCGGTACGCCTCATCGTGCAGCCAGTTCTGCACATCGACCGTCTTGCGTGACGGGTCGAACAGACCGGCCCCGAAAAGCGCGGACGGCTCCACGTCGCCGTGCGCCACGGTTCGCGGTTTGGAGGCCGGGTTGATGCCTGCCAGTCTGGTGACAAGAGCGGCCAGTTGGCCGCCGTCGACAAGATCCGGTTTGGTGATCAGCAGCCGGTCGGCGACGGCGGCCTGTTTGACCGACTCGACATGTTCGTCCAACTGCCGGTTGCCGTTGACGGCGTCGATGGTGGTCACGATGCCGTCCAGCCGGTAGCGGGCGGACACCAGGGGGTCGCTCATCAACGTATGCAACACCGGCGCCGGGTCGGCCAGGCCGGTGGTTTCCACCAGCAGGCGCTCGAAAGCCGGTACTTCGCCGCGGACCCGTTTCAGGAACAGATCGCGCAGGGTGTTGATCAAATCTCCCCGCACGGTGCAGCACAGACATCCGCTGTTGAGCACGACCATGTCTTCATCGGACGTGGCGATCAGTTCGTGATCCAGTCCGATTTCGCCGAACTCGTTGATGATCACGGCCGTCTCGCCCATATCCGGCCGCGGCAGCAATTTGCCGAGCAGCGTCGTCTTGCCGCTGCCGAGAAAGCCTGTAATAACGGTGACGGGAATGCGGTCGGCACCGGACACCGGCGGGTCGGAAATGTCTGTCATAGAGGGCATCCTACCGCCTGCCGAGTGTTCCGCCAATCGGAGGTGTCATGGAGTATCTAACCAACGGCCCCAAGTCGGCTGAAACCGTCATCGCATTGGCGCACGGCGCGGGCGCGCCCATGGACAGCCCGTTCATGGATGCCTTTGCCGCAGGCCTGTCCGGCGATGGCCGGCGGGTGGTGCGCTTCGAGTTTCCCTATATGGCGGGCCGGCGCGAGACCGGCAAGAAACGGCCGCCCGATCGCCAGCCGGTGCTGCTGGACACGTGGCGGGCGGTGGCGGCCGACCTCGGCACCGGTGCCCGGCTGGTCGTCGGCGGTAAATCCATGGGCGGGCGCATGGCCAGCCTGATCGCCGACGAGGTGGGCGCCGCGGGACTGGTTTGTTTGGGTTATCCATTTCACGCGCCCGGCAAACCGGAGAGGCCCCGAACCGAACATCTTGCGGATCTAAAAACACCCGGCCTGATCGTCCAGGGCACCCGCGACCCGTTCGGCACACGGAGCGACGTCGACGGCTATGCCTTGTCGGATTCGATTGCTTTCCATTGGTCCGAGGATGGCGATCACAATCTCAAACCGCGCAGGGCATCCGGCCGCACCGAACGGCAAAACTGGGACGAAGCCGTAGCCCGGATCGGTGAGTGGCTGAACGCCTTGACCTGACGGAGACGGACCGGCCGACCGGTTGCAAGCGGGCTCCGCCACCGTATCGGACCGAAGGATTAATCTATTGGTAGTAGAAAATTTGTAGATCTACTAATCCAATTAGGGGAAAAATGACCGGAATCCGGGTCAATTGTCGGGCAAAATTTCCTTTTTCAGAGTCTACAATCTACATTCTCAGGCCATTTTGTTTCTCCGTGTAAGCGTTTTCGAATGGCGAAGTAATCCAGCATCAACGGGAGGCGTTCCCGTGTGGGAACGCGGCACAGTTGTCGAGTACGTTTGAGAGATCGGAATGCCAGACCGCAAAGCCCGACCGTTTCGCCCTCTTGCACAGGTGCTTGGTGCAGACGACTATCGGCGTCTCTACGAACACGCCTCCATCTGTATTTTCCGCTCGACACCCGACGGACGATACGTCAACGCCAATCCCGCCGCGGTCAAACTGCATGGCTATGACAGCGAGGAAGAGCTTCTGAGCGCCGTCGGGAACGTTCCCGAAGAGGTCTATGTCGATCCCATCGACCGTACTGTCATGCAAGAGTTGATGGACGTCCATGGCGCGGTGGACGGCTATGAGTGTGAAATCTACCGCCACAAAAGCCGCGAGCGGCGCTGGGTACGGCAGCATATCTATTCGGTGTGTGATTCCGACGGCGTCGTCCAATTCCTGGAAGGATATGTCGAAGACATCACGCAATGGAAAAAGGCCGAGCAGGATCTGGAGGATGCCCGTGAACACCTCGAACGCAAGGTCGTCGAACGGACCGAGCAGTTGGAGGCCGTGAACCGGGCCCTGAAGAACAAGATCGAGGAATTGAACCGGTCGGAAGAGGAAACCCGCACACGCGACGCCTGGATCAAATCCATTTTGGAAAACAGCCCGATCGAGATCGTGATCAAGGACACCGAGGGCCGCATCCTCGCCATCAGCACCAATGTCGCCGAGCAGCAGAATGTTCCGGTCGAATCGTTCTTCGGTACGACCACGGCTGACTATCTGCCGGCCGATATCGCCGATATTTACATGTCCGCCGACCGGCGTGTGGTGGAGACGGGAGAGCCTTACCAGAATGAAGTAAAGGAGGAACTGGACGGTCGCACCCATTTCTTTCTCAGCCAGAAGTTTCCCATGCGCGACGGGGACGGCTTGATCAACGGCATTTGCAGCCTGACCACGGACATGACCGAGATTCGGGAGGCGGAGGCCCGTTTGGTGCAGGCACAGAAAATGGAAGCGGTGGGCCAGCTAACCGGGGGTGTCGCCCACGACTTCAACAATTTGCTCGCGGTCATCATGGGTAATGCCGAGTTGCTGGCGGAACGTCTCGGCCGGGACAAACTTGTCGACGCCATTATTCGGGCGTCTACGCGTGGTTCGGAATTGACGCAACGCCTTTTGGCGTTTTCTCGGCGTCAGCCCTTGCAGCCGCAGGCTTTGAACGTGGCCGATCTCGTGCAGGGTATGATAAGCCTGCTGTCGCGCACCCTTGGTAAGACCATCGAGTTGGACACCTGCTTTCCGCCAAGTACTTGGCCCGCCTGGGCGGATCCGGGACAAGTGGAAGACGCATTATTGAATTTGGCCGTCAATGCGCGTGACGCCATGTCCGACGGCGGCCGGCTGCGTATTTCGGGCGGCAACGAACACCTCGATGATGCCTACGTTTCCCGTCACCCGGAAATGGTCGCGGGGGACTATGTCGTCATTTCGGTTCAAGACGACGGTGCCGGTATGTCGCCCGATACGGCCGCGCAGGCGTTCGAGCCGTTTTTTACCACCAAATCGGTGGGGCAAGGCTCCGGCCTGGGTCTGTCGATGGTGTATGGCTTTGCCAAGCAATCGGGTGGGCACGTCTCCATCGACAGCGAAGCCGGTCGCGGCACGACAGTCAAACTCTATCTTCCTCGACCCGAACATGCGGGTAATTCGATTCCCGCTACCACTTCCGATGATCCGCCGCACGGCATGGGAGAGACCATATTGCTGGTCGAAGACAATCCCGACGTTCGGGAACTGGCCGTGGACATGCTGCGCGGTTTGAACTATCGCGCAATCGAAGCGGAAGACGCGGCACAGGCACGCGAGATGATTGGCCGGCATCGCGATATCGCGCTGGTGATGTCCGGTGTCGTGCTTCCCGGTGGAACGAGCGGCCTGGCATTTGCCGAGCAAATGAAATCGAGCAATCCGGCGCTGCCGTTCGTGTTCATGTCGGGATACCTAGCCGAATCCAGTCAACCGAGTGGCACTGTCGCGCCTGGCCGGGTGTTGTTGAACAAGCCCTTTCAACGGGAACAACTGGCCGAGACATTACGCACTGTCCTCGGTGAGGACTAGCTTGAGTAAGGCGGTCCGCTCTAGCCGGAATTCCTGTGCCGGAACAGGGAAGGCCAGGTTTCCGGTTGAACCTGGGGACGGATCTGCTTGCAGACGTCGATCAAGCGGACCACGTCGTCGTCGCCTAGACCGACATTGATGCAAAGGCGAACGAGCGAGCGGTTGCGCGGCGTCGCCGGCGCACAAAATACCGAACCGAAAACGCCACGGCTTTCCAACGCGTCCCGTAGTTGTTTCGTGCGTTCCTCCGGTCCGGCGACAAGCGGAATGATTTGCGTTTGCGAGGTGCTGACGTCGTAACCCGAATCGATCAGGTTGCCGCGCACCTGGTCCGCCAGTCTGAACAAGCGGCGCCGCGACTCCGTCGCATCCTGGATGACCTCCAGCGTGCGGGCAAAGCGGGCGATATCCCACGGCAATATCACCGAGCTGAAGATCGCCGGCCAGGATTCGTATCGGAAGTAGTCAACGAACCGGCTTGATGCACAAATGACTCCGCCACGTCCGACAAAGGCCTTGGACAGGCTGAACGTGCGAAACGGCACACGATCGCCCAGGCCCAGCGACGCCACCAAACCTTGACCGCGTTCGCCCAAAATGCCGATGGCGTGGGATTCGTCGACTACCAGCGTACAGCCTTCCTCTTCGCAGACATCGAGAACGTCCTCGATGCGGCAGACGTCGCCGCTGATACTGTAGATACTGTCGACCACCACGACGCCTGGGCCATGTTGACGGACCTGGGATCGCAGGTGATCGACATCGTTGTGCCGGAACATATGGGCGGGCGCCTGTGCGGCCCGCGCGCCTTGCCACAATGACGCATGCGCGAACATGTCGAGATACACCGGCGTGGTCGGATCGGCGATGCTCTGAATCAGGCCCTCGTTCGCGGAAAACCCCGATTGGCAAATAACGGCGTCTTCGCTGCCGACAAATGACGCGAATTGACGTTCCAGTTTGCGCTGTGCCTCAAGATACTGAACGAATACGCCCGACATGTAGACTTCCTGGTCCGGGGTTGCCAGGGCGCCGAGCTGGCTTTCCAGAATCCGACCATCGCGGGTCAAGGCGAGATAGTCGTTGGTGGCCAGTTGAATGTCGTCTGGTCCGGGTTTGCGGCCACAGGTGATATGGCCGTCACCGTACTGGGCGTAATGGCGATCGATGCGGGCGGCCAATGCCGGCAACTCGAGACAGGCCCTCCCTTTTGCGCGAACACTTTCGTGCTGCGTGCGATTATGTACGTACATACGCGTTTTGCTGGCTAATACGCAGCCAACCCCCAAGAAATCGTCGTTGTTATTCAGTAACCGTAATTTGACATGTTTAATAAACTATTACGGGAATAAGAAGAATTTTGCGTTGTTAATGGTTTATTTTCTTCCTTATTAGTAGAACGACATCGGATGACACTTAACGGGCATCGATAATTAAAGGGTCGAACAAGGAACTGCCCTCATGTCGATCTACGCAACAGCCGCGACATGGTTCATCGGGGGGTTGGACTGGTTCATTCCCGATCAACTGAAGACCGATAAGGAAGGTCTGCGCCGCATTCGCGCGTTTCTTGTCAGTCACGTGGCGGGACCGCCGTTCGGGGCCGTCGTAGCGGGCTATCTGGTGCACGTCCAACCGGGCTTCGCATCCTGGGGTTTGACGCTGGGCGTCCTGTTTTTTCTCAGTTTTCCATTTCTGCTGCGCAGGACGGGCCGGTACGAAGAAATCGCCCTGTTTTCATTGCTGCACTTCCAGTTGCTGATTTTCTTCGTTACCTATCACAGTGGCGGCGTGGCGTCGCCGGCTCTGCCCTGGGCCCTGACCGTTCCGATCGTTTGCGTGTTTTTCGTTCGTGGCTGGTATCGCATCATCGGCATCGTGGCACTCATGGCCTGTTTCGCTGTTTTTGCCGCGTTGTATGCCAGCGGGTTCGAGTTCCCCAACGCTTTCAAGGCCGACACGGCCGGGGCCGGCATGAACCTGGTGCTGATCCTGTCGGCTGCCGGTTACATCACGGTCATGGCGCTCACCTACATCAATCTGTACGAATACAGCCTCAAGCGATTGCGCTGGGCCAAGGACGCGGCCGAAAGCGCCAACCGCGCAAAGTCGGAGTTCCTGGCGACCATGAGCCACGAACTGCGCACCCCGCTAAATGCGGTCATCGGTTTTTCGCAGATGATGAGCAACGAGACTTTCGGCCCTCTCGGTCATGCCAACTATCGCGAATACAGCAAGGATATCGAAACCAGCGCGTCTCACTTGCTGGAAATCATCAGTGACATTCTCGATATCGCGCGGATCGAATCCGGCCATGAGGATGCCCGTGCCGTTGAGTGTGACCCGCACATGCTGGCGGAAGAAGCGGTGCGCATCGTGCGCCCGCTGGCGTTGGAAAAGAAGATCGGCTTGAACGTACGATGTTGTGACGTCGTACCACGGGTCAGGGGCGATACCCGCTTGCTGCGTCAAGTGGTGATCAATCTGTTGTCGAACGCCATCAAGTTTACGCCGCCGGGCGGAAGCGTCGATTTAAAGGTCGATCAAGACGCCGCGCGGGACGGGTGGCTGCGCCTTGAGGTGTGTGATGACGGAGAAGGCATTCCCGAAAGCGATATCGAACGGGTCCTGCAGCCGTTCGAGCAGGTTGAGTCCGCCATGAGCCGCAAGAACGGCGGCGTTGGACTGGGACTGCCGCTGTGCGAACGCATTGTCGCACTACACGGCGGCAGCCTGGATTTACACAGTTGCTACGGTGAAGGGACTGCAGTAACGGTGCACCTGCCTTCCGTCGCGGTGACCGGCCGTATGCCCGCCAAATCGGTTAACAACGAAGCTTTGTAAGCCGTTGACCCGACCTAGTGCGGACCAACCGGCGCCGGAATGGAACTGCCGGATAAATTCGATTTGATCGGAAGCGCAATCAGTCGCCGTCAATGGCACGGTCGTACAGCCTGATGATGGCCGAGTGATCGAGGCTGCCGTCACCTTCTTCGATCAGCCTGTCCCACAAGGAGAGATTCAGTTCCGTCGCCGGCAAACGGATGCCGAGCTGGCGGGCAAGATCGAGGGCCTGCGCCACATCCTTGCGCTGCACGGTTACGCGCCCCCCCGGTTCGAAGGCACCGTCTATCATACGCTGTCCCTGCAGTCCGAGAATGGTGGAGTCGGCGAAACCGCCGGCGAGCGCTTCTCGTACCTTGGCCGGTTCGACGCCGGCCCGTTTGGCCAAGGAGAAGGCCTCGGCGATCGCATCAACCGTCAATGCAACAATCATCTGATTGGCGGTCTTGGCGATTTGACCGGCACCGATATCGCCTACGTGCGTTGCCCGATCGCCCAATATCGCGAACAACGGCATGGCGCGCGCGAAGGCGGCTTCCGTGCCGCCGGCCATGATCGACAGCGTCGCCGCCTGGGCGCCGACCTGCCCGCCCGATACCGGCGCGTCGACATAGTCGCCCCCAGCCCTGGATACTTCGTCGGCGAACCGCCGGGTCGCATCGACCGCCGTCGTGCCCATGTCGATTACCAGCGCCCCCGGCTGCAATCCGTGCTCGATGCCGCTTTCTCCCAGCAGCACGGTCTCCACCGATGGCGTGTCGGTGACACAAACAATAATGACGCCGTCGCCCACCTGTCGGGCCAGATCCCGCGGCGACGTGGCGCCGCTCATGCCTTCCGCCACCAGTTCGTCAAGCGACCCGCGGCTGCGGTTGTAAACGATGGTGTTGACGTCGGCCGCATGCAGGTGACGCGCCATGGGCTTGCCCATCAGCCCGAGACCGATGAAGCCGACGGTTTGCGCAGCCGGACCGCTCATCGAAGGATGCCGAAGTGCGTCTGTTCCGACATCGCCGGTAGATTTATTTGGTGGCGTGCCGGGCCCGGGCGCCGCGCTCGATGCCGGCGGCGACCAAGCGGTCGATGTCGAGCTGATGACGAATCATCTCGAGCAGGCGCAATTCCTCCTGGCCGGCCCGGCCGTCGGCGGCGGCCACTTCGCAGGCCAGGGCATAGGCGGTTTCCCGCAAGGCAGGCGACAGGGCTTCGCGGACCAGTCCCAAAGCCGTTTCCAGACCCTCTTCCTGTTGCAGCAGGCTGGCGCAGTCTTCCGACGCCGCCGTCAGCTTGGACATGTCGAAGTCGGCGAAGACCGGCAGTGTGCGGGTCACGTCGCCGATGGTCTGCAACTCCTGATCGGTCATATCGCTGTCGGCGGCCGAAGTCAGAACCATGGCGTAGACGAGGGCGGTTTGGGCGCTGATGGTCGTGGTCATTGAAGAAACTCCGAATTCGATATGCGCCAACATATGGGGAGAAACCCCGGCGCCACAAGTCAGATTTTCAAGGCTCCCCGAACGTCCGGTTCGGCATTTCCGGTGAAGCTTCCGACGATATCGACGGCGTCCGCCAATCCCACCCGTTCGATGGCCACCTCGGGCGGAAAGGCATCCGTCAGGCGGGACGGCAGCATGGCGTCGAGCATGACGAAAACGCCCCGGTCGGTCTCCCGGCGGATCAACCGGCCGTAGGCCTGCTTCAGCTTCAGGCGGGTCAACATGTCGTCATAGGCCGACTTGCCGAAGGCCGCTTTGCGCGCCCGGTGCAGGATATCGGGGCGCGGCCACGGCACCCGGTCGAAGACGATCAGCCTGAGCGCCCGGCCGGGCACGTCGACTCCGTCGCGCACGGCATCCGTGCCCAGCAGGCAGCTGTCTTCCTCGGCGCGGAAGATGTCGACCAGGGTGGCGGTGTCCAGGGGATCGACATGCTGGGAATAGACCGGGATGCCCGCCCCTTCCAGCGGTTCCAGGATGCGTTTCTGGACCGCTCGCAGGCGCCAGATGGCGGTAAACAGGCCGAGCGCGCCGCCGCCCGATGCCGTCATCAGCTCGCGGTACGCCGCCGACACCTGGTTGACATTGTCGCGGCGCACGTCGGTCACCACCAGGATGCGCGTCGACGCGGCGTAATCGAACGGCGACGGCAGCGACACCCGGTGGGGCGGCAGCGGCAGGTGGTTGGTGCCGGTGCGCACGTCGGCGGCCTCCCAGCCCTCCTGCTCCAACCGGTTTTTGTCACGCAACGTGGCCGACGTCATCAGCACGCCATGGGCGTTGGCCAGCAGTGTCTTGGCCAGGGGCAGGGTGGGGTCGACCCAGTGGCGGTGATAACCCATGTCGGTCTCGCGGCTGTCGCTGCGGGACAGGGAATACCAGTCGACGAATTCCGCCGGCGTGTGTTCGTGCAGGTCCTGCAGCATGGCCGACCAGGGTTTGAGGGCCCCGTCGAGCCGGCGCTGCAGGCCGCGCGCCGCCGCCTCGATGCGCTGGCGGGTGGCCGTGTCCAGGTCCGCCGCCTCGTCGTCCAGCCGGGCGGCCAGCAGCCGGATCAGCGCCTTGACCGGTGTGATCAGCGCATTCAGCGCGGCCGACAGCTTGTCGGCCACGTCCAGCAGGCCCTCGACCGGGTCGTTGGTGCCGGCCTCCAGGCCGTAGGGGCTGTCGGGGTCGTTGCAGCGGGCCAATGTTTGCTGCCGTACCTTGGCCAGGAAGCGCTCGCACGGGCCATAGCCCTCGCCGCCGGAAATGCGCGCCAGCCAGCCGCTGCCGGGCAGGCAGCGGGCCGCGGCGACGGAGTCCTGCATGGCCTTGGTGACTTTGTCGTCGCCGCTGGCGAGGTCGCCGATGCGTTTTTCCAGCCCCCGGGCCCGGCTGCGCCGGCCTTCGCCGCCACAGATCCAGCGCCGCAGTTCGGCCGCCTCCGCCCCGGTCAGGTGGGCCGAAAACGCGCCGTCGGCCGCGCCGAACACGTGGTGGCCCTCGTCGAACACATAACGCAACGGCAGGTCCCCGTCACCGGCGCCGATGGCCGCCTGGATCATCACCAGGGCATGGTTGGCGATGACGATCTCCGCCCGTTTGGCCCGCCGCGCCGATTTTTCGATGAAGCATTTGCGGTAGTGATCGCAGGCCGAATAGATGCACTCGCCGCGACGGTCGGCCAGTTCGGTCAAGCGGCTCGCCCCGAACAAGGTCAGCAGCCAGGACGGGAAGTCGCCGCCGATCATGTCGCCATCGCGGCTGGCGCGGATCCATCGGGCCATGATGGCCAGGGCGACGACGTCGCCCTGGCGCCCGGTGCCGCGGGCGACGGCTTCCTCGAAATTCAACAGGCAAAGATAATTCTCCCGCCCCTTGCGCACGACGGCCTTGAGGCGCTTGTCCACCGGGTCGGGATACAGCCGGTCCAGTTCCTGGTCGATCTGCCGTTGCAGGTTCTTGGTGAAGGTGGAGATCCACACGGCGCCGCCGTTCTTCTCCGCCCATACGCTGGACGGCGCGATGTAACCCAGCGTCTTGCCGACGCCCGTCCCCGCTTCGGCCAGCACCATGTTGGGAGCACCGGCGGAATCACGCGGCCCGAACGCCGCCGCCACCTGTTCCGCGTAAGTTTGTTGCTGCGGCCGGGCCTCGCTATCGTCCGGCGCCGCCTGCAGCAGCGTCTGCAAGCGTTCGCGGGATTCCTCCGCCGACACCGGCACGTCTTCCGGCGGCGGTTCGGGCGCGTGTTCGCTCCACTCGCCCAGGCCTTTCCAAACGTCCAGTCCGGCGCCGTGGCTCGTGGCCGGCATGTCGCCGCCCAGCGCCGCCAGGGCCGGCGGGCCCCAGTTCCAGCCGGCGCGCGCCATGGTCATGGCCAACCGTGCGCATTGACGCCGTTCCTTGGCGTCCAATTGGGCCAGGGTACCGAGCAGCGCACCGGCGGCGGCCACCAGGGTCAGAGCCTGTTGTTCCAGGGACGCGGGAACCTTCAGTCCGAGGGCCTGTGCCAACCCCAGGGGCGTGGGCAGGCAGAACACCGCCGGCCGTACGAAGGCGAACAATTCCAGGACATCGTGTGCCGGAAACCGGGCCAGGCCCAGCCGTCGGGCCGTCGCCGGCCCGTGGCAGACCAACGGCGGGGTGTTTCCCAAATGCGCTGACAGGTCGTCCGGCGCCAGGACATCGACGGCGCCGTCCGCCGTCAGCAGATGGGCGCGGCCGGCGGCCGCGATCAGGACGGGCACGGCAGGAATGCGGATGTCGGCGGCGTGGGCGGGGTCGGATGAACCGGGCATGGCCGGCAGTATATCGGCGCCGGTATTCGTTCGCTATACGTTCTTTCCGGTCAAACGGTTCCATTTCAGGAGGAATTGCTCTAGTGTCCCGCGACTTTTCACCGCCAACCGTTGACGTCCCATGACCAGCACCATCGATCCCGCCGCCGCCGCACACGCCCTGGACAGCAAGGCGTGGCCGTTTGTCGAAGCCCAGAAGCTTGTCGACCGCGTCGCCAAACACGGCCAGGCGAAGGATTACGTGCTGCTGGAAACCGGCTACGGCCCGTCCGGCCTGCCCCACATCGGCACCTTCGGCGAGGTGGCGCGCACCACCATGGTGCGTCAGGCCTTCGCCGTGCTGTCGGACATCCCGACCCGGCTGTTCGCCTTCTCCGACGACATGGACGGCCTGCGCAAGGTGCCGGACAACATCCCCAACAAGGAGATGGTGGCGGAACATCTCGGCAAGCCGTTGACCCAGGTGCCCGATCCGTTCGGCACCCACGACAGTTTCGGCGCCCACAACAATGCCCGCCTGCGGGCCTTCCTCGACGAGTTCGGCTTCGAGTACGAATTCGTCTCGTCCACCGATTGTTATCGTTCGGGCCAATTCGACGATGCGCTGCTGGCCGTGCTGCGCCATTACGACGAGGTGATCAACGTCATCCTGCCGACCCTGGGCGCGGAGCGGCGGGCAACCTACAGCCCGTTCCTGCCGGTCTGCCCGCGCACCGGCGTGGTGCTGCAGGTGCCGGTGATCGAACGCAACGAGGACGCCGGCACCATCGTCTACGAGGACGACGACGGCACGAAGACCGAAGTGCCGGTGACCGGCGGCGCCTGCAAGCTGCAATGGAAGGCCGACTGGGCCATGCGCTGGTATGCCCTCGGCGTCGACTACGAGATGGCCGGCAAGGACCTGATCGAATCGGTGCGCCTGTCGAGCCGCATCTGCCAGATCCTCGGCGGTCGCCCACCCGAGGGCTTCAACTATGAACTGTTCCTGGACGAGAACGCCGAGAAGATTTCCAAGTCCAAGGGCAACGGCCTGTCCATCGAGGAATGGCTGACCTATGCCTCGCCGGAAAGCCTATCGCTGTTCATGTACCAGTCGCCGCGCAAGGCCAAGCGGCTCTACTTCGACGTCATCCCGCGCAACGTGGACGACTATCTGACGCACCTGTCCAAGTTCGATGGGTTGGAGGGCAAGGAGCGTTTCGCCAACCCGGTGTGGCACATCCACAACGGCGCGGCGCCGGAAGAAGAGGTGCCGCTCAGCTTCGCCATCCTGCTCAACCTGGCCAGCGTCTGTAACACCGAGGATGCGTCCGTTCTGTGGGGCTTCATCAGCCGCTACGTGCCGGGCGCCGCGCCGGAAAACCATCCGATCCTCGACCGCCTGGTCGGCTACGCGCTCGCCTACTACCGGGATTTCGTCAAGCCCAACAAGCACTACCGGGCGCCGGCGGACATGGAGCGCGAGGCGCTGGAGGATCTGGTCACTGAGTTGGAAGCCCTGCCGGCCGATGCGTCGGCCGAGGACATCCAGACCCAGGTCTACGAGGTGGGCAAGCGCCACCCGTTCGAAGGGCTACGCCAATGGTTCGGC
Source organism: Sneathiellales bacterium (assembly GCA_028277845.1). GTDB lineage: Bacteria > Pseudomonadota > Alphaproteobacteria > JANQFL01 > JANQFL01 > JANQFL01. The sequence continues at coordinate 22,850 of JANQFL010000009.1, forward strand.
GCCTGCTACGAGATTTTGCTCGGCCAGCCGCAGGGGCCGCGCATGGGCTCGTTCATTGCGCTTTATGGCCGCGACGAAACCGTTGCGCTGATCAGGCGCGCCCTGGCCGGAGAAGATCTGGCGCAGGCGGCGGGGTAGCCGCCACACTGAATTGTCACAGGCCGCTCTGTAAACCGCAACCATGATAGGAAGGTCCCGAGGCGGCTTGGCGATGATCGACTCTTCCGAATCGTTTGCTAACTGCCTTTGTTGGCGGCGATGATTTTGGCCGCTGTTTTGATCCCCGTCCGAATGCCGTTGTAGGTGCCGCAGCGGCAAATATTCGTCATGGCATCCTCGATGTCCCCGTCGCTGGGGTTGGGTGTCTCTTTCAACAGGGCAGCGGCCGCCATGATTTGTCCGGACTGGCAGTAACCGCATTGAGGTACGTCCAGTTCCAGCCAGGCCTGCTGCACCGGATGGGATGAGTCTTCCGACAGGCCTTCGATGGTCGTGACGTTGGCGCCTTCGGCGTCACTGACTTCCATTGTGCAGGAACGGACGGCCTCGCCGTTCATATGCACGGTGCAGGCGCCGCACTCGCCGACGCCACAACCATACTTGGTCCCGGTCAAGCCGAGCGTATCTCTGATCACCCACAGAAGGGGGGTATCGGCCTCAACATCCAGATTGTGACGGCGGTTGTTAATCGTGATTTCGATCATGGTGTGTTTTCCCGTCGAATTTGTGCCTAGAGGCTGTAGCCGTGTTTATGGAACGGCAAGTCGCGCACCCGGTCGCCAGTCGCCTGGAAGAGCGCGTTGGCGAAGGCGGCGGCGATGGGCGGGACGCCGGGCTCGCCGACGCCTGTGGGACTTTCCGAACTATCGACGATGTGGACGTCTACCTTTGGCGCCTGCGCCAGACGCAAGACCGGATAGTCATGGAAATTGCTCTGTTCCACCCGGCCCTGGTCGATCGAAATCTCGCCGAAAAAGGCGTTGTCCAAACCCCAGAGGACGCCGCCGGTAATCTGCGCCTTGACCAGGTTCGGATTGACGGCGATACCGCAATCGACCGCACAGGTGACCTTGTGGATCGTGACGGTCTTTTCTCGATCCACCGACAGCTCCACGATCTCCGCGACATAGGTATCGAAGGAACGATGGACGGCGATACCCTGGAAACGGCCCTTGGGCGCCTTGCCCCAATGTGCTTTCGTCGCGGCGAGATCGAGGACCGCATGATAACGCGGGTCCTCTTGTATCAGTTTCTTGCGGTAGCCGAGCGGATCTTGCTCGGCAGCGTGGGCGCATTCATCAATGGCGGACTCTTTGTAAAATCCCGAATAAGAATGCTGTACGGAGCGGTGCGAACCGCACGGCACATGAAAATCCATGACCTCCAGGTCGATATCCAGATCGCCCACTTCGTACGGGAAGGGATTTGGTTCGAATACCGACTTTTGCAGACCGCCCTTGGCCGTGCTATGGCCCATGAGTTTCATGACCGGCAGCCAGCTTATGGCGGGTATGTTTTCGTCGATCATGCGCTGCATGAACGTCGTCGCCGCAAGCTTGCTCTTCCAGCCGACCGGCCGGCCTTGTTCATCCAAACCAACCTGAATACGCACCGCTGTCGCCGGCCGGTAAAAGTCGTGCTGCATGTCCTCTTCGCGTGACCACAACACTTTCACGGGCTTGCCCACCGCCTTGGCAATCAACACGGCCTGCCTAACGAAATCGCCTTCCAGCCGGCGGCCGAAACCGCCGCCGAGATAGGTGGTGGTCACCTCGATCTCATCGCGCGGAATACCGGTAACATCGCTGGCAATCACCCCGCAAACGTGCTGGTTTTGGGTCGGTACCCAGATTTTGCAGAACGTGTCGGTGACGTGTGCCGTGCAGTTCATCGGTTCCATGGGCTGATGCGCGACGAAGGGGACTTGATAACGCACATCCAAAACCTGGTCCGCGTTGCCGAAGTCCTCCTTTTCCATGTCCGACAGCGAAGCCTGCATACGCGCGGCAAAGGTTTTGCTGTTGTGTGCGGTGTTGGCGCCGCCGTCGAACACTGCCTTCAACGCATCCAAGCCCTTTTTTGCCCGCCAATAACTGTCTGCGACAACGGCAATGCCGTCTGGAATCTCGACGACCGCCTTGACCCCCGGGCTCGCCATCGCGGCGGCCTCGTCGAATTGCGTGAGCTTGCCGCCAAATACCGGTGATTGCGCGACTGCGGCATGAAGCATGTCCGGCAAACGGACATCGATACCGTATCGCGCGCTGCCGTTTATTTTCTTGGCGGTGTCCCGCCGTGGCATTGGTTTTCCGATGTACCGGAACTGGCTCGAAGATTTCAGTTTTGGCGACGACGGCGGTGAGCGCCGCGCTGCGGCTGAGGCCAAATCGCCGTAGGTCAGACTTCTGCCATCAGAGTGAATGACTTTTCCGTTTTCGGTTCTGAGACTGGTTGTGGGAACTTGCCATTTCTCCGCCGCGGCCTCCGTCAACATTGTGCGGGCCGTCGCTCCCAGTTCGCGCAAAGGTTCCCAAAAACTCTTGATCGAGTTACTGCCCCCGGTGGCTTGAAATCCGCTGGGTTTCGCAAAAACCTGGTCATAGGGTGCCAGAACACTGACCATTTTGCGCCAATCCGCATCCAATTCATCCGCAACGATTTGTGTCAGGCCGGTTTCGCTGCCCTGCCCCATTTCGGATGCCGGTACGAAAAAAGTGATCGTGCCGTCGGGCGCAAAATGCAGCCATGCTTCTATCTGGCCCGAGGCGCCCGGCGTCCCAACGGGCGCCATCGGCTTCATATTCGCCGAGCAACCGACCAACAGGCCGCCGGTGGCGGCGAGACCCAGCTTGAGGAAATGCCGTCTATTGATGTTCCGAATGACCGTCATGATCTAATCACCTAAAGGGAATGTTCGTTGCGGCAGTCGTACGGTTGCCTCACCGACGCCCGGTGAAGCCCCTGTCACAAGGGGCGATTCTTTGGCGCCGTCAGACATCGCTGTCTCCAGCTCATTTGGACATTATACGTCTGTTTATACAAATTGACATTTAGCGCCCATTTGTCAACAAGCTATTCATGAACGAGAAGGAAAAGCATCATCAAGGCTGCGGCGCGGCTATTTTCACGCTATGGCGTGAAGCGGACGAACGGGAACGACATCGCTGGATTTCCAGGATGTCATCCGACTTGCAGCCTCAGTGGCGAAGCGCAAGGCGCGGAATCGGGATCACCGCGATATCCTTTCGATGTGTTTGAAGACTGCAATGCTCGCGGTTGCAGAAGCACAACACTCAACGATATGCGCCAAGGCGTAAGACCAGTCTTATGCGCAACTGGAATATCGGCTTCGGGTCAAATGTTGCCGTTCTGACGTCGGCGCCACTCATTCCGCTTCCAGAGTTAGAGCGGAAGAAAGATTCTGAACGTCTTCCGCCACCGCGAACCGAACGGCGTCGACGTACTTCCGCGCTTCAAGGACCGGCGCCGGCCGGCCTGTAGCAGTTAGTCGAAACGGAGGATGGACAGCGGCACTCCGAATGCCGCGTCGTCGCGGTCTCTGCCGCCGTCATGGCCGGGGTTGGCATTGCCGCGTCGACCCGGCGCATGTTGCCGTTCGGCGCGGTCGACGTCGGCCCGAAACTCGGGCTTCCCGATTTGCCGCGCCTGCCCGTAATCCTGCACTCAAGGGTCAGGGACGGCCGGGCGCGCGCTGCGCTTGCCGCGCTTTCGGCCGCTTACAAGAGTGCAGTGCGGGATTAGCGATCAATCCCGAAGAAAGGATTCCCGGCTCACATCATTCGATCAGGTTACTGTCCGGTCGCGGTGCTAGAAGACTTGAAACCCCTTCGCGTATTCGAAATACAGATCCCGGGCGCGGCGGGCCACCGGGCCGGGCTGCAGTTCGCGGTCTTCCACACGGTTGACCGGCATGACCTTGCCGTAGTTCCCGGTGTTGAACACCTCGTCCGCTTCCATCACGTCCTGGCGGGTGACGATGCCTTCCTCGACCGTGACGCCGTCGTCGCGCAGCAGTTGGATGACACGCTGGCGGGTGACGCCGTTAAGGAAGGTGCCGTTGATCGCCGGGGTGCGGGCGATGCCGTCCTTGGCGATCCACAGATTGGCGGTCCCGAATTCAGCCACGTTGCCATTGGGATCCATCATGATGGCGTTGTCGAAGCCGCGCTCGTTCGCTTCCTTCAGGGCCCGTGAGGTGTTGGGATAGAGGCACGACGCCTTGGCGTCGGTCGGTGCCATATCCCGGGCCGGGCGCCGGTGGGTCGAGAAACACACTGAGAAACCGTTTGGCTCCGGGATCGGTTGTTCATAGATCGCCAGGATGAACCGGGTCGTTTCCTTTTCCGGCAGCAGAAAGCCATCCTTGGCGAAGAACATGGGCCGGACATACAGCTCCGCGTCCTTCGGCATCATGCGGATGCCTTCCTTGCACAGTTCGACGATTTCGTCGGCGCTCAATGGCGTGCCCAGCAGCATGTTGTTGGCTGAATTGACCAGGCGCTGGCAGTGTTGATCAAGATCGGGCGCCAGTCCCCGAAACGCCCGCGCGCCATCGAATACGACCGATGACATCCAAAAAGCGTGGTCCATCGGACCGGTCACCATGGGTTGTTCGGTCGACCATTCGCCGTCGTAGTAATACACACCCGCCATGACGTACGTGTTTCCCTAGTAATTGATTTCATTTGCGTGCGGCCGGTCCGTGCCGTGCCGCTGTTGGCGCCCACCATAACCGGGCGCGGAGCGGAGGCCAAGCCGCGTAAACGGGGGATCAGACCTGCGTGGAGAGCGCTACTGGCTGGCCCAGATGATGCGGCCGATCCAGGCGATATCCTCCACATCCAGGGTGCGGTCGGGCAGGTCCGGGTTGAGGGAGGCCAGTTCGACCTTGTGGGCGGTCTTGCGCGCCAGTTGCTGCGCCAGAACCTCGCCCGACTTGGTCCGGACAATGACCCGGTCGCCGCGGCGGACGCCGGCCGACGGTGAAACAATGACCAGGTCGCCGTCACGGTAGACCGGCGTCATGCTATCGCCGCACACCTCCAGCGCATAACCGTCGGGGTCGTTGACCTCGGGAAACGCGACTTCGTCCCAGCCGCTGCCGGACGGGTATCCGCTGTCATTGAATTGCCCGTCGCCGCCGGCATCGGACAGCGACATCAGCGGCACCCGGAACGGCCCGGAATTGTCGCCGTTTTCTCCCACAAGGCCGACGAACTCGCCCAGCGAACTGGACGTGGCCTCAAGGATCTTGGCGACGCTTTCGGTGCTCGGCCAGCGCGGCTTGCCTTCGCGCGAGACCCGTTTGCTGACATTGAACGTGGTTGGATCCAGGCCGGCCTTCTTCGCCAAGCCGGATGGGGATAACCCATGGCGAGCGGCAAGTGCATCAACGGCATGCCATATGCCTTTATGGGTCAACATGGGAAGATTTTCATACACAATGGGCAAAAATGCACTAGGAAAATGAGCGCAGAGTCCTGACCAGACAGCACGCAATCTCAGGATGGCTGTTTATTCCTAGAACGCCGGTGTTGTGCGGACTTGAGTCGGTTGTTCGGACACGGTCCAAGCCGATGGTTGCCTATGCGGTGGGATTTGTTAGGTTCCAGCGCGAAACGGGAGACGGCGATGGACAACCGGCTGATTTATCACATGTGCCGCAAGGACGAATGGGACGCGGCGTGCCGCGTCGGCCGCTATGACGGCTCGTCCCAGGATCAGGCCGACGGCTTCATCCATTTCTCCGACGGCAAGCAGGTGCGGGAAAGCGCCGCCAAGCACCGGGCCGGTCAGGACGGATTGGTGTTGTTAACCGTCGAGAGCAGCGTCCTGGGTGATGCCCTGCGCTGGGAAGCCTCCCGCGGCGGCGCCCTGTTTCCCCACCTCTACGGTCCGTTGAACCCGTCGGACGTGCGGATGGTCTGTGACGTGCCGCTCGGAGCCGACGGCGCACATGTCTTTCCCGACAACGGAGACATCGTTTGACCGGCATGCTGGGCCTGGCCACGTCCTGTTTGCGCCTGCTGCCGCCGGAAGCGGCGCACCGGCTGACCATCCGGCTTCTATCCACCGGCCTGGCGCCGGCGGCTTCGGGCGGTGATGACCCGGTCCTGCAGACCACGTTGTGGGGCCGAACTCTGAGCAATCCGGTCGGGCTGGCTGCCGGCTTCGACAAGAACGCCGAGGTCTTCGCCGTGATGACCAAACTGGGGTTCGGCCTGGTCGAAGTGGGCAGCGTCACGCCCAGGCCGCAGGCCGGCAATCCGCGGCCCCGGCTGTTCCGCCTGCCGGAAGACCGCGCCGTGATCAACCGGATGGGCTTCAACAATCTCGGCCATGCGGCGGCCCGGAAACGCCTGCAGGACCGCCAGGCCGGTGGCGCTTTGGTCGGCGTCAACCTCGGCGCCAACAAGGACAGCGCTGACCGCGTCGCCGATTACGTCACCGGCGTGGCGGTTCTGGGGCCGTTGGCCGATTACGTGGTGGTCAATATTTCGTCACCCAACACACCCGGCCTGCAGGCCTTGCAGGGCAAAGCCGAACTGGACGATCTGCTGTCGCGTGTGCTGGAGGCGCGCAACCAGGCGCGGGAGAGCACCGGCCGGGCCATGCCTCTCGTGCTGAAGATCGCGCCGGACCTGACCGACGCGGACGTGGAGGACATTTGCGCCGCCGCGTTGGCGCATAAGCTCGACGGCCTGATCGTGTCCAACACCACCATCGCACGGCCGGACTCCCTGCGCAGCGCGCACAAATCGGAAGCCGGCGGCCTCAGCGGCCGGCCGTTGTTGGCGCCGTCGACGCAATTGCTGGCCGATGTCTACCGCCGTACCGGCGGCGCCATACCGCTGATCGGCGTCGGCGGCATCGCCTCGGGCGCCGACGCCTACGCCAAGATCCGCGCCGGGGCGTCGGCCGTACAGCTCTACACCGCCCTGGTGTTCGCAGGCCCGAGCCTGGTCGGCGGGATCAAGCGGAACCTGGCAGGGCTTCTCAAACGGGACGGCTTCGGCACGATCGCGGACGCCGTCGGCGCCGACTGCCGCTGACCGGGCGCCGCGCCTCTATGCCTCGTTCTTCAATGGATTGCGCAGCGTGCCGATGCCGCTGATCTCCACCTCCACCGTATCGCCGTCTTTCATGTAGACCGGCGGCTTGCGCTTGAAGCCGACGCCGCCGGGCGTGCCGGTGATGATCACGTCGCCCGGGCGCAGCGGCATGAACGACGAGATGTAGGAAATCAGATAGGGAATGTTGAAGATCAGCTGATCGGTGTTGGCGTGCTGCATCTGCTCGCCGTTCAGCCGGGTGGTCAGCGTCAGTTGGGTCGGGTCGGGGATTTCGTCGGCCGTCACCATCCAAGGGCCGAAGGCGCCGGTGGCGGGAAAGTTCTTGCCCGGCAGGAACTGATGGGTATGGCCCTGGAAGTCGCGGATGCTGCCGTCGTTGTAACAGGAATAGCCGGCGATGGTGGACAGCGCGTCCTCGCGACTGACATGCCGGGCGGTCTTGCCCATGATCACCGCCAGTTCGCCTTCATAGTCGTATTTGTCCGAGTTGCGCGGCACGATCATCGGCTGTGCGTGACCCACCTGGGAATCGGCGTAACGCGGGAACAGCACCGGATAGCCGCTGGGCTCGCGGCCGGTTTCGACCCGGTGGTCCTCGTAGTTCAGGCCGACGCAGACGATCTTGCCGGGGCGCGGTATGACCGGGCGGAAGACCACGTCGTCGAAGCCGTAGTCGGCGTCGGCGCCGGCCGCGGCTTGCGCCACCTGGTCGAGGGCCTCGCCGTCCAGAACCGCCTTGATCTTGGGCAGGCTGCCGCCGAGCCGCGGGGCCATGTCGATGACGCCGGAATCGGTGGCGACGCCGTAGGTTTCCGAATTGCCGACGGAAAAGGACATCAATTTCATGGCCGAGTTACTCCTGCAATGCCGAACAAGGGGCGGTCAAGCTGGCAAAGCCGCCCCGCCTTGTCAATGTGCGGCCGTTCCGGCATGCGGAAAAGGACGCTAGCGGCGCTGGTCAAACCGGCGGCCGATCATGGCGGCGGCGATGTTGACCTTCTGGATATCGATGGTGCCGCCGGCGATGCCCCAGCCCCATGAATCGCGGAAGCGCCGCTCGGCGGCGAAGGATTTGGAGTAGCCGTAGCCGCCCATCAGCTGCAACGCCGTGCCGCAGACCTCGCGGGCGATTTCGTTGGCGAAGCATTTGGCGACGCTGGATTCGTACACCGACGGCAGGCCGTGGGCCGAATTGTGCGCCGCCCGGTGAATGAGCAGCCGGGATGCCTCCACCCGCATGGCCATCTCGGCGAGCTTGAGCTGCACCGCCTGGAAGTCGGCGATGGGTTTGCCGAACTGATGACGCTCCTGCACGTAGGCGAGGGCGTCCTCCAGCGCGGCGGCGGCCTGTCCCAAGGCCATCGTGGCGTTGCCGCAGCGCTCCAGATCGAAGGCCTCCATCAGCTTGGGGAAGCCGCCGGCCGGCACGATCAGATTGTCGGCCGGCACTTCGGCGTCGTCGAGGAAGATGTCGGCGGACGGAATGCCGCGGAATCCCATCAGTTCGTCGTTGGGGCCGAAGCGCAGGCCCGGCGCGTCCTTTTCCACGTAGACCGCGCCGACGCCCTTGGCGCCGGGATCATCGGACAGGCGGCAATACACCAAGTAGCCGTCCGAATGGCCGCCGCCGGAACACCAGCGCTTCTGGCCGTTGAGCACGATGGTGTCGCCCTTGACCACGGCGCGGGTCTTCAGATCGGTAAGCGCGGTGCCGGCATCGGGTTCCGACATGGACACGGCGATAACGATCTCGCCGGCGCACATGGCCGGCAAAACGCGGCGCTTCAGGGTCTCGTTGCCGAAATGCTCGATCGCCTTGGACGGCCCGACACAGCTCTCGAACACCGGGAAGGCCACCGCCGACGAGACCTTGGCGAATTCCTCCAGCACCAGCAGGGCATCGAGATTGCTCATGCCCAGGCCGCCGTATTTCGGCGACACGTTGACGCCGAGGAAACCCATCTCGGCATAGCGCTTGCGCCATTCCTCGGACAGCGGTTCGTTGCCGTCCTCCAGTGTGCGGGCGATATCGGGCAACTGTTCGGTGGCGAAGCGCCTGGCCGTTTCCTGCAGCGATTTCTGGTCTTCGTTCAGGGTAAAATCCATGTTGCACTCCGCGATTATCGTTGGGCCAGCGCCCGCACCAGCCAGAACGGCGTCGATCCGAGGGCGACGCCGATAATCGAAAAAATCAGGACGGCATTGTAGTCGCCGCTCCAATCATACAGGGCACCGCTGATCCACGACCCGCAGGCACCGCCCAAACCGCCGCCCAGGGTGACGGCGCCGAGTATCGCACCCACATTGGGGCCGCGGAACAGGGTGGCGGTGGTGGTCGATACCAGCGGGCCGCGGGACCCGAGCGTCAGCCCGGTGCAGATGACGAACAGCGGCAGCAGCCACGGCGCCGAATGGAACTGCATGACGTATAGGCAGAGCAGACCCGCCAACGTCAGCACATAGGTCGCCATCACCGTATTGCGCCGTCCGAGCCGGTCGGCCAACCAGCCGGCGCTGAGCATGCCGACCGGCGTCAGGATCCCCGTGAAGCCGAAGGCGCTGGCAGCGGTCAGGGCGGAATAGCCGACGCTGGTCAAATAGGCTACGACCTGCACGACCATGGCGTAGATACCGACTGCCGTGAAGAAATAGACCGAGAACAATCCCCAGAACGCCGGATTACGGGCGACGGCGGCGAACGTCCACGGCTCACCGCCGGCATGGGCCGTCGTCGCCTGGTCCGTCCGGTCGCGCCCGTCGTGCGCCAATCTTTTCCACGGCAGAAAAACGATCAGAATGCCCAGAATGACAAACGCCGCGGCACCCAGCCAGACATAGGCCTGGCGCCAGCCTGCGCCGTCGATGAGGACTTGCGACAACGGCAGGACGGTGAAGGTGCCGATGCCCATGGCCGAATACACCAATGCCGTGACGGTGCTGAAGTTCTTGTCGAACCAGCGGCTCAGTAACGCGGTATGCGGGACGTTGCCCAGCGCCGCCCCGGCGAAGCCGATGGGAACGGACAGGCCCAAATAGAAGTGCCAGCGCGCGGTCGCCATGCTGGCCACAAGCAGCCCGCCGGCCAGGGCGAGAATACCCAGGAGGTAAAGCCGCCTCGGCCCCCAGCGGTCGAACAAATGGCCGGCCAGCGGTGCCGACAGGCCCGCCGTCAGCATGATCACGGAATAGATGCCTGTCAGGGAATTCCGTGGCCAGCCGAACTCCGCCGACAACGGCAGCAGAAACACCGTGAACGATTCCGCCAGACCCCGGCTCACCATGCCGAACAGGAAGCATACGGCGACGATGATGAAGGCGAGCGTTCGGGGTGGCGGCATCCGTGTGCGATCGAAGTGAATGGGCAAATTCAGCCCGTAAACCTAGCGGTGCGTGCGCGATGCGGCAAACCGTGACGAAGGTTGCCTGGGAAATTGCCCGGTTCCCCGGCGTCAGTGCAGAGCCAGCAGGAGTTTCCCCGCAGCTTGCCGGCTCTCGATCCGGCGGTGCATGTCGCGGACGTTGTCCAGCGGAAACGTCTCGACGATGGGCACATCCAGCCAGCCTTCGACCAGGGCATTGAGCACGTAATCCATGCCGCGCCGCCACAGAACCGGGTCGGGCATGACATGGCTGATGGAAAAGCGGGTGAAGGCGCAGGAGCGCGGCAGCACCCGGTCGCGGATGTTGTCGAACGGCTTGCCCTGGGCCTCGCCGATGTTGATCACGTGCCCGAGTATGCGCACGGCATCGAAACTGCGGTCCAGGGTTTTGTCGCCGAGCGAATCGATCACCAGGTCGACGCCGCGGCCGGCGGTTCGTTCCATCGCCACGGCGACGAAGTCCTCTTCCTTGAGATTGACGACCCGTTCCGCGCCGTACTCCAGCGCCTTCACTTCCTTGCCCCGTGTGCCGACCGTACCGATGACGCGTGCACCGGCTTTGACGGCCAACTGTATGACCTGCAGGCCGACTCCGCCGCCCGCCGCGTGGACCAGCACCACGTCGCCTTCCTTCAACGCGACGACGGTGTGCAGCATGTGATAGGCCGTCAACGCCTGGATCGGAAAAGCGGCGCCGACATCCAAACCGACCTCATCGGGCAGCCTGGTCACCATGGCGCCGGCGGCGACGCACTTTTCCGCATAGCCACCCATGTTGGTCAGGGCCGTCACCCGGTCCCCGGCGGCGACATGATCGACGCCGGCGCCAGCCGCCAGAACGGTGCCGGAAACCTCCAAGCCGGGAACGACGGGAAACGAATAGGGTTGCGGGTAGATGCCGCTGCGCACTTGGGTGTCGGCCCAGTTGCATCCGGCGAACGCGGTTTCGATCAGCACGTCGCCATCGCCCGCAACCGGGTCCGGCATGTCCTCGATGACCAGGGCGAACAACCCGCCCGCCGCTCTCACGTTCACTGCCCGCATAATCCGTTCCCCCCAATCCCAATCATATTGTTGCTCAGCGTGCCCGCGTCCGTTCGGTGGCGGCGGCATCGACGGTCAAATCGTCGCCGATGACGACGCCGTAATCGGCCAATGCCTGTTCGCGCGTCAGATACCCGTCGAGCACGTCTTCCAATACCAGGGCCGGATCCCGTTCGCGCGGGTCACCGTATCCGCCGCCGCAAGGGCCGACCACTTCGATGCGGTCGCCGGCCCGGGTCGCCAGGTTGGGCAGCTTGGACGGCAGGCCCCGTTCGTTGCCCCGTTGCGGACGGAAACTCATGCGGGCCGTCTCGCCGTCGCGGCCACCGGCGAAACCCCATGGGGCATAGACATGGCCTTCGCCTTCGACCGAGACACCGCCGTCCTCGAGGAATTCAACCTCGCGTACCGAACCGATGCCGCCGCGCCAGCGGCCCGGCGGACAGGCATCGTCGCGCAGCTCATAGCGCCGCACCCGTAGCGGTAGGTGGGATTCGGTGTCCTCGATGGGATTGTTGCGGGTGTTGGCATAGAGCGTATCGACGGCATCCATGCCGTCCTTGCCCGGCCGGCCGCCATAGCAGCCTTCGTGGATTTCCATGTGCACCCAGTGCTCCTCGCCGCGCAGGCCGCTGAAGGCGACCACGTGCAGATTGCCGACACCGGCGCTGACTTTGTCCGGGACTGCCTGGGCCAGCGCCTTCATCAACGTATCGGCGGCCTGGTTGCCGGTGCAGAACCGGGCGATGGTCGGCGCCGGGAAGACCGGGTTCACCAGTGTTCCCTCGGGCGCGATGATGGTGATCGGCCGGGTCATGCCGCTGTTCTGCGGCACATGGCCGTGGATGGCCGAATCCAGCAGGATCGATTTCAGCGTCAGCCAGACGGCGCAGTCGGTGGTACCTTCGAGGGGCATGTTGATCGGCCGGTCGGCGACCTGGGCCGCCGTGCCGGTGAAATCGACGGTCACGTCGCTGCCGTCGACCGTCACCGTGACCGTGATCGGCAGATCGCGCCGCGCCGCATCCTCGCTGTCGGTGAAGCCGTCGATGTGGGTGGTTGCCGAATAGGACCCGTCGGGCATGTCGGCGATGGCCTGGTGCATCAGGCGTTCGGAATGATCCATCATGAAGTCGGCGGCGGCGGAGATGGTCGCGGGGCCGTAGCGGTCGAGCAGATCGACCAGACGGTCGGCGCCGATACGGGCGGCGGCGATCTGGGCGTCCATGTCGCCGACCACCAGGTCGGAGGCGCGGATGTTGTCGCGCAGCATCTGCCACAGGGCCTCGTTGCGGCGGCCGCCCTCGACGATTTTCAAGGCGAGGAACTGCAAACCTTCCGCGTAGGCGTCGATGGCGTCGACGATGCCGCAACTGCCCGGCGTCAAGGCCCCTATATCGAGGTGATGCGCCGTGGTGACGGAGAAGCCGACCAAATCACCGGCGTGGAATACGGGCACGCAAAACGCCACGTCGGGACCATGGCTGGCGCCGTGATAGGCCGAGTTGTGGATGATCACGTCACCCGGGGCGAAGTCGTCGCCACGCTCGGCGAAGATGCGCTTGATGCCGGCGACGTAGCCGGGGATGGGTCCCGATTGCAGCGGCGTGCTTTGCGGCGTCTCGGCGATCTGGCGGCCCTCGGCGTCGGTCAGGGCGGCGCCGAAATCCTCCGATTCGCGGATGATGCTGGAATAGGACATGCGCATCAGCTTGTGTCCCATCTCCACGGCGATGTTCTCCAGCGCCCCTTGTATGACGCTCGCCGTGACCGGGTCGATGGTGCCATTGGCGGTCTTGTCGGCCGTTGCCGTCATGGCGTGTCTCCTTTGCTCAGAACCATGTTGCCGCCGCTGACGACAGTAGCGCGCCAGCCCGGCGGCACGACGGTGGTGGTGTCGTGCTGCAGGATCACCGCCGGCCCTTCGATGGCCGTGCCCATGCCCAGGACGTCACGGCGGTAGAACCCGGTCTCCAGTTCGCGCAATTGATCGCCGACGCGGAACGTGCAGGCGCCGCGGCGCACCAGGGCATCCTTGGCGGTGCCCGTTCCGGCCGTGTCCTGGCGGCCGATCTTCGGCATGCGGCCCAGACCGGTGACGCGGATGTTGACGATTTCAATGGCATTATCGGGAAAGGCGTGGCCGTACTCGGCCTCGTGCCGGGCCGTGAAGGTCGCCCAGACGGCGTCGAGCTTGGCGCCGTCAAGTTGGCCCTCGGGTACGGCGACACGCAATTCGTAGCCTTGCCCGACATAACGCAGATCGCCGGTGCGCTGGACATCGACCGCGTCCGGGTCCAATCCGTCGGCGGAATATTGCGCCAGCAGCGCCGATTCCAGTTCGGCGAAATCACGATTGAGCCGGTCAAGATCGACGGAACCGCTGATTTGGAACGCGGTCTTCAGAAGATCGTATTTGAGATCCGTCGTCAGCAAGCCGGCTGCCGAAGTGATGCCGGGATAGGGTGGGATGACCACTTCGGGAATGCTCAGCGCCGCGGCCACTTCGGCGCCGTGCAGCGGTCCCGCGCCACCGAAGGCGACCAGCGTGAAATCCCGCGGATCGAGGCCCTTCTGAATGGTGCGCGCGCGGATCGCATTGGCCATGTTGGCGTTGACGATGGTCAGCACACCCTCCGCCGTGTCGATCTCGCTCATGCCCAGCCTATCGGCCAGCGAGGCGATGGCGGTGCGGGCGGCCGCTTCGTCCAGGGTCATTTCGCCGCCGAGGAAATTGCCCGAATCGAGGCGGCCCAGAACGACGTTGGCGTCGCTGACCGTGGGTTCGGTGCCGCCTCTGCCGTACGCCGCCGGCCCAGGCTGGGAACCGGCGCTGCGCGGACCGACCCGGAAGGCGCCGCCGCTGTCGACATGGGCGATCGAGCCGCCGCCCGCGCCGATGGTGGTGATATCGATCATCGGCACCAATACGGGAAACCCGCCGATCCAGGTATCGCGCGCCGTCGACTCGCTGTAACGGCCATCGACGATCAAACCGATGTCGGCGCTGGTGCCGCCGACATCGAAGGTGATGAGGTTGCGCCGTTCGGTATCGCCGGTCGCCGACCAATGTCCGCCGAGCACGCCGGCGGCGGGGCCGGACAGCAGCGTGACAACCGGTTTTTCCGCCACCATGTCGGCCGTGGCGACGCCGCCGTGCGAACCCATGATATGAAGATCGGCACCCAATCCGGCCTGTGTCAGCTCGCCGCCCAAGTCGCCGATATAGCTGCGCACCTTGGGGCCGATGAAGGCGTTCATGGCGGCGGTGGTGAAGCGTTCGAATTCGCGGAACTGCGGTGCCACCGACGACGACGTGGTGACGAACGCCTCGGGGTATTCCTCGAGAATGATTTCCTTGGCCCGGTCCTCGTGGCTCGGGTCGATATAGGAAAACAACAGGCAGACGGCGATGGACTGCACGCCGGCCCGGCGCAGCTCGCGTACGGCCTCGCGGACGCCGGCCTCGTCGAGCGGCTCGATCACCTCACCCGTCGGCGGCACGCGGCGTTCGCGCACGACCTTGCGGTGGCGCCGCCGGATCAGCGGCCGGTGCTGCCAGGGAATGTCCTGCATGATGGAGTAGTTCTGCGGCCGCTGATGGCGGCCGATGTGCAGCAGGTCGCGGAACCCTTCGTTGGTGATCATGCCGGTCACGGCGCCGTCGTGTTCGAGCACCGCGTTGGTGGCGATGGTGGTGCCGTGGAAGACGTGCCCGACCTGGTCCGGGGCGAGGCCGTTGCGGCGGCAAAGTTCGCCGATCCCTTGCACGACGCCGCGGGAGGGGTCGCCCGGCGTGGTCGGGGTCTTGTGGGTGTGAGTCGCGCCTGAAGAGGTGTCCGTGTAGACAATGTCGGTGAAAGTGCCGCCCACATCGACGCCGATCAAACGCATGTGCCTCCCTCCCTTCACGACTCGAACGCCTCGATTCGGCGTCTATTCGGCGCCACCAATGGCGCAAGGACCCTGCCCGACGATAGTGCTTGAAGCTCTGCCCGATAGTGTTCTCTTGGTCACTCAATCCATATGGATCGTATCCAATTCACACGACTATGAGAATAGAGTCACAGAAAGGGTCGTTCCGCGGCGCGGCGTAGGTTTGGCGGCCATGAATTGCAACGCGGCGGCTCCAAGGAACCGCCGCGTCGTCGATTGAGTTATGTAAACGGGATCAGCGTGTCTTGCGGCGGCGCGCAGCCATGCCAATCCCGAGAATCGCGAGACCGATACCGTACACACCGAGCGATGCCGGTTCCGGGACATCGACGAAGCACGGCGGCTGGTTGGGTCCGCCGCACGTTCCGAATGTGGTGCTGCCGATGGTGGACGACACCGCCGCGTTGGAAAACGCGGTATTGACCGTACCGTGATAGGCAACGGGCGTCAGCGTCTGGCCGTTGGGCTGAACTCCCGCCGGTGCATAACTGGGCGATGAATTGTCCCAAATGCACTGGTCCCCGGAACCGCACGGGAACGTCCCAACCCCTCCATTGTAAAGGGCGGAGTTCTGGTCGACGATCGCAACGCCAGGGTTGAGCGTTCCTTGGAAGAGATTGATGTTGATGGCCGCATTGATGTTGTTGATGCCGCTTACATATGCGTCGTGATCGGTGCCGAGAAGCAAGCCGCCGCCGCGTGCGGTCATTTCGGTTGCGTAGCCTTGGATCCAAGCCGTTTCATTGTTCCAGGCGGAAGAAATGATCCGGCCGTCCGCAATGAGGTTCTGGTTGGTCGCGGTCAGACTGTTGTACCACGCGCCGATATTGTTGTAGTTCGCGACTTGCGTGGCGTTGGTCTGCGCGCCCATACCCGCCGTGTACAGGTCGTAAACCCAGACCTGATCGAAGTTCGAATAATCGTTGTAAACGGCATCGCTGAGGTTGCGGATAGTGACATTGTAACCCGGCAACGCGTTCACATACCCGGCGATCTCATTTCCATCTGCATGGTACACATGGCCCGTGTTCAACACGTGCGCGAACAGAATCTCAACCGCGTTGCCGGGTGAAGATACCGTGAGGGTCCCGAATACGATGAGCGAATGCGCCGCGTACTTTCGAACGCGCGACCACGTTGACGCAAGTTTGGACTTCAAGCGTTCCACGACTCCCTCCCAGGATCGAAACGCGACATGTTTTGCCGCTATGTTTTGAGTCATTGAGAAGCAACATCCGTGCCGGGAAGGGAAAAGTCCGTGTTCCCAAAGTTTTACACGGGAACGCGTATTGCGTCTAAACAACTCCTGTAAGAATTCTCGACACTTCGGCGTTGACGGATCGGCGTCCGTGGCGCCGTAAATGAGAAAAAGTCATGTAATATCAATAGGTTGGCTTCAAACTGAGCATCCTTGGGAGTGTAAGAGATACCGACGCGTTGGCGGATACCGCCGCAGGTCCGCCCTCGGCGGGGCGCAACACTTCGCCTATCCGCGCAATGCGTCCCGCATTTTTCGTGTTTTGGCGAGTTGGTCCAAAGCCAGTTCGTAGTACTGTGCGTGACTGGCCTGCTGGAACAGGGCGGTGGCGGCTTCGAGATCGGCCACGGCCTGTTCGGCGATGGACGTGTCCTTGGTCCATTCCGCCAGGGTGCGTCGGGCAACACCTGCATTCGCCACGGTCATGGCCCAGTTGATGGGCGCGCGTTCGCGGGTCCAGACCTCGAGCGCGCTGTCGAACGCGGCGATCGCCTGCACCAGGATCTGCGCCTCGGCCTGATGTTCCGCCAACTTCTGCAATGCCGCGCCCAGATTGTTCTGTGTCATGGCCCAATCCTGCGGGGCCCGCTCCCGGGTCCGTTCGGCCAGTGCGCTGCGGAACGCCGCGACCGCCTGTTCCAGTGTGCGCGGACCCTTGCGATGCGCGCCCAGGGCCTGCATGGCGGTGCCGAGATTGTTCATGGTCATGGCCCAGTCCAGCGGCGCATCGTCGCGGGTCCAGACATCCAGCACCGCCTTGTAGGCGTCGACCGCGCGTTTCAGGACGGTCGCGTCCTTCTTGCGCTGGCCGAGAGAGAACAGGGCCGCCCCGAGATTGTTCTGCGTCGTGGCGAAATCCTGTGGCGCATTGCTCTGGCCGCGCGCTTCGAGCGCGGCCTCGAACGTTCTCACCGATTTTTCCAGCAGATCGACGTCACCCTGGCGCTGGGCGAGAACGCCAAGGGCGTTGCCGAGATTGTTCTGCGTCTCCGCCCAGTCCTCGGGTGCGTTCGCCCGGTCGCGTTCCAGAAGCGCGTCTTCGAATGCCGCAACCGCCCGTTCCAGCAATCTTGTACCGCGCTGGCGTTGCCCGAGAATGCCCAGGGCGATCCCCAGTTTGTCTTGCGACGCCGACCAATCGGCGGGCCGCTCTTCGCGTGGTGCAAGAGGAAGCACCGTGTTTTCATAGAGATCGACCGCCGCCTCAAGCGCGGTCATATCGCCGTATTCCCGGCCAAGGTCTTCGAGGGCCGTGGCGCGTTCGAGCTGGTGCCGCCATTGCGATGCAGCGTCCAGTCCGGGTGTGTCAGCGGCCTGGGCATTCAGCGCCGCCGCGCGCCTGTAATCCTGCCGCAGGGCAGCGATCGCCGCTTGTACACCCAACAAGCCGGCCGTGACGCCGGCCGCTTCGCCTTGCTCGATGCATCCGGCGCAAACGGTTTCGGCAGCCTGCGCGGCCTGTTCGAGAGAAATACCCGTACCCGGTTGCAGCACGCGGCACATGTCGTCGATGCTCGCCGCAAGTTCCGGATTGCCAGGCGTCGGGACGTCGCTATGGTCCAGCAGGATGCGCAATTTCAGCAGCCGGCCGTAAGTGTGTTTGAGCAGGGCCGGAACCTGGGCGCGCGGCACCTGCATGTCATGGATGTAGCGGATCAGATGCGCGAGATCGGAGGCATCGGCGCCAAGCGACGTGCACGCCATCTCGAGTTCGGGCGCATACAGAGCGGCCGAATCAGTGGGCGTCTCGTGCGGTTCGGCACAACTGGCCAATTGATCCGGATGCATGGGGATCACTCCTTACAGCGGACGCCAGACAACGGCCGTATGCGACGGTTGATCGACACCCAGTCGTGCGTCGGGGCAAGGCCATGAAACCGACCTTGCCCCGCGTTGTCCAGCGTATCGTTCCGCGGCGATTGGACCCCGCCGCTAGTCGACGATGTGATAGACCGGCGCCTTTTCCATCTCGTATTCGCCGGATTCGGGATCGCGGCGGGACACGGTCAGAACATGCCAGTTTTCGTCGTCCAGCTTCATGTGGTCACCCCGGTAATAGTAGCCGGGCCAGCGGGTTTCCTTGCGGAACAAGGTGTGCTGGGTGACGCACTCGGACGCGATGGCCCGGTGCTTCAATTCCCAGGCGCGCTGCAGCTGGTGCAGGTCCTCGGCGCCGATGCACTGCAGGTCCTCCTGCAGGGTCTTCAGCAGGTGCAGGCCGCGCAGCAGCAGCTTTTCGTTGGTCATGTAGTTGACACTGATACCGCCGACATACTCGTCCATGATCTTCTCGAGCCGCTGCAGGCCGTGGATCGGTAGGATGTAGTTGGGCGAAACGGTGCCGCCGACGATCTCGTTGCGGTAGGTCTCGTAGTGCTCCATCGGCTGGTAGACTTCCTGCCGGAGACCGTTGATCTGCTTGTCGGTGACCTGGACCTTGTCCTTGTCGTGGTCGCGGATGAACTTGACCGCGGCCTTGGCGGCCAGCCGGCCCTCGGTGAACGAGCCCGACGAAAACGCGTGCGCCGTGCCGCCCAGGGCGTCACCGGCGCCGAACAGGCCGTCGACCGTCATCATACGGTTGTAGCCCCAGAAATACTCGTCGGGCGACAGGTCTTCCGGTCCGCTGGCCCAGGCGCCCGAGCAGGTGGCGTGGGAGCCCATGACATAGGGTTCCGACGTGGTCAGCTCGGGATTGATGTACTTGGGATCGATGTCCTGGGACGCCCAGACCACGGCCTGGCCGACGGTCATGCCGAGGAAGTTTTCCCAGCCCACCATTTCCTTGTGCGGGTCCTGGAAGGCTTCCTTGGTCACCATGTGGATGGGACCGCGGCCGGCCTTGACCTCCTCGATGAAGGCGTGGTTGCGCAGGCACGTGGGCGTCGGGTGGTGATCGATATACTCCCCGACGAGTTCCTTGGTGTTCTCGTACCAGGTCTTTTCGTAGTCCTCGCCATAGGCGTTCTGGGTGTAGGTCTTGAGGTGCAGGAAATACGCGCCGACCGGGCCGTAGCCGTCCTTGAAGCGGCACAGCACGATGCGGTTTTCCATCTGGGTCATCTTGGCGCCGGCCATGATCGGCAGCGCATACGCCGACGCGCTGCTCCATGGTGCATACCAGGTGCGGCCCATGCCTTCACCGACCGAGCGGGGCTTGAAGATGTGCGACGCCCCGCCGGCGCCGACGATCACCGCCTTGGCGCGGAACACGTGGAAGTCGCCGGTGCGGACGTTGAAGCCGACGGCGCCGCCAACCCGGTTGGGCTGGTTCTCGTCCATCAGCAGATGGGTCACCATGATCCGGTTGTAGATCTTGTCGGCGGCCTTGCGCGCCGCCTCGGCGACGATCGGCTTGTAGCTCTCGCCGTGGATCATGATCTGCCACTTGCCTTCGCGCTGGTACCGGCCGGTTTCCGGATCGCGCATGAACGGCAGGCCCCATTCCTCGAACTTGTGGACCGTGCTGTCCACGTGGCGGGCCATGTCGTAGGCCAGATCCTCGCGCACCATGCCCATCAGGTCGTTGCGTGCGTAGTGCACGTGGTCCTCGGGCTGGTTCTCGTCCCACTGCATGCCCATGTAGCAGTTGATGGCATACAGGCCCTGGGCGACCGCGCCACTGCGGTCGATGTTGGCTTTCTCGGCGACGACGATTTTCAGATCGCGTCCCCAGTACCGCGCCTCGTAGGCGGCCCCGGTGCCTCCCATGCCCCCGCCGACGACGAGGATATCGCAGTCTTCGTATACGGTTTTGCGCGCCATCAGTAATATACGCCCTGTTTGAATTTGCTTTTATCGATGACCGGCAGGCCGGTATCGACGTTGAGAGCATCCGGTTCGTAACACAGAAGCTGGTTGTTCAGATCTTCCTCGGCAGGCGCCGCGAGCTCGGCGAGATTGGGTATCTTTTCGCCCCACGGCTGGGTGGTTATGGGCGAGACGAAATCCTTCACCCGGCCGTCGCGGAACTTGATCTTCCAGGAGATGGTGCCCTTCTCCTCCTCGCGCAGCACGCGGACGCTATGGCCCAATGGCGCGAAGTCGGCATAGCCGCGGCAATCGATGGCGTTCTGCGGACAGGCCTTCACGCAGGAATAACATTCCCAGCACATGTTGGGTTCGATGTTCACGGCGCGCCGGTAGGTCTTGTCGATATGCATGATATCGGACGGACAGATGTCGACGCAGTGCCCGCAGCCATCACATCGGGTCATGTAAACGAAAGTCGGCATGGCACCTTTTCCTCCTGATCGGTTTTTATATGCGGGCTGAGCCTTAGTAGTGGCGGGGCAGTTCGCGCTTGATGCCGAGCCCGAACTGCTCCGGCGCGTCGGCCGGCGCCGGCAGGTTCTCCCGCGAGCCGTCCGCCTTGATGATGCGCTTCTGGTATGCCGCGGCCGGCTTGAAGAACATGTGCGCGAATTTCGACCACAGGACGCCGCCGAACAGCACCGTGCTGGCGATAATGAACAGAGCCAGGAACAGCGTCGTCAGGCCCCCGGCGCCGGCCGCCTGCAACACGGCCCAAATCAGGCCGAACGTCGTCGTGGCGAGCAGCGACAGGATGAACAAATCGGCGCGTACGACGCGGTACCAGGGGTTGCCCTCGGCGGCGACATCGACGCGGATGAAGAACCAGAACCAGTAGCCGCCGAAGCACACCATCAGCGCGCCGAGATACCAAAGCGCCGTCACGATGCCCGGTGCGGGCCGCTCAGGGGTCGCATAGGTGAACACCAGGGAAATGGTCATCACGATGAACAGGATGAACCCGTACATGGTGAACAGATGCGAGACCCGGCGGCGCGGATTGCAGAACTCGGCCGAAGTCAGGACATCTTCCGCAACGGTTCTGACGGCGATGCCCACCTTTTCTCCGCCGCCCAGTTCGCGTTCCCGGTTGGCCTGGGCTTTCTTGGAATTTTCGAAGAAGTACTTGGCGCTTTTCTTGTGGATCATGTCCAGCACCGTGCCGCCTACGACGAGGATCAGCATCAGGATGACGTAGGCCTGCATGAAGCCCAACGGAATGACGGTCGCAAGCTCGGCAAACGGATTGCTGGTGAACATCTATCCCCCTCCCATATCGAACGATGATTTTGTTGTAAGAGATGTTCGAGATCGCTGTGTATTAGGTTTTGATCATATAATAGATTTCGAATATTTCAACACTGACAGCTTGTGGTTTCCGGTGATAGTGCCACGTCGGCAATATGCGATGAGCCAGGCTCTCCCAAGAACCGAAGGAAAACGCCGGGTATCCAAGCATCTCCGGGTTCGCCAGTGCCGCGCGTTCAATTTTCCGGGCCCAACAGGCAGCGTCAAAATACCGCACTTTTTGTACGGTCTTTCGCTTGACGACTCGCGGGCAGGTCACCCGTGACGCGTCGCGCCGCGGCCGAAATAGCGTGCAAGCTGTCTTAGCTCTTGCGGAATACCGTGGCCGCCAGCCAGCCGGAGAACAGGGCGATGATGATGGCGGCGACGCCGTAGAAGAAGGGCTGGTCGTGGGCGAAATCGAAGATTTCCCGCTCCACGCCGCTCTTGGCGATGAACAGGGGCGTCGATTGCGCCGCCACGACCACGTCGTCGTTCACCAGGTAGACCTGAATGGTGTAGGTGCCGACCGGGACGTTGGCCGGGAAGGTCAACTGGGTGTGGAACAGGCTGCGGCCGAGGAACGTGACATTGCCCACGTCCTCCTGAAACAGGCCGACATTGAGCCGGTCGCGGACCAGCGCTTCCTTGTAGGGCAGGACATCGGTTTCGTCGATATCGCCCCGAGCCTTCACGGTTAGGTTCTCGGCCCCGATCTGCAGTAGCGAGCGCAGGGAGTGGGAGGTGACCTGCTGGATTTCCTCGTTGGCGTACACCGAGTAGAAGCCGGGAACGCCGTCGAAGGTGATCGAGTCCGTATTGACCCAGATGCCGGCCTTGCGCGCCTTGCGCCGCACCACGACCGGCACTTCCGGGCCGCGGATGACGATGATGACGTCGCCCGGCTGGTCGATCTTGCCGAACAGCACCAGTTCCGTGCCGGTGAAGTTGGAGGTGATGGATATCAGGTTGGAGGACACGCCCGTGAGCAGGGCCTGGGCCTTGGCCCCTGTGGTGGCCGCGGCCATGGCCAGTACCAGGAAAACGCCTATGAGAGTTCCGCGTCTCATGGCTCAGTGTCCGATCGCGGTGCCGACCGCGTACAGGCTTTCGGGGGTGGCCACCAGATCGTAGGCCAGCTTGACGCAGACGCCCAGGACCATCAGGGCCAACAGCCCGCGCAACTGCTCGCCGCGCAGCTTGACGCCCACCCGGGTGCCGAACTGCGCGCCGATCACCGCGCCGGCCAGCAGCAGGATGGCCAGCACCACGTCCACCGTCTGGGTGTTGATGGAGTGCAGCAGCGTGACGTTGGCGGTGACGAAGATGATCTGGAACAGCGACGTGCCCACGACCACGGACGTCGGCATGCCCAGCAGGTAGATCATCGCCGGCACCATGACGAAGCCGCCGCCGACGCCCATGATGGCCGACAGAATGCCGACAAAGAAGCCGATCATCAGCGGCAGGAACGCGCTGATGTAAAGCTTCGACTTGCGGAACCGCATCTTGAAGGGCAGGCCGTGCATCCAGGTGTGCTGGTGCAGCTTGCGCTTGGGGCGCTTGCCCGTGTGGCGGCGGATCAGGGCCCGGGTCGACTCCCACAGCATCAATGAACCGATGATGCCGAGGAACACGACGTAGCTCAGCGAGATGACCAGGTCGATCTGGCCCACCTCGCGCAATACCTTGAACAGCCAGGCGCCCAGGCTGGATCCGAAGAAGCCGCCGACCAGCAACACCGTGCCCATCTTGAAGTCCACATTACCCCTGCGCCAGTGGGCGAGGACGCCGGAAACCGACGAGGCGACGATCTGGTTGGCCTCGGTCGCCACAGCCACCGGCGGCGGGATGCCGATGAAGATCAGCAGCGGCGTCATCAGAAAACCGCCGCCCACCCCGAACATGCCGGACAGAAAGCCAACCCCCCCGCCCATGGCGAACAGCAAAAAGATGCTGACCGACATTTCTGCGATGGGAAGGTATATCTGCATGTGTTGGCGACAGTGCCGGAGGTTGGGTGATAAAGCCTAAATTACGCGGCCACGGGACGGTCACGAAAAATAGGCGCTAAGTGTTATGAAACCATTGATACATTAGCGATCTCTAACAGACAAGGTGCCAGACGGCCAAGATCGGCTGGACAGGGCGGCACTTTGTCCGATTCATACTTCGGCCAGGGCCAAACCGGGGTCCAGTCCTTCACCGCAATACACCTGATGCAACGTACCGATGACTCTGGCGACTTTTTCACACGCCAGGGAATAGAACGCGGTTTGCGACTGGCGCCGCACCCGCACGAGGTCGTCCGCCCGCAACCGGGCCAGATGCTGGGATACGGCGGACTGGCTGAGACCGACAAGGCCGGACAGTTCGCCGACCGTGCGTTCGCCCCCGTAGATATGGCAAAGCAGTATCAGGCGTTTTTCGTTGGCCATCGCACGCATCAGCCGCGCCGCTTCCGCCGCGCTGCATTGCAGATCCATCAGCCTGGCCGATGCCGCGCCGGCGTCGCCGGAAAGGTCGGTGTGCATATGCCTCGGATGGGTGTTTATGGGATCAGCCCCGTGTTGAACAGGTCGGGCAGGAACAGCGATATCCAAGGAATAAAGACGATCAAGGCCAGCCGGACGATGTCGGCGCACCAGAACGGCGTCACGCCGCGGAAGATTTTGCCGGTGGAAATATCGGGCAGAACACTGCGCAGGACAAAGACGTTCAATCCCACCGGTGGGGTGATCAGGCTGATTTCCGTCACCACCACGACGATGATGCCGAACCAGATCAACACCACCTCGGGCGACAGGATGCCGCCGAAATCCAGGCTGAGGATCATCGGGTAGAACACCGGCACGGTCAGCAGGATCATCGACAGGCTTTCCAGCACGCAACCCAGGATCAGGTAAATCACCAGCAAGAGCAGCACGACGATGACGGGGGACAGGTTGAAGCCGGTCACCCATTCGGTCAGCGCATCGGGCATGCCGGCGACATTGATGAAGTTGGAGAACATCAGGGCGCCGATCAGCACGGTGAAGATCATCGCCGTGGTCCGGGCGCTTTCGATCAGGACGTCGATCAGCACCTTGACGGTCAGGGTGCGGCGCGCCAGGGCGAAGGCGAACGCGCCGGCGGCGCCGATGCCGGCCGCTTCGGTGGGCGTGAAGATGCCGCCGTAAATGCCGCCCATGACGATGACGAACAGGGTCAGCACGCCCCACACGCCCTTCAGCGCCATCATGCGGCCGGCCCAGTCCGTGCGTTCGCCGGGCGGGCCGGCGTCGGGATTGATGGCGGTGGTCACCGAAACGGCGCCGAGATAGCAGAGGATGCCGAGGATGCCGGGCAGGACGCCGGCGGCGAACAGCATGCCGATGTCGGTCTCGGTCATGATGCCGTAAATGACCAGGATGACGCTGGGCGGAATCAGGATGCCCAAGGTGCCGCCGGCGGCGACGGACCCCGCCGCCAAACTGTCGGAATAGCCGAACCGGCGCATGGACGGCATGGCCACCTTGGACATGGTGGCGGCGGTTGCCAGGCTCGAGCCGCACACGGCGCTGAAGCCGCCGCAGGCGACGATGGTGGCCATGGCCAGACCGCCGCGGCGGTGGCCGAGAAAGGCGTTGGACGCGGTGTACAGTTCTTCCGACAGGCCGGCCCGGGTGACGAAATTGCCCATCAATACGAACAGCGGCACCACGGACAGGCTGTAGGCCAGCCCGGTTTCGTAGGTCACGTTGGCGACCATGGCGAAGGCCGGGCCGAAGTCGATCAACAGGGCGAAGCCGAAGAACCCCACCAGGCCCATGGCGAACGCGATGGGCATGCGAAGCGCGATCAGTGCCAGCAGCACCGCAAATCCGATCAACGATTCTTGCATGGGGGTCTCTTAGGCCGGTGTGTTGTTTGATCGCAGGAACGTCGTCACGGTCAGCATCGCGAGTACGACGGTGGTGGCGGCCGACATGATCACCATGAAGTAGGTCATCGGCCACATGGGAATGTTGAGGATGGCGGTGACATCGCCGTATTCGACGGTTTCGGCGGCCTTGACGGACAGCCGCCAGGTGATGGCGCCCATCATGACGGCGCAGAACAGGTGCATCATGCCGTCCCGCGGGCGCCGCATCATCGACGGGATAAAATGATCGAACAGGTCGATGGTGACATGTTCCTTGCGCGCGGTCACCAGCGGCAGACCGGCGAAGATCAGCGTCGCCATCATCATTTCGGTAATTTCGAAACCGCCGGGGACGGGCAACGAGAACAGGTAGCGGCCGATGACGTCGACGAACGTCAACATCATCATGAAGAACAGAACGACGGCCGCCAAAATGCCGAGCGACCGGCTGAGCCACTGGCTCAACCGGTCGTCCGAACCGTTCTGATGGGTATCAGTAAGCCCTTCGCTCACTGACCGCTTTCGACCTTCTTCACTTCGGCGCGCAGCTCGGTCAGCAGCCCGGCGGCGTCAAGGCCCTTCTTCGAAGCGGCGGCAACCCACTTGGCTTCGATCGGGTCGGTCACTTCCTTGACCTCCCGCAGCAGGGTCTTGCTGGCATTGATGATTTCGATGCCGTCGGCCTTCATGGCGGCGACGCCGGCGGCGTCGGCGTCATCCCAGCCCTTGCCGGCGATGCGCGAGAAGTTTTCGCCCGATGCCCGCATGACGGCGTCCTGATCTTCCGGAGACAGTCCGGCGAACTTCTTCGGGTTCATGACCAGGAAGAAACTGGTGTTGTACAGGCCGCCGGGAATGAAGGTGGCGTACTTGACCAGCTTGGTCAGCTTGAAGGACTTGATCGATTCCTTGGGGAAGAACACGCCGTCGGCCACGCCGTTGGCCAGCAGTTCGTGCGACTTCGGCGCCGGCTTCAGCAGCGCGGTGGCGCCGATGGCCTTGGTGATGTCGTTGATCACGCCGCCGCCGACACGGATTTTCAGGCCCTTGAGGTTATCCAGCGTGGTGATGGCGATCTTGCGGTTGTACATCGCGCCCGGACCGTGGGTGAACACGCCCAGGACCTGCACGCCCTTGTGTTCGTTGTATTTTTCCAGGTGCTTCTTGTACATCCGCCAGTACGCGACCGAGGTGGCGACGGCGCTGTCGCCGAGGAACGGCAGTTCGACCGCCTTGGTCAGCAGGAAACGTCCCGGCTGATAGCCGTGCACGCCGTACGTCACGTCGGCGATGCCGTCCTTCGCCAGGTCGAAGTGTGCCGGCGGCTTGCCCAGCGCCTTCGGCAAGATCTTGATCTTGACGTTGCCCTTGCTTTCCTTCTCGACCGCCGCGATCCATGGCTTGATCATATTGGCGACGATCGGATGCGTCGGCGGAAGCCACGACGACAAGGTCAGGGTCGTGGCCGCTTGGCCGGTGCTGGTCACTGCGAGCGCAGAAACGGCAATGGCGCCGGCGGCGACTGACTTAAACAAAGTTCTCATGTGTCAATATCCTCCCCATTTGACATGGTCTTGCGCTTGACCCGGATTTCCGTCGAGGCAACACCCAGCGCTGCTATTTTAGTATTATCGTGCTGGATTACCAGTATTTCGGTTTTACGTCCCCTTGTCCGGTGGGTGGTGGTCACTCTCCCGGGCTTATCTCCCTGGGTTACCCCAAGATGATGATGTGAAAACAAGTGTTATCACGACGGGATGCGGGGTGCCACAAGCTTACGCGGCGTAAACGTGATCCTGTCTTTTTGTTCGCGCGCCAATGACCCTACGGAAATTACCACGAGTCAGGTTGACGTTTACGTCAACGTCAACTACATTAAGGGTGCCGTCGGAAGGCGGTATTCACCGACAAGCGGACGAAATTCGTGGAAAGCACATTTTCAATTACGGAACTCGCCGAAGAGTTCGAAGTTACGCCCCGCGCCATCCGGTTCTACGAAGACAAGGGCCTGCTGTCGCCCAGGCGTAACGGACTGACCCGTGTCTATTCCCATCGGGACCGGGCACGTCTCATTTTGATTTTGCGCGGCAAGCGCGTGGGCTTCAGCCTGGCCGAAATCAAGGAGATGCTCGATCTCTACGACGTGGATGACGAGCAGATCGAGCAGGCCCGGTATTTGGTCATCAAGTCGCGCGAACGCATCGATGCGCTCAAGGAACAGCGCGACGACATCGATCAGGCCATCAAGGAGCTGGAAACCGGCTGCGAGCGGGCGGAAGACCACCTCCGGGATAAAGGCATCGCCTTGCACGATGCCGTTGCGGACTAGGGCGATTTCAGGAACACCCCGCGCACGTGGACCGGCCTGACGCCGGACCGGCGCGGCCATGTACGGCAATCAACGAGACCCCTCCCGGACAGGGAAGGTACGGATATGAAGTACGAGAAAGAGACCCGAGGTCAGAATTTCTATGCGCTGGACGCCAACCTGCAGGCGATTCTGGGACGGCTGTGTCCGGACGATGCGCGGGCTTACGAAGACCACCTGTCGTCATTCGGCGCCTGGGTCGGCTCGTTTCTCGACGAGGAAGCCGATTACACCGACCGCTTCGGCAAGCCGCGCATCGAGACCTACGACCGCTACGGCGAAACCGTCAACCGCATCGCCCACAATGCCCTGTGGGAACAGGCGAGCGAGGACGTGTACCGCCGCGGTATCGTCGGCCTGAACTACCAGGACGATCCGGCGTCGTTCCTCGTCACCTTCGCCATGGGCTATCTGACGAGCCAGTCCGATCCGTCGTTGCACTGCCCGGTCACCATGACCGGCGCCGTCGCCTACGTGATCGACAAGTTCGCGCCGCCGGCGGTACGCGAGAAATACCTCCATCAGCTCACCCGCATGGACGGCCGGGCGCTGACCGGCGGCACATGGGCCACCGAATTGCATGGCGGCAGCGACGTCGGCGCGACCACGACCACGGCACGGGACGAGGGCGATCATGTGCGCCTCAACGGTTTGAAGTGGTTTACCTCGAACGCCAACGGCGGGCTGGCCGTGGCGACGGCCCGGCCCGTGGACGGTGACGGCGGTTCGTCCGGGCTCGGGCTCTACCTCGTCCCGACGCATCTGGATGACGGATCGCCCAATCCGATGCGGCTGCGCCGGCTCAAGGACAAGCTGGGCACCGTCGGCGTGCCGACCGGCGAGATCGACCTCGAAGAGACCTGGGCCGTCGAACTGGCGCCGCCGCCGCTCGGTTTCAAACTGATGATGGAGGCGCTGGAATTCAGCCGCATCCAGAACGCCATGGCCTCGGTCGGCATGCAGCGCCGCGCGTTTCTCGAGGTCGTCAGCTACTGCGCCCACCGCGAGGCCTTCGGCAATATCATTACCCGCTACCCGATGGTGCAGGACGAAATCCTGAAGATCCTGGTGCAACTCGAGGCCGGCATGGCGCTGGCGTTCGAAGCGGCCCATGCCTTCCAGGGCGCGCACGACACGTCGCTTGACGACGTGGACAACCGGGCCCGGACGTGGATGCGGGTGTCGACGGCGCTGGCCAAGTATCAGACCGCTGAGCGGGCCATCGACGCTGCCCGCGGCGCCATCGAAATCATCGGCGGCAACGCCTACACCTACGACTATTGCACGCCGCGCCTGCTGCGCGATGCCCAGGTCACCACCGTGTGGGAAGGCCCGGCCAACATTCAGGCGCTCGAACTTTTGCGCCTGCTGGGCAACCGCTACGCCGGTTTCGAAGCATTCGAGACCCGGGTTCTGGGCATCGTCGAAGGGGCCTCCGGACAGCTCGACCCGGCCCTGGCCGCGATCCGCCAGGCCTTGGACGAGTGCCGTGACGCCGTCGCCTTCATGATGTCCGATGCCGCCGAAGCGCAACGCCATGCCCGCAAGCTGCTGGCCATGATGGCCGATATCCTCGCGGCGGCGCTGCTGGCGGAGGAAGCCGATGCCGAGCTGAAGGACGGCAATGCCCGCAAGGCGCTGGTTCTGCGCCTGTTCGTCGAGGCCCATTTGGACACGCCGCCGGCGCGCCGGGGCATCGGGCCGGGACAGGACTGGGCGCAGCGCAATTTCGAGGCGTTGGTGGGCTACGAAGCCATTGACGCGGCCGTGTTGGAGGCCACCTAACAGATTGCTGCTTGTCAGCCAATGACCGGTAACAGGGAAAAGAGAACACAGATGACCGCGACGTATCCTCACTTGCTTGCGCCCCTCGACCTGGGCTTCACCACATTGAAGAACCGGGCCCTGATGGGCTCCATGCACACCGGGCTGGAAGAAGCCAGGGGCGGGTTCGAACGCATGGCCGAGTTTTACGCCGAACGGGCCCGGGGCGGCGTCGGCCTGATCGTCACCGGCGGCATCGCGCCCAACGAAGCCGGCCAGCTCGGCCCGGGCGGCCTGATGCTGACCGAGGAAGGCCAGGTCGCCGATCACAGGATCATCACCGACGCGGTGCACGAAGCGGACGGCAAGATCCTGATGCAGATCCTGCATGGCGGGCGTTATTCCCGCACGCCCAACCTGGTCGGCCCGTCGCCGATCCGCTCGCCGATCATGCCGGTCGGCCCGCGCGAACTGCCGGGCGAGGAGGTCTGGCAGACCGTCGCCGACTATGCCGAATGCGCGCGCCTGGCCAAGGAAGGCGGTTACGACGGCGTCGAGATCATGGGCTCGGAAGGTT
Source organism: Sneathiellales bacterium (assembly GCA_028277845.1). GTDB lineage: Bacteria > Pseudomonadota > Alphaproteobacteria > JANQFL01 > JANQFL01 > JANQFL01. The sequence continues at coordinate 53,275 of JANQFL010000009.1, forward strand.
ATCTCATTCACCAGTTCCTGGCGCCGCGCACCAATCACCGCGACGACGAATGGGGCGGCAGCTTCGAGAACCGGGCGCGGCTCGGCCTGGAGATCGTGCGCAAGACCCGCGAGGCCTGCGGCGAGGACTTCATCATCATGTACCGCCTCTCCATGCTCGACCTGGTCGAGGGCGGCAACCCTTGGGACGAGACGGTCGCGCTCGCCAAACTGCTGGAAGAGGCCGGCGTCACCATCATCAATACCGGCATCGGCTGGCACGAAGCCAAGATCCCGACCATCGCCCACATGGTGCCGCGGGCGGCCTTCACGTGGGTGACCCGGCGGCTCAAAGGCGTGGTGACGGTGCCGCTGATCACGTCGAACCGCATCAACACGCCCGACGTGGCCGAGGAAGTGCTCGGCAACGGCGACGCCGACATGGTGTCCATGGCCCGGCCGTTCCTGGCCGACAGCGATTTCGTCAACAAGGCGGCGGCGGGCAAGGCCGACGAGATCAACACCTGCATCGCCTGCAACCAGGCCTGCCTCGACCACATATTCGTCGGCAAGGTCTGCTCGTGCCTGGTCAACCCGCGGGCCTGCCACGAGACCGAACTCAACGTCGTACCGGCGGAGACCAAGAAGAAAGTGGCCGTGGTCGGCGCCGGTCCGGGCGGCCTGTCCTACGCCACGACGGCGGCCGAGCGCGGCTTCGACGTGACGCTTTTTGAGGCCGAGGACCGTATCGGCGGCCAGTTCAACATGGCCAAGGTCATTCCCGGCAAGGAGGACTATGCCGAGACCATCCGCTATTTCGACGGCGCCATCCAACGGGCGGGCGTCGACCTCAAACTCAATCACCGGGTGACGGCGCAGGAACTGATCGCCGGCGGCTATGACGAGGTTGTTCTGGCCACCGGCGTTACGCCGCGCATGCCCGACATCGAAGGTATCGAGCACGAGAAAGTGTCGTCCTATGTGGATGTGCTGTGGCGCGGCAAGGCGGTCGGCGACCGGGTCGCCATCGTCGGCGCCGGCGGCATCGGTTTCGATGTGGCCGAGTTCGTCACCCACCAAGTCAACGGACACGTTCCGGAAAACGGGATCCAAACCTATTTGGAGGAATGGGGGATCGATCCCGAATACACCGTTCCGGGCGGCCTGAAACCGGAAGGACCGCGAATGGAGTCGCCGCGCGAGGTCTTTCTGCTGCAACGCAAGACGTCAAAGCACGGTGCCGGTCTGGGCAAGACCACCGGCTGGGCCCACCGAGCCACCCTGCACTACAAGAACGTCAACATGATCGGCGGTGTCGAGTACCGGAAAATCGATGACGAAGGCCTGCACATCGCCGTCAACGGCGAGGACCGCACGCTGGACGTCGATTCGGTCATCATTTGCGCGGGGCAGGAAAGCGCCCGTGATCTGTATCAGGAACTGGCGGATGCCGGGCTGACCGTTCACTTGATCGGTGGCGCCGACGTGGCCGCTGAATTGGATGCCAAACGGGCGATCGATCAGGGCGTCAGGCTCGCCGCCGTCTGAATGGGCATTGAGATATCTGTAGGGAAATTGTCAGGATGAAAAACGTCGTCATTTGCGAATTCAAGCGGTCACCGTTCACGCTGGCCAACAAGGGTGCCCTGGCCAAGGTGCGGCCCGATGACATCGTCGCCCAGGTCACCAAGAACCTGGTCGAAACTTCCGGCGTCAACGGCGACGACGTCGAAGACGTCATCATGGGCTGTTCGTTTCCGGAAGGCGAGCAGGGCTTCAACGTCGCCCGCATCGTCGCGCTGATGGCCGGCCTGCCGCAGACCGCGGCCGGCACCACGGTCAACCGGTTTTGCGGGTCGTCCATGCAGAGCATCCACATGGCCGCAGGCGCCGTACAGATGAACGCGGGTGACGCCTTCATCTCGGCCGGCATCGAATCCATGTCGCGCATCCCCATGGGCGGCTTCAATCCGGCCCCCAATCCGGCGCTCTATGAATCCGGCTCGCAGGCCTATGTGTCCATGGGCGTCACCGCCGAGAACCTGGCCAAGCAGTACGACATCTCCCGCGACGACCAGGAAGAGTTCGCCGTGCTGAGCCACAAGAAGGCCACCGCTGCCCAGGCCGACGGCAAGTTCGACGACGAAATCGTGCCCATCGTGCAAGGCAACAACCGGGTCGAGCAGGACGGCTGCATCCGGCCGGAGACGTCGAAGGAAGGCCTGGCCGACCTCAAGCTGGCGTTCGACGAAAGCGGGTCGGTCACGGCCGGTACCTCGTCGCCGCTGACCGACGGCGCCGCCGCCGTTCTGGTGTGCTCCGAAGACTATGCCGACGCCAACGGCCTGAAGAAGCTGGCCCGCATCAAGTCGATCTCGGTCGCCGGTTGCGCGCCCGAGGTCATGGGCATCGGTCCGGTCCCGGCGACCAGGAAGGCGCTGGAGCGCGCCGGGCTGGAGCTCGGCGATATCGACATCATCGAGTTGAACGAGGCCTTCGCCGCCCAGGCCCTGGCCGTGATCCGCGAATCCGGCATGGACATGGACAGGATCAACCTGGACGGCGGCGCCGTCGCCATGGGCCACCCGCTGGGCGCCAGCGGCGCCCGCATCACCGGCAAGGCGGCCTCGCTGTTGAAGCGTGAAGGCAAGCAGTTCGCGCTGGCCACCCAGTGCATCGGCGGTGGTCAGGGCATCGCCACCGTGCTGGAGGCCTGCTGATGCCAAACGAATCAAACACGATTAAGAAAGTCGCCGTGATCGGCGCGGGCGTCATGGGCAGCGGTATCGCCGCCCACGTCGCCAACGCCGGCATCCCGGTCGTGCTGCTGGACATCGTGCCCGAAGGGGCCGAGAACCGCAGCGTCATCGCCGAGGGCGCGGTGCAGAAACTGCTCAAGCAGAAGCCCGCGCCGCTGATGCACAAGCGCAACGCCAAACGCATCACCACCGGCAACCTGGAAGACGACCTCGAGCTGGTCGCCGATTGCGACTGGATCTGCGAGGCCATCATCGAGCAGGTGGCGCCCAAGCACGACCTGTACAAGCGCCTCGACGGCGTGCGCAAGCAGGGCTCCATCGTCACCTCCAACACCTCGACCATTCCGCTCAACAAGCTGGTCGAGGGCCTGCCGGAAAGCTTCGCCCGGGACTTCGCCATCACCCACTTCTTCAATCCCCCGCGCTACATGCGGCTGCTGGAGCTGGTGGCCGACGAAAAGACCCGTGCGGATGCCATGGACGCCCTGCGGGCCTTCGGCGATGTCGCGCTGGGCAAGGAAGTCGTGGACTGCAAGGACACGCCCGGCTTCATCGCCAACCGTATCGGCATTTACTGGTCCTACACGGCCTTGAGCGCCGCCTACGATTTCGGCCTGACCGTCGAGGAAACCGATTCGATCGTCGGCAAACCCATGGGCATTCCCAAGACCGGTATTTTCGGCCTGATCGATCTGACCGGCATCGACCTGGCGCCGCACGTCAACGCCAGCATGCTGGACCTGCTGCCCGACAGCGATCCGTTCTGCCAGGCCTTCAGGGAAGATCATCCGCTCAACGCCCAGATCATGAAGATGATCGGCGAGGGCTATACCGGCCGCAAGGGCAAGGGCGGCTTCTACCGCATGGTCAAGGACAACGGCCGGCGCAGCAAGGAAGCCCTCGACCTGACCACCGGCGAGTACCGGCCGACGGTCAAGGCCAAGCTGGCGTCGGCGAAAGCCGCCAAGAAAGGCCTGCGGACCCTGGCCGAGTATGACGACAAGGGCGGCCAGTACGCCTGGCACGTGCTCAGCCGCGTGCTGTCCTACGCCGCCATGCTGGTGCCGGAGATTTCCGACGACATCGTCTCCATCGATAACGCCATGAAGACGGGCTATGCCTGGAAGTACGGTCCGTTCGAGCAGATCGACCAGCTCGGCACCGAATGGTTCGCCGAGAAGCTCGAGGCCGACGGCCTGCCGGTGCCCGAAATCGTCAAGGTGGCGGCCGGCCGGCCCTTGTATAAAGAGGAGGGCGAGACGGCCTACTACCTGACTCTGTCCGGCGACTATGCCGAGATCGCGGTCGACGAAGGCGCCTGGATGCTGGCCGACAAGAAACGCGGCCGCGAACGCATCGACGGCAACAAGTCGGCCTCGCTCTGGGACATCGGCGACGGTGTGGTCTGCCTGGAATTCCATTCCAAGATGAATTCCATCGACGCCGAGATGACCGAGATGCTGGCCAAAGCGGCCAAGATCGACAAGAAGGGCTACAAGGCCCTGGTCATCGGCAACGACGCCGACAACTTCTGCGTCGGCGCCAATATCGGTGTCGCCCTGTTCGCCGCCAACGCGGCCATGTGGCCGGTCATCGAGCAGGCCATCTCGGCCCTGCAGAACGCATTGATGGCGTTGAAGTACGCGCCGTTCCCGGTGGTCGCCGCGCCCGCGGGCATGGCGCTCGGCGGCGGTTGCGAAGTGGTGCTGCACGCCGACGCGGTGCAGCCCCATGCCGAGAGCTATATGGGCCTGGTCGAGGTCGGTGTCGGCCTGCTGCCGGCCGGCGGCGGGACCAAGGAACTGACGACCCGGGCGATCATGAACCCGAAACGACCGGGCGGCGCCATGCCGGCCATCGCGTCGGTGTTCGAGGCCATCTCGACGGCCAAGGTCGCCACCTCGGCCGAGGAAGCCCGCGACATGCTGATCGTGCGCCCCGGCGACACGGTGACCATGAACCGCACCCGCGTCCTGCCCGACGCCAAGGCCAAGGCGCTGGCGCTGGCCGAGGATTACACGGCGCCGGAACCGGTTGAAATCAGCCTGCCCGGCGCCACGGCGCGGGCGGCCTTCGACATGGCCGTGCAGGGTTTCGTGCTGCAGGGCAAGGCGACCAAGTACGACTCGGTCGTTTCCGCCGCGGTGGCCAACGTGGTCAGCGGCGGCGACACCGACATCAAGGACGTCATCACCGAGAAGAAGCTGCTGCAATTGGAGCGCGACGGCTTCGTCTCTCTGATCAAGAACAACGCCACCCTTGACCGGATCGAGCACATGCTCACCACCGGCAAGCCGCTGCGCAATTAAGTTAAGGAGACATCGACCGATGCCGACTTATCAGGCCCCCGTGAAGGACATGCGGTTCCTGCTGCACGAGTTTCTGCAGATGGACCGCTATGCGAACGTACCCGGTTTCGAGGAAGCGACGCCCGACCTGGTCGACGCCGTGCTCGAGGAAGGCGCCAAGCTGATGGAAGAGGTCATCGCGCCGCTCAATCAGGTGGGCGACGCCGAAGGCTGTACCTGGAACGACGGCGAAGTCACCACGCCGACCGGTTTCAAGGACGCCTACAAGGCCTATTGCGAGGCCGGCTGGGGCGGATTGACCGCCGATCCGGAATACGGCGGCCAGGGTCTGCCGCACGTCATCGGCTTCGCCATGAGCGAGATGATGACGTCGGCCAACCTGGCCTTCGGCATGTATCCCGGCCTGACCCACGGCGCCTACGAGGCCATTTACCGCCATGGGTCCGAGGAGCAGAAACAGACCTACCTGCCCAAGATGGTGACCGGCGAATGGACCGGCACCATGAATCTGACCGAACCCCATTGCGGCACCGATCTCGGCCTGATGCGCACCAAGGCGGTGCCCCAGGACGACGGCACCTACCGGGTCACCGGCACCAAGATTTTCATCTCGGCCGGCGAACACGACATGTCGGACAACATCATCCACCTGGTGCTGGCCAAGATTCCCGGCGGACCGGACGGCATCAAGGGCGTGAGCCTGTTCATCGTGCCCAAGTTCATGGTCAACGACGACGGCAGCCTGGGCGAACGCAACGGTGTCGCCTGCGGCTCCATCGAACACAAGATGGGCATCCACGGCAATTCGACCTGCGTCATGAACTACGAGGATGCGGTCGGCTATCTGGTCGGCGACGAGCACAAGGGCATGCGGGCCATGTTCACCATGATGAATGCCGCCCGCCTCGGCGTCGGCATCCAGGGCCTGGGCATTTCCGAGGTCTCCTACCAGAACGCCGTCGCCTACGCCAAGGACCGGCTGCAGGGCCGCTCCATCACCGGGACCAAGGCGCCGGACAAACCGGCCGATCCGATTATCGTGCACCCCGACGTGCGCCGCATGCTGCTGACCATGAAGGCGTTCAACGAAGGCGCCCGGGCACTGGCCCTGTGGACCGGCCTGACCATCGACCTGGCCGAAAAGCATCCGGACGACGAGGTGCGGAAGGAGTCGGAGGACCTGGTCGCCCTGATCACGCCGGTGGTCAAGGCCTACCTGACCGACGCGGGCTACGAGAACGCCACCACCGGCCAGCAGTGTTACGGCGGCCACGGCTACATCAAGGAATGGGGCATGGAGCAGTTCGTGCGCGATGCCCGCATCGCCCAGATCTACGAGGGCGCCAACGGCATCCAGGCGCTCGATCTGGTCGGCCGCAAGATCCCGGCCAATATGGGCCGCTCGCTGCGCCGCTTCTTCCATCCGGTCGATGCGTTCCTGCAGGACAACCTGGGCAACGCCGAGATGAAGGATTACGTCATGCCCCTGGCCAAGGCCTTCGCCCGCCTGCAGCAGGCCACCGCCCACATCGGCGAAAAGGGCCTGAGCAATCCCGACGAGGCCGGCGCGGCGTCTTCGGAATATCTGCGTATGTTCGGCCTGGTGGCGCTCGGATACATGTGGGCGCGCATCGCCCAGGTGGCGCAGGAACGGCTGGCCGAAGGCACCGACGACAAGGCGTTCTACGAGACCAAGCTGGTCACCGGCAAATTCTTCATGGAACGGCTGCTGCCCGATACCGGCGCGCTGCTGTCCAAGCTGACGGCCGGTTCGGCGACCATGATGGCGCTCGACGCCGACGCTTTCTAAGACCCGTGAACCAGCCGGGCCGGTGCGACCGCCGGCCCGGCCGCTTTTCACGCACAACGAGAAACGACGAGTAGGGACGAAACACGATGACGGCAATGCTTCCGCGCGTAACCATGGACGAGGACCTCGAACTGTTCCGCGACGCGGCGCGCAAGTTCATGGAAAAGGAGATCATCCCCAACCACGACCAATGGGAAAAGGACGGCGTCGTCAGCCGCGAGGCCTGGCTCAAGGCCGGCGAGGCGGGACTGCTGTGCCCGACCATGCCGGAGGAATACGGCGGCTCCGGCGTCGACCGGCGCTACAGCGCCGTGGTGATGGAGGAACTCTCGCGCGCCTTCGCCTCGGGCCCGGGTTTCTCGCTGCATTCCGACATCGTCGCGCCCTACATCCTGCATTACGGCTCGGACGAACAGAAACGGGAATGGCTGCCCAGGATGGCCCGGGGCGAGGTGATCGGCGCCATCGCCATGACCGAACCCGGCACCGGCAGCGACCTGCAGAACGTCAAGACGACGGCCATCGCCGACGGCAACGAACTGGTGATCAACGGCCAGAAGACCTTCATCACCAACGGCCAGAACGCCGACCTGGTGATCGTCGTGTGCAAGACCGATCCGGGCGAGGGCGCCAGCGGTGTGAGTCTGGTGCTGGTCGAGGGCGATCGGGAAGGCTTCCAGAAGGGCCGCAATCTGGACAAGCTCGGCCTCAAGGCCCAGGACACCTCGGAACTGTTCTTCTCGGACGTGCGCGTGCCGACCACCAACATGCTGGGCGAGGAAGGCAAGGGCTTCTATTACCTGATGCAGGAACTGCCGTGGGAGCGGCTGCAGATCGCCATCATCGGCATTGCCGCCGCCCAGGCCGTGCTCGAGGAAACCATCGCCTACACCAAGGACCGCAAGGCCTTCGGCCGCTCCATCTCGGAGTTCCAGAACACCCGCTTCAAGCTGGCCGAACTGAAGACCGAGATCCAGGTCGGCCAGGTCTTCGTCGACCGCTGCCTGGAGCTGATCGTCGAGGACAAGCTCGATGTGGCCACGGCGGCCATGGCGAAATACTGGATCAGCGACCTGCAGTGCAAGGTCATGGACGAATGCCTGCAACTGCACGGCGGCTACGGCTATATGTGGGAATACCCGGTGGCCCGGGCCTACGCCGATTCGCGGGTCCAGCGCATCTACGGCGGCACCAACGAAATCATGAAGGAACTGATCGGCCGCACGATTTAGTATGGTACGATACCTGTTAAACGCATTCAGGGACAGGAAGGACGCAAGACATGACCGACGCCTATATCTACGACACGGTACGGACGCCGCGCGGCAAGGGCCGCAAGGGCGGTGCCCTCAACGAAGTGACGCCCATGCGGCTGGCCGCCACGGCGCTGGAAGCCATCCGCGACCGCAACGACCTGGATACCTCGCTGGTCGACGACGTGGTGCTCGGCTGTGTCGAGCCGGTCGGCGAGCAGGGCTCCGACATCGCCCGTGTCGCCGTGCTGGAAGCCGATTACGACCAGTCGGTGTCGGGCGTGCAGATCAACCGCTTCTGCGCCAGCGGCCTGGAGGCCGTCAACATGGCGTCGGCCCAGGTCATGTCGGGCCAGTCGGACCTGTCCATCGGCGGCGGCGTCGAAAGCATGTCGCGGGTGCCGATGATGTCGGGCGGCGGCGCCTGGGCGACCGATCCGCAGGTGGCCTTCCACACCTACTTCGTGCCCCAGGGCATTTCCGCCGACCTGATCGCGACGAAATACGGCTACAGCCGCGACGACCTGGATGCTTATGCGGTTGAGTCGCAAAACCGCGCCAAGGCGGCCTGGGACGGCGACCGTTTTGCTAAGTCCATCGCCCCGGTGCACGACATGAACGGCATCAAGCTGCTGGACAATGACGAGTACATGCGGCCCGAGACCACCATGCAGTCCCTGGCGTCGCTGGATCCGGCCTTCACCATGCAGGGCGAGCAGTTCGGCTTCGACGCCGTCGCCGTGCAGCGCTACCCGGAAGTGGAGCGCATCAAGCACGTGCATCACGCCGGCAATTCCTCGGGCATCGTCGACGGCGCCGCCGCGGTGCTGGTGGGCAGCAAGGAAATCGGCGAGAAGCTCGGCCTCAAGCCGCGCGCCCGCATCAAGTCGTTCGCCTCCACCGGCTCCGAGCCGACCATCATGCTGACCGGTCCGAGCTACGCCAGTGAGAAGGCGTTGAAAAAGGCCGGCATGACGGTCAACGACATCGACCTCTATGAGTTGAACGAGGCCTTCGCCGCCGTCGTGCTGCGCTACATGGACGTGCTCGATATCGATCACGACAGGATCAACGTCAACGGCGGCGCCATCGCCATGGGCCACCCGCTGGGCGCCACCGGTGCCATGATCCTCGGCATCCTGCTCGACGAGCTGGAGCGCCGCGATCAGCAGACCGGGCTGGCGACGCTGTGCGTCGGTGCCGGCATGGGTACCGCCACCATCATCGAACGCGTTTGAGCGCACGACACGAACCGAGTTCAAGGGAAGCAAGATCATGATCGACTACACCGTCGACGGCGACGGCATTGCCACCATCACCTGGGACATGCCGGACCGCTCCATGAATGTGATGAACGTGGAGTCCATGACCGCGTTCGCCGACGCCATGACCAAGGCCATCGAGGACGACGCGGTCAAGGGCGTCGTCATCGCCTCGGGCAAGAAGGACTTCATCGCCGGAGCCGATCTGGAGATGATGCTCAACACCATGCCCGACGATGCCGCCGGGGTGATGGAGCGCATGGCCGACATGCAGGGCATGTTCCGTACGTTGGAAACCTCGGGCAAACCGTTCGCCGCCGCCATCAACGGCACGGCGCTGGGCGGCGGCTACGAGATCTGCCTGGCCTGCCACTACAGGGTCGCGGCCGATAATCCCAAGGCCCTGATCGGCCTGCCGGAAGTGACCATCGGCCTGCTGCCGGGCGGTGGCGGCACCCAGCGCCTGCCGCGCATGATCGGCATGCGCGAGGCCCTGCCGCTGCTGCTGGAAGGCCGCAAGGTCAATCCGCAGAAGGCGCTCTCGAACGGCATGATCGACAAGGTGGTGCCGGCCGACGAACTGCTGGCCGAGGCCAAGCGCTGGCTGCTGGAGGACGGGCCCAAGAACGCCAAGAAACCGTGGGACAAGAGCGGTTTCCGCATGCCCGGCGGCGCCGTGCAAAGCCCCAACGGCATGCAGACCTTCGTGGCCGGCAACGCCATGCTGCGCGAGAAGACCAACGGCAACTATCCGGCGCCGCTGAATATCATGTCGGCGGTGTATGAAGGCTGCCAGCTCGACATCGACACCGGCCTCCGGGTCGAGGCGCGCTACTTCGTCAACCTGATCCTGGGCGACGTGGCCAAGAACATGATCCGCACCCTGTTCTTCTCCATGGGTGAGGCCAACAAGCTGGCGACCCGGCCCCAGGGCGTCGACAAGGCAAGCTATTCGAAAGTCGGTATTCTCGGCGCCGGCATGATGGGCGCGGGCATCGCCTACGCCACCGCCATGGCCGGCATCGACGTGGTGCTGCTCGACACGACGGTCGAGAGCGCCGAAAAGGGCAAAGCCTATTCCGACGGCCTGCTGGCCAAACGTGTGAGCCGCCGCCGCATGACGGCGGAGGACAAGGACGCGACGCTGGCCCGCATCCACCCGACCATCGACTTCGCGGATCTCGCAGGCTGCGACATGGTCATCGAGGCGGTGTTCGAGGACCGTTCCATCAAGGCCGACGTTACCGCCAAGTCGGAAGCGGTGATCGCCGAGGACGCCATTTTCGCCTCCAACACCTCGACCCTGCCGATCACCGGCCTGGCCGAGGCCAGCGCCCGGCCGGCCAACTTCATCGGCCTGCACTTCTTCTCGCCGGTCGACAAGATGCCGCTGGTCGAAATCATCCGCGGCGAGAAGACGTCCGACGAATGCCTGGCCAAGGCGATGGACTACGTCAAGGCGATCCGCAAGACCCCGATCGTGGTCAACGACAGCCGCGGCTTCTACACCAGCCGGGTGTTCGCCACCTACGTCACCGAGGGCATCGCCATGCTGGGCGAGGGCGTGGCGCCGGCGCTGATCGAGAACGCCGGACGCATGGCCGGCATGCCGGTCGGCCCGCTGGCCCTGGCCGACGAGGTGTCCATCGACCTGATGTACAAGATCCGCAAGCAGACGGCGGCGGATCTCGGTGACAAGTACCAGGCCTCGCCGGCCGATGCGGTCATCAACGCGATGGTGGAGAATTTGGCCCGAGTCGGCAAGAAGACCGGCAAGGGCTTCTACGACTACCCGGAAAACGGCAAGAAAAGCCTGTGGCCCGGCCTGGCCGATCAGTATCCCTTGGCCGCCGAGCAGCCGGACGTCGAGGAAGTCAAGAAACGCCTGATGTACATCCAGGGCGTCGAAACGGCGCGCTGCATGGAGGAAAACGTGGTCACCAGCCCCAAGGACGCCGATGTCGGCTCGATCCTCGGCTGGGGTTTCGCGCCGCATCAGGGCGGTGTCATCTCCATGGTGCACACGGTCGGTGTCGACAACTTCGTCGCCGATTGCGACAACCTGGCCCAGCGTTACGGCCCGCGCTTCACGCCGCCGCAGATGCTGCGCGAGATGGCGGAGAAGGGCGAGCGCTTCTACGCCGCCTGAGCCGTTCCATACCGGTACTGAGTGAAAGCGCCCCGCCGAAACGCGGGGCGTTTTTCGTAGGTCCGTGGTTTACTTGCCGACGCCGCTGACCTCGACACTGCGTACCGCGAAGTCGCCTTCGAAGTTGACCATGGTGACGCCGCTGAACGGGTCGCGGAAACCGCGGTCGGTGATTTCCATCAGCACCTTGCCGTCGACGGTGATGGCCATGAAGCCGTTGCGGTCGCGGGTCCATTCGATGACATGGGGCTTGCCGTCCTCCAGGTTCAGGTCGCCCGGAATGCTGTCGATCAGCGCCGTGCCGCGCGCCGAAATGCGCTGCAGTTCCAGCGCCGGCCGCTTGCCGGGATTGTAGGCCAGGCTGTAACCGGCGCTTTGCTGGGTGCCCTGGTAGGGGCCGAAGGCAAAGCGGCCGCGTTTGTCGTAGGAATTCAGTTCGAGGCGGATGGCGAAGGCGTTGCTGACCTGCACCGCCGAATAAATCTGCGAATGGGTGATGCGTTGCGTAGGCGCCGCTTGTTGCTGCTGCTGTTGTTGGTCTTGCTGCTTGGGATCCTTCAGAACCTCGCGCAGCAACGCGCCGAGCAGGGCCTTGCCCGGATCGACCTTCTGGGTTTGGCTTTGTTGCGTGCCGGTGCTTGGTTGTGACGTCGTCTGCGCCGCCGCCGTTTCGATGCGGCTGCGCAGGCCGTCGCGCCAGTCGATGTAATACTCGCCGGCCTTGACCGTCCACGCCGGGCTCTTGGTGAAATCGCCGTCGCGGAAATCGTCCCGCAACACCATCACCTGCCACGGCCAGTCGTACCGGTTGGCCAGGTCGCGCAGGTCGCGCAGGAAACGGGGGTCGGCGGCGCGGGCCCGTTCGGCCTCGTCGATCAGCTTGTTCAACGCGTCGATCAGTTCCTGCGACTTGTCGACCGTTTGCCGTTGCGGCGCATCGTACTGCTGATAGCGCGACGTCTGCGCCATGGCGGCACCGTGAAGCAGAACGAAGACGGCAAGGAACGAAAACAGCGTGCGCATGACGGCTCCCCAGGTTTTGTTTTGCGGCCATTGTGCACGCTCCCCCGGCGATTTCCAGTGCGGAGAATTACGGATCAAGCTGTCGCACCTAAGGGACAGTAAATATCAATGTACAGCGGCATGGCTTCTTTCAAAGTTGTTGCCTACTGTTGTTTCGTGTCGTGCGCCGCAACCCCGATTCTGATCTCGCCGACGACGGCACTACGAACAGAACCAATCTGTTCGTGGCGCAGGTACTTTCTTGAAAGTTTGATTGGAGTGCAGGTATCCAACGACTGACACTCCTCACAAGTTCCCAATCGAATGAGTGAGAGGAACACAAAATATGTACAAAATGATTTCCTATAGGCCGATAAATTTCGAATTCATTCTCTTCTGAGCACTAGGGACTCGACGTCGACCGAATTCCTAACCGTGATTCCCGTCAATGCTCCTGTGCGGTCATATTGTAGGTAGGCCACATAGGTTTCTGGATCTGATTGTACTTTTATCCATTCAGGACGTGAAGGAGGCGGCTCTGGACGAGCTACTAGTCCCAACAAGCCAATGCTTAAACGCTCCTTCAAAGTGAACTGCAAATGGGCGCATCCGTCTATCAGGCGCCCAGAAATTTCGTAACGGCGTTCTTTTGTTTGAAGTTTGCCAGAGATGTTCTGATTTGTGGTTTCAAACGTATATTCGTAACTATTGCCGTCTATCCAACTTCCGCGAAGCGTTTCTGCTTTAGTTTTTCGAACTTCGTCATCTTTAATTGCAGAAATGTGGTCCTCAATGAATTTGTGGACTATCTTTGAATCGGACAACAATCTGTCGATCTTCTTTGCTTCCGCTTTCTTAGCCTGTGTCCATGCTGACCAAGCAGAAACGACTCTCTGGTCTGGCGACTCGGTTTCGTCCGCAGTCAAAAGCAACTCCTGGGCCCGGTCATACAAACCCGCATCTATGAGTTTGTGTGCCAAGTTTCCAATTGCCCTCTGGTTCCCACTTTTTGATGCTCGCTCCCAGTGATCGATTGCAGCACCATTTACTTTAAGCTCATTATAGAACGCACCTAGATTATTGTCGGTTAGACCAGATTTATCTCCCTGCATATTGGATATGTCATAGTGGAATAGACTCAACAAATTCGGAAGGGACGACTCAGAATAACTGTATGCTAACGAGAACCTTAAGTCTGAATTTTCGGGAGTGAGAGAAAGGGCCTGTTCCTTTGCTCTAAGTGATCGCTCTGCATCTTCAAGCGTTTCATATATGTCAGAAATCATCATATACGCTTCAGCTTGTTCTTGAGGCGAATGGTCCGCCTCTGCAATCTCATACAATGGTTTAAGTGTTCTTCCTGGGAAACCCGTATCTTTGTTTATCGACGCAAGCAGTCTTAGAAAACGTAGTTTCTCCGATGACTCATTTGCACGACCTATTCCAACGTCAACATGAGCTCGCGCGGATTTGAAAGCTTGCAATTGAATATAGTATTCAGCCAACTTCTCGGAAGGTTTGGTCCAAGATTCGTTTTCCGCTTCGAGATCTTCCAGAGCTTGCAGAGAATTATTGTCGTTCAGAATATTAAGTCGCAAATTGTGGTAAGCTGTTTCTACATTTTCGCGTGGGGAAATCTCATCACCCAGGTCTATTATTCGTTTGTATATTTCCTCCATTGCCAAGGGATCGGCCTCGAACGCTGCGTGCAACATCTTTCGGCGCCAATTGTTCGGATTTAGTTCATCCCGATTGTCATCAGGATACAATTGATCGCCCTCATCCTCATCTTTGACGCTAGGTTCTGGCGCAACTGTTGGAGAGGTTTTATCAATCGTCTGAGGTTCAAATACCTCAATCGTTTCGCTTGGTTCGTTAGTGGTAAGTGAGCCTCCGCCAGGGAGGCTAATGGATTTGATGGTCGTTCGCACACGATGACTAAATGCAAACAACAGAAGCACAACAATAAAAATTAGCCCGGTAATTAGAAGGGTAATCGGAAGCCAAGAATGATCAGCCTGTAGAAATATTTTGATCAAGTCGAGTACAGTTGTTTCGTCCGTAACCGCATTATTATTTGTCGGAGTTTTGGCGTTTCCCAACATTGTCTCCTTTCATCAACCCTGCATCAACTACAGGTGGTGAAATCGCCGTATTCTACAGTAAATTCTAAGGCAAGAGTCGACGCAAAGAATTATTACGTGTTCACTCCTGGATAGCTCTTCTCATCATTTGATTGTTATTGAAATTCGTATGTTTCTTTCTCACAGATGAGGAGATCCCATAATTGCGGGTATGCCTCACATTGTCCCAATCAACATTGGGCGATTTCATAAGTTTGGCCTCACATTCTCAACTCGTAATTCCCGCAATTCTGTTTCAGTCCTAGCTCGAAGATTAATGCGTCAGACTTAGTTACTGTTCGGCCAGAGTTGCTTGATGCGCCTGCGTAGATCGTCGGTCAGCGGGTTCGCCTTGCGCTGCTGTGTATCTAACAGGGCGAATCCGATTTCGATGGCTGTGGCGGCCATTCCGAAGCTGTCGCTGACTATTTTTTCATAGTCATGGATGGCGTCGTAGTCGGCGGCGAAGAAAAAGCTCGAGGAGTTCAGCGAACTGCCAGCAAAGACTCTATGAAGCGAAATTTGCCCGTGCAATCTGGCCAGTGACCGGATGCCACAAAGCAAAGGCTGGTTCCAAGTGGGAATTCACGGACGGATCAGTGTGATTGACACTGCGCTTTAGAACCAAAGCGAAATTCTTGTATTTCGGGAACGCGCGAGACATAGTATGGAAATCCAACCATGAGGGGAATTTGGCAAATCTGCTCGATTGTTCCTATTTGTTCTTAGCCTTTTGGTCTTTCCCGAAATTTTGTTGCAATCGCATTTGAAAAGGACGGGCCATTCCATGAAACATCCCTGGCTCAACATCGCTGAGATCTGGAAGATTTTGAGGTCTGTGAATTGGACAAATAGGAGTTTCGACATTCACAAACTCTACATAATGAGCATTTTCTCCGAGCTGGTTTATCACGAGATTACAGAATTCGATTATCAACAATATCGTCGTGCATCCGTAGTACCTTGCTTTGCTTTTCAAGAACTAATTGCAGAAAATCGAAGCGACATGGTTGAAATCGTGAGACAAATTGACGGGCAGATTATTGACGTTTTCGAAAGAAGAAATTTTGTTGCTGCGATCATCAGGATAGAAAATATCAAAATTATCGCGATCCGGGGAACGTCCGCCCTTTACGACTGGACCATCAACCTAGATGCGCGAACAGTAAATTTTCAAGGTGGGCGATTGCACCACGGCTTTTTTAAAGAAATAGTCGAAACGCTTTCCGAACTAGTAAAGACGAACCATCTTGATGATGGGATTATTTATGTTACAGGTCACTCTCTAGGTGGTGCGTTAGCCGCCCTCATGGGCCGAATTGTCGCACCTTCAATTTCAGCTAACGTTGTATCAGTTTATACTTTCGGAATGCCTCGTTACGGAGACAACAAGTCCACTCACCCGTGGGTCGAACCATATTCCTGCATACGAAACGGCGACCCTGTTCCTAATGTCCCACCGCAGAGATTTGGATTTGAAGACCCACACTTCCTTTGCAATCCCATTGGACACTCGGTAGATTTCGAGCGAGGTTTCTCAGCGATCAATTTTGTCGAGTTCAATATCAAGAATTTTCGAGCTGAGTTCTTCAACGACCATGCGATGGAACGTTATATTGGAGACACTCTTCGAGGTGTAAGAAGCGTGTCGAAATTGATTTGAACAATAAACAAGTGCGGTGCTCCGTGAGTGTCGCCCGCAACCCTTAGCCGCAACGCCAAGCCTAATCCTCGAATGTCTAATCCCCAATATCGCACAAGAACGGGGTCAGGACTCGCATTGTAACATCCGTCGGCGCGGGATCAGGCGTCGGTGCTGTCCGGCCAGCGGTTCCGGATGCGCTGGCGCAGGTCGTCGGTCAGCGGGGTCGCCCGGCGCTGTTGCGTATCGAACAGGGCGAGCACGATTTCGATGGCGGTGGCGACCTCGTCTGTGGCGGCGTTGACCAGATGATGGCGCAGGCGGATCACCTTGTTGCCGGTCTCGATGACATTCGTGCGCACCGCCACCACGTCGCCGGCCCGCAGGGGCTGGAGGTATTCCAGCCGGTATTCCAGCGCCGCCATGCCCCAGTTCCTGGCCCGTAACGTCTCGCCGTCCAGGCCGAAGGCGGCGAAGACATGGCCGGCGGCGTCGCTGAAGCGGGCGATGTGGAAACGCGGCGTGACGAAGCCCTGGGAATCGCACTCCCAGGTGTTGCACATGCCGCGGTGGCTTTCCAGCGCATGCTCGGGATGGGCGACGATGGCGTGGCTCAGGCTGCCGCCGTAGTCGGGCGCCGACGGGTCCAACTGCGCCTGCGCCGCGGCGATGACGTCGTCGTCAAACGGCACCGTCTCGCCGGTGACCGTGTTGCGGCAGCACAGGATGGTGTCGAAGGTGGCGGCGATCTCGCCGGAACTGTCGTTGACCATTTCGTTGTCAACGCGGATGGCGTCGTGATCGGCGGCGAAAATCTGGCTCGTGACGGTCAGGGGGTCGCCGGCGTGGGCTTCGCGCTTGAAGAAGATGTGGTCGTTCCGCGGCGTCAGGTCCTGGTTGCGCTGGCGCAGCCGGTCCGGCGCCAGGCCCAAGGCGTTGCCCACATTGGCCAGCGCCTCGGACGCTTTGTGGGTATAGAATTGCACGTTCATGTGCCCCATCTGGTCGCATTCCCAGGTGTTGACGAGGCCGCGAAAACTCACCATCGGCTGCATATGCCGCTCTACTCCGTGTTCGTTGTCAGGGTGCGGTCTGTAATCGTGTGTCCATATCGGCAATATACCGCGCCAGCATGTCATGCGCGCTTTGGCCGGCCATGTCCAGCATGCCGCCCCGGGCCAATAGAATGAGACCGCCGATAAAGGCATAGACCTGCATGGTTTCCCGGTCCGCCACATCGCCGGTAACGCCGTGAAGGCGCAAGGCATCGGCCAACTGGCGCAACAGGACGATGGTCTGGCCGGTGAGCGCCTTGTGGCACGATGTGTCCGGCTTGTCGGCCGCCCCGGTGACGGCGAGGAACAGGTCGGCCAGGGCGTCGTCCGCCAGCAGGCCGTCCAACAGGCAGCCGGTCCAGTGGTCGATGTCCCGTGCCGTGCCCTGCAGGTCGGGCCTGGTCTTTTGGGACAGCGCCTTCAGCCGCTCCGCCAGCACATCGGCCAGCAAATCGTCCTTGCCGGGATAATAGGAATACAACGCGCCCGGGGTGTATCCCGCCGCCGCCGCGACGGCCCGCATGTTGAGGCCGGCGACGCCCTCACGCCGCAATACAACATGCGCCGCCTCGCGGATGCGGGCGCGGCGGTAATCGGCTTCGGCGTGTTTTCTGGCTGAATTCTGCAAAACTAAACAATGTTTAATTATATGTACGACGTATAGTTTAACAAGGAATCTATGTTGGAACAAACCGTGTTTGTTATCGGTTTCAGGGAGAGAGGGCTTACAGACCGAGCTGGCGGCTGGCCAGGTCCTTCATGATTTCCTCCGAACCGCCGCCGATGGCGTTGACCCGGACTTCGCGGTAGATGCGCTCCACCTTGGTGCCGCGCATGTAACCGGCGCCGCCGAAGATCTGCAGGGCCTCGCGGGCGCAGAACTCCATGGTCTGGGTCGCCTGATTCTTCAGCATGCAAATGTCGGCGATGGGGTGTTCGCCGTTGTCGATGGCCCAGGCCAGGCTTTCCAGATAGGCCTGGGCCGCCTGCACCCGCTGGGCCATGTCGACCAGCTTGTGGCGGATCACCTGGTGGCGGATCAGCGGCTTGCCGAAGGTCTCCCGTTCACGGGCATAGGCGATGGACTCGTCCAGGCAGACCTTGGCGAACCCGTTGGCGCTGGCCGCCAGCATCAGGCGCTCGGCGTTGAAGTTGAGCATGATGGCGGGAAAACCCATGTTCTCGCCGCCGACAAGGTTGTCCACCGGTACCCGGCAGTCGTCGAAATAGAGCGCCGCCGTATCGGACGCCCACCAGCCCATCTTTTTCAGCGGCGTCTGGGTGAAGCCGGGCGTGTCCTTCTCGATCAGCAGCAGCGAGACGCCGCCCATGCCGTCGCCGCCGGTGCGCACCGCCACGGTGTAATAGTCGGCGCGGATACCGGACGTGATGAACATCTTGGAGCCGTTGACGATGTAATGGTCGCCGTCGCGCTTCGCCGTGGTCTTGAGGTTGGCCACGTCCGAGCCGCCCGACGGTTCGGTGATGGCCAGGGCGCTGATCTTCTCGCCCGACAGGATCTGCGGCACCACCCGTTCCTTCAGCGCGTCGCTGCCCACGTTGACGATCGGTGGCGTGCCGATGGTGTGGCTCATCAGGCCGGCGCACACGCCGCCTGCGCCGCAGCGCGCCAGTTCCTGGGCGCCGATGATGGTGTAGAAGGAATCGGTGCTGATGCCGCCGTAGGCTTCGGGAAAGCCCATCTGAATCAGTCCGACCTCGGCGGCCTTGTTGTAAAGCGCGCGGGGGAAGGTTTCGGCTTCATCCCATGCGTCGGCGTGCGGTTCGATCTCCTTGCTCACGAAACGCCGCACGGTGTCGCGGAACGCCTCGTGCTCTTCGGTGTAATAGGGGCTTTTCATTGCATCTTCTTTCTAAGCGGCCAAGCCCATGGCGGCGCGGGCCTCTTCCGGCGTGGCGACCGCCCGTCCGGCCCGTTCGGCGCAGGCGGCCAACGCCTCGACCAGCGGCCCGTTGCCCGAAGTCTTGGCACCGTCGGGCAAGTAGAACGTATCCTCGACGCCGGTGCGCAGGTTGCCACCGAGCTCCGCGGTCTTCTGCTGCAGCGGCCAAATCTCCTCGCGGCCGATGGCGGTCACCTGCCACGGACAATCGGGCCGTTTGTACTTGACCAGCAGTTCCAGCAGGTCCGTGTCGGTCGGCATGCCCGACGCCACGCCCATGACGAAGTTGTAGTCGGGTTTATCGGCCATGCCGTTCTCCACATAGAGGCCGACCGAGCGCACGATGCCCACATCGAAACACTCGAACTCGGGTACGGTGCCGGTTTCCTTCATGGCGTCCAGCATGGCCTGGACCTTGCCGACCGGGTTGTCGAACACCATGGGCGGCCAGGCCCATGAGCCGTCCTTGCGGGTCTTGAGGTAATTGAGCGTGCCGGCGTTAAGCGCCGCCATTTCCGGTTTGACCCGTTGCAGGCAGGCGACAGGGCCGGACACGTCGTCGCCGATCACGCCGGTGGTCATGTTGATGATGACGCCCGGACAGGCCGCGCGGATGGCGTCGATGATGGCGCCGGCCACGTCCGGCTCCCAGCTCGGCAAATGGCCCATGCCCGGTTCCTGGCGGCGGAAGTGCACGTGCATGATCGACGCGCCCGCGTTGAAGGCGTCGCGGGCGGACGCCGCCATCTCGTCGGCGGTGACGGGGACCGGATGCTGCTGCGGGTTGGTCAGGACGCCGGTCAGGGCGCAGGTGAGGATGGCTTTGTCGGTTGCGGCCATGGCCGGGTACTCCACGTGTTATTCGGCGGGTGCCAAGGCGATCAGCAACTGGCGCGGCGTGACCTGGTCGCCCTCGGCGACGCCCACCTGTTCCACCACGCCGGCGGTGTCGGCGGTGATTTCGTGTTCCATTTTCATGGCTTCGAGGATGGCCAGGCGCTGGCCTTTCTCCACCGCGTCACCGGGTTTGGCGTGAACGGCGAGAATACGCCCGCTCATGGGCGCCAGCAGCACGCCGTCGCCGGCGCCGGCATCGCTGTCCGCGCCGGCCAGCAGGGTTTCGGACAGGTGGATGACGTTGTGGCCGTCATCGAGGTACAGGCCGCCGTCGCGATCGAACGCGAAACGGGCCGACTGTTGCAGGTTGCCGGCGGCATAGCGCACGTGCCGTTCCGACTTCTCCAGGACCTGCACGAACACCGTGTGGTCGTCGCGCAGAACGTCGTAGCAGCCGTCGCCGATGACATTGACGGAGACATCCGCCTGTCCGCCGTCGCCCCAGTGCATCGACAGCGGCCAGGCCGCGGCACCGGTGCTGCGCCAGCCCGATATGCTGTCCGGCTCGGCATTGGCGTGCTCGAAATACAACACGGCCGCCAGCGCCAATAGCGTCGCGTCCGGGCCGGGTGCCCGCAGGCTGTCCGGCGGGCAATGTTCGTCGATGAAGGCCGTCGTCGCCTCGCCCGCCGCGAAGGCGTCATGCGCGAGCACGTCCATGAGAAAGGCTCTGTTGCTGGCGACGCCGATCAACTCGGTGCCGGCCAGGGCGCGTATGAGACGGCGCCGGGCGACATCGCGGGTCGCGCCGTGAGCGACCACCTTGGCCACCATCGGGTCGTAGTGGGGCGATATCTCCTGGCCCTCGACCAGGCCGTGATCGACGCGCACACCGTCGCCGGTGGGCGGAGACCAGCGCAGCACGGTGCCGGTCTGCGGCAGGAAGCCGGCGGCCGGGTCCTCGGCGTACAGGCGCACTTCGATGGCATGGCCGTCCAGGGTGACGTCGTCCTGGTTGACCGTCAGATGCTCGCCGCCGGCGATGCGAATCTGCCAGGCGACGAGATCGAGGCCGGTGATCATTTCGGTGACCGGGTGTTCGACCTGCAGCCGGGTATTCATTTCCAGGAAGTAATAGTGACCCTCATTGTCGAGCAGGAACTCGACCGTGCCGGCGCCCACATAGCCGATGGCCTGGGCGGCAGCCACGGCGTCGGTGCCCATGCGGGCGCGCAGTTCCGGCGACACGGCGGGCGAGGGCGCTTCCTCGACCACCTTCTGGTGGCGCCGCTGCACCGAACAATCCCGTTCGCCCAGGTGAATGACATGGCCGTGGCTGTCGGCCAGGACCTGGATTTCCACGTGCCGGGGCCGGATGACGGCCTTTTCCAGGATCAGTTCGTCCGATCCGAACGCGTTCTTGGCCTCGGACCGGGCCGAGGTCAACGAATCGAGGAACGCACTGCCGTCGTCGACCAGCCGCATGCCGCGGCCGCCGCCACCGGCGGCGGCCTTGACCATCACCGGCCAGCCGATGTCTTCGGCCTGTTTCTGCAGTGTGGCGTCATCCTGTTCCGCCCCTTGATAGCCCGGCACGCACGGCACCTCGGCCTCGATCATGCGGCGCTTGGCGGCGGCCTTGTTGCCCATCAGGTCGATGGCTTCGGCGGTCGGACCGATGAAGGTCAGCCCGGCATCGGCGCAGGCCTGGGCGAATGCGGCGTTTTCCGACAGGAAGCCGTAGCCCGGATGCACCGCGTCGGCGCCGGCGGTCTTGGCGGCGGCGATGATGGCGTCGATCTTCAGGTACGACTCACCGACGGGCGGCGGGCCGATGCGCACGGCCCGGTCGGCTTCACGCACATGCAGAGCGTCGCGGTCGGCGTCGCTGTAGACGGCGACGGTTTCATAGCCGAGGGATTTCGCCGAGCGGATGACGCGGACCGCGATTTCGCCCCGGTTGGCGATCAGGATGGTGGTGAAGCCGCTCATGACGGGGTCTCTCCCGATACCCAGGCCGGTTTGCGTTTCTGCAGGAAGGCGGCGACGCCCTCGGCTGCTTCCGGACCCCGCAGCGCGGCGGCGAACCCGGCGGCCGCGTCCGCTTGCAATTCTCCCAGCGGTCTGGTGCCGGCGGCGAGCATGATGTGCTTGGATTCGGCGATGGCATCGGGGGCGCAGCGGGCGATGCCTTTCAGCGCCGCATCGACGGCATCGTCCAGGCCCTCGCCTTCACCGCAGACCTGATGCACCAATCCCAAATTGAGGGCCTCCGCCGCCGATACCTTACCGCCGGTCACGACGAGGCGGCGGGTCTGGGTCAGGCCGATGCGCTGGATGACGAACAGGCAGACCTGCGAGGCCGGCAGGCCCAGCGTGCCTTCCGGCAGGGCAAACGTGGCCTTGGCGTCGGCGATGGCGATGTCGGCGATGCAGGTCAGGCCCATGCCGCCGCCCATGACCGGGCCGTCGATGGCAGCGACGACCGCCTGGGGCGCCCGGTTGAGTTGGTCGAGCAACCGGCCGTAGCGCAGGTTGGTGGCGATCAGCGGATCGGTCTGGCCTTCCGGCACCGCCTTCTGAGCCTCGCCGAAGCTTTTGATGTCGCCGCCGGCGCAGAACGTGCCGCCGGCGCCGCGCAGCACCACCGCACGAATGTCACGGTCGTCGGCGATGGCGGCGAAGACGGCCGACAGTTCGTCGATCATGTCGTTGGACAGGGCGTTTCGGGTTTCGGGCCGGTTCAGGGTGACCCGCAGCCACGGGCCGTTCCGCTCCAGCAGCAGCGTCTCGCAATCGGGCAGGGCGGTCACGAATTCCTCCGCGACGGCAGAATGCCCATGTACTTGCAGATGATCGCCAGCATGACCTCATCGGCGCCGCCGCCGATGGAGGCGAGGCGGCCGTCGCGCATGAACCGCGAAACCGGCGATTCCCACATATAGCCCATGCCGCCCCAGTACTGGATGCAGGCGTCGGCCACTTCGCGCATCAGCCGGCCGGCCTTGAGCTTGGTCATCGACGCCAGCTTGGTGACGTCCTTGCCGCCGATGTACAGCTCGACCGCCTGGTACACCAGCGCACGCAGGGCTTCGACCTCGGTCTGCAGTTCAGCCATGCGGTAGTGCACGGTCTGGAAATCCAAGACCGATTGTTTGAAGATCTTGCGGTCGCGGGTGTATTCGATGGTCTTCTCGATGATCCGGTCCATGCCGATCAGGCTGTTTGCCGCCGCCCACAGGCGTTCCTCCTGGAACTGCAGCATCTGGTAGACGAAACCGGCGCCTTCCTGGCCGATCAAATAACGCTGGGGCACCCGCACGTCGTCGAGGAAGACCTGTGCCGTGTCGGATGAAAACATGCCCATCTTCTTCAGCTTGCGGGCGATGGAGACGCCCTTGGTATCCATCGGCACGCAGATCATCGACTTGTTCTGATGAATGCTGCCCTCGCCGGTGTTGGCCAGCAGACACATCCAGTCGGCCTGGGTGCCGTTGGTGGTCCACATCTTGCCGCCGTTGATGACGTAGTCGTCACCGTCCTTGACCGCCGTGGTCTTGATGGCGGCGACGTCCGATCCCGCGCCCGGCTCGCTGACACCGAGGCAGGCGACGTAGTCGCCGGAAATGCTGGGGGCGAGGAATTCCTTCTTCACCTCGTCCGAGCCGAAGCGGGCGAGGGCCGGTGTCGCCATGTCGGTCTGCACGCCGATGGCCATGGGCACGCCGCCGCAATCGATGTTGCCCAACTCCTCGGCCATCACCATGGAATAGGAATAGTCGAGCCCCAGGCCGCCATATTCCTCGGGCTTGCTGATGCCGAGAAAGCCGGCATCGCCCATCTTCTTGAACAGTTCGTGGGCCGGGAAGATTTCCGCTTCCTCCCATTCGTCCACATAAGGGTTGATTTCCTGTTCGATGAACTTGCGCAGGCTGCGGCGCAGTTCCTCGTGTTCCGGGGTGAATAACATGGGTACGCTCCCTTACATTCTGCCGACGCCGAACGTGTTGGGCCTGAGCTGCCGGGTATCCGCGTCGCGGCAGACCGACAGGCAAAGCGCCAGCACCTTGCGTGTATCGCGTGGATCGATGATGCCGTCGTCCCACAGGCGGGCCGTGGCGTAGAGCGCCGTGGACTCGCCGTCCATGCGCTCGATGATCTTGTCTTCCATGATCTTCAGGGCATCGTCCTCGATGTCCTGGCCCATGCGGGCGAACTTGTCCTTGGTGACGATGGACATGACCTTGGCCGCCTGCTCGCCGCCCATGACGGCGATGCGGTTGTTGGGCCAGGCGAAGATGAATCGCGGATCGTAGGACCGGCCGCACATGCCGTAATTGCCGGCGCCGAAGCTGGCGCCGATATGCAGGGTGATTTGCGGCACGGTGGCGTTGGCGACGGCCTGGATCATCTTCGAGCCGTGCTTGACGATGCCGCCTTCCTCGGCGTCCTTGCCGACCATGTAGCCCGTGGTGTTCTGCAGGTAGATGATCGGCGTGCCCGACTGGCAGCACAATTGAATGAACTGGGCCGCCTTGACCGCGCCTTCCGTGTCGATGGGTCCGTTGTTGCCGATCAGGCCGACGGCATGGCCCTCGATGGCGGCATGGCCGCACACCGTGTGCTCGCCGTAAAGCGGCTTGAAGTCGAGATAGTCGGAATCATCGACGATCCGGGCAATGACCTCGCGCACGTCGTAGGGCTTGCGGTAATCGGTGGGCACCAGGCCGACCAGGTCGTCGATGGGATAGCGCGGTTCCTTGTAGGCGGGCGCCGCGCGCTCCGGCATCAGGTCGTTCCACGGCAGTTTGTCCATCACTTCGCGGGCCAGGCGGATGCCGTGGGCATCGTCCTCGGCCATGTACTCGGAAACGCCGGACACCATGTTGTGCATCTCCGCGCCGCCCAGCTCCTCGTCGGTCGCCACCTCGCCGGTGGCGGCCTTCAATAGCGGCGGCCCGGCGAGGAACACCTTGGCCCGGTTCTTGACCATGACGACGTAGTCCGACAGGCCCGGCAGGTAGGCGCCGCCGGCCGTCGACGAGCCGTGCACCACGGTGACCTGGGGGATGCCGGCGGCCGACAGGCGCGCCTGGTTGCAGAAGCCCTTGCCGCCTTCGACGAAGATCTCGGCCTGATACAGCAGATTGGCGCCGCCGCTCTCCACCAGGTGGATCATCGGCAGCTTGTTGAGCTTGGCCACCTCCTGGATGCGCAGGGATTTCTTCAGGCCCATGGGCGCGATGGTGCCGCCCTTGATGGCGGCGTCGCTGGCGCTGATGACGCAGCGGATGCCGGCCACCTGGCCGATGCCGGTGATCAAACCGCCGCCCAGCACGTTCTTCTTGCCGTCGTCGTCATGCATCTTGAAGCCGGCGAGGGTGGAGAATTCGAGGAACGGCGCGCCGCGGTCGAGGATCATGGCGACCCGGTCGCGGGGCAGCAATTGACCGCGTTTCTCGAATTTCTCGCGCTTGGAATTGGAGGCATCGCGCACCCGCTGTTCCAGGTCGCGAAACTCGGCGATCATCTCCAGCATGGCGTCGCGGTTGGCGCGGAAGGCGTCTCCGCTGGTATCGATTCGGCTTTGAATGACGGGCATAGGGATCCGTTACTTGCGCAGAACTTCGGGTAGGGAGGCCAGATGGAAGCCGTCGAACGGTTCGGACGTATCGTGTTTCGGCAAGGCCGTGTGGCGCCGCGCATTGGGTGCCGCGCCGTCGACCCGCAGGCATACGCCGCTGATGAAGCCGGCGGCTTCCGACATGAGGAACACGATGGCGGCGCTGACCTCGGATTCGGTGCCGAGCCGCTGCAGCGGCACATTTTCATGCAGCGTCTTGAAATGCTCGGCCATGTTGGGATCGTACTTGTCCAGGCCGCTGGAGGCGATCCAGCCCGGCGCCACGGCGTTGACCCGCACGCCCGAGACCGCCCACTCGTTGGCCGCCGTTTCGGTAAAGTTGACCATGCCGGCGCGGGCGGCGCCGGAATGCCCCATGCCCACCATGCCGTTCCACATGTCGGCGACGATATTGACGATGGCGCCGCCGTGGGTGTTCATGTACTGGGTGTAGCATTCCCGGGCCATCAGGAAGCCGCCGGTCAGGTTGGTGCGGACCACGGTTTCCCAGCCCTTTTGATTGATGGTCGCCAACGGCGCCGGAAACTGGCCGCCCGCGTTGTTGACCAGGCCGTCGATCCGGCCCCGGTCCGTCACTACGGCCGAAATGGTTTGGGCGACGGTCTCTTCGTCGCGGATATCGCATTGATGGGCGGACGCACTGCCGCCGGCATCGGTAATTTCCTGCGCCACGGTTTCCAGCGGTTCAAGCTTGCGGCCGACCAGGGCCGCATGGGCGCCCAGGCTGGCCAGTTCATGGGCCGTACAGCGGCCGATGCCGCTGCCGCCGCCGGTGACAACGATGCTTTGCCCGGCGAACAGCCCGGGCCGGAAAATGGATCGATAAGTGTCTTCAGCCGCCATTCGGCCCATGTCCTCCTGATAACACCGCGCGGATACCGGAAAATCCCCAATTTCCGGTATTTTCTCCCGGTCTGCGGCGTGCCTGTTGTGCGATTGGTGCGGTCGTGTGCCCCGATATGTTGCGTTGACTCATCCTAGCTTGACGTTTACGTTAACGTCAAGTATCTGGCCGTTGCGCATTGTACTGGGCGGGCCATACTCGGCACATTGGTTAGATCCAACATTCAAGGGACATTCGATCATGAGTTTGGAAAGTTTGACGGCGGCTCTCAGCGAGCGTGTAGGGGAAAATTCCGGCCTGGACGCGACCGTGAAGTTCAGCTTCGGTGACGAAGGCGTCATCTACATCGACGGGGCATCGTCCCCCAATTCCGTCTCCAACGAGGACAAGGACGCGGAATGCACCATCGAAATGACGATGGAAGACTTCGAAGCCATCACCAAGGGCGAACTGGATGCCACCACGGCGTTCATGATGGGCAAGCTCAAGGTCGAGGGCAATATGGGCATCGCCATGAAGCTATCCAGCGTGCTTTGAGTATTGCGTAGCGCACGCGGATCAAAGGGCGGCCCCACGGGCCGCCCTTTCTTGTTGGGGCCGACGGGTCAGGCGGCGGCGGACGTGCCGTCGGATTGCTCCCGTTTCGCGCGCTCTTCCTCGGCCAGGTCCTTGCGGCTGAGCTTGCCGACCAGGGTCTTGGGCAGTTCCGCGCGGAACTCAAGTTCCGCCGGCAATTCGTGCTTGCCCAGCTTGTCCTTCAGGAAGGCCAGCAATTCGTCCAGTGAAAATTCCGACGCGCCCTCGCGCAGTTTGACGAACGCCTTGGCCGCCTCGCCGCGGTAATCGTCCGGGATGCCGATGACGATCACCTCGGCCACGGCGTCGTGTTCGTAGATGGCGTCCTCGATGGTGCGCGGATAGACGTTGAAACCGCCCGACAGGATCATGTCCTTCTTGCGGTCGACGATGTGCACGAAACCGTCCCCGTCGATATAGCCGATGTCGCCCGTGTGCAGGCGGCCACCTTTCAGGGCGTTGGCGGTTTCCTCCGGCCGGTTCCAATAGCCCTTCATGATCTGCGGGCCGCTGATGCAGATCTCACCCACCTCGCCGCCGTCCAGCACCTTGGACGGGTCGTCGACGTCGACGATGGTGAACGTGGTGTTCTGCAAGGGCAGGCCGACCGAACCGATGCGGCTGCGGCCGTCCAACGGATTGGTGGCGCCGGTGGGAGACGATTCGGTCAGGCCGTAACCTTCCACCAGCTTGCAGCCGGTCAGGTCCTGGAACGTTTTCTGCACTTCCGCCGGCAGCGGCGCGCCGCCGGAAATGCAGACCTTGAGGGACGAGAGGTCGAATTTTCCCAGGTCCGGGTGGTTGTTGATGGCCGTGTACATGGTCGGGACGCCCGGGAAGATGGTCGGCTTCTTCCTGTCCATGTCCTTCAACACCATGTCGATGTCGAAGCGCGGATGCAGAATGATTTCCGACCCGCCCGACAGGCCCACCAGCATGATGCCGGTCAGGGCGTAGACGTGGAACAGGGGCAACACGGCGAGAATGCTTTCGGTGCCTTTGTCCAGCAGGCTTTCGCTCCAGTTGCCGGCCTGCTCCGTCGCCGCCACCAGGTTGCCGTGCGTCAGCATGGCCGCCTTGGGCAGGCCGGTCGTGCCGCCGGTGTATTGCAGCACGGCCACTTGCTCCGCCGGGTCGGATATGGGCACCTCGGCCGGCGGCTCGTCGGGGGCCAGCAAGGCGCTGAATGGAACGTGCTTGTTGTCCTTGGGGATCTTGGCGATGTCCTTGCGCTTGGCCAGCGGGTAGAGAATGCTTTTCGGGAACGGCAGTGCCTCGGGCAGGTTGCCGATGATCAGCTTGCGCAGCCGGGTCTTGCTCAGCATCTCGGCGATGCGCGGATAGAGCGCCATCAGATCGAGGGTGACGATCATGTCGGTGCGCGAATCCGCGATCTTGTGCTCGAGTTCCCGTTCCGCGTCCAGGGGGCTGTAATTGACCACCGTGCCGCCCGCCTTGAGGATGGCGAAGAAGGCGATCAGGTAGTGCGGGCAATTGGGCAGGTAGAGGCCGACATGAACCCCTGGCCCGACGCCCAGGTCCTGGAATCCCTTGGTGGCCCGGTCGATGTAATCGGCCAGTTGCGCATAGGTTGCTTTCTTACCGAGAAAATCGTACGCGGGGCGATCGGGCCATTGGGCGACCGCTTCGTCGAACAGCATGGGAATGGTTTTGCCCACATGTTTGAACGTGGCGTCCCATTGCAGGCCGTCCGGATAGGACTTCGTCCATGGCAGTGAATTCATGAGCCTCCCCCGAGGATTTTGGCCGATTCTTGCGCATTTGTTTCATCCGGCCGTCATATTCCTGGGCCAAAGTATGGGCGTCTTTGGTGCGGCGGGTCAATCCATCCGGTCGCTCCGGACGTGTGGTTTGATGTGGAACAGGAGCCGCTCGACTTGACTTCGGCGGCATAAATCTTATTTCTAGGTTCATTCCTGTACGGTTATTTGAACGGTCGCCACCCGTTTCGGTGGTCGCCGTTTTTGTTTATGAAAAAAGGGAGAGTCATTGGATGTTTCAGCAAAATACCGTGGTACCTGAAATCGATAGCGACGCCCTGCACAGCAAACTGGGCGACGGCTCCGTCAACCTCGTGGACGTACGCGAGGCGGACGAATACGCCCGTGAACGCATCGTTGGCGCCAATTTGATGCCGCTATCGCAGTTTCAGGCGTCGGATTTGTCCGAAGACAAGGATCTGGTCATTTCGTGCCGCAGCGGCAAACGTTCCGCCCAGGCGGTGATGTTCCTGCGCCAGCAGGGTTTCAACCGCGTGTTCAATCACGCCGGCGGTATCTTGGCCTGGAAAAAGGCCGGTTATGCCACGGCGGTCGACGCCAGTGCGCCGATTCCGAAGCGTTAGTTATTCAGAGTCGTGTAATCCGAGGACCCAGTCAGTCCATACCGTCGGTTCCGGTCCCGCATATTAACGCACAGACGTTGGTGCCGGCCGGCGGTCCGTAGGCGCCGTTTTGGAGCGCCGCCACCGCAGCCGCCGCGGATAATTCCACCGCCAGTCCCATCTCGAACCACAGCCAGCGCGCCGCGTCGGTCATGGCCTGATCGTCGACCAGAACGATATCGTCCACATGGGCGCGGATCAGGTCCAGGTTGATCTGCTCGCTCTGCCGCGGCGCCAGCGTGCCGGCCCGGGTCTCGATCGCATCCAGCAGAACCGGCCGGTTTTCGTCCAGGCTGCGGCGCAGGGTCGGCGCGCCGACCGGTTCGACACCGATCACCGTGATGTCCGGCTTGGCGGCCTTGGCGGCCAGGGAACAGCCCGAGATCAATCCGCCGCCGCCGATGGCGATGATCAGCACGTCGGTCCCGGGCGCCTGGTCGAGGATTTCCAGGGCCGTCGTGCCCTGTCCGGCGATGACGGTCGGTGCGGCGAAGGGGTGCACGTAGGTCATGCCGTTCTTGTCCGCCTGTTCCAGCGCGGCGGCGTTGGCGTCGTCCCAGACGTCGCCGACATAAGTGACCTGCGCGCCCCATTCCTCAAGCTTGGCGGCTTTCGATTTCGGCGTGCTGCCCGGCAGGAAAATGGACACCGGCGCCCCGGCGCGCCAGCCGGCATAGGCCACGCCCAACCCATGATTGCCGCCCGACGCCGTGATCAGGCCGCGCCGCAGTTCCTGCTCGCCGAGCTGCGCGACGGTGTTGCTGGCGCCACGGGCCTTGAACGAGCCCGATACCTGCAGGCATTCGAGCTTGAGCGTGAGACTGTCGCACGGCGCCTGTCGAACATTGCCGACCTGGATGGTCGGCGTATGGCGGACCCAGGGGGCGATGCGCTCCCGTGCCGTCTGCACATCGGCCAGTGAAACGGTCATGGCTTGATGTATCCCTTTTCCCGTGCGTCTTCGATCAGCCCCTTGGCGTGGCGCCACAGATAGGCCGAGCCGTCCTCGATGGGCCGGTTGCGCTCGATGACCTTCGCCGCCGTCACGCCCTTGCTGCGCCACGTGCCGCCCTTGTTGATGTAGTTCAACGTCAGAGGCTGTAAACGGTCGAGGGCGCGGGCGAAGCGGGCGTCGGCGGTGTCGTCTTCCTCGAATTCGTCCCACAGGGCGCGGAAATCCTTGGCCTGGTCGTCGGGCAACAGATTGAACAAGCGGTCGGCGGCCTTTTGCTCCCGCTCCTCCTGGTCCTTTCGGCCCTGGTCGTCGTAGGCGAAGGTGTCGCCCGCATCGATCTCGACGATGTCATGGATCAGCAGCATTTTGACCACGCGTCCGACATCGACCGGCTCGTCGGCGTGCTCCGCCAATATCATCGCCATCATGGCGAGATGCCAGGAATGTTCGGCGTCGTTTTCCTTGCGCGAACCGTCACACAGCGGCGACTGCCGCATGACGTGCTTCAGCTTGTCGATCTCGACGATGAAATCCAGTTGCCGTTCGAGGCGCGCGTCCATGACGGTCAGGATGCCAGCGGCGCGAAGCCGTTGTTGAGCACCACCGCTTCCCGTTCGGGCACGCTGGAGCGGAACGAGACGCCGCCGTCCTCTTCCCACATCTCCGTGCGGATGGTTTCTCCGGGGAAGACCGGCGCGGAGAAGCGGGCCTCGAAGCCGGTCATGCGGGCCGAATCGTACCCGCAGGCCTCTTCGACGATGGCATGGCAGGCGTGGCCGTAGGTGCACAGGCCGTGCAGGATGGGCCGGTCGAAGCCGGCCGCCGCCGCCACGTCCGGGTCGGCGTGCAACGGATTGCGGTCGCCGCACAGGCGGTAGAACAGGGCCTGGCTCGGCATGGTGGTCAGGTCGCAGACATGGTCGGGCGCGCGGTCCGGCAGCACGTGCGGCTTGGGGCCGCCCTCCGACGGGCCGCCGAAACCGCCGTCGCCGCGGGCGAACACGGTCGACAGATTGGTGCACAGCAGATCGCCGGTTTCCTTTTCCCGGATGGTCTGTTCGACGTACAGCAGCGCGCCGCGGCCCTCGCCCTTGTCGATCACCTGCTTGACCCGGCCCTTGGACAGGATGGTCGCCCGGGCCGGCAGGGTCTTGTGCAGGGTCACCCGCTGTTCGCCGTGCACCACAAGCAGGTAGTTGACGCCGGTGGAGAGGACCAGGCTGTTGTCCCAGGCCAGCACGGTGGCCATGGTCGGCAGGGTCTTGAGGTTTTTCTCGTAGACGAAATCCAGTTCCTTGCGGTCCATGGGGTCGGCGCCCATGCCGACAGACAGGCCGTAGAGCATGGTTTCCCGGTCGGTGTAACGGAATTCCTTTTCTTCCGTTTCCAGCGCCATCAGGTGGTCGTAATCCAAAGCCATCGCTGCGGTTCCTTGTACGTTCAGTCTTCGATCAGGTCGCCCGAGCGGTGGGCGAGGGGTTCGGTGCCGGCCACGTTGCCGACGCATTCGCCGGGGCGGATGAGTTTGTCGCGGCAGCGGGAATAAAACCGGCCTGTCGCGCGGCTGGTCACCGGTGTGCGGGCCGTTGCGGGATCGCCGGCCAGTGGATCGACGATCTCGGCCACGACTTCGTCGGTTTCCACGTGGTCGCCGATTCGCTTGTGGTAGACCAGCAGGCCACCGGCCGGTGCTTTCAGGGAATCGGCGGCCTCCAACGGCGTGGCGTCGCATTTCGGGGCGGGAAGCGGACCGGGATCGCCGGCGATCACGCCGCGGCGCTGCAAGAACCTGTACAGATTTTCGGCATCGGACCTGGCGACCCCATCGTCCACATCGGACATGCCGCGCAGTTCCAGGGTGGCGCTGAGGCAGGCCTGCGGGATGGGCTTGTCGGGGAAGCGGTCGGCCAGCATCGCCCACGGGACGCTCAGGGCTTCGTCGAACGGTTCGCCGCCCGAAGACACCGCCAGCAGCACGGCCTCGGCGCCCAGGTCGGCGGCGAGGTCGGCGGCCGCCGGCCACAACTTGCCGCCGAGAAAGAAATAGTTGAGGGCCTCGTAATCGCAGTGCAGGTCCAGGGCGATATCGGCGCCCGAGGCGAGGCGCAGCAGGGTGTGCTGCAACTGGGCGAAGGCCGACGTCGGCATAATTTCCGCCAGGGCCTGGTCCAGTGCGGCACGGATCATGGCGGTGTTGGCTTGCACATCGTCGCACAGGTCGTTGCCGACCCGATCCGCGACCTTGTCCGTCAGGTCGGCGTAGCCGCGATTGAAGTTGATGCCCGACGGCAGATCATACCGGCCCAGATGGCGGCCGGCGACATGCTGTGCCAGGCCGATGGGATTGGCGGAAGGAACCACCGTGATATCGCCCGCGATATCGCCACGGTCCTCCGCGGCGTCGAGCATGGCGCACAAATGATGCAGCACCAGCATCCCGGGGATTTCATCGGCGTGCAGGGCGGCCTGCAGGTACACCTTGGGCCGGTTCTCCGGATTGCCGTAGCGGAATACGGTCAAAAACTGCTCGGTGCCGGGGGACTCGGCCATCAGTGCGATGCGCTCACTGCGGCGGGACATGGGGACTCCTGTGTCTGAACGGGTCTTTGTGTATCAGGGGCGGCGGCAGGCGTACAAGCATTCGTGCACGGCAGGGCAAAATCTGTTAGTCAGGACGGCAATCCGTCACCGTGTTTCATCAGGGAGTATCCGTCATGGCAGACCGTACCATCAGCCTCGAGGTCAAGGACCACATCGCGCATGTCGTGCTCGACCGGGGCGCGGCGTTGAACACCATGGTGCTCGCGTTCTGGCAGGACATGGTCGACGTGTTCAAGGAACTGGACGATATTCCGGAAGCCCGTGTCGTCGTGCTGTCGTCGACCGGCAAGCATTTCACGGCGGGGCTGGATCTCAACGCCTTCGCCTCGTTCGCCGGCGACATGATGCAGGGCGATCCCGGCCGGGTCCGTGAACAGCTGCGCCGCACCGTGCTGGAGATGCAGGAGACCTTCAACGTCATCGACAATTGCCGGCTGCCCGTGCTGGCCGCCATCCAGGGCGGGTGCATCGGCGGCGGGGTCGATCTGATCAGCGCCTGCGACATGCGGTATTGCACCGACGACGCCTGGTTCTGCATCCAGGAAATCAACATCGGCATGACCGCCGACGTCGGCACGCTGCAGCGGCTGCCGCACATTATCCCGTCGGGCGTGATGCGCGAGCTGGCCTACACCGGGCGTCGCCTGCCGGCCGACCGGGCCAGGGAGGTCGGCCTGGTCAACGCGGTCTATGCCGATCAGGACGCGATGCTGGCCGACGTCATGGCCATCGCGGCCGAAATCGCCTCCAAGTCCCCGCTGGCAGTCGTCGGCACCAAGGAGATGCTCAACTACACCCGCGACCATACGGTCCAGGAAGGGCTCGGCTATATCGCGGCCTGGCAGTCGGGCATGTTCCTGTCCGGCGACCTGATGGAGACCATGCAGGCCAAGGCGCAGAAGCGCGAACCCGAATTCGAGAACCTGTTGCCGGCGCGCAAGATCGTGCGCAAATAGCCGGCGCCGGCGTCAGCCGGCGTTGAGAATCTTCCACACGCCCTTGGCGGTGATCAGGGTGCGATCGCCTGTTGTCAATTCGCCTTCGGCAAACACCAGGGTGCGCCCCCGACGGGTCACGCGGCCGGTCGATTCGATCCAGTCGCCCGGCCTGCCGGCGCTGATGAACGAAACGTTGAGCGATACCGTGGCGCAGGGCTTGCGGTCGATCGCATGCCAGACATGTGCGCCCAGGGCGTGGTCGAGCAAGGTCGTCAGCATGCCGCCGTGGATAACGTCGTTGGGATTGGCGTGGCGTTTCTCCGCGCGGAAGGCGAAACGGACATCGTCGCCGTCCCGGCACCGGTAGATCGGCCCGATCAGCTCCTCGAAGCCGCCGGCGAGGCCGATTTGCTTGTATCCGGGCGGTATGGTTTCCGTCATCGCGGGCGCCGGCTTAGCGCAAGCCGAATGCGTCCAGCGCCGCCTCGGCGACAGGCCCGCCCCATTCCTGGACGAAATGACCGGCGTCGGCCACTTGCAGCGGTTCGGGGCAGCCGCGGATGCGTTTCTGCATGTACATCATGGCCTTGGGCGGAATGACCGGATCCTGCATGCCGATGGCCATGAACGACTGGCCGGTCCAGTCGCTGCCCCACCAGTCCCGCGCCCGGCGCGACAGGGCGGCGCCGTCGGCGTCGGGGTTGTCGGGCACCATGTTGGGGAATCGCCGTACGCCGCCCTTGTAGGTCATGTCGGGGTAGGGCGCGCCGTAGGCCGCCTGTTCGTCCTCGGACAAGTGAGGCGTCGTGCGGCCGATCAGGCGAGCCACGTCCATGTCGGGATTTTTGTTGTTCCATTCGCGCCAGGCCAGGAAACCGTCGCCCAGCGGCACGTCGCCGGCGGCGAAACCGGTGTTCATGACCAGCAGGCGGGTGAAGCGGCCGGGCATGTCCATGGGCATGGTCAGTCCCAGCAGGCCGCCCCAGTCCTGGCATACCAGGGTGATGTTTTTCAGATCGAGATGCTCGACCAGGCGCATCAGCGATTCACGGTGAAAGGTGAAGGTATAGGTGGCGTCCTCGGACGGTTTGTCGGAGCGGCCGAAGCCGAACATGTCCGGTGCCACCGAGCGGCAGCCGGCGGCGGTAAATACGGGGATCATGCGGCGGTACAGATAGCTCCAGGTGGGCTGGCCGTGCAGGCACAGAAACACGGTTTCGGCATCGGCCGGTCCGGCGTCGACATAGTGCATGCGCAGGCCGTCATAACCGGGCAGGTCGGAGACGTAATTGGGCGGGAAACCGTAACCGGGCAGATTGGAAAACCGCTCGTCGGGCGTGCGCAGGACTGTCATGGCCGTGGGTCCGTGTTTGGGGGTGACCGATCCGCCGACGGTCAGTCGACGGTTTCACCGTACACGCCGGCGCGGGTCGCCATCAATGCCGCTTTCGTCCGGTTCTCGACTTCCAGTCCGCGCAACACGGCGCGCACATGCAGTTTGACGGTGGCTTCCGTCAGGCCGAGACGCTGGGCGATGGTGCGGTTGGAAGCACCCTCGGCGATCAGGCCCAGGACCTGCCGCTGCCGCTTGGTCAGCCGGGTGCGGATCTTCTGCCGTTCGACCTCGGAGAGGGGAGACGCCGCTTCCGGCCCCATGCCGTGGGCATGGGGTGCGACGCCGTACGTCTCGCGCCCCATCCAGACAACATATTCGACCGCGCCTACCGCATTGATCAGCGGCGTGGTCGACCATTCCACATTCAAGGTCGCGCCGTCCCGGGTGACCAGGTTGCGAACGAAACCGTCATTGCTTTCGCCGTGAATGGCGGACCGGTGATCGGAGCGGACATTGTCGCGGTCGTCGGCCGGCACCAACAGGTCCCAGAACCGCCGGCCGCGCACGTCCATGAACGTATAGCCGGTCGCCGTGCGGCAGGCTTCGTTGTAGCGCACCACCCGGCCTTCGGCGTCGACGACCAGGATGAGGCGGTTGACCTTGTCGACCACGTCGGTCAGGAAATCGCGCACGCCGCGCAGATTGTCCTCGGCGCGTTTCCATGTGGAGATATCCTTGATGGTCAGCAGCGTGCCGCTCGGCTCACCATGATTGCCGTTGTCGCCGGTCAACGGCATGACGGTCATTTCGCAACACAGGTTCGAACCGTCGCGGTGGTTCACGGTCACTTCATCGGACCACTTGCCGGCCAGGACGAGGTTGTCGTGAATGGCTGTTCGGGCATCGTGGGCGCCGAGGGCGTCGTACGCCTTGTCCAGCGCGGCACCCATGATTTCGTGCGCCGGAATTCCGGTCATGGCCTCGGCCGTGGCGTTCCACTCGGAAACCTGACCATTGAGGTCCGCGACGACGATGCCGACGTCGACCTGGTTGATCGTCAGGTCGCGCAGGTCTTGTGCCGAATCGTGCTGCCGCGCCGCGGCGGCGAACGTCTCCTGGGCGACATGGGCGGGTATGAACGAGCCGCCGGACAACACGCACCTCAGCGCCGCCAGAAACAAATCGGTGCTGGCTGTCTTGGGCACGTACGCGCGGGCGCCCTGGGCCATGACGGCCCGCGCCTCGATCGCGTTCTCGCTCTGCGACAATGCTATGACCGCCCCGTTCGGCAAACGGCTCGACAAGCACTCGATGGCGGAGCGGTCCTGGCCGTCGCCGTATCGGGACATGCCGTAAAGCGCGATGTCGAAAGGTGGCCGCGACTGGTCTTCGAGCACGGAACGGGCTTCGGCAATCGATCCGGCGTGATAGGTCGAAACAGATTTCGCCAAGTCTTTCAATACGATGTCCATGGCCTCCCGAACCATGGCTTGCTCATCGACGATGAGAATATTGAGAGAATCTGGCCGGTCGCGAAGGTCGCCGGGCGGATGAGTTTGGTGCCCAGACATATCCGCTGTCGAATCCTTGCCCATAGATGTCCGTGGTCCCCCTAAAATAGACCGAAACGTGTACTGGTGATGCCGTTGCGGCGTTGTTGTTGATTGTTTTTGCGCGAGGCATTTCTTCTAGTGGTCGCAAGTATGCACAGCACCAAATTAAAATCAAGATATTGTATTCACGATGATTAACTAGAAAAATCGGAAATGCACGGTCGTAAAAGTCATTGAATAAAACGGTGACAATTGAAAAGGAATAGATAAATTGTTGTTCAAATAATTTGAAATCTACAGACCGGTGGTATGGGTCAATCAAATTAAATTAGGCGAATGGGAAAGTACTTTCAGGTTTACGTCCACGTTAATGACTTCGTTTCGAGTATCGAAACATCAGGCTATTCGTCGGCGTATTAAATGCGTCAAATGTCTTTTGGTATCTCAACTGAGGCGATGGTTAGTACTCGTCACTCCAATTCTTCACAGCCCGAAGTTTTATGAAACAAGCGAAACACGAATTGGTTTTTTCTACTGCTGGGCAAGGGTTGTACGACATCGGTAAGCCCATCGGCGACTGGCAGCGCGGCACGGGAGTCGCCGAAGGCATTTTGACGGTCTTCGTCCGGCACACGTCCGCATCGTTGCTCATCCAGGAAAACGCCGATCCGGATGTGCTGCGCGACCTGGACGATTTTTTCTCCGATCTGGTCAAGGCCGACCCGGCTTTGTACCGCCACACGTCGGAGGGCAGCGACGACATGCCGGCGCATATCCGGTCCGCCTTGACGCAAACCCACCTGAGCATTCCCGTCTCCGGCGGCCGTATGTGTCTCGGCACCTGGCAGGGGATCTATCTGTTCGAGCACCGGCGCCGGCCTCACGAACGGGCGGTCATATTGCATCTGATCGGCGAATGAACGGCGGCGGCGGAATTCGATCGCATGCTTCGGATGTCGCGGATGGCCGCGCGGCGTCACACTCGGAGACGTTGCAAGACAGGAGTTGCCGATGTTCGACTGGCAGACGATCAACGCCCAACTGCAGTCCGACGATGCCGCCCGGGTGAGCGGCGTTTTGACGTCCGAAGAATGTAACCGGTTGATTGCGTTGTATGACGACGACACCGTGTTCCGCACGCGCATCGACATGGCGCGCTACAGTTTTGGTGTCGGCGATTACGCGTATTTCGCCCACCCCCTGCCGGCCGCTGTCGCGGCACTGCGCCGTGCGCTGTATGACGGATTGCTGCAATCCGCCAATCTTCTGGCGGAAGACATCGGCAGCGGAATCCGGTACCCCGCCAGTTACGATGAGTTTCTGGCAAGGTGCCACGATGCCGGGCAAACCCGTCCGACGCCGCTGATGCTGCGCTATACCGCGGGCGGCCACAATCGCCTGCACCGCGACCTGTACGGCGATACGGCGTTCCCCTTTCAGGCCGCGATCGTTTTGAATGCGCCCGGCCACGATTTCGAGGGCGGCGAATTCATGCTGGTGGAAAACATTCCCCGTCAGCAGGCCCGCGGGCGCGTGGTGGCCCCGGCCCGGGGGGAGATGATCGTCTTTCCCGTCGATGCATGGCGCACCCGCGGCAAACGCGGATGGATCCGCACGTCGATGCGGCACGGCGTCAGTCAAATCACGCGCGGCGAGCGTTGGGTGCTCGGCATCATTTTGCATGACGCAACGTAATCAAGGCGTTGCAGGTTTTCGGCGGTTTTCCGGCCATGGCGTGCTTGTCATCGGGCGGGGCTGGGCCTAAGTTTCAAGCTTCCGCACCGCTCCCGCATCGACAGAGGCTGTCATGGATCTCGCCTTCACCGCCGAAGAACGCGCCTTTCAGGAAGACGTCCGGAGTTTCATCCGCGACAACCTGCCCGACGACATCCGGCACAAGGTCGAAACCGGCAAAACCGTCGAAAAGGACGATTACGTCCGGTGGCAGCGTATCCTCAACGGCAGGGGCTGGCTGGTGCCCAACTGGCCGACCGAATATGGCGGGCCGGGCTGGACCGCGGCGCAAAAATACATCTTCGCCACCGAGCTGGGCGCGTCGCCGTCACCGCGTCTGATCCCGTTCGGCACCAGCATGGTCGGCCCCGTGATCTACACCTTCGGCAACGCGGAACAGAAGGCCCATTACCTGCCGCGCATTCTGTCGAGCGAGGACTGGTGGTGCCAGGGCTATTCGGAACCGGGCGCCGGTTCGGACCTGGCGTCGCTGAAGACCCGCGCGGTGCGCGACGGCGACCATTATGTCGTCAACGGCTCCAAGACCTGGACGACGCTGGCCCAGTACGCCGACATGATGTTCTGCCTGGTACGCACGGACAGCGAGGTCAAGCCGCAGCAGGGCATCTCGTTCATCCTGATCGACATGAACAGCCCGGGCATCGATGTGCGGCCCATCGTCACCATCGACGGCGGACGCGAGATCAACACCGTGTTCCTGGACGACGTGCGGGTGCCGGCCGAAAACCTGATCGGCGAGGAAGGCAAGGGCTGGACCTATGCCAAGTTTCTGCTGGGCCACGAGCGCATGAACATCGCCGGCGTGCCGACCAGCAAACGCAAGATCGCCGACATCAAGGACATCGCCCGGGCGGAGGCCGACGGCGCCGGCGGCGCGCTGATGGACGACATGACCTTCCGGCGCAAGCTGGCGGAAACGGAGATCAAGCTGCAGGCGCTCGAATACGCCGAACTGCGCATGCTGGCGGCGGAAAGCGCCGGCAAGGCGCCCGGTGCGGAGGCGTCGTTGCTGAAGATCCGCGGCACCGAGGTGCAGCAGGCCATCACCGAACTGACCATGGAAGCCGTCGGCTACTACGCCAATCCGTATGTCGCCGAGTCCTTCCAGGCCGGCTGGAACGAGGATCCCATCGGTCCCGCCTACGCCGGCCCGGCGGCACCGGTCTATTTCAACTGGCGCAAATCGTCGATCTACGGCGGCTCGAACGAAATCCAGCGCAATATCATCGCCAAGATGGTGCTCGGGCTGTAGGCCCGGCTTGGACTGGGGGCGGACATGGATCTCACTTTCACCGAAGACGAACAGGCCTTCCGCGAAACCGTGCGCCGGTTCCTGGCCGACGAACTGCCGCAGGACCTGGCCCGCAAGACCGAGGGCGGCTGGCACCTGGAAA
Organism: Sneathiellales bacterium; assembly: GCA_028277845.1. Classification (GTDB taxonomy): domain Bacteria; phylum Pseudomonadota; class Alphaproteobacteria; order JANQFL01; family JANQFL01; genus JANQFL01. The sequence continues at coordinate 93,358 of JANQFL010000009.1, forward strand.
AAGAAGACGTGGCGCGCTGGAACAGGATCCTGCACGCCAAGGGCTGGTCGGCGCCGGCCTGGCCCGAGGAATACGGCGGCACCGGCTGGTCGCCGGTGCAGCGCTACATCTTCAACGAAGAATGCGCCGACGCCTGGGCGCCGATCCTCAGCCCGTTCGGCCTCAGCATGGTCGGGCCGGTGATCTACACCTTCGGCAGTGACGAACAGAAGGCCAAGTATCTGCCGCCGATCCTGTCGGGCGAGACATTCTGGTGCCAGGGCTATTCCGAACCGGGATCGGGATCGGACCTGGCATCGCTCAAGACCCGCGCCGTGCGCGACGGCGGCGACTATGTGGTCAACGGCCATAAGATCTGGACCACCCAGGCCCATTGGGCCGACATGATGTTCTGCCTGGTGCGCACCGATACCGAGGGCAAGCCGCAGCAGGGCATCTCGTTCCTGCTGATCGACATGACCTCGCCGGGCATCCAGGTCAAACCGATCATCACCATCGACGGCAGCCACAGCGTCAACGAAGTGTTCTTCGACGACGTGCGCGTGCCGGTGGAAAACCTGATCGGCCAGGAGGGCATGGGCTGGACCTACGCCAAGTTCCTGCTGGGCCACGAACGCACCCTGATTGCCGGCGTGTCGGTCTCGAAAAAGCGTATCGCGCAACTCAAGAGGATCGCCGGCGCGGAACGGCAGAACGGTGCGTCGTTGCTGGAGGACACGTCGTTCCGCAACCGTGTGGCCGAGGCGGAGATCAGCCTGCAGGCGCTGGAGATGACCAGCCTGCGCAGCCTGGCGTCGGAAAATGCCGGCAAGGGGCCGGGACCGGAATCGTCGATCCTGAAGATCCGCGGCTCGGAACTGCAACAGACCATTTCGGGCCTGCTGGTCGAAGCCGTCGGGTACTACGCCGGGCCGTATGAGCTGGAGCGGTTCGAGGACGGCTGGAACGAAGAACCCATCGGGCCGGACTACGCCCAGGGCTCCATGGCCATGCACCTCTACGGCCGGGCGTCGACCATCTACGGCGGCTCGAACGAAATTCAGCGCAACGTCATCGCCAAGATGATCTTGGGCTTGTAGGACAGATATCAGGGAAATTTGGCGTCATGGACTTCAACTTCACGAGCGAACAGCAACTGCTTCAGGAAAGCGTCGAGCGGTTCATTCAGGACGAATACGACTTCGACACGCGGCGCAAGCTGGCCGGCAGTGACGACGGCTTCAGCCGCGACAACTGGGCCAAGTTCGCCGAACTGGGATGGCTCGGCGTCAGTTTCTCCGAGGACGACGGCGGGTTCGGCGGCGGACCGGTGGACACCATGATCGTCATGGAAGCCTTCGGCAAGGGCCTGGTCACGGAACCGTACCTGCCGACGGTGGTGCTGGCCGGCGGGCTGGTGTCGCGCCACGGCTCCGATGCCCAGAAGGCCGACATCATTCCCAGGATCGTCGAGGGCGAGTTGATGATGGCGTTCGCCTTCGCCGAACCGCACGGCCGTTTCAACCTGGCCGATCTGCATACGACGGCAACGGCCGACGGCGGCGGCTATGTCATATCCGGCCACAAGGCGGTGGTCTACGGCGCGGCCTGCGCGGGCAAGATCATCGTCTCGGCCCGCACCGGCGGCGATGTGCGCGATTCGGACGGCGTGTCGCTGTTCATCGTCGATGGCGATGCCGATGGCCTCAGCCGGCGCGACTACCGCACCGTCGACGGGCTGCGGGCGTCCGAAGTGACGCTGGACAATGTCCGTGTCGGCGCCGATGCCGTGCTCGGCCCCGTCGGCGGCGCCCTGCCGTTGATCGAGGAAGCCATCGATTACGGCACCGTCGCGGTCTGTGCCGAAGCGGTCGGCGCCATGAAGGTGCTGCACGACGCGACGCACGAATATCTCAAGACCCGCCAGCAGTTCGGCCAGCCCATCGGCAAGTTCCAGGTGCTGCAGCACCGCATGGTCGACATGTTCATCAACTACGAGGAAGCCAAGTCCATGGCGTTGATGGCGACCTTGCGGGTGGATGACGAACCGGCCGTGCGGGCGCAGGCGGTGTCGGCGGCCAAGGTGCAGATCGGCAAGTCGGGCCGCTTCGTCGGACAGGAATCCGTGCAACTGCACGGCGGCATGGGTATGACCGACGAGCTCAATGTCGGCAGCTATTTCAAGCGCCTGACCATGATCGAAGTCCTGTTCGGCAACACCGACTATCACTTGAATAAATACGCCGCCGCCTAAATCACTTTCAGACCCATTTGATGTGCTTCACGGAACCGGGCTATCGGGCCGTTTCATGGAATATTGTTTGTATACGAACAATATTCCATGTATTGTTATGGCGTATTTCGTTGTGCCGCCCGATCTCAGGTCTTATATGAACAGCACAATGATGGAAAATTAAATTAATTCCATAATTATTGTGTAGTTTCATGCCGGGAAAGGGCCGAAAATAAATTGTTGGTATATCCAACAATAATTGGCACATAATGTCTGGCGTAAAGGCGGTTTGTGGTTTAGCAAGCCTGCCACACAGGCGATGGCCCAACGCTTCTCAGACAAGCCGGGTCGTCACGGCGTTCGGATGAACCAACGGAGGTAAAGCGAGCCCGATGTTGGAGCGAGTGATTCAGGAGCAGCCTCGGCACGAGGTGGAGTCGGTGGTCGTGCGGTTCGCCGGCGATTCCGGTGACGGTGTACAGATCACCGGCAGTCAGTTTTCCGATACGACGGCGTTCGCCGGCAACGATTTGGCGACGTTCCCCGATTTTCCGGCCGAAATCCGCGCGCCCACGGGCACGACCTATGGTGTCTCCGCCTACCAGATCAATTTCGGCGCGCGCAAGATCCTGACCTCGGGCGACGCGCCCGATGTTCTGGTCGCGCTCAATCCGGCTGCCCTCAAGGTCAATGTCGCCGAGTTGCAGACCGGTGGCCTGATCATCGTCGACGAGGCCACCTTCGGCGCCCGTGATCTGAAGAAGGCCGGCTACGAGACCAACCCGCTCGAAGACGGCACCCTGGATGCCTACCGCCTCCTGCCCATCGACATCTCCGTCCGCACCCTCGAGGCCGTCAAGGAGTTCGGCCTGACGAAGAAGGAAGCGTTGCGCAGCAAGAACATGTGGACGCTGGGCCTGGTCTACTGGCTCTACGACCGGGACCGCCGATCCAGCATTGACTGGCTGCGCCAGAAGTTCGGCAAGCGGCCGGAAATCGCCGATGCCAACATCGCCGCCCTCAATGCCGGCCATGCCTTCGGCGAGACCAACGAGCTGTCGGAGGTCGGTCCCGGATACAAGGTGCCGCCGGCGGCCATCGCGCCCGGCCTGTACCGCAGCGTGACTGGCGCACAGGCGCTGGCCTGGGGCCTGGTGGCCGGCGCCCGGCTGTCGGACCTGGAACTGTTCTTCGGCTCCTACCCCATCACCCCGGCGTCTTCCATTCTGCACACCCTGGCGGGCCTGAAGGCGTTCGGCGTCGTCACGTTCCAGGCCGAGGATGAAATCGCCGCGGTCTGCTCGGCCATCGGCGCATCCTACGGCGGCGCCCTCGGCGTGACGTCAAGCTCCGGCCCCGGCATCGCCCTGAAGGGCGAGGCGCTGGGCCTGGCGGTGGCGGTGGAACTGCCGCTGATCGTGGTCAATTCCCAGCGCGCCGGCCCGTCGACCGGCCTGCCGACCAAGACCGAACAGTCCGACCTCTATCAGGCGGTGTATGGCCGCAACGGCGACAGTCCCATGGCGGTCCTGGCTGCCCGGTCACCGTCCGATTGCTTCGAAACGGCGATCGAGGCGGCGCGGCTGGCCACCAAGTACATGACGCCGGTCATGCTGTTGACCGACGGCTATGTGGCCAATGCCTCCGAACCGTGGCTGATCCCCGACTTCAACGACTACGAGCCGTTCCCGGTCAGCTTCTATACCGACGCGGAGGATTTCCATCCGTTCCAGCGCGACCCGGAAACCCTGGCCCGGGTCTGGGCCACACCGGGAACGCCTGGCCTGGCGCACCGCATCGGCGGCCTGGAACGGGATTACGACAGCGGCAATGTCTCCTACGACGCCGACAACCACCAGCGCATGACCGATGTGCGGGCCGACAAGATCGCCGGCATCGCCGACGACATCCCCCAACAGACCGTCGAACTCGGCAACGACTCGGGCCGCATCGTCGTGGTCGGCTGGGGCTCGACCTACGGGCCGATCGAACGGGCCGTGACCAACATGCGGGCCGACGGATTGGACGTGTCGCACGTGCATCTGCGCCACATCTGGCCGCTGCCGCGTAACCTCGGCGACCTGCTGCGCCGTTTCGACAGGGTGCTGGTGCCGGAAATGAACACCGGACAGTTGCTGACCGTGTTGCGCAGCGAATACCTGATCGACGCCGAAGGCCTCAACAAGGTGACCGGCAAGCCCTTCAAGATCGCCGAAATCGAAGCGGCCGTGCGTACCCGGCTGGAGGATTGAGATGAACGAAGCAGCCCTTCTCGCCAAGAAGGTCACGGCCAAGGATTACGCCTCCGACCAGGAGGTGCGCTGGTGCCCCGGTTGCGGCGACTATGCCATCGTGCGGGCGGTGCAGCGCACCCTGGCCGAACTCGATGCGCCGATGGACGAAACCGTGTTCGTCTCGGGCATCGGCTGCGCCTCGCGCTTTCCCTATTACATGGCGACCTACGGTTTCCACACCATTCACGGCCGCGCGCCGGCCATCGCCTCGGGCCTGAAACTGGCCAAGCCCGACCTGGACGTCTGGGTCATCTCGGGCGACGGCGACGCGCTCAGCATCGGCGGCAACCATCTGATGCATCTGCTGCGCCGCAACGTGGACTTGCAGTTCCTGCTGTTCAACAACGAGATCTACGGCCTGACCAAGGGACAGGCATCACCGACATCCCGCGTCGGCACCCGGTCGCCGTCGACGCCCTTGGGTTCCGTGGACCGGCCGATCTCGGCCACCCAGTTCGCCCTGGGCGCCGGCGCCCGCTTCGTCGCCCGCGGCGTCGACACCGATCAAAAACGTCTGCCCGACATCCTCAAGCGAGCCCATGCCCACAAGGGCACGTCGTTCGTCGAGATCTATCAGAATTGCATCGTCTACAACGACGGCGTGTTCGGCACCTTCACCGACAAGCCGGTGGCCGACGACAGCCAGCTGCGCCTCGCCCACGGCGAGCCGATGATCTTCGGCAAGGAGCGGGACAAGGGCATCCGGCTCGATACCGACACCCTGAGCCTCGAGGTCGTGACCATCGGCGAGAACGGCGTGACCGAGGACGACATCCTGGTGCACGACGAAACCAACCGCACGGTGGCCACGCTGCTGGCGGCCATGGAACCGCCGACACTGCCGGTGGCGCTCGGCGTGCTCTACTGCGACCCCGCGCTGTCGTACGAAGCGGCGGTGCGGGACCAGATGACGGCCGCCAGGCAAAGCGGCAAGGCCGCCGATCTCAACGCCCTGCTGCGCTCGGGCCATACCTGGACGGTCGAGGGGTAGAGCGGACCTGCGCCGGCGGCCCGCCTTCGGGCACCAGTGTGGCGGGTCGTCGTTTTTCGGATTGCCGGCACCCTGGCCCGGTGTTGACAGAAAACCGGAAGCACACTTTGCTGTCAGTACAGGGAGCGTCGCTCGTAAAGAAAGCGATGCCTGATTTGGAGAACGCGGCGCCGATATCCTCGGATTGGAAACCGGGCCAGCCGTTGCGGCTGGAGACCGAGAACTATGTCCTGCGGTCGTTGACGATGGACGATCTGGGCGAACGGTACCAAAGCTGGGCGGACGATGCCGAACTGATGCGCCATTTCGGCAGCGGCGACATGTCGGTGCGCCGCATGCGCAAGCGGCTGCCCGCCTATAACAACCGGGACGCCTTCCATCTCGGCATATTCTGCAAACGCACCGGCCGGTTCATCGGCTACTATTTTGTCTACGTCACCTTGACCTGGGGTTTGGCCCGCACGTCCGTCCTGATCGGCGACCGGGACTATTGGGGCACGGGCGCCGTTCTCGAAACCCGTGCCGCGTTGCTCGATTTCCTCTTCGATACCGTTGACCTCGAGCGGGTCTGGGGCAGGGTCAACGCGCAAAACACGCCCGCCGTCTTCAACTACAAGGCACACGGTTTCCAGGTCGAGGGCGTGCTGCGCGATGCCTATATGTTGGCGGACGGCACCAGGACCGACCAGGTCGTCTTCGGCCTCATGCGCGAGGAGTGGCACGAACAAAGGGCGCGCGGCGCATGATGGCGTCGGTTTGACGCGCGATCGTTTTTGTCTTCGTTTTCAGCCCCTGTTCGATCAACCGATGAAAGCGTTTGTCGCGGAACCAGTGCGCGTGCTGCACCGCCATCGGCAGGAAGCCGCGGCTGATTTTATGGGGCCCGCCCGAGCCCCCGTGAATATGCGCGATACCATGTCGGATGGCGTAGTCGATGGCCTGATAGTAGACCGCTTCGAAGTGGAGAAATTTGATTTCCTCGGAACATCCCCAATACCGGGCGTACAACGTGTCGCCGTCCCGGACAAGCAGGGTGCCGCCGACATGATCCGCGCCGCGCCGGGCGAGGATAAGGTGCAGCCGGTCGGCCAAACGGGCGCGCAGGTCGTGGAAGAATTCCGGGCGTAGCAGCAGCTTGGCGCCGTATCTCCGATTGGTGGACCGGTAGAAGGGATAGAACCGGTCCATGTGTCCTGCCTCCAGGGACCCGCCCGTGACATGATCGAATGCGATCCCCTGCCCGGTGATCTCCGCCCGTTCGCGGAGAATGGTGTTGCGCCGTTTGGCGCGCAGGGTTCGCACGAAGGCGTCGAACGAGTCGTATCCGTCGTTGCTCCAAAGCAACTGGATGTCCGGATCGGCGATCGCGCCCAATTGTTCAAGCGCCTCCACTTCGGCCTTTGACGCGTAGTTGACATGCACCGACGACAGGGTGTTGCGCTCCGCAAATCCCGAAGCCGCGGCAAACAGGATTTTCAGTAGGGTCGCCTTGTCCGTATCCGGACCTGTGAGAAGCCTGGGACCGCCGATGGGAGTCAGCGGCACCTCGAACTGGAGTTTCGGATAGTAGGCCCCCGGGAAATCCGCGTGGTGTCTGTCCCAGCCCTTGTCGGTGCCGTACTCCCCTTCCGAATGCTCCTTCACGTAGGCGGGGGCGACCGCCGCCACGGTGCCGTCGGGCTCTTCAATGACGAAGTGACACGGCGCGTAACCCGTTTCCGGACCGACCGAACGGCTGTCTTCGAGCGCGGACAGATAGGCATGGGTGACGAATACGTTGCCGTGCGCGGCGCAGCGGTCCCACTCTTGTGGACCGACGTCCGCCATGCGCCTGGCGACACGGACCCGGTAATGGGGTTTCCGCGATGAATCGGCGGGTCGCGTGCCGGCCGGGCGCTTGCCCATCACCGCGCCGTCCGCATCCAGGTGTTGCAAAAACGCTTATCCATGCCCTTGATAACCTGCTTTACTGCATGTGCCATGGAACCACGCGATAAATCCAGACCGAGTGGCCCGGAGATGTCAATCACTTGCCCGCCGGCAACGGAAATTAAAGGTCCCGGCCGCCGTTCTCGGTCTCCCGCCATCCGTGTTCTTTTGAGCCGCCGACCGTCCTCATGAAGATCGTTGCGACAAGAAGCATGCAGGGGGCCAGCGTCCTGGCGCCGTGCCCCATCGTCTACCTGCGTGTCGACGTGTCGGAGACGGGGGGGCGAACGACCGCCGAATTGGGCGGCGACTTCATTGAACGCCTTGTTCGCCTGCTGCCCGGCCTGACCCGGGGGACGAACAGTTTCCGGGAACAACAGACGTTCGCACACATGCTGATGTCGGAAAGCGGCGCGCCGTTGGGGTTGCTGGCCGCGCGCATTGCCGTCGAGCTCCAGCAACTGGCCGGTTCGCAGGTCCGCCTCGGCAGCATGATGAGCCAGGAAGGCGCCGGCAGCCAGGAACTCTATTTCGAATTCGAGGATGAAAGGATCGGCAGGGCGGCCGGTGAATTTGCCGTCCGCGTCATAAATTCGCTCCGGCCCGAACCGGCGGACGGCGGTGATCCGGCCGATACCGTGGACGATCTTTCCGCCGAACTCGCCACCTTCCGGGACTGGGCACGGCAACACACCATGCTGCCCGGCACCGTGCTCCTGGTACGGGAGGCGCGCCGGCGCAACATCCCCTGGATCCGGCTTGACCATCAAACCGACAACATCATGCTGGGGCAAGGCCGCTGGCGCCGGCTGGTCGCCGGAAACCTGCCGGATACGAATTCGTCCGTCGGCGTGCAACTCGCCTTGGGCGAACTCGGGCCGGGACGGTATCTCAGGGACGTCAATCTTCCGGCGTCGCGGCGCGTGCCGGTCACCGATGTGGACGAGGCCATCCGGATTGCCGGAGACTGGGACTACCCGGTTGCCTTGCTGGCGGGCCGCCGCGGCGGTGTCAGCCAATTCGGCGAAGCCTTGGACACGGCGGATGACATCCGCGCTGCCTGGCAAACCGGCGGCCCGCAATCGAAACACCGGATTCTGTGCCAGTGGGCCGCCGGGCGGCGTCATGCCGTCCTGGTCGTCGGCAATGAAGTGGTGGCCGCGTCCGGACGGGAAGCCGCCGGGGAGGCGTCATGGCATCCCGACAATCTATCGGCGTGCGTGCGGGCGGCCGCGGTTCTCGGCTTGCCGGTCGCGGAGGTGGGGTTTGTCACGGCCGATCCCGCCATGTCGTGGCAACACCGGCCGGCATTGATCAGCGATGTCAATCCGTCGCCCGATCTCGCCTGGTTCCAGTCCCGCGACGCATCGGTCAACATTGCCGGCGCCGTGCTGGACACCATGTTTGCCGGCAATCCGACCGGCCGTGTCCCGGTCGCCGCCGTGACCGGGACAAACGGCAAATCGACGACCACGCGCATGCTCGCGCATATCCTGTCGGTTGACGGCCGCGTGGCCGGATATGCGACGACCAACGGGGCCTACATCGGCGAACAACGCATCGTTCCGCTGGATGTCGCCGGCCGGTCCGGTGCCTGGGCGGTGCTGCGCGATCCACGGACCGAAGTGGCGGTGCTGGAGACGGCCCGCGGCGGCCTCGCCAGGCACGGCGCCGGCATCGATCTTTGCGACGTGAGTGCCGTCACCAATGTGACCGACGATCATCTTGGCGCCGACGGCATCGAAACCATCGAGGGACTCGCCCGGGTCAAACGGATCGTGCCGGACCTGACGCGCGGCACGGCCGTTCTCAATGCCGACGACGCCCGGTGCCTGGCCATGGCCGAGGCGACGCCGGCAAAACGGGTTTGCCTGGTTTCGCTCGACCCGGACAACACGGCGGTGCGCGCGCATCTGGACGAAAGGGGCTGTGTGGTCGTGCTCGAACCGGACCCGCAGGGCGGGGTGATCGTCCTTTATGAAAACGGCCGACGGCAAGAGCTCATGCCGGCGCGGAACATTCCCGCCACCATGAACGGCAAGGCGGTGCACAATGTGCAGAACGCGATGTTCGCCGCCGGCATGGCGCGCGGACTGGGCGTGCCGGCCGACGTCATTCGCGGGGCCTTGTCCACATTCGCCAATACCCGGGAGATGTCGCCCGGGCGGCTCAATATTGTCCAAACACCGGGCGGCGTGACCGTCGTCATCGACTATGCGCACAACCCGGAAAGCATGGCCGTGACCTGTGACGCGGTCGACTCGATCGACGCCCGGGGCCATCGGATTTGCGTGGCCACCACCGTCGGGAACCGCCACGCCGGACACATCGGCCGTGCCGCGCGCATACTGGCCGGTCGCTTCGACCGGTATGTTTGCGGCCGCGACGATACGTTCGGAGACCACTTCGACACATCACGCGGGTTTCCCGCCGAACAGCTTCCCGCGCGCGTGGCCGAGGCCCTGGTGGAGCACGGTGTCGCCGAATCGGCCATCGAAATCTCCGAGGGATTTCACGATGCCGTCGACCGCGGGCTGGGTTTGGCGCAGTCAGGCGATCTTGTGCTGATATTGACGGACGATTACGAGTGGTGTTGGGACCGGGTGCAGGAAAGCTGATCCAGCTTGCAACGCACTAACGAAATACTAAATCTTGTGCTGTATATATTTGAACTCGCAAATTGACGGCCACTTACGATAGACTCGCAAGCAGGTCGTCGGGACCCATAACAAACAAGCAAGCAGGCAAGACGTGTTTTTCAGCGCCAAGACCGTGGAGCAGGTGGCTGCTCTCCCGTTCGTGCCCGCCGGCGACGGCTTCGAGCTGTTGCTGGTGACGTCGCGCCGGCGCGGCCGCTGGATCGTCCCGAAGGGGTGGCCCGTCAAGGACAAGCCGCTGCACGAATCGGCGAAGCTGGAAGCGAAGGAAGAAGCCGGCGTGATCGGCACGGCACTCGATGAGCCGTTGGGCCAGTACACCTACCAAAAGCGCATGTCCAAGGGTTACGAGGTCCGTTGCCGGGTTTATGTCTATCCCATTCTTGTGACGCAGCACCGGGTCAGATGGCGCGAACGGACACAGCGTACACTGCGCTGGTGCCCGCTGCACGAGGCGGCCGAAATGGTCGACGACAACGAACTGGCCAAAGTCATCCGGGAGCTGATCGCGTCCGATTGCGCATTTCTCAGGGAGCGTTTCCCGTCGGAGTTGCGGGACCACCAGGCCGCCTGAATTAGAACCGTGCCAACGTTCGGCGAATGTAATATGAATGTAATATAAAGCCGGGGCTTGAATCAGTTCGGATGCGTAATTGCCCGCGCCAGTATGACGCGTCCTTGTTAAGGTAGCGTGACAAACCGTGTCCCTGACGAAGCGATCCCTCGACAAAGATCTCGAAAAAATCGTCCATGTGGAAGCCGCCGCGCGGCAGACGGCCAGCGGTGTCGTCTCCCACGGGCTGGCGTTCCTCTTTCTCGGCCTGTCCGCCCTGATTGCCGGAACCTTTTCCGGCATAACCGACTCGACCGCCCTGGTCATTTTCGCGGCCATCCTCGGCGGCTATATGGCCCTGAATATCGGCGCCAACGACGTGGCCAACAATGTCGGCCCGGCCGTCGGTTCGCGCGCCCTGACCATGATCGGCGCGTTGATCATCGCCGCCATTTTCGAAAGCGCCGGCGCCCTGATCGCCGGCGGCGACGTGGTCAAGACCATCTCGAAGGGCATCATAGATCCCTCGCTGGTGACCGACACGGATACCTTCGTCTGGGCCATGATGGCGGCGCTGATCTCGTCCGCCGTGTGGGTCAATCTGGCCACGGTGATCGGCGCGCCGGTGTCGACCACCCATGCGGTCGTCGGCGGCGTGCTGGGCGCGGGTGTGGCGGCCGTCGGATTCCAGCTTGTGAACTGGGGCACCATGGGCGCCATAGCCGCAAGCTGGGTCATTTCGCCGTTGCTGGGCGGCGCCATCGCCGCCTTGTTCCTGGCCTTCATCAAGATCAACCTGATCTATCAGGACGACAAGATCGCCGCCGCCCGGCGCTGGGTGCCGCTGCTCGTCGCCGTCATGGCGGCCGCCTTCGCCTGTTACCTGTCGATCAAGGGCTTCAAACGGGTGTGGAAGCCCGACGGTTTGACTGTCGCCATGATTGGCGCCGCCGCCTTCGTCTTCACCTGGCTCGTTCTGCGGCCGCTGATCCGGCGCCAGTCGGAAGGCATGGAGAACCGCAACCAGTCCCTGCGGATCCTGTTCCGCATTCCGTTGATTTGTTCGGCGGCGCTGCTGTCGTTCGCGCACGGTTCGAACGATGTCGCCAATGCCATCGGGCCGCTGGCGGCGATTTTGCACGCCGCGGAATCGGGCGACATCGCCGGCAAGGTCGCGGTACCGGTGTGGATCATGACCATCGGCGCCTTCGGCATCAGTCTCGGGCTATTCCTGTACGGTCCCAAGCTGATCCGCATGGTCGGCGTGCGCATCACCAAGATGAATCCCATGCGGGCCTATTGCGTGGCGCTTTCGTCCGCGATCACCGTGATCCTGGCGTCGTGGCTCGGCCTGCCGGTGTCGTCGACGCACATTGCCGTCGGCGCCGTGTTCGGGGTCGGCTTTTTCCGCGAATACTACACATCCCGCAGCAAGCGCCGCCGTGAAATGGTGCGCAAGCGCCGGCCGGAAAACGTCGACGGCGAGGTTGTCATCGGTCCGGAAGAACTGCAAAGCCGCAAGCTGGTCCGGCGCGCCCACTTCATGACCATCGTCGCCGCCTGGTTGATCACCGTCCCGGCGACGGCCATTCTGTCGGCGGCGATCTATTTAGGCCTGACCCTCATCCGCTAATGCGGCTCGATGCAGGGCATCCGGGCGGCTCATCTTTACGTAGACATTTTCTCAAAAGAAATACTATGATCGGTTGCGTTCGAACCCCGCGCGCGCCTTAGCCCGGGGTTCTGTCCGTAAGGGGGGAGAATGGTCACGCCGGAACACAGCATGGGCGCGCCCACGGCCGAGTTTACGATCGGCGGCGTACTGGGAAAATCGATAAGCCTCTATCTGCGCAATTTCATTCCGATGGCCATCATCGTCGTCGTGTCCACGGTCGTGACCTACGGAATCGGTATCGCTTTATCCTATGCCATTTGGGTGTGGACGACCGGCAGCACGGACTTTCGAATTTCTACGGATGCGGTCAGTATTGAGAACTTTTACTGGTTGACGATGACCTCGGCGGCCGTGATCATGATCCTGGCCTCCATCCTTTCCTACGTCTACATGACCGCCGCGATGGTCAGCGGCGCGGTAGACGACCTGCGCGGCAACAAGGTGGCCCTCGGCCGCTGTCTGGCGAACGGGCTGAAGGTGCTGTTGCCGGCGACGGGGGTGAGCGTGGTCGTATGGCTGGCCGCCATCATCCCCTTGCTGATCGCCGCGGCGTCGATGTTCCTTTTCGTCGGCATTGTCGCGGTGCCTTTGACCGTGGCCGCCATGGCTGCCGTATTGTGGGTGGCGGTGCCGGTCGTGACCGTCGAACGCCGGGGCGTCTTCGGCAGTCTGTCCAGAGCCGGCGATTTGAGCCGGGGCTTGCGCTGGAAGATCTACGGCACCGTGCTCGTGGTTCTGGCGCTCGTTTTTGTGGTCTCCATAGTGTTCGGCGGCGTGTTCTCCGCGCTGACTTATGTAACGGGCAGCGTGGTGTTCGAATTTCTCAGTGTCTTCGTCAGCCTGTTGTTGATTGGATGGGCGGCGGCGACGTCGGCGGTGGGGTATTACGATCTGCGCATGGCCAAGGAAGGCGCCGACCTCGACGAAATCATCACCGTATTCGACTAGACGGCAATCCAGGAATGCACGCCTCGAAGGAGGCCATTTGTAAATGTGGGGGGGCACATGACGGAACTGCACGAACAGAATTTGGAGAGCGCCGGTAAAGGCTTCACCGTCGGCGGCATGTTGCGCCAGACCTTCCAGGTCGTGTTTGCCAACATCGTGCCGTTCGGCGTGATCGCGCTCGCGCTGACCATTCTGGAAGGACTGCTGTATTGGTTCTTGCTGGATATGCCCGCGTTCGGCATCGACGGTCTCGGCGGCCGCAGCCAGGCTGAAATGATGGAAGATTTCGGCGCCGGCGTTGGTTTGACGATAGCCGGAAATACGATCTTGAGCACGATTATCTATGCGCTGCTGACGGCGCTCTTGATTTACGGCACCGTGATGTACCTGCGGGGGCAGCCGGCGCCGTTGAGCGCCTATATTTCAAACGGCGCCCAGGTCATTTTTCCGGTCTTTATCGTGTCTCTCATCGTCAGTCTTTCCATGACTCTCGGCATGATTTTGCTGATCGTTCCGGGCGTGATCATCTACTTGATGTGGTGGGTCGCGGTGCCGGCGGTGGTCGTCGAACGTGCCGGTATTGGCGACAGTTTGAAACGCAGTGCGGCGCTCACCAAAGGCAACCGGTGGCGCATTCTCGGCGTTTTCCTCGTCTTGGTCATCATTGGTATTGCGTTGACCTATCCGCTGCAGTTTTTCGGCCTCGCAATCAAAGACATTGTCGGTCTCATTCCGTTGCTCGTTCTGTCACTTGTTGTGGTGACCTTTTCGAAAGTGATCTATGCGGTCGCGGTGGGCGTCGGCTACTACCAGCTTCGCGTCGCCAAGGAAGGCGCGGACATCAACCAGATTGCGGCGGTGTTCGATTAGGCGCGCGAGCGGAATCGCGCTCTATTTCTTGCCCGGGGCGTCGTGCTTGCTGGCGCGGCGGTCGCCGAACAGCATGCGGGATTCGAGGTGCGCCCTGAGCGCCGCGTAATAATCCTCGAGGAATGCCCGGGTGTCCGCCGGCGGCCCGCCGGGCCAGCCGATCTTCTTGCAGATGCGCTCGCACACCGCGGCCATGGCCTGGGCCGAATCGGGCCGGTTCTTGCGCAGCAGTTCTTCCAGCATCTGCAATTCGTATATGCCGTAAACATCCAACTGCGCGTGGCTGAACCGGGTGCGGCCTTCCGGCGGCGTGGCACCCGTCGAAGCCGCCTCAGGCTGTCCCGCCGTCAAGGGCCGCGCCGGGCCGCCGCCGGCCGCCGATGCGGTGAGGTCGGCTTCCAGCACATGCTTGGGCGTGGTGACCACCCAGGTGCCGGCGATGAAGTCGCCGGCGCGCATGCGGTCGCGGTTGAACAACGGCAGGCAGACGAAGATGCCGGTCCAGACCAAGGCCAACAGGGCCATCCACCCGTCGATTCCGAGCCGTGAAATCTGGAATATCAGGGAAATCGGCATGAACAGCTCGATTTCGCGCATCAGGTTGCGGGCGAACAGGGCCTCCGGGCGCAGCGGCCCGCCATGCCGGTCGACCACGCGCAGGCCCAACACTTTCTTGCCGGGCGTCTGGCCCTGCCAGCGCAATTCGAACACCAGGAAGTAAAAACTGCGCAGCAGAAACCCCGCGACCATCGTCAGCGCCACCGACAGGCTGCCCCAATAGCTCGAAAACTCCTGGCGGGCGATCAGCGTAATAAGACCGAACAGGACGAGCACCAGGGCGACGAAAGCGCCGGTGATGATGAGCAGGTCGATCAGCACCGCGGCCAGGCGTTCGCCGCGGTCGGCCAACGCCACCGGCAGCCGCACGCCCTCCGGCGTGACGATGGCGCGCCGGTTCTTTTTCGCCGGCGTTTTAGGAGGCGCGGCGACGGCCATGGCGGTTCCCTCCCGATAAGGCGAAATAGCCGAGCCAGAACACCAGCATGGCGCCCGCAATGAGATAGCGGACCCAGGTGGTGTTGATTTCCTGGCGGCCGAACCCTTCCAGCAGGCCGGCGACGAAAAACATACCGACGCAGCCGATGACGATGACCGCCGCCTGGCGGCCCGCGCGGGCCAGGTTTTCCAGCCGCGTGTGACGCCCGGGAAAGGCCAGGGCGCCGCCCAGCATCAGTCCGGCGCCGCCGCACAGGACCACGGCCAGCAACTCCGTCGTGCCGTGAATCAACAGCCAGCCCCACAGTTCGACCGACAGGCCCCGGTCGGCGTAAAGCGCCGCGAAGGCGCCCAGCATGGCGCCGTTGGTCATCAGAATCAGCACCGTCGGGATACCGAAGAATATGCCGACGGCAAAACACAGCATGCCGACACCGGCGTTGTTGGAAAACAAATGGGCGGCGAAAATGTCGAGAAGCTGTTTTTCGTCTTCGTCGCTGAACAGTCCGGCGCGCAGGTCTTCGGTGCTGGTGTCGGGTGTCCGTCCCTGCGCGGAACTTTCCGACATGAACGCGTGGTACCAGTCTTCGTTGGCCATCGTGAAGCCGAAGCCGACGGCGGCGGCGAAGGTGAAGATCAGCAGCGACAGGAGCATCGGTATGACGGCGCCCCGCACCGCCGCCGGCAAGCGGTTGACGAAGAAATCCGCGATCAGGGATGAGGTCTTGGCGCGCGCGCCATAGACGCTGAAATATCCCCGCGTCGCCAGGTTCTCCAGATAGCGGACAAGACTGCGGTCGAGCGAGATCCCGCGCGCCACCGACAGGGACGACAGGGTCGAGCGGTAGAGGTTGGGCAGGCGGATCAACTCGTCCTGATCGAGCGTATGCAACCCGCGGCGTTCGATCTTGCCCAGCAGACTTTCAAACTGCCGCCAGGCCGCCTCGCGCTCGCGCCGGAAGACGAAACTCTTCAGGCCACCGTTGTTATTGTCCGCCGGCGTGCTCATGACGTCAGATCAGATCCTGTTGCTTGATGGCCAGGTAGCGGTTGATCAGCGCCGTGCCGACCTGGTCGTAGGGCGCCTCGATGCAATGCACGCCCAGCCGGTGCAGCCGCTCGAGCACGACATGGCGCTCACGCAGAATGCCCTGGGCGACGACGGCGCGCGCCGTCTGGCGCACCGACGCCGGCGCGCTTTGGGCGACGTGATCCAGATCGGCGTCGCGCAAGGTAACGAAGACGACCAGATGCCGCCCCGCCAGGCGGCCGAGATTCTCGACCATCAATTCGGCCGTCGTGGTGTCGACGAAGTCGGTGTGCAGGATGATCAGCGAGCGCCGCTGCAAGCGCCCTGACAGGTTCATCAGGCCGAGGGTGTAGTTGGTCTCCTCCTGCTCGTAGTTCAGATCGGCCGCCGCCCGTTGCAGCCAGGCGAAATGGCCCAGGCCCCCGGACGGCCGGTGAAACGACCGCACCTGTGAATCGAACGCGAACATGCCGACCCGGTCGCCGTTGCGCAGGCCGGTGTAGGACAGTGTCAGCCCGGCGTTGACGGCGTGGTCGAGCTTGGGGATGTCGCCGAGCGGTTCGCGCATCAAGTAACCGGTGTCGTAGGCCAGAATGATCTGGTGGTTCTTCTCGGCCCGGAACTCCTTGCACACCAGCTTGTGATGCCGGGCGGAATGTTTCCAGTCGATGGTGCGCCGGTCCAGGCCGGGCACATAGTCCCGCAAGGCGTCGAATTCCGACCCGTCGCCCTGCTGGTCCTGGGGTTTCAGGCCCGCACCCAGGCCCAGCAGGGAAAACCGCACCGCCGCTTCGCGGACGGCCGCGATGTTGGGCACGACGGAGACATCGTGCCTGAGCTCTTCGATGCGCCGGACCGTCACCAGGCCCAGCGGGCCGCGCCACCGCAGCCACAGGCGGTGCAGGGTCAGGATGCCGCGCCGGCGCGGGCGCAGGGGGAAGTCGATCCGCGTCTCCCGGTTCGCCGACAGGGCAACGCTCGCTGTATTCTGCGGTCCCAGCAGGTCGCTGCCTTCGAGAACGATTTCCGCCCGTGCCGTGGGACGGCCGCTTTCGGTGCGCAAGGTCACGGCCAGGGCGGCCGGCCCGCCGATGCCCGCCACGGCCGGCGTATCGGTGTCGATCACGACGGCGCGTCCGGGTAGCGCCAGGACCGCGTCGATGGCCGTGGCCACGCCCGCGGCCGCCAGCAGATAAAGCCCCGTCGCCCACAGGCCCTCGTCCCACAAGACCAGGACGACCGTCAGCGGCACGACGGCGGCAAACAGGACTGCCGTGCGGGGGGCGGGATGGATCATCGCGGCGCCGTCAGGCGGTCGAGAAGCTGTTCGACGATCTGGTCCGCCGACAGGCCTTCGATTTCGGCCCCGGGCGCCAGCACGATGCGGTGGCGCAAGGCGGGCAGCGCCAGGGTCTTGACGTCGTCGGCGATGACGAAGTCGCGGCCCTGCAGCACGGCGTGCGCCCGCGACGCCGAGGCCAGCATGTTCGCCGCCCTGGGCGACGCGCCGAACTGCAGCGAGGGGTGTTCGCGCGTGTTGCGGACGAGGTCGACGATGTAGTCCACCAGGTCGTCCTGCAGATTGATACCGGCGACCACCTGGCGCGCTGCGCGAAGGATCTCCAGGTCCGCCACCGGCTGGAGACCGAACGCCTCGATCGAGGGCATGACCGTGCGTTGGCCGTGGCGGCGCACGATGTCGCGTTCCTCGTCGCTGCCGGGGTAGGGCACGATGTGCTTGAACAGGAACCGGTCCAGTTGCGCTTCCGGCAGGGGATAGGTGCCCTGGTGTTCGATGGGGTTCTGCGTGGCGATGACCATGAAACCGTCGCCCAGGTCGAAACGCTGACCGTCGATGGTCAGCGTGCGTTCGTGCATCGCCTCGAGCAACGCGGCCTGGGTCTTGGGCGGGGTGCGGTTGATCTCGTCGGCCAGCAGCAACTGGGTGAAGATGGGGCCCTTGGTCAGGACGAAGCGGCTTTCCTTGAAATCGAACAGGTTGGTGCCGATGACGTCGCCCGGCATCATGTCGGGCGTGAACTGGATGCGGCCGAAATCGAGCCGCAACGCCGCGGCGAAGGTCCGCGCCAGCATGGTCTTCGCCGTGCCGGGCACGCCTTCGAGCAGGATATGACCCTCGCTCAGCAGGCTGACCAGGAACAGGTCGACCGCCCGATCCTGCCCGACCACGACCTTGGAGACCTCGCGGCGCAAGGCCTCGGTCATGTCACGAATTGTCGCCAGCTCCATCAATCAACTCCTGTCTCCATCGGTAAAACCGGTTGGCCACGACCATCACCGCGTGCCGGCCGGCGTGACTGCGTTCGTTGAGCCGATCCAAATCGGCCATCAATGTCTTCAACTGTTCCGTCGTCCGGCGCGCCTTGCCGATGCGGTCGAGAAAGGCAATCCGGCGCTCCGCCACGGCGTCGGCGGGCGCGTGCAGCCGCCGGGCGGCATCCGTCACCAAACCCATGGCGTAGCGCCGGGCGATGCTGGCGTGGAAGCCGCCGTAATCCAGCAGATGCGCCGTGTTTTCGATCAGCCCTTCCTTGCCGGCGCCCAGTTCGCCTGCACGCCTGGCCGGCGGGCCGAAGCGGAAGGCCGCGGACCAGAGGAAGAAGGCGATGGCCGCCATGGCGGCGAAGGTCGCCGCCGACAGGGGCGGTTTGAACAACTGGCGCACGAAGCTCGGGTCGAGCGTGAAGCCGTGCACGGTTTCGTCGATGACGATGGGGCCGCCGCGATAGGCGTGTTCGACCATGCGCACGGCCAGCACGCCATTGTCGCCCCGGCCCAGTCCGTGATTGGCGATCAGGTCGGGATCGCTCAGGAACCAGATCGTTCTCGAGCCCGTGTTCTTGAAGCCGAAGACGACACCGTCCTTGGTCGAAATGACGGGCGTCAAATTGACCGCATTCAGGGTTTGCAGATTGTCGACGTCGAGGGTGAGGTGCGGCCAAGGGCTGCGGACGGCGCGCTGCGGGCTTGAACTGCGGTGCACGACCGAAGGCATGCCCAGCCGGTCGAGCAGGTTTTGAATGCGGCGCTCCGAATACAATCCGTTGCCCGTGACCCGGTCGCCGTCCCGTTCGCCAAACGGCACCCACCGTTTGGGCAGAACGACGAGGGCAACGCGCACCTGCCCGGTCATCGTCGCGGCCATCACGCCGCCTTGGGTCGAAGGAGAGGGCTCGGCGATGATCAGCAGGCCGTTGTCGCCGACGCGCCGGCCCGACTGCCGGCGTCCGATGCTGGCCGGCAGGCCCAGTCTCTGCAGGGTTTGCAGAAATGCATGATGGCCGATGGCGGACTGTGAAAAGGTATGGTGGCCGGCGCTGCGGCCGGGGCCCAGCAGATCGCCGAAGATATAGAGCGCCAGATAGCCCAGGAAGGCCAGGCCGGCCGTCGCGGCCAGGATCATCGCCGTGCGCTGGGAAAACGGTCCGGTGGCGTTCATGCGACCGGCTCCGTTGCCCCGGGACCGGCCACGCCGCCGGAAAAAATCAGGAACTGGCTGCGGCACAGGTCGTAGGTGTCGAAGTTGATCGGATAGCCGCCGAAATAGCTTTGTTCCTCCGTCGCCAGGATGCTCAGCACGGCGTCCTTGCCCGGCCCGGTCAGATCGGCCCGGCGCAGGATCTCCCGGCTGGTCAGCGCGGGCGGGATATCGTCGCCGGCCCGGGCGGCGAGAAAGTCGAACACCGACAGCAGCAGCACGCGCACCGCGCCGGTGTGATCGCCCGCCGCCGCCAACGCGTCGGCCTGGTCCAATCCGGTCGGCCCGTATGACGCGCTGTCCAGCGGCTCGCCGTTGCCGTCGAGCCTGACAACGCCGTCGCGGGTGTCGCGGCGCCAGCGGCGCGCCAGAAACGGGACTTCATTGGCGAGGTAAACGACGATCAATATCGCGGCGATGGCGACGGCCACGTAGAACACTTCGGGCGGTATGCTGAGACCGCCTTCCTCGCGCGGTTCGGGAATGTGGGGCAAGGGCTCTGGGGGCCGGGTGTCCGGCAGATCCTGCTGATAGCCGCCGTCCGACAGGATATCGGCCAGGACCGAGCGGATCTCGCGTTCCACAAGAGGGGCCGTTTCCTGCGCCGTCACGGCGGCCGGGATGAGCAACGTCAGCATGGCCGCCACGACGATCGCAACGGCCCGCGTCATCGCCGGAGTTCGTGCCTGCCGGCGCTGTGCCAACGCACCCATCAAACCAACCCTGCAACCAAGTTCGTACCGGTAAGATAGTCGATTTTCGGTTGCGCGAAAGGGCTTATCTTCGCCCCTGGCGTTGGTGTCCCGAAAGTGGCGCGGAAGAGACGGCGCGATCGGTCAGCGGCGGTTCCGGAAAGCGATTCGGTCAACGACTCGTGCAGCGTTGCGGCTTTCCGGGCGCCGAGAATGTTCGCTATGTCGTCGTCGAGGGTATTGTCGTCGGCGCGTTGTTTTTCGGGCTGGCGAACCGAATCCGCGCCAAACCACTTGATCTACAGTGCCTGCTTGGGCATATCATTGATCCACACCTCATTTTGAGCCGGGAAGTCTGTTTCCCGGCTTTCTCATGCGATCCAGGTCCGATACCGTTTCACACGCCGTGCGCACCGGCGCTGCGCCCGGGTTGATCCGAACAGAAGGAATTCGAACATGCTCATGGGTAAGCATCTGATTGCCGGCGAATGGGTCGGCGGTGACGAGACGTTCGCCAACACGCCCACCGAAGGCGACGCCGACACGTTTGCCGTGGGCAGTGTCGAGCATGTCGACCGGGCGGCCCGGGCGGCCGAAGACGCCTTCTGGTCGTACGGCTATTCCGGCCAGACCGAGCGCGCGGCGCTGCTGCGCCGGATCGCCGACGAGATCGACGCGCGCGGCGATGCCATCACGGATATCGGAACCCGCGAGACGGGCCTGCCGGCGGCGCGCCTGGAAGGCGAGCGCGGCCGCACCGTCGGCCAGTTGCGTCTGTTCGCCGATCATATCGAGGCCGGCGACTATCTGGACCGCCGTCACGACGAGGCGCTGCCGGACCGCCAGCCGTTGCCGCGGCCGGACTTGAAAATGGTGCAGCGCCCCATCGGCCCGGTGGCCGTGTTCGGCGCCTCGAACTTCCCGCTGGCGTTTTCCACGGCGGGCGGTGACACGGCGGCGGCGCTGGCGGCCGGCTGTCCGGTGGTGGTCAAGGGGCATTCCGCCCATCCCGGCACATCCGACATCGTGGCCCAGGCGATCGACGCCGCCATCAAGGCCTGCGGCGTGCATCCCGGCGTGTTTTCACAGATCCAGGGCGGCAACCGGGCCGTCGGTCAGGCGGTCGTGCAGCATCCGCTGATCAAGGCGGTCGGCTTCACCGGTTCCCTGGCGGGTGGCCGTGCGCTGTTCGATCTGTGCGCCGCCCGGCCGGAGCCCATCCCGTTTTTCGGCGAGCTCGGCTCGGTCAATCCGATGTTCCTGCTGCCGGCCGCCCTGGCGGCGCGCGGCCAGGCCATCGCCGAAGGCTGGGCCGGGTCGCTGACCATGGGCGCGGGCCAGTTCTGCACCAATCCGGGCATTGCGGTTCTGCTCGCCGGCAAGGATGCCGATGCCTTCGTCACGGCGGCGTCGGCGGCGCTGACGGAAGTGCCGGCGCAGACCATGCTCACGGACGGCATCGCCCATGCCTTCCATCAGGGCCGCGACCGCCTGCAGGCCACGGACGGCGTGCGCGAGGTGTTGACGACGAGCTGCGATTTGCGCAACGCGACGCCCTATCTGTTCGCCACCACCGCCGCGGAGTGGCTGAACAACGAGGAACTGGGCGAGGAGGTTTTCGGCCCCTTGGGTATGGTCGTGGTCGCCGACGATCTGGACCAGATGCGCGCGGTGGCGCTGCAACTGCAGGGCCAGCTCACCTGCACCGTCCACATGGACGCGGACGATACCGAGACGGCGGCCGCATTGGTTCCGGTCCTGGAGCGCAAGGCCGGCCGGCTGCTGGCCAACGGGTTCCCGACGGGCGTCGAGGTCTGCGATTCCATGGTGCACGGCGGGCCGTATCCGGCCTCGACCAATTTCGGCGCGACATCCGTCGGCACGCTGTCGATCCGCCGGTTCCTGCGCCCCGTCTGCTACCAGAACATGCCGTCCGAGGTGATGCCGCAGGCCTGACGCCGCCGGTCAGTTGCGCACGCCCGGCTTGATGGCCAGGGTCGTGCGCGCGCCCTTCCGGATGACGGTGATATCGACGGTTTCGCCGGGCTTCAGGCCGTTCAGGGCGCGCACATAGTCGTAGATGTTGTCCAGTTCCTGACCGGCCAGGCCGACCACCAGGTCGCCGCCCTTCAGGCCCGCCTGTTCGGCCGGGCCGCCCTTGACGACGCCCGACAGCGGCACGCCTTTCTGGCCTTCCTTGGCATAGTCGGGAATGGTGCCGAGAAACACGTTGCCCATGCGCCGGCCGCCGCGGCCTTCCGGCCGTTTGACGGCGATGTAGGCCGGTTCCTCGGCGGCGCGGACGCGGGAGCGGGCGACCAGGGCGACGAACCGGGCGATGTCGCGCAGGCCCTGGTAGTTGAGCTTGTCCGCCGTGTCGCCGGGTTTGTGGTAGTCCTCGTGGGCGCCGGTGAACAATGAGAGAAACGGCACGCCCTTGAGGTAGAACGCCGTCGAGTCCGTCGGCAGATAGGTGTCGTTCAGGGTGGTGATGGGCAGGCCGACCACGGCGTTGCGGCGTTCGATTTCCCGCGCCCAGATGTCCGACGAGCCCAGGCCCGACGCCACGACCTTGCCGTCGAGCCGCCCGACCATGTCCATGTTGATGTAGGCCGACACCAGGTCGGCGAGGTCGTCGGCGTTGGCCTGCCTGGCCAGCGCGTCGACGAAGTGGGAGGCGCCGAGCAGCCCCAACTCCTCGCCCGACCAGGCGGCGAAGATCACGTCGCGCTTGGCCTTGAGCTTGCCGGCGGCATGGTCGGCCGCCAGTTTCTGCGCCACCTCGATCATGGCGGCGACGCCCGAGGCGTTGTCGTCGGCGCCGCGGTGGATCTTGCCGCGCTCGTCGCCGCCGGCCAGGGAGCCCGATGTCTCGCCACGGCCGAGATGATCGACATGGGCGCCGATGATCAGCGGCGGCAGGCCGCCCTCCGGTTGACCGTCCAGGTCCAGCCGGCCCAGCACGTTGCGGCCCGAGCGCTTCTCGAAGTCCAGGGCGATGGTGGCGGTGATGGCGACGCCGATCAGGTCGCGCCCGGCGCTCTCGCCGGCTTCGATGGTGGCGGTCATGGGCGCCAGGTCCTTGCCCAGGATGGACAGCATGCGGGCCGATGCCGCGCGGTTCACGGCGAGCACCGGCATGCCGGCCACGCCCGACGTCGCCTCGTAGGCCAGCCGGGGCAGGCCGTCGTCGAACGCCTCCCGCGCCGGCGGGGCGAAGATGACGCCGGCGGCGCCGCGCGACTTGGCGACCGAGGCCTTGTAGCGCAGGTCGGCGAAACGGGTCAGCGAGGTGCGGCGCTCGGCCGGCAGGTCGCCCGGCATGCCGCGCCAGATCAGCACCCACTTGCCGGTGGCGTCCAGGTCACCGTAGCTGTCGATGGCCGGCGACCCGTTCTCGGCGGGGGCGACCAGGCCGTAACCGGCGAACAAGACGCTGGCTTTCTCGGCCGCGCCGGTGCGGGAGAAGGCGAGGGGCCGCCATGCCGTGCCCAGGGCGAGGTCTTCCGCCTCGCCGTCCACCGAGACGCTCAAGGCGTTGCCGTCGCCCAGGTCGACGCCGGCGGTGAAATCGAACGGCTGGAACATGGTGCCATTGTCGCCGGCCGGTGTGAGCCCGAGGGCGGCGAAGACATCGGCGACATATGCCGTGGCGCGCTTTTCTCCTTCGGTTCCGGTCAGCCGGCCGGCCATCTCGTCCGACGTCAGGGTTGTCACGACCCGCAGGAGGTCGTCGGCCGCGATGTCGTCGGATGTCCCGTCATAGACCGAGGCCGCGTGTTTCCTCAGGGGCGCCGAAGCCAGCAGCTTCAGGGCGGCGGTATGGTCCCATTTGCCCAGGAAGATCTGGCTTTTGCGGTTGGCGGTGGCATTGGACGTCCAGCTGATCGTCTTGCCGTCGGGCGTAAACGTGGCCAGGCCGTCGAAGCCGTCCCGCTCGGTCACCCGCACCGGCTCGCGCCGGCCCTCGGCGTCGACCAGATAGAGTTCGAAATTGCCGAAGCCCTGCAGGTTGGTGGCGAAGACGATGTAGGCGCCGGAGGGGTGAAAGTAGGGTGCCCACGACAATACGCCCAGGTCGGTCAGGCGCTTCTCGCCGCTGCCGTCGGCGTTCATGGTGTAAATCTCCGCCGTGGCGCCGTCCTCGCCGAAGCGGCGCCAGGTGATCTTGCTGCCGTCGGCGCTCCAGAACGGGCCGCCGTCATAGCCCAACGCGTCGGTCAGGCGCCGGACGTTGGCGCCGTCGGCGTCCATGACGTAGATGTCCATGAAGTAGGCGGGATCGCGTTCGAGACGGGCCTTGCCGGCGTCGGTCAGATCGGCGGCATAGGCGTGGCGGTTGGACGCGAAGACGATCTGGCTGCCGTCGGGCGAATAGGCGCCCTCGGCGTCGTAACCCAACGCTTCGGTCAGGCGGGTGTAATCGCCGCTGGCCAGGTCGACGCCGATGATGTCGTAGGCCGGATCGTAATCCCACGAATAACGCCGCTTCTGGCCCGAGGCACGGAAGTCGAGTTCGGCCTGCATCTTGTTGCGGGCCTCCGGGTCCATCTGGGTCGAGGCATAGAGCGCCCGGGTGCCGTCGGGGTGGAGCCAGCCGCAGGTGGTCTTGCCGTGACCCGGCGACAGCCGCTCGACGTCGCCGGTCTCCAGGTCCATCAGATATATCTGGTAGAACGGATTGTCCTTGGCCCGCTCGCTCTGGAAGATCATGCGCTTGCCGTCGGCCGAGAAATACCCCTCGCCCGCCCGCGCGCCTTCGAAAGTGAGCTGCCGGGCGCCGGAAAGGGGGGATGCCGCCGCCGCGGCGGGGAAGGCGGCAACGAGTGCGAGTACGAGAATCAGAGTGCGCATGTAACGTCCATTCGGCGGAATAAGGCGGCGTGCTCGAACGCCGGTACGGTCATATCAGTATCTGGTGTCCGGCGGCGTTTCGCCAAGTCCGATTTGGGCCCGGCCCACGGCCGGGCATGCGTATGGCAACGGGACGGCGGCCAGGCGGTGCAGCAGGCCCAGACGGCGTTTCGGGCTGTCGGGCAGCTTTGTTGGTATTATAAAAAAACGTTTTTTTTATTGACTATCGTTATTTTAGAATACTACCGTGTCATTGGGTGCGGCGTGACCAACGCGTGCCGTCCTGGTCATTGGTTTTCCCGCAGCAAGCCCTGGTCTTGCAGAATACCAAGCGAAAGTTCCCCATGTTGACGCTTTACACCCATCCCATGTCTCCGTGCGCGCAGAAGGTCCGGTTCGTGCTGGCCGAGAAGGGATTGGCGTTTGAGTCCCGCCACATCGATCTGCCGGCGAAGGAGAACCTGGAGCCCTGGTATCTGAAGCTCAATCCCACGGGTGTGGTGCCCACGCTGGTGCACGGCGACCAGGTGATCATCGAATCCTCCCTGATCTGCGAGTATCTGGAGGAGGCCTTTCCCGATACCGCGCGCCTGCGTCCCGACGCGGCGCATTTGCGGGCCCGGATGCGGCTGTGGATGAAGCATGTGGACAACAAGCTGCATCCCTCCTGCGGCGCGCTGCAGTGGCCGCTGGCCATGCGGCCCGGGCTGTTGCGGATGGAGCGCGCGGACGCCCTGGCGCTGCTGGACCAGGTGGTCGAGGGTCCCCGGCGGGAGCGCCAGAAGCGGCTGTTCGAGAAGGGCCTGGAGGCGCCGGACGTACACGGGGCCGTCCGGGTCTACTGCGAGACCATCGAGAAAATGGAGGCCGCGCTGGCCGGGCAGGACTGGGTTCTGTCGGACCAATTCAGCCTCGCCGATATCGTCATCGCCCCCTATTTCCAGACCCTGCTGCAGTATGGCTGGGCCGGCCTTTACGAACGCGGCCATCCGCGCGTGGCGGACTGGGTCAGCCGGATTTGCGGCCGTGACGGCTGGCGGGCCGCCGTCGCCAAGGATTTCAGTCCGGAGAAACTGGACGAACTCCGGATCCAGGGCCGGGACGCCTGGCCCGCCATCGAGCGCCATGCGGCATAATCGCCCAAGCGGTGTTCTGCGGACTCAACTGGCGTTATGATTTGCAGTAAGAGTAGCAACCTATGAACCTTGATACCTCAACACGTAATGGAACGGACGCGGGCGCGGCGGACAACAACGCCAAGACGCGGATCGAGGCCGTCCTGCAGCAACTGCGTGAAGGTATCCTGAACGGCAGTTACGAACCCGGCACCCGGCTGCGGGCCGAACTGCTGCGCCAGGAGTTCGGCGTCAGCGCCAGCACGGTGCGCGAGGCGCTGTCCCGGCTGATGGCGGAGTCCCTGGTCACGACGGAAGGGCAGCGGGGCTTCCGGGTCGCCGAGATCTCACTGGCCGACTTCCGGGAAATCGCCGACATGCGCAAGACCCTCGAAGTCCTGGCCGCCGTCGAATCCATCGGCAAGGGCGACGACGAATGGGAAGCGCAACTGGTCGCCGCCTATCACCGGCTCTCGAAGGTCGAGGAAAAGCTGGGCGAGGACGACCCCGGCATCGGGCGTGAATGGTCGGTGCGCAACGAGGCCTTCCACGATGCGCTGATCGGCGCCTGCGGCAACCGCTGGCTGCTGCGCTTCCGCGCCATCCTGCACGGCCAGTCCAACCGCTATATCCGCTTCGCCCTGGAAGGCCAGGGCATGGCCCGCGACGTGCACCAGGAACACGAGGCGATCTTCGAGGCCGCCTTGGCGCGGGACCGCGCGGAACTGGCGGAACTGCTCGAGACCCATATCGAGCGCACGGTCACGGCCGTCGAAAAAATTCTCGAAGCCAGCGATCTGAAATAGTTCAGCGGCGGTCCCGGTTCAGTTTCTCGTAGCGGTAGGCGACCTGGGTCCGGGTCATGTTCAGCTCGCGCGCGGCGCGCGACAGATTGCCGTCGGCCCGGTCCACCGCCCGCAGGATCATCTGGTCGCGCACCGTGTCCAGGTCCAGGCCGGCATCGATGAAGGTATCGACCAGGGCGTCCAATGGCGCCGCCTCGCTCTGCAGGCGCGCGGTGTCGGTCAGCGTGCCCTGTTGCGACAGACCCATGATGGCGCTTTCGTACTGTTCGCCCTGGGTAAACAGGTGGGGGATGTCGAGGGCCGAATCGTCGGGAGCCAGGATCACCGCCCGCTCGACCATGTTCTCCAGTTCGCGGATATTGCCGGGATAGGCGTATTCCAGCATGGCGCTGATGGCGCGGCCGGTGAAACCGGTGACACGCCGGCCGTGGCGCTGGGAATATTTCAGCAGGAAGTGGTTCATCAGCAGCGGGATGTCGTCGCGCCGTTCCCGCAGGGGCGGAATGCGGATCGGGAAGACGTTGAGGCGGAACCACAGATCGTCGCGGAACAGGCCGTCGGCCACGTTGGCTTCCAGGTTGACGTTGGTCGCGGCGATGACGCGCACATTGACCGTCCGGGTCTGGCTGTCGCCGACGCGCTCCAGTTCGCCTTCCTGCAGGACGCGCAGCAGCTTGCCCTGCGCCGTCAGGTTCAGGGTGCCGATTTCGTCGAGGAACAGGGTGCCGTCCTGGGCCCGCTCGAAGCGGCCGGGCCGGGACGCCGTCGCCCCGGTGTAGGCGCCGCGCACCACGCCGAACAGTTCCGATTCCACCAGGGTGTCCGGTATGGCGGCGCAGTTGACGGCGACGAAGGCCTCGTTGGAGCGGCGGCTGATGGCGTGCAGGGTCTGCGCGAAACGTTCCTTGCCGACGCCGGTTTCGCCCAGGAACAGCACTGTGGCGTCGGTGGAGGCGACCTTTTCCAGCAGATGGCACACGGTGACGAAGCCCGACGACGCACCGACCAGCTCGCCGAGGGTGTGCTGGGTGGGTGGCGTGTCGGGCGACGACGACGAGGGCGCATCGGCCGCGCCCGTTTGAGCCGGCGCCACGACCGCCACCTGGGTGGGCTGCGGGTCGGCGCGCAGGAAGCCGATCTCCGGTTCCGGGTCGGCCCAGTCCTCGACCGGCTTGCCGATGATGCGGCAATGGCGGTGCCCCATGCCGCGGCATTCGACCTCCTTGTAGAGGATCTGCTTGCCCATGAACTGGCTGGTATAGCCGCAGGCATAGCCGATCTGGTTCCAGCACACCGGGTCGGTGCCCGGTTCGTAGTAGGTCAGGTGGGCGTCCACCTCGGCCGAGTCGCGCCAGAAAAATTCGCCGTAGTAATGGCCGATGCCGACATCGATATCCAGCTTGATGGGCTCCACCGACACCATGCCCTCCAGGGCATGCAGCGCCGGACCGGCGGTCAGCAGGTCGAAGGCGTCGCCGTCGGGGCGTACCCGGGCGGCGAAATCGGCGTCGCGCACGCCCGCGGCGTAACCCGACCGGGTGAGAAAACCGCGCGCGGTTTCGACGCCGACGGTTTCCATCAGTTCGCGCCGCAGGGCCGCCATGGCGCTGACGTGGGTCAGCACCATGCGCTGATTGTCGAGCCAGATGCGGCCGCCTTCGGGCGAGAAGTGCAGCCGGCCGCTGAGATCCGCGAATTCCGGCAGCCCCATGCCCCCTTCGGTTTCCTCGTGGAAGGGCTGCAGGCGGCGGTCGCCGGGCCGGGTGTGCTGTGGGTCCTGTGCCATCGCGGATCTGGGGTTTATAAAAATATGAAAACATCCTGGCCGACAGACCGGGAATATTGCTGAAAAATACTAAATTTGACTCCGCGGTGAGTCCACAAATTTCCTATTGTGCAGTGCAATAATCGATAATATGGAAAAAAACGATATTTTTTTAAAGTGTTGAATTTTCGTTAACTTTCCCCGCTATCACCCCTGATTCCGCCCGCCGGAGCGCCCCGGCCGATGCGTCTGGCACGGCACTTGCTCTCTATATGAACCGTGGACCGCACGCATCCGGACGGGCGGTCGAGACAAGAGCCGGCGCGAGAGTATCCGCGCCGGTGTGGGTGGAAACAACGATACGGCGCTTGTCCGTCCCACGGTTCGGGACGGGACATCCGCGAAGCCGAAAAACAACGACAACAATCGCTCAGGCTTTGCACATGGAAACCCGTTCCCGGGGCAGGCGCGGTGACGACGGCGCAGGAGGCACGATGGAAACCACGACCATCACACCGCAAATCGGCAAGGCCTATGTCCGGGTCCTCGGCAGGCAGCTCGACCGCTTCATCGAGTTCGAGTTCTTCCTGAACGACCAGGACCTGTGTGTCGAACTGGTCATGCCCGAAAGCGCCTTCAAGGAATTCTGCAGCTACTACGGCGCCGAAATTCTGCCATCCAAAAATGATTCCGGCGACCCGGCGGCGCCGGCCGACCGCACGCCGGGGCTCTACCAGGCCCATCCGGAGCCGGGCGCCGGCTGAACCATCGGTCCGCAAGGACGCAAGGAGGAACGGCTCCGCCGTGCGGAGTCACCACGAAAGGGAGAACAGCGTGAGCATTGATCTCAAAACACTCAACGTCAAACCGCGACGCCAGACCTTCGGACACATCGCCCGCCGGTTCGGCGAGGACCGCCCGGCCACCCGCTACGAGGAGGGCATGCTGGACGTCCAGGCGACCGATCACTTCCATTACCGGCCGTTGTGGGCGCCGGAATACGAGCTTTACGACAAGCGCCGCACGGCGATCGAACTGGAGGACTGGTATGTACTCCGCGACCCGCGCCAGTTCTATTATGCCACCTACAACATCTCCCGCACCGGCATGCGGCAGGCCGCCGACCACAATTTCGACTTCGTCGAGAAGCGCGGCATGCTCGACAATCTGACGCCGGAATGGCGCGCGAAGGTCGAGAACTATCTGCTGCCCCTGCGCCACGTCGCCTGGGGCGCCAACATGAACGCCTCGCAGATCTGCGACCAGGGCTACGGCACGGCGGTGACCGCGCCGGCCATCTTCACGGCCGGCGATCAGCTCGGTATCGCCCAGTTGATCAGCCAGATCGGCATGATGCTGGAAGGCGGTACCGGCGAGGCGCTGGACCGCGCCAAGGACCAGTGGATGACCGCCGACTACTGGCAGGGCGTGCGCCAAGTGGTCGAGGACACGTTCGTGGTCGAAGACTGGTTCGAGCTTTTCGTGGCCCAGAACCTGGTCATCGACGGCCTGGTCTATCCGCTGGTCTACGAGAGCTTCGATGCCGAGGGCCAGAAGCACGGCGGCGCAGCCATATCCATGCTCAGCGAATTCATGAGCGAATGGTTCGCCGATCACAGCCGCTGGGCCGACGCGGTGATCAAGACCGCCGCCAAGGAATCGGACGCCAACAAGGACAGGCTGAGCGCGTGGTTCGCCGCCTGGCGCGACAAGGCGGCGGCCAGCCTGCGTCCGCTGTCGGCCTATGTGCTGGAAGACGGCGGCGACGCCGCGGTGGATGCCGCCCTCGAAACCCTCAACGCCCGGGCCGCCAAGCTCGGACTGTCCGTCTAAGCGCGGGTCAAGGAGAACAGAGACATGACACAACTGGTTTCGCTCACCCTGCAGGACACCGGCGAAGGACGTCAGATCGTCGAGGCGATCAAGCAGGACAATCCCGGCGTCGATTCACTGGAAATGCCCGGCGCCATCAAACTGGACCGGCCCGACAGCCTGATCGTCAAGCGCGAGACGGTTTCGGAAAAACTCGGCCGCGACTGGGACCCCCAGGAAATCCACCTGACCATGGTCTCGATGGCCGGCAATCTGGACGAGGACGACGACTATTTCGCCCTCTCCTGGAACCGCTGACGCGCCGAATAGGGAGAAAAGCAAAATGGCAGCGAAGAAAAAACTGGGCCTCAAGCAGCGTTACAACCTGATGACGCGCGGCCTCGACTGGGAAACCTCCTATCAGCCGATGGACAAGGTGTTCCCCGAAGCGACCTTCGAAGGGATCAAGATCAAGGACTGGGACAAGTGGCAGGACCCGTTCCGCCTGACCATGGATTCCTACTGGAAATTCCAGGCGGAGAAGGAGCGCAAGCTCTATGCCGTGCTCGACAGCTTCGCCCAGAACAACGGGCAGCTCGGCCTGTCGGACCCGCGTTACGTCAACACGGTCAAGCTGTTCCTGACCGGCGTGTCGCCGCTGGAATACCAGGCGCACCGCGGCTTCGCCCACGCCGGCCGGCAGATGCCGGGCGTCGGCCCGCGCATCGCGGCGCAGATGCAGTCGCTTGACGAACTGCGCCATGCGCAGACCCAGATCCACACCATTTCGCACTACAACAAGTACTTCGACGGCCTGCACGAGTTCCGTCACATGCACGACCGGGTGTGGTACCTGTCGGTGCCCAAATCGTTCTTCGACGACGCCCGGACGTCGGGCCCGTTCGAATACATGATCGCCATCGGCTTCGCCTTCGAATACGTGCTGACCAACCTGCTGTTCGTGCCGTTCATGTCGGGTGCCGCCTACAACGGCGACCTGGCGACGGTGACCTTCGGCTTCTCGGCGCAGTCCGACGAATCGCGGCACATGACGCTGGGCATCGAGGTCATCAAGTTCCTGCTGGAACAGGATCCGGACAATCTGCCGATCGTGCAGAAGTGGGTCGATAAGTGGTTCTGGCGCGGCTACAAGGTGCTGACCCTGGTCGCCATGATGATGGACTACATGCTGCCCAAGCGCATCATGTCGTGGAAGGAGGCGTGGGAGATCTACTTCACCCAGGCCGGCGGTGCCCTGTTCGAGGACCTGGCCCGCTACGGCATCCGGCCGCCGAAATACGCCGACGTGGCGACGGCGGAATGCGACCACGTCGCGCACCAGAACTGGAGCATCTTCTACCAGTACACCCACGCCGCGGCCTTCCACACCTGGCTGCCGAACAGCGAGGAAATGGACTGGCTGAGCGAGAAGTATCCGGAAAGCTTCGACAAGCACTACCGGCCGCGCTACGAGCAGTGGGCCAGGATGGAGGCCGACGGCAACCGCTTCTACAACAACGCGCTGCCGCAGCTCTGCACCACCTGCCAGATCCCGATGGGCTACACCGAACCGGGTGATCCGACGACCATTGCGTTCCGCACTTCCGAGCACAAGGGAGACATCTACCACTTCTGCTCGGACGGCTGTAAGGACATCTTCGACGGCGAGCCGGAGAAATACTCCCAGTCGTGGCTGCCGGTGCACCAGATCTTCCAGGGCAATTGCGGCGGCGCCGACGTCGAGGACGTGCTCAAGTGGTACAACATGAACCTCGGCGCGGACAATCTGGACCAGAACGTGTCGCCCGATCAGGAACTCTGGGACGAGTGGCAGCGCCAGCGTGCGGCCGTCTCCTCGGTCGCCGCGGAGTAGCGGTTCCGGTCATCCGACAGCATAGCGAAGCGGGCCCCGTGACGGGGCATCCGGCGGGGTCCGCTTCTCTCAACTCACCAACTCGAGGGAGGTTCAAATGGGCGTTGTCGCTCTGAAACCCGGATACGAAGACCAGGTCGAAATCCGCGACCGCTTGGAAAACTTTCACGGCAACCAGCTGGTGTACCTGCACTGGGAGGAACATCTGATGTTCTGCGCCGCACTGGCGTTCCCGTTCCCCCCGGACATGCCGTTCGGCGCCATCATCGGCGAAATCATTCCGACGTTCTACGGCATGCATCCCGATTTCGAGAAGATCGATTGGGGCCAGGTGCGTTGGACCGTCGACGGCAAGGAGATCACGCCGGACCCGGAGAAGTCGCTGGCCGACAACGGTGTGCGGCACAAGTCGCTGATCCGGTTCTGGACCCCCGGTCTGACCGGCGTGAACGGTGTGCCCACGGTCTGAGACCCCGGCACCGAAGGAGACCGTTCCCATGTCTTTCGAACTGACCATCGAACCGATCGGGGAGACCATCGAGGTGGAGGAAGGCCAGACCGTTCTGGACGCCTGCCTGCGCCAGGGTGTCTGGTTGCCCCACGCCTGCGGCCACGGCCTGTGCGGCACGTGCAAGGTGGACGTTCTCGAAGGTGATTTCGATCATGGGGACGCGTCGTCCTTCGCGCTGATGGACTTCGAGCGCGACGAAGGCAAGGCCCTGGCCTGCACCTGCACCATGAACGAGGACATGGTCATCGAGGCCGACGTGGAAGAGGACGACGACGCCCTCTATCTGCCGGTCAGGGATTATACCGGCACCGTGGCCGCCGTCGCCGACCTGACGCCCGACATCAAGGGTATCACGCTGGAGCTGGACGGCGAGGGCATCGAGTTTCAGGCCGGCCAGTACATCAACCTGACCGTGCCGGGTGTCGACGGCGCCCGCGCCTTTTCGATTGCCAGTTCGCCGGCCGAGCACAACCGCATCGAACTGCATGTGCGGCTGGTGCCCGGCGGCAAGGCGACGACCTGGATCCACAACGAGCTGCAGGTGGGCGAGACGCTGCAATTCGCCGGACCCTACGGCCAGTTCTTTGTGCGCAAGTCGCAGAACCTGCCGAAGATCTTCATCGCCGGCGGCAGCGGCCTGTCCAGTCCCAAATCCATGATCCTCGACCTGCTCGAGGAAGGCTGCGGCACGCCGATCTGGCTGTTCCACGGCGCCCGCGGGGTGCGGGATCTCTATTACCGCGAGCTGTTCGAGAACCTGGCCGCGGAGAACGACAACTTCACCTACGTCCCGGCCTTGTCGGAGCAGGCGGATGGCGGCGACTGGAGTGGTGAAACCGGTTTCGTCCACGAGGCCGTCGAGCGGATCTTCGACGGCCGGTTCGAGGGCAACAGCGCCTATCTGTGCGGTCCGCCGCCGATGATCGAGGCTGCGATCCGGACTTTGATGAAGGGCCGGCTGTTCGAGGAAGGCATCTTCACCGAGAAGTT
The DNA here is from genome assembly GCA_028277845.1 of Sneathiellales bacterium. Lineage (GTDB taxonomy): Bacteria > Pseudomonadota > Alphaproteobacteria > JANQFL01 > JANQFL01 > JANQFL01. The sequence goes on from JANQFL010000009.1 coordinate 127,430, forward strand.
CCTCACCGCCGGCGACGAGAACAAGGTGAAAAGCCCGGTCTTCAAGAGGATTTGACCGGGCCGGCTGGTCTGCCGGCGCGCCGGCGGGAGTGGAGTGAGATGCAGATCGATATGAAGCACACGGTGACCATCCTCGACACCGACGAACAGTATGTGTGCGACGACGAGGAGAGCCTGCTGCATGCCATGGTCCGGATCGGCCGCAAGGGCATTCCGTCCGGCTGCCACGGCGGCGGCTGCGGGGTCTGCAAGATCCATGTGACCGACGGCTCGTGCCGCACCATCGTCATGAGCCGGGAGCACATCAGCGAGGAAGAGGAGAGGCAGGGCATCGTACTGGCCTGCCGGGCCTTTCCCACATCGGACGTCGGCCTGAAGGTGCTCGGAAAGATGCGCAAGACGGTCTGCAAGGAACGCAAATACGGATTGGTTTAGACAAAGCGATCAGCGAAGGAGATTTGCTATGGGTGTTATGAGACTTGGCCACATCAACCTGCGTGTCCTGGACATGGACGCGGCGTTGAAGCACTACGAAAACGTCATGGGCATGGCCCAGACGGACAAGGACGAGGACGGCAACGTCTACCTGAAATGCTGGGACGAGTGGGACAAGTACTCGGTCATCCTCAGCCAGTCCGACACGGCCGGCATGAACAACATCGCCTACAAGGTGGAGCGGGACTCCGACCTCGACGACCTCAAGAAGCGGGTCGAGGATTACGGCATCAGTGTCACCGACATGGCGGCCGGCGAGATGCGGTCCTGCGGCCGCGGCATCAAGTTCAACCTGCCGAGCGGCCACGAAATGCGGCTCTATGCCGAAAAGGAAGCGCTGGGCAAGGACGTCGGTACCACCAACCCGGAACCCTGGCCCGATGACGTCAAGGGCATCAAGGCCCACTGGCTGGACCACGCCCTGCTGATGTGCGAGCTGGACCCGGAAAAGGGCGTCAACAAGGTCGCCGAGAACACGGCCTTCATGCGCGATGCGCTCGACTTCTATCTCGGCGAGCAGGTGCTGGTCGGTCCCGACGGCGATATCCAGGCGGCGACCTGGATGTTCCGCACCTCGACGCCGCACGACATCGCCTTCGTCGGCGGGCCGAAGATGGGGCTGCATCACTGCGCCTTCTTCCTCGACGAATGGAACGACGTGCTGAAGGCGGCCGACATCATGGCCAAGAACGACGTCAAGGTCGACGTCACGCCGCAGCGCCACGGCATCACCCGCGGCTACACCATCTATTTCTTCGATCCGTCGGGCAACCGCAACGAGACCTTCGCCGGTCTCGGCTATCTGGCGCAGCCGGACATGCCGCCGGTGACCTGGACCGAGGACCAGCTGTGGCGCGGCATCTTCTACCACACCGGCGAGGAAGCCGGCGCGTTCACCACGGTCTACACCTGACCGCGTCAGGTTGGCTTGACGATGAAAACCACGATTCCCGCCACGTCGATCTCCAGCGAGGCCGCCCTGGCCGCCGTCACCGCGGCGGTGGCCGAGGGCCGGGCGCTGGGCTGCCGCATGAACGCCGCGGTGGTCGACGTGGGCGGAAATCTGGTTGCCTTCTGGCGTGCCGATGGCGCATTTTTACCGTCCATCGGTATCGCCAAGGACAAGGCCTATACCGCCGCCGGGTTCGGGTGTTCCACGGAAGACCTGCATCAGGCCGTCAAGGAACCGGCGGTTCTGCGCGACGGCATCGCGGCCCGCGACGGCGTGGTTCTGTTCGGCGGCGGTCATCCCATCGTCGTCGATGACGCCGTGGTCGGCGGTATCGGCTGCTCGGGCGGGTCCGAGGAACAGGATTCCGCGTGCGCGCTGGCGGGGCTCAAGGCCATCGGTCTGTAATCCCGCGTGAATTGACATTTTGAATGTAGGAGTTGTGGCCATGACCACGCTTGCCCAGGCTCGTCCTGACGACACCGCGTCTCATGAAGTGATGAATTTCATCGACGGCGAATACCGGCCCGGATCCGACAGCCGGACGTTTGCCAACATCAGCCCCGAGACCGGCCGGCAGTTCGCCGTCGTGCACGAAGCCTCGCGGGCCGACGTGGACGCCGCGGTCAAGGCGGCCAAGGCGGCGCTGACCGGGCCGTGGGGCGGCATGGCGGTGGCCGAGCGCTGCGACCTGCTGCACAAGGTGGCGGACGAGATCAACCGCCGCTTCGACGATTTCCTGGCCGCCGAGATGGCCGATACGGGCAAGCCCAAGTCGCTGGCCAGCCACATCGACATCCCGCGCGGCGCGGCCAACTTCAAGGTCTTCGCCGACATGGTGAAGAACGTGCCGACGGAAAGCTTCTTCCTCGACACGCCCGATGGGGCCGGCGCGCTGAACTACGGCGTGCGCACGCCCAAGGGCGTCATCGCGGTGATCAGCCCGTGGAACCTGCCGCTGCTGCTGATGACCTGGAAGGTCGGGCCGGCGCTCGCCTGCGGCAACACGGTGGTGGTCAAGCCGTCCGAGGAAACCCCCAGCACCACCGCCCTGCTGGGCGAAGTGATGAACGCGGTCGGCATGCCCAGGGGCGTATTCAACGTGATCAACGGCTTCGGCAAGGATTCGGCGGGCGAGTTCCTGACCGAACACCCCGACGTCGCCGGCATCACCTTCACCGGCGAAACCGTCACCGGCACCGCCATCATGCAGAAGGCCGCCGTCGGCATGCGGGATATCTCGCTCGAACTGGGTGGCAAGAACCCCGGCATCGTGTTCGCCGACTGCGACATGGACAAGGCCATCGAGGGCACGCTACGCTCGGCCTTCGCCAATTGCGGCCAGGTCTGCCTGGGCACCGAACGGGTCTATGTGGAACGGCCCGTCTTCGACGAATTCGTCCGGCGCCTGAAGCAGGGCGCGGAAGCCCTGGTGATGGGCGCTTCGGAAAATTCCGACACCAACCTCGGCCCGTTGATCAGCGAGGAACACCGCAACAAGGTGCTCGGCTATTACAGGCTGGCCGTCGAGGAAGGCGCGACCGTGGTCACCGGCGGCGGCGTGCCCGACATGGATGAGGGCCTGAACGGCGGCTGGTGGGTGCAGCCCACCATCTGGACCGGCCTCGCCGACGACGCCCGCGTGGTGCGCGAGGAAATCTTCGGCCCGTGCTGCCACATCCGCCCGTTCGACAGCGAAGACGAGGTGGTCGCCCTGGCCAACGACACCGATTACGGCCTGGCGTGCTCCATCTGGACCGAGAACACGTCGCGCGCCCACCGTGTCGGGCGGCAGATCGAGGCCGGCCTGGTCTGGGTCAACAGCTGGTTCCTGCGCGACCTGCGCACCGCCTTCGGCGGCGCCAACCAGTCGGGCATCGGCCGCGAA
>JANQFL010000044.1 GCA_028277845.1 Sneathiellales bacterium
GCCGGGGGCCCTGACCGGTTCTCAGGTCACATACAGGTTACGGTCTTATTTGCACTTGCCGTATTTGAGCTTCTTGCAGGGATCGTCGACACGCGGAATGGTGTCCACCACCTTGATTCCCAGCCGGTTGCCCATTTTGACGACCTCGTGCACGTGTTCGTTCTGCACGATATCGCGTGTCTTGGGATCGATCGAAATCGGGCCGCGCGGGCTGTCGAACTCCCAGCCTTTCAAGGCCTCGATGGCCTTGTCGGCGGAAATGTCGCCGTTCAGCGTATTGATGACGTGGAAGATGGCGGCCATGCCGTCCCAGCCCTGCACGCCCATGAAGTCGGGGGTCGAGTCGGCGCCGTATTCCTTCTTCCAGGCCGCGACGAACGCCTTGTTGGTCGGTGTATCGTAGTCGGCCGAATAGTGGTGAATGGTGGTCAGGCCGATGGCCGCGTCACCCATGCCTTGCAACTTGGTGTCCTGGGTGATGTCGCCCGGACCGATCAGACGGATGCCGGCCTGGCCCATGCCCAAATCGTTGAACGTCTTGACCACTGCGCTGGCGTGGTTGCCGGCCGGAACGAAGACGTAGAAGCAGGTCGGCTTGGCGTCCTTGACCCGCTGGAACCAGGGCGTGAAGTCCGGCACCTTGCGCGGACCGCCCATGGGGATAGCGTCAACCACCTTGCCGCCGACCGATTCGAATCCGGTCTTGAATGCCGCGTAGCTGTCCTTGCCCGGCGGATAGTCGGTGTAACCGACCGCGGCCGACGTGCAGCCCAGCTTGTTTTTGGAATACAGGCCCATGGGATAGCCGGACTGCCACATGGTGAACGACACCCGGGCGATGTACGGCGACAGGCTCGGGATCCAGGCGGTGCCGGCGTTCATCACCACCATCGGCACCTTGCCCTGGGTGGCCAGGGGTGCGCTGGCGATGGCGTTCGGCGAGAACACGAAGCCGGCGAGCATGTCCACTTTCTCGCGGGTGATCAGTTCCTTGACCGCGTTCTTGGCGATGTCGCCGCCCGGCCGTTTGGAATCCCGCTTGATCAGTTTGATCGTATGGTCGCCCAATTGGGCGGCGTTGGTTTTCAGGAAGAGATTCATGCCGCGGTCGATCTGCTGACCGAACTGGGCGGCTCCACCCGAGTAGGTCAGAACGACCCCGATTTTCACTTCCTTGGCTTGCGCGGCCCCGGCGGCCAGTCCGATGGCCAAAGCACTGGCGGCGCAAATAGACGTCATTCTTGCCATAGCTTCACGTTCCTCCCAGCCGAATATTGTTTATAGTCCAAACTATTCTACATGGACGGCAGGCTTTGGCTAGGTCGGCAATGAACGTGCGGGCAAATTGAATGCGCCAAACGGAAATTGAATAATCGGCTGATTATTGCGGATTTAGGCGGCTATTACACATCCGATCAATTCGGTTCGAGCGCACAACTGAACTTTACCTATCGTCGACCAGACAAACGACGTCCTCGTATTTGCCGCCCGGGGATCTGGGGATCTCGTCGACGTAGGCAAAATCTATTTCGTACGGGTGATCGGTCGTACCCAGGATTTCCTCGCGCAGACGGTTTTCTTCGTCCTCGGTCAATGCTCGGTCCACCACGAACTTCGCCTCGAGCTTGGTCAGGGTATGCTGAACCAGTTGCATTTGTTTGATCGGTGCGACCTTGGTCAACGTGACGGACGTGAAGCGCGGATAGAACCGTCGGCCATCCGGTAACACCAGCAGATTTCGGAACCGGCCGACAATACGTTTGATGACCGGCAGTCCGCGGCCGCAGGTACAGGGTTCGCCCGGTTCCGCGTAATCGCCGATTTCGTAACGGATCAGCGGCATGGCTAGGTTCTGCAGGTCGGTGATCAGAACGCGGCCCAACTGGCCGGGCCGGCAAAGCGCACCGTTTTCATCGACGATTTCGATCAAAACGGATTCCGACTGCACATGGTAGTGGGGATATTCGGGGCATTCCATCGCCAACAGCCCGGATTCCTGGCACGAATAAAGGTCGTGCAGGGGAACGCCCCAGACCTCGCGGCAGCGTTCGCGCAATCCGTCTGGAATGCAATCACCCATGGTAGACACTTCCCGCAGGCCTTCCGGTCGAATCCCACGTTGGACCGTTTCGTCCATCAAGTGCGGCATGTTGCTGGCGTGCGTGACCAGATATTGCGGTTTCAACTCCATCAACCAGTCGACTTGTTCCGGTATGGGCCGGGTGATGGGGAAGGCATGCATCGGTCCGGATCGAAACGACGGAACCCACAAGCCGGTTTTTCCGTCTTCGTAATCCTGGAGCATTTTACCGCGCAGGTTACGGATGCTGGCGGACGTGGATTCGAAATCACGGCCGTGCCAGATGTGATAACGCAGGTTAATGGCGCGGACGAATACGGTCGCGTATGAAGTCCGGTTGATTTCGATGGGGCGCCCCGTCGAACCGGACGTATGAGACGTGGCCATGGCCCCGTGTGTCGCCGGTACATCTTCGCTGTGGAGTCCGGTACCGGCTTGCTGGATATCCTGGCGGCCGAGGATGGGCACGGTGCGCCACAGTTCGGGGGTCAAGTCCTCGCCGAGGATATGGTCGAGACGGCCCCGATAATAGGGTGTCGAGCGTGCCGCGAACGCGCACAGGTTTTTCAATTGCCGGGCCTGATGCGCCCAGATCCGATCCGGCGACCACCATTGACTGGTGGCCAATTGTTTGGCGAGCGCCAGAACCGTTGCATTGATGTCGTCCGGGATCGCCGGCCATATCATGCCGGAAGTATGCGGGATGACGAGGTCTGGTTTCACGGTTCGGCGTGCCTTGGGTTGGTCGGGTTCGCTGCGACAATAGTCAGAATCAATGTCTTGCCGCAGGATTTTCTCAATTCACCTTTCCGGAAAGATTAACGCGCCGGCGCACGAGGTGCGGTCGGCCGGAATGTCGGTCGGGGGAATTCGCTGCGATCACAGGGAAGGTGGTGCCGGCGGCAGGACTTGAACCCGCAACCTACCGCTTACAAGGCGGTTGCTCTACCAGTTGAGCTACGCCGGCCCAGGCGGCGGCAATGTAGTGCATGACGGGGCCGGAGGAAATCACTTTTGACCGGCCGATCGGCGGTTAGGGCTGCCAATTACACACATTGGGCGAAGATCAGGCCCTGATCATCTCATAAAGCGCGACGGCCGCTGCGGCCGAGACATTGAGGCTCTCGACGGCGTCGGTGATGGGCAGTTTTGCGACGATGTCACAGCGTTCCCGCGTCAGCCGGCGCAGTCCGCTGCCTTCGGCGCCCAATATCAGCACGACGTTCCGTCCCGGATTGGCATCCGCCAGGGTCGCCGGCGCATTGCCGTCCAGGCCGACGCGCCAATATCCCCAGTCCGCCAGTTGATCGAGCGCCCGGGCCAAATTGACGACCCGGACAATGGGAACGATCTCCAAGGCCCCGGAAGCCGCCTTGGCGAGCGCACCGGTCACCGGTGGCGCGTGACGATCGGTCATCACAAGGGCGCGCGCGCCGAATGCGGCCGCCGAGCGCAAAATGGCGCCGACATTCTGCGGGTCGGTGACATGATCGAGGGCCAGGACCACGTTGCCGCTGTCCTCGAGCGGCAGGCAGGCCTCGTCCAGGCCGGTTTCTTCGAGGGGGGGCGCTTGCACGGCAATGCCCTGATGGACGGCCCCCCTGGGCAGGAGGGCGTCCAGGTCGGGACGGCTGACGATCTCGGGCGATATGGTCAGGTGCTCCGTGTTGTCCAATCGCAGGTTCGGCCGCGCTTCGTCCGTGACCAGCAGCCTTAGGCAATTTCTGTTTGTATTATTTATGATGGAATTCACGGCATGCGTGCCGAAATACCAGTTTCCGCCGCCCGAGCCGGATCCCCGGCCGGCGGATTTGCCGCGGCGATTGCGGCGCGGCGGCGTATGCGGCGAATCATCCCGCTCTCCGCCGCCTTTTACTCGCTTCTTGCGCTTAACCATAACGGGTTTTATATTGCCGATTAGAGGTAACAACAACACCGCCCTTGGGCGTCGGATTTTCTGCCGCTCGGACGGTGCTTTTTGCGTATTTGTAAGTTGACAACACTTATTAATTCCTCATAGTGCGGCGACGCTGATGCAGGGCTCAATTGGTCTTTGCGGAGGGGTGGCCGAGTGGTTAAAGGCAGCAGACTGTAAATCTGCCGACGTACGTCTACGTAGGTTCGAATCCTACCCCCTCCACCACCGACAAAAGGTGATGACAGAAGAAAGCGAGCCGACCGACATCGTGGTTTGTAAAAAGAGGGACTCGATCGATCTAACTGTGCGGGCGTAGCTCAATGGTAGAGCAGAAGCCTTCCAAGCTTACGACGAGGGTTCGATTCCCTTCGCCCGCTCCATCATTGACGGTCAAAATTAGGGGTCGGACCAATCGGAATTTGGCTTGGTTCGGCATGGTATTGAAACAGTCGTAGACGACGGCAAATAGGGACTTTCGGGAACGAGAGCTATGGCGAAGGAAAAGTTTGAGCGCACGAAACCGCACTGCAACATTGGCACGATTGGCCATGTTGACCACGGCAAGACGTCTTTGACGGCGGCGATCACG
>JANQFL010000089.1 GCA_028277845.1 Sneathiellales bacterium
CATCAAGAAGGTCGCCAAGCACGACCACGAGCACCCCTAGGGTACACTCATGGGTGGTTGGGACGGGGGAGCGGGCCGGCTTTAGGCCAATTCAAAAAAACTAGGTCAGCGCTTCGGGCTCGAAGATTTTTTCGGGTTCGATCAACAAATCCTGATTGGGGATCAAGGCCAGTTCGTGTGCTCCGGCATCGACACTGGCCTTGAGCACCCCCCATACCGAAGATACCGCCAGCGATAGCGCCCCGCCGATGTCGCCGGTCTCCAGATAACGGCCGAAAAACAGGGCGGTGAGCAGGTCGCCGGCGCCCTGGGGCACGTTGTCGAGCTTGGGCGTCGGCACGATCAGCGCGTCCTCGCCCTGCACCGCCAGGGTGGCCACGGCGTCGCCGTCAGGCACCGAGGTGCACAGCACGATGCGCGGGCCTTCCGGGCGCATCATGGACTGCAGCATATGGCAGGCGCCGAGCACGGAAATCATGGTGTCCACCGGCGCGTGGGTCAGTTGCTGAAGCTCAAAAGCATTGGGCGTGACGATGTCGGCTTCCGGCACCAACCGGTCGAGCACCAGTGGCGGCAGGGCTTCGTCGACATAAAGGCCCGTGTGGCGGTCGCCCAACACCGGGTCGCAGCACCACAGGGCGCGGCGGTTGGCGTTGCGCACCTCGGATACCACCGCCAGGGTGGCCTCGGCGATCAACGGCGTGCGCTGATAACCGCTGAGCACGGCATCGCATCGCTTGAGAAACCCGCGCTCGTCCAGGCCGCGCACCAGATCCATCATTTCCGCCGGGTCGGCGTCGCGGCCGCGATACCCGCCATGTCCGGGGTGGTTGGAAAAGCTGACCGTCGACAGCGGCCAGACGTCATGCCCGAGGCGCTGCAGCGCAAACACGGCGGCGCTGTTGCCGACATGGCCGTAGACCACTTGCGACTGGATCGACAGGATCGCCATGAGCCTAGAGTAGCGCCCGCACCGGTCGCTCGCTATCGCTGCGTGCCAAAAATCGTACCAAATGCGCCGATTCGCCGCGCTGTTCCGGATTCAGCCCCCTTGCCCCTATTGTGCAGTGCGGTATATTCGCCCGTCCACGGGGACCGCGGGTCGGCCGCGGAAAACCGGGGTTGGGGAGGTAAAATATGGACCAGACGATCAGGCCGCGCCGTAGCGTGCTGTACATGCCGGGCTCCAATGCCCGGGCGTTGGAGAAGGCCAAGACGCTGCCGGCCGACGGGCTGATCCTCGACCTCGAGGACGCCGTGGCGCCCGATGCCAAGGACCTGGGCCGCACCCAGGTGTGTGAGGCGGTCAAGGCTGGCGGCTACGGCAAGCGCGAACTGATCATCCGGGTCAACGGCCTGGATACACCGTGGGGCGAGGACGACATCGCCGCCGCCTGCGCCGCCGGACCCGACGCCATCCTGCTGCCCAAGGTGGAGAGCGCCGGCATGGTCGGCCAGCTCGAAAGCCGCATGGAAAAACACGGCGCGCCCGACAAGACCAAAATCTGGTGCATGATGGAGACGCCGCTCGGCATCCTGCATGCCGAGGAAATCGCCGGTTCGTCGCGCCGCATCGCCTGTCTGGTCATGGGTACCTCCGATCTGACCAAGGATCTGCACGCTGCGCACACGGCGGACCGGGCGCCGATGATGGCCAGCCTCAGCCACTGCCTGCTGGCCGCCCGTGCCTTCGGCATCTCCATCGTCGACGGCGTGCATCTCAACCTGGCCGACGACCAGGAATTCCGGGCCCATTGTGTGCAGGGCCTGGAGATGGGTTTCGACGGCAAAACCCTGATTCACCCGAAACAGGTGGAGCCCTGCAACGAAGTCTTCGCCCCCAGCATCGACGAAGTGGCCGATGCCCGCACCATCATCGAGGCCTTCGCCGAAGCCGAGAAGGAAGGCAAGGGCGTCGTGGTGGTCGACGGCAAGCTGATCGAAAACCTGCACGTCGAGAACGCCAAGCGCCTGGTGGCGTTGGCCGACGCCATCGACGATCTGGCCGCCGGCACGGAGGCCTGACCCCCATTATGGGCGCAAGCAAGACCAATCCCGGCAACTACTTCGAGGATTTTTCCCTCGGCCAGGAGCTGATTCACGCCACGCCGCGCACCGTGACCGAGGGCGACGTGGCGCTCTACACCGCCCTGACCGGCTCGCGCTTTGCCTTGCAGTCGTCCGACGCCTTCGCCTGGGACTGCGGCCTGAACGGGGCGCCGGTCGACGATGCCCTGGTGTTCCACGTGGTCTTCGGCAAGACGGTGCCCGATGTTTCCCTCAACGCCGTTGCCAATCTCGGCTATGCCGAATGCCGCTGGCACGCGTCGGTGTTTCCCGGCGACACGCTCAGTACGACCAGTACCGTCATCGGCCTGAAGCAGAACTCAAATGGTAAAACAGGCGTGGTCTATGTGCGTTCGACGGGCGTCAACCAGACCGGCGAAACGGTGCTCGATTACGTGCGCTGGGTGATGGTGCGCAAGCGCGACGTTGACGCCCCGGCGCCGGACCCGGTGGTGCCCGAGCTGGTCAAGCGGGTCGATCCCGCCGATCTGGCGGTGCCCGCCGGCATCCAGTTCGCGGACTACAACACTGCCGCCGCGGGATCCCCCCACGTGTGGGAACACTACGCCGCCGGCGAGCGCATCGATCACGTCGACGGCATGACCATCGAGGAAGCCGAGCACATGATGGCCACGCGGCTCTATCAGAACACGGCCAAGGTGCATTTCAACCAATACACCGAGGGCCAGGGCCGGTTCGGCCGCCGCCTGATGTACGGCGGCCACGTCATCAGCCTGGCCCGGGCGCTCAGCTTCAACGGCCTGGCGAATGCGGTCAAACTGGCGGCGATCAACGGCGGCCGCCATGTTGCCCCGATGTTCGCCGGCGATACCTTGTTCGCATGGACCGAGGTGGTGGAGACGGCCGAACTGACCGGCCGCGACGATGTGGGCGCCCTGCGCCTGCGCACCTTCGCCACCAAGGACCAGCCCTGCGCCGGCTTCCCCGGCCCGGGAGAAGACGGCAGCTACCATGAATCGGTGGTCCTCGACTTGGATTATTGGGTATTGATGCCCCGAGAGGCGGCGTTGAATCCTTAAGATTTGCGGCGTAGTATCCGCCGCAATCGGCCCCGCCTGCTAGACGGCAAGAAAAGGTCAAAATATGGCGAACGTGCAACGCCCCCTGTCCCCGCATCTGCAGATCTACAAGCCACAGATCACCTCCACACTCTCAATCCTGCACCGCATCACCGGCGTCGCCCTCGGCGTCGGCACATTGTTTCTGATGTGGTGGCTGGTCGCCGCGGCCTCGGGCCCCGACTATTACGCCATGGTGCAGGGCTGGCTGGTGTCGTTTATCGGCCGGGTCATCCTGCTGGGCTTCACCTTCTCGCTGTTCTACCACCTGTGCAACGGCATCCGGCACCTGTTCTGGGATATGGGCTACGGCTTCGACGTGGATGTTGCCGCCCGCAACGGCTGGCTGGTTGTGATCGCCGCCGTCGTCCTGACCCTGGGATCGTTCCTGATAGCCTACGGCATGGGAGGCGCGTCATGAGCCTGCGCACCCCCCTCGCCAAGGTCCGCGGCCTGGGTTCGGCCAAGGACGGGACCCATCACTGGTGGATGCAGCGGGTCACTGCCGTCGCCCTGATCCCGCTGGTACTGATCTTCGCCGGCTATGTCATCGCCCTGGTCGGCGGCTCCCACGCCGACGTGGTCGCCGCCATCGGCAGCCCGGTCGGTTCGCTGATATCGCTCCTGCTGATCGTCGCGGTCTTCTACCACTTCATGCTCGGCATCCAGGTGGTGATCGAGGATTACGTACACGCCGAGGGGCCGAAGCTGATCCTTATCATGCTGTCCAAGTTTTTCTGCATCGTCGTCGGGCTGGCCAGCGCCTTGTCCGTTCTCAAGCTGGCCTTCGGAGGCTGACCCGCCATGACCCAAGCCTATGAAATCATCGATCACAATTACGACGTGGTGGTCGTGGGCGCCGGCGGCGCCGGCCTGCGCGCCACGTTCGGCATGGCCGAGGCGGGGCTCAAGACCGCCTGCCTGACCAAGGTGTTCCCGACCCGCAGCCACACCGTGGCCGCCCAGGGCGGCATGTCGGCCGCTCTCGGCAACATGGGCGAGGACGACTGGCGCTGGCACATGTACGACACGGTCAAGGGTTCGGACTGGCTCGGCGACCAGGATGCGATCGAATACAAGTGCAAGGAGGCGCCGGACGCCGTCATCGAGCTCGAGCATTACGGCGTCCCGTTTTCGCGCACCGAGGACGGCCGTATCTACCAGCGGCCCTTCGGCGGCATGACCACGCG
>JANQFL010000075.1 GCA_028277845.1 Sneathiellales bacterium
GCGGCCGCTCGGAAACCCCCATTGCGCTTTTGTGGGACGGGCGTCTTGGCGCCAAATCCGGCGGCTGCCGTCTCGGCCATACCCCGGGTATGGCCGTCACCGCCAGCCTTGGCCTTGGCGCCAATGCGCTCCGTCAGAATGATTCCGTCTAAGGATGAAACGCTCTATGCCGGCATTGCCATTTCCGCGCGCCGTTCCTAAATCGGATTTCGTTCCTCTTTTCGTTGGCGGGCCGGTGTGATATGTCGCGCCGGCTTGGAACAGTTGAGTGGAGTGAAAATGGCGGACGGGCTTCCCGAACCGGTGCTTGAGGTCTTGCCCACGGACCTGACCCCGTACAAGGCCGGTAACACCGGGATCGATTACGTACACACGTTCGACAGCGGCCGGTCAGGACCGCATTTGGTCGTCAACGCCCTGATGCACGGCAACGAGTTTTGCGGCATGACGGCCGTAACGCGGCTGCTGGACCTGGAAATCAGACCGCTTCACGGAAAGTTGACCCTGAGTTTCGCCAACGTGGCGGCCTACAACCGTTTCGATCCGGAAAACCCGTTCGGCAGCCGTCAAATCGACCGCGACATGAACCGGGTCTGGGATGCGGACACCCTGGCAAACGATACGGAGTCCCACGAAGCCGCGCGGGCGCGTGAAATGCTGCCGGTGTTCAAGGCCGCCGACGGCCTGCTCGACATTCACTCCACGTCGAACCCGGTCCATCCCATGCTGTGTTACACGTGGCTGCCCAAATCCCGCGATCTTGCGGAACATATCGGTTATCCGCTGCATCACATCGTCTCGTCGGAGCGCCTGCACCAGGGGCCGATGTTGTTCGAATATGACGGCTTTTCCGATCGAAACCGGCCGGCAACGGCAATTCTGGTGGAATGCGGTCAGCATTTTGCCCGTAAAAGTGGCGATGTGGCGCTGTTCACGGCGTTGAAGTTTCTCGATTATTACGAAGTGCTGGATAAGGAATTCGTCGCCCGGAACATGCCCGACGTGGCCGCCTCGGAACCGCCGACCGTGTATCTCGCATCCGAGGTCGTGTCGGCAAAAACAGCGGAATTCCGGTATGTTCACCCGTTGCTCGGGTTTGAGGAATTCGCCCAGGGTGACTTGGTTGCCCGCGATGGCGACGAGGAAATTCGGGCGCCCTATGACCGCTGCACCGTCATCATGCCCCGGCGTCAACCGGTGCAGGGCGGAGAGGTCGTGACCCTTGCCCAGCGCCTGACCTGACAACGAGACGTAAGAGGCGCTGGACTCTTGGCAATTGTCGGGCAAGTATGGGGCCAACCCGTTGGGACGAGGCGCGGCACCGCTCGCGCCAAGACCAACAAGACGGGACGTGGGAGACGAAACTGCACGATGACATTCGAAAATCCTTTTGCGTCCCATTTCGGCAGAACGCCGACGCACCGCCGCCTATTCTGGCGGTAGTAAAAACAACAGAGAGAGGCAACACATGCGATTGAAAACGTTTGTAGCTGCGGGCGCCCTGGCGGCGGTTGCGGCTGCCATGCCGGCACAGGGCAAGGAACTTAAGTTTGCCTTCCAGGGCAGCCTGAGTTCCTTGGATCCGTACGCCCTGAACGAAACGTTCACCCTCGGCTTCCTCGGCAACGTGTACGAAGGTCTGGTCCGGCGTGGCGCCGACCTGGCCATCGAACCCGCCCTGGCGACCAAATGGGAGGTTGTTGAACCTACCCGTTGGCGCTTCCATCTGCGCAAAGGCGTTAAGTTCCACAACGGCAATGCCTTTAACGCCGACGACGTGGTCTTCTCCGCCAATCGCGTGCGGGCCGACGGTTCGGATCTGAAGACCCGGATCGCCGCGGACGTTAAAGTCGAAAAGGTCGACGATTACACCGTCGATTTCGTCACCACCAAGCCGAACCCGATTATCTTCGTCGAATGGGCCACTTGGAGCATCATGGACAAGGAGTGGGCCGAGGCGAACAACGCCGTGGCGCCGCAGTCGGTGACCGCGGGTGACGCCAACTTCGCCACCCGCAACACCAACGGCACCGGCCCGTTCATGGTCACCGCCCACGAAGCCGACGTGAAGACGACCGCGGTTGTCAACCCGAACTGGTGGGACAATGGCGCCAAGGAGCATAACGTCTCCAAGGTGACGTTCACGCCGATCGGTTCCGACGCCACCCGCGTCGCCGCTCTGCTGTCCGGTCAGGTCGACATGGCCTATCCGGTCCCGACTCAGGATCATCCGCGCGTCAACGACAATGGCGGCACGGCCATGCTGGTCGGCCCCGAGCTGCGCACCATCTTCCTGGGTATGGATCAGCATCGCGACGAGTTGCTGTATTCCAACATCAAGGGCAAGAATCCGTTCAAAGACAAGCGGGTCCGCGAGGCCTTCTATCGCGCCATCAACGTCGACGCGATCAAGAAGGTCGTGATGCGCGGCCTGTCGACGCCTTCCGCCCTGATGGTGGCGCCGGCGCCGGGCATCAACGGCGGCGACACGCCGAGCAATCCGGCGTTCAGCCGTCTCGGCTATGACGTGAACAAATCGAAGCAGCTTCTGGCCGATGCCGGTTACGGTGACGGATTCGAAGTTGGCATGGACTGCCCGAACAACCGCTACGTCAACGACGAAGCGATCTGCACGGCCGTGGTTTCCATGCTGGCCAAGGTCGGCGTGAAGGTGAACCTGAACGCCCAGCCGAAGGCCAAGTACTTCGCCAAGGTTCTGGCGCCGAAACTGGACACCAGCTTCTATCTGCTGGGCTGGACCCCGGGCAGCTTCGATAGCTGGAACGTTCTGTCCAACCTGCACGGCTGCTACAACAAGGACACCGGCAACGGCAAATTCAACCTCGGCCGCTACTGCAACCCCGAGGTCGATGCCCTGACCGACAAAGTCCTGACCGAGACCGATGCCGGCAAGCGTGGCGGCATGATCAAGGAAGCCTGGACGAAGACGCTGGGTGACATCGCCTACATTCCGCTGCACCAGCAGGCTGTTGCCTGGGGCGTCAGCGATAAGGTCGTTGTCAAGCAACGCGCGGACAACCAGTTCGCGTGGCGCCACGTCACGGTGAAATAAGCCGTACGGGGACCCCGATGAACCGGCCCGGGACTGACACGTTCGTCGGCTCCCGGGCCACTCATTTTTGCAGGCAATTTTTAGAGTGATGCGTCCATGCTCGCGCTGATCATCCGTCGGGTGATTCAGTCCGTCGTCGTCATGCTGACGGTGGCGCTGATCGCCTTCACCCTGTTCCGCTTCGTCGGCGACCCGATCGCCCAGATGGTCGGACAGGACACGTCCCTCCAGGACCGCGAACGGCTCCGCCAGGAACTGGGTCTGAACGATCCCATCATGGTGCAATTCGGCAACTTCGTCGTAAACACCGTACAGGGTAATTTCGGTATCTCGTTCCGTATCGGACGGCCGGTCAACGAACTGATCATGGAACGCATGCCGGCGACCCTCGAATTGAGTTTGATCGCTGCACTGTTCGCCTTGCTGGTTGGGATACCCATGGGCGTCTATACAGGGCTCTACCCGGAGAAATGGCTCAGTAAGCTCTTTTTGACGGTGTCACTCATGGGCATATCCCTGCCCACCTTTCTTATCGGTATTTTGTTGATCCTTTTATTCGGCGTCATCCTGGGGTGGCTGCCGACATTCGGCAGGGGGGCCGTCGACCAGTTCGGCTGGTGGTCGTCCGGCCTGTTCAACGCGGACGGGATCCGCGCCATTCTCATGCCGGCGTTCACGCTGGGCATGTTCCAGCTCACATTGATCATGCGTCTCGTCCGATCTGAAATGCTGGAGGTGCTGCGCACCGACTACATCAAGTTCGCCCGGGCACGCGGATTGAGCAACCGCGCGGTACACTTCGGTCACGCTTTGAAGAACACCCTGGTTCCGGTAATCACCATCACCGGCCTGCAGCTCGGTTCCATCATCGCGTTCGCCATCATCACGGAGACGGTGTTCCAGTGGCCGGGCATGGGGCTGTTGTTCATTCAGGCCGTTGATTTTGTCGATATTCCGATCATGGCCACCTACCTGATCCTGATCGCTGCCTTCTTCGTCATCATTAATTTGATCGTCGATTTGCTCTACTTCGCAGTGGACCCGCGTCTGCGAGTCGAACGCGCCGTGGGGGGGCACTGACATGCAGGCCATTACCCGATCGATCGACTCGTTCTATCGTTTTCTCGATAGCGACGTTTATTACAGCTTCCGCTCGTCCAAGATCACCATGGTGGCCGCGGCCTTTACCGTCCTGTCGTTCCTTGCGGCCATTTTTTCGCCGTGGATCGCGCCACAGAATCCGTTCGACCCGGCGGCCCTGGATCTTCTTGATGCCTTTACACCGCCGGTGTGGGAAGGGGGCGGCAACGCCAAGTACTTGCTGGGCACCGACGACCAGGGCCGCGATATGCTGTCGGCACTGCTCTACGGTGCGCGCATTTCCCTCGTGGTTGGTTTCGGTGCCACCATCTTTGCATTGGTGCTTGGTGTCGGCTTGGGCCTGGTCGCCGGATATGTCGGCGGCATGATCGACGGCTTCATCATGCGTGTCGCCGATATCCAGATCAGTTTCCCGACCATCCTCATAGCCTTGCTGATCAACGGCATCGCCCGGGGCATCCTGCCGAAGGAAGCCCATGACGAAATGGCGCTCTATGTGCTGATCTTCGCCATCGGCATATCCAGTTGGGTGCAGTTCGCCCGGACCGTGCGCGGCTCCACCATGGTCGAGAAGAACAAGGAATATGTCCAGGCGGCGCGTGTCATCGGCCGCCGCCGTGGGACCATCATGATCAAGCACGTACTGCCCAATGTGATGGGCCCGGTGCTGGTCATCGGCACCATCAACCTAGCCATCGCCATCCTGTCCGAATCGGCGCTGTCGTTCCTCGGCGTCGGTTCGCCGCCGACCGAACCGTCGCTGGGTACTCTGATCAATGTCGGATTCGATTTCCTGTTCTCCGGCGAATGGTGGATCGTGATCTTCCCCGGCATCGTGCTGGCGACGCTGGTGCTGGCCGTCAATCTGTTGGGCGACTGGCTGCGTGACGCCCTCAATCCGAAGCTGCGCTGAGGGGGCGGACATGGAAGCCGATCAACCATTGTTGCAGGTCAACAACCTTCGGATCGAGTTCCCCACCCGGCGTGGCACGCTGGTGGCGGTCGACGACATTTCGTTTCATATCGACCCGGGTGAAATCCTCGGCGTGGTCGGTGAATCGGGGGCTGGCAAATCGCTGACCGGCGCCTCGATCATCGGGCTCTTGGAACCGCCCGGGCGGATTGCCGCCGGCGAGATCTATCTCGAAGGCAAGCGCATCGACAATCTGCCTTACGAGAAGATGCGCAGGATTCGCGGACAGGAAATCGGCGCCATCTTCCAGGACCCGCTGACCAGCCTGAACCCGCTCTACCGGGTCGGCTATCAGCTGGTGGAAACCATCCGCACGCATACCGACCTCAGCGAATCCCAGGCGCGCAAACGGGCCATCGACTTGCTCAAGGAAGTCGGTATCCCGGGCGCGGAGGAACGCATCGATCATTTTCCGCACCAGTTTTCCGGTGGCATGCGACAGCGGGTGGTCATCGCCCTGGCGCTGTGCGCCGAACCGCGCCTGATCATTGCCGACGAACCGACCACGGCGCTCGACGTCTCGATCCAGGCCCAGATCATCACTCTGCTCAAGCGCTTGTGCCGCGAGCACCGCACGGCCGTCATGCTGGTCACCCACGATATGGGCGTCATCGCCGAAGCGGCGCAGCGGGTGGCCGTGATGTATGCCGGTCGCATCGCCGAAATCGGTCCCGTGCAGGATGTGGTCAAACGGGCCAAGCATCCCTACACACACGGCTTGATGGGATCGATCCCGCATGTCGGTCATGCCGCCGAGAAGTTGACACAGATCGACGGTTCCATGCCGCGGCTGACCGAAATTCCACAAGGCTGCGCCTTCAATCCACGCTGCACCAGGGTGTTTGACCGCTGCCGAGCCGAGCGGCCCGATCTGCAGCCGGTGGACGGGTCGGAAGTGGCGTGCTGGTTGTTCGAGGAAGAGGAAAAGAAGGTTGGCTACGGTGACTGAACAAGCGGTCAGAACACGCCGTACCGTCGCCAGCGGCGACGAAACGGTGCTCCACGTCGATGAACTGGTGCGCTATTTCGACGTTTCGCCGCCGTTCCTCAATCGCGTGATCGAACGGTCGGGCCGCCAGTTGGTCAAGGCCGTCGACGGCATCAGTTTCGACATCAAGCGCGGCGAGACGTTTTCGCTGGTCGGTGAATCGGGCTGCGGCAAATCCACGGTCGCCCGGCTTGTCGTCGGCCTCTATCAGCCGACCGCCGGATCGTTGATGTTCGAAGGAACGGAACTGGCCGATCATAAGGACCGCCTGCGCGTGCCGGAAATCCAGTCGCGCATGCAGATGATCTTTCAGGATCCCTATGCCTCGCTCAACCCCCGTTGGCGTGTGAGCGACATCATCGCCGAGCCGATCACGGCCCGCAGATTGATTTCCGACAGGCCGCAGGTCAAGCAGCGGGTCGGCGAATTGCTGACCCAGGTTGGTCTCTCGCCGGCGGATGGCGAAAAGTACCCGCACGAGTTTTCCGGCGGCCAGCGCCAGCGTATTTCCATTGCCCGGGCCCTGGCCGGCGAGCCGGAATTCCTGGTGTGCGACGAGCCGACGTCGGCGCTCGATGTCTCGGTTCAGGCGCAGATCCTCAATCTGATGAAGGAGCTGCAGCTCACCTACAATTTGACCTATCTGTTCATCTCGCACGACCTGGCTGTCGTCTATCACGTCTCCACCAAGGTCGGCGTGATGTATCTCGGCCGGCTGGTCGAATGGGCGGACAAGAAGACGCTGTTCGAGAAGCCGCGCCATCCCTATACGCGCATGCTGCTTGATGCCATCCCCGACCTGGAAATGACCGGCCGGGCCCGCACGCCGGTGGCGGGCGAGGTGCCGAGCCCGATCAATCCGCCCAGCGGCTGCCCGTTTCATCCGCGCTGTCCCCATGCGGAGGACCGCTGCACGCGCGAGCGTCCGACGGCGTTGGAATTGAACGACGGTGCGCACGTGGCCTGCCACGCGGTGGAGGAAAACCGCATCAGTTGACCGGTCGCATTGCGGGGCCGGTCCTATTGGAGGGGGTATCCATGCCGACACTGACGGTCAACGGCGCGACATTGCACTACACGGACGAGGGCGGCGGGCCGGAAACCATCGTCTTTTCCCACGGCCTGCTGTTCAGCGGCGCCATGTTCGAAGCCCAGGTGGCCGGGTTCAAGGACCGCTACCGCTGCATCACCTTCGATCACCGCGGCCAGGGCGGCAGCGAGGTCACGGCGTCCGGTTACGACATGGACACGCTGACCGAGGACGCCGCCGCGCTGATCGAGGCGCTCGATGCCGGTCCCTGTCATTTCGCCGGCCTGTCCATGGGCGGCTTCGTCGGCATGCGGCTGGCCATCCGCCGGCCCGAATTGCTCAAGTCGCTCGTCCTGATCGAAACTACCGCCGATCCGGAACCGCCGGAAAACGTGCCGCGCTACAAGACCCTCAATTTCGTCGCCCGCTGGTTCGGCCTGGGGCTCGTGATCAACAAGGTCATGCCCATCATGTTCAGCCAGTCGTTCCTCAACGACCCGTCCCGCGAGGCCGACAAGCGCAAATGGCGCTCCTTGATCCTGTCCAACCACCGCATCGGTATCACCCGGGCGGTTCGCGGCGTGACCGACCGGCAGGGGGTGTACGAACAACTGGGTAAGATCGGCCTGCCGACCCTGATCATCGTCGGCGAGGAGGACACGGCGACCGTGCCGGAGAAATCCGACCGCATGCACGCCGCGATCAAGGGGTCGGAACTGATCCGCGTTCCCCGCGCGGGTCACAGTTCGACGGTCGAGGAACCCGCCGCCGTCAACGAGGCGCTCGAGAATTTCCTCGGACGGCTGTCCTGACGGTCAGTCGGAGCCCTGACGATTGTAGACATCGTCGAAGCGGACGATGTCGTCCTCGCCGAGATAGCTGCCCGACTGCACCTCGATGATATCGAGCGGCACCTTGCCGGGGTTTTCCAGCCGGTGGGCCGTGCCGATGGGGATGTAAACGGACTCGTTTTCGCTCAACAGTTTGATGTCCTCGCCGCAGGTGACCTTGGCGGTGCCCCGCACCACGACCCAGTGTTCCGCCCGGTGGTGATGCATCTGTAACGAAAGAGCGGCGCCCGGTTTGACCATCAGGTGCTTGACCTGGTAGCGGTCGCCCGTGTCGATGGATTCGAAGAACCCCCACGGCCGGTAGTCGCGCACATGGGCGTCGTGCTCGGTGCGGCCGCGGCGCTTGATGTCCTCGACGATGTCCTTGACGTCCTGGGCCCGGTCGCGCGTCGCCACCAGCACGGCGTCGCGGGTCTCCACCACGACCAGGTTTTCCACGCCGATGGCGGCGACCATGCCGCTTTCGGCCCGCAGGTAGGAGTTCTTGACGTCGTGGCTCAGCACGTCGCCGGAGAACACGTTGCCGTGGCTGTCCCGGCCGCCGATATCCCAGAGCGCGTCCCACGACCCGACGTCGTTCCAGCCGATGTCGACGGGAATGACGGCCGCGTGTTCGGTATGCTCCATGACCGCGTAATCGATCGACAATGACGGGCTGGCGGCGAACCGGTCTTCGTTCAGCCGCAGGAAGTCGAGGTCCGCTTCCGCCTGTTCGACGGCTTCGGCGCAGCACGCCGCCATGTCGGGCTGCAAGGCCGCCAGTTCCTCCAGATAGCGGTCGGCGCGAAACACGAACATGCCGCTGTTCCAGGCATAGTCGCCGGACGCCAGATACCTCTCGGCCGTCGCTTCATCGGGTTTCTCGACGAACTCGGCCACGGCGTAGCTGCCGTCGTGGCCGGCGATGGCGTCGCCGTGGCGGATATAACCGTAACCGGTGTGCGGTTCCGTCGGCGTAATGCCGAACGCCACGAGATAGCCGTCCCGGGCCAGGTTTCCGGCCGCTTCCACCGCGGTCAGAAAGCGGCCGGCGTGGCGGATGGCGTGATCGGCGGGCAGGACCGCCATGATGGCGTCGGGGTCGTCGCGCAGCAGCATGTGGGCCGCGGCTGCGACGGCGGGCGCGGTGTTGCGTCCCACCGGTTCCAGGACTATGGCGGCCGGCGCCTGGCCGATTTCCCGCATCTGCTCGGCGATGACGAAGCGGTGGTCGTTGTTGCAGACCACGACCGGCGCGGCCGAGTCCGGCAGGTCGGCCAGCCGCGCGGCGGTTTCCTGGATCATGGTACGGTCCGCCGTCAGGGCCAGTAGCTGTTTGGGATAACTGGCGCGGGACAGGGGCCACAGCCGTGTGCCCGTGCCGCCCGACAGGATGACCGGATGAATATGACTGCGCGTCGGTTTCGTCATAGGGCTCGCAACCAATGAAAGTATGGGCCGAAGAGGGGGCTTGTGATCTTCAAGTACCCTGTCTCCCGGGTTCCTGCAATTGCTTGATTTCGATCATTGAATGAATTTGCTCAGTAAACACATAGTGTATCGAAAAGGTTTACCGAATATGTCTCCATTCCCGTTTTTGGGGCGTATTGTCAGTCTTTCCTAATGGGGTTCGGACCATGGCGATTAAAAACATCCTCCTTCATCTCACCCGTGATCCGCGCAACGACGCGCGCATCAACGTCGCGATCAATATGGCCAAGGCGCACACTGCCCACATCACGGCGCTGTATGTCATCGCGCCGCCGGAAGTCCCGGCGTTCGTCATGGCTTACATCCCGGCCGATGTTCTGGAAAAGCAGCAGGCCGACGCCGAAGCCGAAGCCAAGAAGGTGGAAGAGGCCTTCACCGCGCTGTGCGACCGCGAAGGCGTGGCCAGCGAATGGCGTCTGGTCAACGGCGATTCCCGTTCGGTCACGGCCTTCCACGCCCACTATGCCGACCTGGTGATCGTCGGCCAGACGGCGCCGGCGGAGGAACGGGCCAACGGCACCGAAGACCTGGCCGACGAATTGATCCTCTCGAGCGGCCGTCCGGTCCTGGTCGTGCCCTATGCCGGCAAGTTCGACGTCATCGGCAGGACGGCCCTGGTGGCCTGGAACGGCACCCGCGAATCGGCCCGCTGCCTGCACGATGCCCTGCCGATCCTGGAGCAGGCGGACAAGGTCATCGTCTACGCCGTCAACGAATCCAGCGCCGACCACATCCCCGGCGCCGATATCTCGACCCATCTGGCCCGCCACGGCGTGACCGCGGAAGCCCACCACACGGTGGCCCGCGACATTTCCGTCGGCGACGCCCTGCTGGCGGCGGTGTCCGATTACGGCGCCGACCTGCTGGTCATGGGGGCCTACGGGCACTCCCGCGTGCGCGAATTGGCACTGGGTGGCGCCACCCGGGACATCCTCAACACGATGACGGTTCCCGCCATCATGTCCCACTGAGTTTCTATCTGCCTCCTCTCGTTGCCTGAAGGCCTCCCGGTACTGCCGGGAGGTCTTTTCTTGTCCGGTTTTGCGTGCCAATTTTCCGTGATGTGGGACGATTGCCAATTTGCTTTGACCGCCGGTCGCTGTAGTCTGGCGCCTCCCCGATCCGATGCAAAGCGGCGGGGGCGTTCAGACAGGTAACCGACCGGAGGACCGTATGCCGATCATCAATCGGATCGCCGAGTTTCACAACGAAATGACCGCGTGGCGGCGTGATATCCACGCCCACCCCGAAACCGCGTTCGAGGAAGTCCGCACCGCCGACTTCGTCGCCGAGAAACTCGAATCCTTCGGTATCGACGTGCACCGTGGCCTGGCCAAGACCGGCGTGGTCGGCACGTTGAAGGCGGGCAATGGCGGCAAGTCCATCGGCCTGCGCGCCGACATGGATGCGCTCGACCTGCAGGAGCTGAACACCTTCGATCACAAATCCACCATCGACGGCAAGATGCACGCCTGTGGCCACGATGGCCACACCACCATGCTGTTGGGGGCGGCCAAGTACCTGTCGGAAACCAAAAACTTCGACGGCACGGTGCATTTCATCTTCCAGCCGGCCGAGGAAAACGTCGCCGGCGGCCGGGTCATGGTGGAGGAGGGGCTGTTCGAGATGTTCCCCGTCGACGGCGTCTACGGCATTCACAACATGCCCGGCATCAAGGCCGGCAAGGTGGTGGTCCGGCCCGGGCCGATGATGGCGTCGGCCGATTTCTTCGAAGGCACCATCACCGGCGTCGGCGCCCACGGCGCCATGCCCCACCAGGGCATCGATCCGGTGGTCATCGCCTCGCAGATCGTTCTCGCCTGGCAGAGCATCGTCAGCCGCTCGACCGACCCGATGGAATCGGCGGTCATCAGCGTCACCCAGATCCACGGCGGCCACACCACCAACGTCATTCCCGAACAGGTCGTCCTGTCGGGCACGACCCGGGCGTTCCTGCCGGAAATCCAGGACATGATCGAGACGCGCATGAAAAGCATGGCGGAAGGCATCTGCGCCGCCCACGGCGCGACGTTCGCATTCGACTATGCCCGGCGCTATCCGCCGACCATCAACACCGAGAAGGAAACCGCCATCGCCGCCGACGCGGCGGCCAAGGTGGTCGGTGGCGACAATGTGCTGCACGACGAACCACCGGTCATGGGTGCCGAGGATTTCGCCTGGATGCTGCGGGAGCGGCCGGGCAGCTACATCTGGATCGGCAACGGCGAGGCCGACCAGAAGGGCGGCTGTTCGGTGCACAATCCCAAATACGACTTCAACGACGACATCCTCACCGTCGGTGCCAGTTACTGGGCGTCACTGGTGCACGACGTACTGACAAGGGACTAAGCACCGCCGTCTTCGGCGAGCCCCCGCGCCGTCGCGACAAACGCCTTCACGGCGCGTGTTTCCGCGCGCTCCTTGAGGCACACGACATATTCCTTGGTCTCCACTTTGGCGCCGCGGATGTCCAGCGCCACCAGGCGGGGGTCGTGGCCCAGTTCCGGTTCGGCGACGACGCTGAAGCCAAGGCCCGCGGCCACGGCTTCGCGCACCGCCTCGCGGCTGCCGATGTCGAGCACGAAATCGGGTGTGACGCCGGCCTTGTCGAGGGCGGCCTCGAACAGTTTGCGGGTCGCCGAACCGCTTTCCCGGCGGATCATCGGCTGGCCTTCCATGTCCTGAACCCGGATCGTCTTTCGTTTGGCCCAGGGATGATCGCGGTTGACGAAGGCCACCACCCGGTGGCGGCCGAACGGCAGGGACAGGAACCGTTCGTCACCGTCGTCCTCGGCCAGCACCGCCACGTCGGTGCGGTAGTCCAGAAGGCTGCGCCGGACCACGGCGCTGTTGCCGAGCGACACCGTCAGTTTCAGGCCGGGATAGTCGTTGCGGAACGCGGCGATGACGCCAATGACGTGATAAGGCCCGTCGGCGCCCACTCTGAGCCGCCCGCGCCGCATGCCGCCGACCGACGACAACAGGTCGTCGGTTTCTTCCTCCAAACGGAACATGCGCAGGGTTTGGGAATATAGGGCGGTGCCCGTGTCGGTCAGTTCCACGCGCCGGCCGCGGCGGTGGAACAGGTCGATGCCGTAGGTTTCCTCCAGCGCCTTGACCTGAAGAGTGACGGCCGGCTGGGTCAGGTTGAGCCGGTTGGCGGCGGCCGTGAAGCCGCCCTCGCTGGCCACCGCATGGAAGGCCCGGAGTTGTGCGTGATTCATAAATCTGACATATCGCAAAGATAAGAATTAGTAATTTGATTTATACTAATACCCGTGGCCAAATCACGCAACGTCTTGCGGCCACAGGTACATTGAATTGGCACATTGAAATGGCGCAAGGAAAACCAGTCGAGGCGAGGCCGCATGACCACCAACGAAACGGGAAACACCAACTACCTGCTGACGCCCGGTCCTCTGACCACGTCCCTGTCGATCAAGCAGGCGATGCTGCGCGACTGGGGCTCGCGCGATGCCGATTTCATTGCCTTGACGGCCCGCATCCGCGAACGCCTGCTTGCCGTTGCAAACGCATCCGACAGTCATGTCTGCGTTCCGGTTCAGGGCAGCGGCACATTTGCCGTCGAGGCCGCCTTGGGCACCGTGGTGCCATGGGACGGCAAGGTTCTGGTGCTGATCAACGGGGCGTACGGCCAGCGCATGGCACGGATCCTCGGCATCGTCGGCCGCGAGGTCGTGACGATCGAAAATGCCGAGAACGAGGTCAGCGATACGGCCGCGCTGGATGCCATGCTGGCGCGGGACACGGCCATCAGCCACGTGGCCGCGGTGCACTGCGAGACCACATCGGGCATCCTCAATCCCATTCAGGAGATCGCCGATATCGTTGCCCGTCACGGCCGCAGTCTGCTGATCGATTCGATGAGCGCGTTCGGCGCCATCGATGTGGATGCATCCAAGGTCCGTTTCGACGTACTGATGGCGTCGTCCAACAAGTGTTTCGAGGGCGTGCCCGGGATGGGTTTCGCCCTGATCCGCCGATCGGTATTGGAAGGTTGCGAAGGCAACGCACACAGCCTTTCGCTGGATCTGTATGACCAGTGGCAGGCGTTGGAAAAGAACGGCCAGTGGCGCTTCACGCCGCCGACCCACGTGCTGGCGGCATTCGACCGGGCCTTGAGCGAACACGCCGACGAGGGCGGCGTGGCCGGGCGGCATGCGCGATATGCCGGCAATTGCGGAATCCTGGTCGACGGCATGCGGGCCATGGGATTCGAAACGCTGCTGCCGGACGATGTGCAGGCGCCGATCATCATCACGTTCCACACGCCGTCCGACCCCAAATTCGATTTCCAGGTGTTCTACGATTCGCTCAGTGATCGGGGTTTCGTCATCTACCCCGGCAAGTTGACCGTGGCCGACAGTTTCCGCATGGGCTGCATCGGCCGGCTGGGCGAGGACCAGATGCACGCCGCCCTGGACGCGGTCCGCGCAACGTTGTCCGAAATGGGGGTGACTCAATGCGGCCGCGCGCGGGCCGCGTGACCCGGACGGCAGGTTCGCCGTCGAGATTTGATTTGCCGGAAAGGAGTTGTGGAACAATTCGAAACATGGGCTTCGACGCCACGCATGTGGTTCATTTGAGTGATCCATACGAGTGTGGTGGTCCTCTGCAGGACGGCAGCCGTCAGGAACACGAGACGAACGAAAAAACCCTGATGATTCATGCCGCTACGTCGGAACTGGACCCTGCCAGGTCGCAATCCGATTCTTGCAGTCACCTAATAAATGTTACAGATTGGTGACAATACGAAGTCAAAAACTGTGGGCATTTCCGGCACCGGTCATCCTTTTGCCGTGGATGATCGGGTTTCCGGTTGAGACGAGGGAGACGGCAATCACAGGTACCGGCATTTTGATCTACGTCGTGGGGGGCGTTGCACTGCTGTTGTGGGGAACCCGCATGGTGCGCACCGGAGTCATGCGCGCCTACGGTGGCGACCTGCGCCGCATCATCGGTTCGGGGACCCGCAACCGGTTTACCGCCTTCCTTTCGGGCATGCTGGTGACATCGCTGTTGCAAAGTTCCACGGCGACCGCGCTGTTGACCACGAGTTTTGCCGGCCGCGAGCTTTTGGCGGTTGCGCCCGCCCTGGCCATCATGTTGGGCGCCGATGTGGGCACCACGCTGGTGGCTCAGGTGTTCTCCCTCAATATCGGGTGGTTGTCGCCGCTGCTGATTCTAATCGGTGTCGTCGCGTTCATGTCGGGCGGCCCGACGCGGCGGCGTGACCTCGGTCGGGTCGCCATCGGTCTCGGGTTGATGCTGGTGGCCCTGAAACAAATCGTTCACGCCAGTACGCCCCTGCGGGAAGCCGAGGCCATGCAGTCGGTGGTCGCTGCTCTGGCCGGCGAGCCGCTGCTGGCCGTGCTGATCGGCGCACTGCTCACTTGGCTCGCCCATTCCAGCCTGGCCATGGTGTTGCTGATCGTCTCGCTGGCGGTTGGCGGCGTGGTGCCATTGACGCTGGCGTTCGCGTTGGTTCTGGGCGCCAATCTCGGCGGTGCCGTTCCGGCCGTCATCTCCACTCTCGGTCAGCCATCCACGGCCCGTCGGGTGCCGCTCGGCAATCTGATGTTCCGGTTCATCGGCGTGGCTGCGCTATTGCCGTTCATCGATCTGGTGGCGCCCTATCTGGCGCAACTGGAAACCGCTCCGGCCCGCCAGGTGGTCAACTTCCACACCGGGTTCAATATCGCGTTGGCCGTGGTGTTCATCGGTCTGGTCGGTGCCGCCGCCAAGCTGGCGGCGCGTGTGCTGCCCGAAACCGAGAACGGCGAGAGCCCCGACCGGCCGCGCTACCTCGATCCCGATATCGTCGACAAGCCGTCCTTGGCCCTGGCCGCCGCGTCGCGTGAGACTTTGCGTATGGGGGACGTGGTCGAGACCATGCTGGCCCGCAGCCTGGATGTGTTCCGCACCGACGATCGCAAGCTCATGGCCGAGGTCGAGGAAATGGACGATGTGGTCGATGCGTTGCACGAAGCGGTCAAGCTCTATGTCACCGACGTCAGCCGCACCCCGCTGAACGAAGAGGAAAGCCGGCGCTGCGTCGACATCATCACCTTTACCACGAACCTGGAGCACATCGGCGACATCATCGACAAGAATTTGATGGAACTGGCCAACAAGAAGTACCGCAAAAAGCTCCAGTTCTCGCCCCAGGGACTGGTGGAAATCACGGAACTGCACCAGCGGGTCACCGACAACCTGCGCATGAGCCTCAGTGTCTTCATGTCGGGCGACGTGGATTTGGCGCGCAATCTGCTGGCGGAAAAGATCGAAGTGCGCGACATGGAACGGGAGGCGGCCGAGAATCACCTCGAGCGGCTGCGCGACGGCCTGCGTGAAAGTATCGAATCGTCCGCCTTGCATCTGGACGTCTTGCGCGACCTCAAGCGTATCCACTCGCACATTACGTCGGTGGCCTATCCCATACTCGATGCGGCCGGGGAATTGCGTTCCAGCCGTCTGAAAAAACGCAAAAAAGTCAGGGAGGACAACTCAGAGCAGCCGCGGCAACAGAGCATGGCGCCGCACCCTAGTCAAACCGCAACAAAACTGTCTTAATTTGCGGATAGGAATGGCGCGGTTGAGCCGTCGCGGCAGCACAGGATATTCCATGCCGGCCCCAGACCGGTAAAACAACGCACCATCCGGTGCACAACGATCGTCGAACCGAAGTAACAGGGAGCAATCGAATGACGAAAAAGAATATGTTTGGAAAACTGGGAACCGCCGCGGCCGTCGGCCTGGCGCTCGCCGCGTTCAGTGGTCTGCAGGCCCGGGCGGCCAGCGAACTGACCGTCTACACGGCGGTCGAGGCCGAGGACCTGAAGAAGTACGCAGCCAAGTTCAACGAGGACCACCCCGACATCAAGATCAAGTGGGTGCGCGACTCGACCGGCATCATCACGGCCAAGTTGCTGGCCGAAAAGAACAACCCCAAGGCGGACATCATCTGGGGCCTGGCGGCCACCAGCCTGATGTTGCTCGGCAATGAAGGCATGCTGGAAGCCTACGCGCCGAAGGGTGTCGACAAGCTCGACAAGAAGTTCGTCGATGCGGCCAATCCGCCGACCTGGACGGGTATGGACGCCTGGGTCGCCGCCATCTGCTACAACACCGTCGAAGGCAAGGCCAACAACGTGCCGGCGCCGGCCTCGTGGAAGGACCTGACGAAGCCGGTCTACAAGGGCCATGTCATCATGCCGAACCCAAACTCCTCGGGCACCGGCTTCCTCGACGTCTCGTCGTGGCTGCAGTTGTTCGGCGAAAAGGGCGGCTGGGAATATATGGACGGCCTGCACCAGAACATCTCGCGCTACACGCACTCGGGCTCCAAGCCGTGCAAGCTGGCGGCCGCCGGTGAAACCACCATCGGTGTCTCGTTTGCGTTCCGTGGCGCCAAGTCCAAGGCCAAGGGTGCGCCGCTCGACATCATCATCCCGACCGAAGGTGTCGGCTGGGACATGGAAGCCACGGCCATCGTCAAGGGCACCAAGAACCTCGCGGCCGCGAAGACCCTGGCCGACTGGTCGATCAGCCGCAAGGCCAACGAGATGTACAACGCGGGTTACGCCGTCGTGGCCATGCCCGGCGTCGCCAAGCCGGTGAAGTTCTTCCCGGAAAACACCGTGTCGGCGATGATCGACAACAACTTCGCCTGGGCGGCCAGCAACCGCAAAGCCATCCTGGCCGAGTGGCAAAAGCGCTACGACTCCAAGTCTGAGCCCAAGAAGTAGACGATTCAGGTTATACTGAATTAGTGGCGGTCCGGCCTGTCCTTTCGGGGATGGGCCGGACCTGCCATGACAACGAACACAACGCCCGCCGGCGCGCAGTGTCTGCCGCCGCAATCGCGGGCGACGAGGGGGAAGGCGCGGAACGCCCATGACGACCGCTATGCAGGACAGCCCGGGGCACGAATCCGCCGGGACAAAGACGTATCTCCGGATCGACGATCTCACCAAGAATTTCGGCGCGTTCACTGCATTGCGCGATGTTTCGCTGGAAATCTACGAAGGCGAGTTCGTCTGTTTTCTCGGTCCCTCGGGCTGCGGTAAAACCACCTTGCTGCGCTGCATCGCCGGCCTGGACTATCAGACGGCAGGGCGTATTGCGCAGGGTGGTACGGATATCTCGGCCTTACCGCCGTCGGAGCGCGATTTCGGCATCGTATTTCAATCCTATGCCTTGTTCCCCAACCTGACGGTGCAAAAGAACATCGCCTACGGCCTCGAGAACCGGAAGGTCGGCAAGGCGGATACCGAGCGCAAGGTCGCCGAACTGCTGGAACTGGTCGGCCTGGAAGGGCAGGGGCCGAAATATCCGGCTCAACTGTCAGGTGGCCAGCAACAGCGCGTGGCATTGGCGCGGGCCCTTGCAACGTCGCCGGGCCTGCTGTTGCTCGACGAACCGTTGAGCGCGCTCGATGCCCGGGTGCGGGTCCATCTGCGCCATGAAATCCGCCAGTTGCAGGAGCGCCTGGGCGTGACCACCATCATGGTGACCCACGACCAGGAAGAGGCCCTGACCATGGCCGACCGTATCGTCGTCATGAACCATGGCGTCATCGAACAGATCGGCACGCCGACCGAGGTCTATGGCACGCCCAAGACCGCTTTCGTCGCCGATTTTGTCGGCACGATGAATTTCATGCCCGGAACGGCGGCCGGGGCCGGCCGGGTGCGTCTCGGCACGGTGGAACTGAACTGTGCGGCCATGAACGGCATCAGCGAAGGCACACCGGTGACTGTCGCCGTGCGGCCGGAAGACTTTGTCGTGCGCTGCACCGACGGCGCCAACGGCAACGCATTCGAAGCGGAAATCGACGACATGGAATTCCTCGGCTCGTTCTACCGCGCGGAGCTGAAAGTGCCGGGCATGGGCGAGAGCCGCATCGTCGTCGACCTGTCGGTCAATGCGGTCCGCGATCTGGAACTGGCCGGCGGCCGGTCCTTGCCGGTGGCCGTGCCCAGCGACCACATCCTCGTCTTCCCGGCGGATTAGGGGCGGCACCGTGGCGGTCACCACCATTGGCGCCGGCGCCGTAAAACCCAAGGTCAGTGGCGACGAACGTATGATGCGCGTCGGCATCGTGGTGATCGGCCTGTTCCTGTTGATCGGGTTGCTGTTGCCGCTCTACGCCATGATGTCGAAGAGTTTCCAGGACTCGGACGGCAATTTCATCGGCCTGGCCAATTACGCCGAGTATTTCTCGACACCGGCGCTGTTTTTCTCGATCTACAACAGCCTGACGGTGTCGGTTCTTGCCACCGTCATCACCATCAGCTTCGCGTTCGTTTACGCCTATGCGCTGACCCGCAGTTGCATGCCGTTCAAGGGGGTGTTTCGGGCTATTGCGCTGATCCCCATTCTGGCGCCGTCGTTGCTGCCGGCCATTTCGCTGGTCTACTTCTTCGGCAAGCAGGGCATCATCAAAAGCTGGCTGTTCGGTGAATCCATCTACGGTCCCATCGGTATCGTCATCGGCGAGGTGTTCTGGACCTTCCCGCACGCCATGATGATCCTGGTGACGGCGCTGTCGATCACCGACGCGCGCCTCTACGAAGCCGCCGCGGCCCTGCGCACCAGCAAGATCCGCACGTTCTTCACGGTGACGCTGCCCGGCGCCAAGTACGGCGTCATCAGCGCCATCTTCGTCGTCTTCACGTTGGTGTTCACCGATTTCGGCGTGCCCAAGGTCATCGGCGGCCAGTACAACGTGTTGTCCGTGGACATCTACAAGCAGGTGATCGGCCAGCAGAACTTCGAGATGGGCGCGGTGGTCAGCGTCGTGCTGCTGATTCCGGCGGTGATTTCGTTTACCATCGACCGCATCGTACAGCGCCGCCAAGTCGCCTTGCTGTCGGCCCGCGCCGTGCCGTTGGAGCCCAAGCCCAACCGCACCATCGACACCTCCATGTTGATCGTCTGCGGCATCATCGCCTTCGTCATCGTGTCGATCATCGTCATGGCGGGCTACGCGTCGTTCGTCCAGTTCTGGCCGTATAACCTGAACCTGGTGCTGAGCAACTACGACTTCGACGTCATGGACGGTGGCGGCTGGGATTCCTACACCAACTCCATCCAGATGGCGGCGTGGACGGCGGTGATCGGTACGGCCTTCATCTTTACCGGCGCCTATCTGGTGGAGAAGGGGCAGGGCTTCAAGAAGGGCCGCACCGTTATCCACTTCCTGGCCATCCTGCCGCTGGCGGTGCCCGGCATGGTGCTGGGCCTCAGCTACATCTTTTTCTTCAATCACCCGGACAATCCGTTCGGCTTCATCTACCACACCATGGCGATCCTGGTGGTCGTCACCATTGCCCACTTCTATACGGTCAGCCATTTGACCGCGGTGACGGCATTGAAGCAGATGGACCCGGAATTCGAGGCCGTATCGGCCTCCCTCAAGGTGCCGTTCTACAAGACCTTCTGGCGGGTGACCGTGCCGGTGTGCATGCCGTCGATCATCAACATCGCGGTTTACCTGTTCGTCAACGCCATGACCACGGTGTCGGCGGTGATCTTCCTCTATGCGCCCGACACGACACTGGCCGCCGTCGCCGTGCTGAACATGGACGATGCCGGCGACATCGCCCCGGCGGCGGCCATGGCCATGCTGATCTTCGCCACCAATGCGGTGCTGTACAGCATTTACTCGCTCGGCACGCGCGGACTGCAGGCCCGGACCCAGGCCTGGCGCAAGCGGTGACGCGCCTCATCCTGGTGCGCCACGGGGAGGCCGCGGCCGCCTGGTCCGACGCGCCCGATCCGGGCTTGAGCGCGCTTGGGCAGCGGCAGGCCAAAGCCGTGGCCGACGCCATTGGTCAATCTTCGCCCATGGCCATCGTGTCCAGCCCGCTGCAACGGGCGCGGGAGACAGCGATGCCGTTGGAAGCGCTCTGGCGGCAAACCGCCGCGATCGAACCGGGCGTCGCCGAGGTGCCGTCCAGCCACACCGACGCGGAAGCCCGGACCCGCTGGCTGGATTGGTTTCTGTCCAGCCGCTGGTCCGATATTGACGCCCATTTGCAGGACTGGCGCGCCGGTGTGCTCGAAGCCCTGCAGTCGATGAATCACGATGCAGTGATCTTCACGCATTTTGTCGCCATCAACGTAGCCGTGGGTGCCGCTACGGAATCCGACGATGTGCTGTGTTTTCGTCCCGGCAATTGCAGCCGGACCGTGGTCGAAGTGAATAGTACAGGCTTGACTTTGGTGTCACGAGGCGATGAAGGTGTCACAAAAGTGAACTTAGCCCCATGACGACAAGGAAAGGCGTTTCCGTATGAGTGAGATTATCCTGCACCACTATCCGGCCTCCCCGTTCGCCCAGAAGGTGCGCAGCGCGCTGGGCATCAAGGGCCTGTCCTGGCGTTCGGTGAAGATCCCGATGGTCATGCCGAAACCGGACCTGATGCCCCTGACCGGCGGCTACCGCAAGACCCCGGTGATGCAGATCGGCGCCGATATCTATTGCGATACCCAATGTATCCTGCGCGAACTGGAACGGCGCTATCCGACGCCCAGCCTGTTCACCGGCACCACCGAGGGTCAGGCCATGGCCATGTCCCACTGGTCCGACAAGGCCTTGTTCAGCGCGGTGGTGGTGCTGAACTTCGGCGCCATCGGTGAGCATCTGCCGGAGGAATTCATCAAGGACCGTTCCGAAATGGGTGGTGCGCCGTTCGACGTCTCCCGGATGAAGGCGGCGGCGCCGCTGATGCTGGACCAGTTGCGTGCCTTTCTCGACTGGACTGAAAGCATGATCGGGGACGGCCCGTTCATCATGGGTGATGCCGCGGGCATGGCCGACCTGAACGCCTTTCATGTTCTGTGGTTCCTGCGCAAACAGCATCCCGGTGCCGGTCCTATCCTGGAGCCATATGCCAAGACCTCGGCCTGGCTGGAGCGTATGGACACCATCGGCCACGGCACCATGGCGCCCATGGACGCCGCCGACGCCCTCGACGTCGCCCGCGACGCCACCAGCACGACCGAAGCCGCCGAGGACCCGGGCGATCCATCCGGCCGCAAGCCCGGCGATAGACTGACGGTGATGCCCGACGACACCGGCCGGGTGCCGGTGACCGGCGAACTGGTATCCTCGAGCGCCCACCACGTCGCCATTCGCCGCAGCGAGGAGCGGGTCGGCGAGGTGGTCGTGCACTTCCCGCGCGCCGGTTTCCGGGTGCTGCCGGCGCGGGATTGATCACCGTTCGCTAATACCGCGCTTCCCGCGCCTCGGTGACGCCGCCGGGGCCGAGCATCATACCGGTGAGGATGCGTTCCTCGTGGTTCATGCGCCAGGACAGCATCTTCTGGGCGTACTCCAGAACCGTGGCGGTATGGGCCGGATCGCCGGCCAGGTTCTTGAGTTGCTGCGGATCGTCCTGCAGGTCGAAGAACAGGGGCGGCAGGGCGGTGAAGTGCACGTACTTGTACCGGTCGTCGCGGATCACGGACAGGGCGCACTGGTCCTGGGTCAGGCCGAGCACGGTTTCGGCATCGCGGTCGGCGGGGTGGCGGAAATCCATCTGCCAGTGGACCGTGTCGCGCCAGGTCCGTGGCTCCCGGCCTTCCAGGAACGGCGTCAGCGCCTTGCCGTCGCACTGCACCGGCACCTCGCCGCCGAGCAGGTCGAGCAGGGTCGGCGTGACGTCGATGTTCTCGCTGAACCTGTCGACGATGACGCCGCGGCCCGCGTCATACGCCGGGCGCGGGTCGCGGATGATCAGCGGGATGTTGAAGGCGCCGTCGAACCAGCCCCGCTTGCCTTTCAGCCAGTAGTCACCGGCCAGCTCGCCGTGATCGGAACAGAACACGATGAGGGTGTTGCCGTCGCGTCCGGTTTCCTTGAGCCAGGCGAACAGACGGCCCAGCTGGTCGTCGACCTCGCGCATCATGCCGTAGTAGGTGGCCCGGAGCTGCCGCACGTCCCGGTCGCTGTCGGGCGCCCGCGCGCTGTCTTGCCGCAGGGCCCATGCGAGCCAGGGATGCTGCGCGGCCTGCTGCTCCGGTGACGGCAAGCGCGCCGGCATCGGCACGTCGGCGGGATCGACCATCGCGTTATAGGGCTCCGGCACCACGTAGGGCGGATGGGGCCGGATATAGCTGGCGTGCACGAACCACGGCGCATCGCCCTGGTCGCCGATATAGCGCATGACCTCCTCGGTCAGGAACGCCGTCTCGGTGTGTTCGGCCTTGTACCGGGGCGGCGCGAAGGTGGGGCCACGTTCGGCGGCGCCGGGATAGTCGGCGTCGGGCCGGTGCAGGTCCTTGGGATTGCGCGGAATGACGTAGCCCTTGAGCGCGAGCCACTCGTACCACGGCCCGTGATGGTCCGGCAGGTCGACCACGGCGCGGAAGCCCGGCAGCACGCCTTCATAGGTCGTCAGCGCCGGGTCGTCGGCCGCCACCGTGCGCGGATCGACGGACGTGTCGGTGTAGCCGAACAGCACCGGGTCGTAGCCCAGCGCCCGGGCCTCCAGCGCGATGTTGGTGTGGCGGGCGTCCAGCGGGGTGCCGTTGATGCACGAGCGGTGATTGTGCAGGTAGAGGCCGGTATAGAGCGACGCCCGGCTCGGCCCGCACGGCACCGCCTGGGCGTAATGCTTGCGGAACAGCACACCCTCCGCCGCCAGGGCGTCGAGGGCGGGCGTCTCCACCGCCGGGTGCCCCAAAATGGACAAACAATCGCCACGCCATTGATCGGCGGTGATGAACAATACGTTGGGTTTTCGATCCGCGGAACCGGCAGCCATGAACGGGTCTCCCAGAAAAAGGCCGACGCTAACGAGCGCGGATTATGGTTTGACGACGGCGCGGCTGCAATCGGGAACGTACGGATTCTCGCTGGTTCTACCGATGCCTGGAATTTGGAACGTTTCCCGGCTTTAACCATTGTTAAGCCTGCCGTTGTAGACTTGGCCCATTCCGCGCATCCTATGCGTCTTGGTTTGTCAGAAACGGGCTGAACCGATCATGACCAGGCACCTGCACCCGCATCCTGTCGCACCGCCCCTCGCATCGGGGCGGGACGGCTGGCCGTGGCAGGAGGCGGCGCGGTCGAAGCCCGCTCACATCCGGGCGCGTGCCGACTGGCCGCGCATCACCATCGTCACGCCGTCGTTCAACCAGGGTGATTTCCTCGAGGAAACCCTGCGCTCAGTGTTGCTGCAGGGCTATCCCAACCTGGAACATATCGTCATGGACGGCGGCTCGACCGACGGCTCGGCCGGCATCATCCGGCACTATGAACCGTGGCTGACCCACTGGGCGTCGGAGAAGGACAACGGCCAGTCCGACGCCATCAACCGGGGCATGGCCATGGCGACGGGCGAGATCTGCGCCTGGCTCAACAGCGACGACATCCTTACGGCGGACGCCCTGTGGACGGTCGGCGATTATTTCGCCCGCCATCCCGAATGCCGCTGGCTGGCCGGTGCCGGCCGGTTGGATTTCCTCGACAGCGGACGCCGCGGCGTCATGGAGAGCCGGCAGATTCATCCCGACGGGTTTCTCGAGTTCTGGCATTTCGGCGGCGGCGGCAGTTTCGTCTTCCAGCCCTCCGCGTTCTGGCGCCGCGACCTGTGGCGCGAGGTCGGCGGATTGGACGAGGCCATGCACTACGCCATGGACTACCAGTTGTGGCTGGATTTCGCCGAGCGGACCGACCTGCATGCCCTGGATGACGTCCTGTCGGCGGCCAAGCGGCACGACCGGTGCAAGACCGTCGCCGGCCACGACAAACAGATCGCCGAACTCATGGACACGGCCTACCGCATGGCGCGGCGCTACGGCATATCGGGTGCGCAGTTGACGGCTCATATGATGTCCTGGCGGTTCCTCCAGCAGTTGCGGTCGGCGAAACACCGGTGGGAGCGCGGCGAGCGGACCGGCGTGTCCGGGCCGCTCAAGGACGTTCTGTTCAAGCCGCTCGCGCTGATCAGCGCACACGGCCGGATCAGGGCCTTGACGGGGGAATAACCCCGCCCGCCCCAGGGCCAAATCCGCCGTTTCTTAAGTCAATGTTAATGTTAACAAATCATTGTGATCCCTTGGCAACGCACGCCGTCGCAGGCGCGTTTCGTGGGAGCAACGATGGTTATTTGGATTACCGGCCTTTCGGGGGCGGGCAAGACGACCCTTTGCGAGGCCCTGTCCCGCCGTCTCAAGCCCCATCTTCCTGAATTGACCAATCTGGACGGGGATGTGGTGCGCCAGGTGTTCGGCGGCGAACTGGGCTATGGCGAACCCGACCGGGTCGCCCAGATCAAGCGCATCCAGTCGCTGGCCGAAATGCTGGACGGGCAGGGCCTGGTGGTGCTGGTCGCGGCGCTTTACGCCCACCCGGACCTGCTGGCCTGGAACCGCGCCACCTTCGCCGACTATGTCGAAGTCTACCTCGAGGCGCCGCTCGACCTGGTGCGGGCGCGCGACCCCAAGGGGCTCTATGCCAAGGCCGCCGCCGGGCGGATGCCCGACGTGGTCGGCCTGGACATTCCCTGGCACGCGCCCGTCAACCCCGACCTGACCATCGACATGACCGCCGGCCCTTCGGTGGACGACGCGGCGCAGACTATCATCGACGCCGTGCCCGTCCTGGCCGAGGCCGAACGCATCTCCCACATCCTGGACCGCCATGCCCGCGTATCAGCTTAACTTCCGCCAGTACCTCGAACTGGAGAAACTCCACTTCGGCGCCTTCGCGCCGCTCACAGGCTTCATGGACGAGGCCGCCTTCACCGGCGTCGTCGACACCATGCGCCTGCCCGACGGGTCCGTGTTCACGCTGCCCGTCGTTTTCGACGTGTCCGCCGGGGACGCCAAAACGTTCGAGACGGCCGGCGCGGTCGAGCTGCTGTTCGACGGGCAAGCCGTCGGCGTGCTCTCGCCCACCGGTGTTTTCTCCTGCGACAAGCCCGCCGTGGCCGCCAAGGTCTACGGCACCGGCGATGCCGCCCATGCCGGCGTCGATCAGTTCTACCGCATGGGCGATCGCTTCGTCGGCGGGCCGGTGCACCTGACCAGGAAGATCGACTACGGCTTTTCCGCCTTCGAACGCACGCCCGACGAATGCAAGGCGGCGTTTTCCGCACGTGGCTGGAAGACGGTGGTCGGGTTCCAGACCCGCAACGTGCCCCACCGGGCCCACGAATATCTGCTGCGCCTCGGCCTCGAGCTGGGCGACGGCCTGTTCGTGCAGCCGCTGATCGGCCAGAAGAAGCCGGGCGACTACACGCCGCAATCGGTCATGGCCGGCTACCGGGCGCTGATCGGCGACTTCCTGCCGGCCGACCATGTGCTGCTGGCGACGCTCTCCACCTACATGCGCTACGCCGGGCCGCGCGAGGCCGTGTTCCACGCCATCATCCGGCGCAATTACGGCTGTACTCATTTCATCGTCGGCCGCGACCACGCCGGCGTCGGCGGCTATTACGACAAATACGCCGCCCACGACCTGACCCGCCGGTTCGAGCACGAGCTGGGCATCGAGATCCTGCGCCTGCACGGCCCCTACCATTGCAGCGTCTGCGGCGGCATCGTCACCGAGAAGACCTGCCCCCACGGCGCCGGCGGCGGCCACGGGACGACGGAGATCTCCGGCACCATGGTGCGCGAGATGCTGAGCGGCGGCGCCGATCCGGAACCCCACATCATGCGGCCGGAAATCGTCGCCAGCCTGGCGGGCGAACACCTGTTCATCGGGGAGTCCTCCCATGACTAAGACCAAGATCGTCGCCACCATCGGCCCGGCGACGGCCAGCCCCGCCGGCCTGCGCGCGCTGGCCGAGGCCGGCATGAACGTGGCGCGCCTGAACGGCTCCCACGCCGATCTGGACTGGCACAAGGCCACCATCGCCCTGATCCGCGACACCCTGCCCGGCGTGCCGGTGCTGCTCGACATCCCCGGCCGCAAGATCCGCACCGTCCAGCTGGCCCACGAGCCCCGCTTCGCCGCCGGCGACGGCCTGGTCCTGACCACCGACCAGAGCCACGACGGCACGCAGAAGGTGCCGGTCAACAACCCGACCCTGCACGCACATCTGAGTGCGGGCGACGTCATCCTGGCCGACGACGGCACCCTGCGCTTCGAGGTCGCGCGCGTCGACGGCCCCGACATCCACTGCCGCGCCTGCACCGCCGGCACCCTGAAAAGCCGCAAGGGCATCAACGTGCCGCATGTGCAACTGGCCGCCGACCTGGTGACGGACCGGGACCGGGAGATGGTCGCCTTCGCCCGCGACAACGAAGTGGACTATATCGGCATCAGCTTCGTCGAATCGGCTGCTCACGTCGCCGCCATCCGCGATCTGACCGGCGGCACCTGGCCGCGTATCGTCGCCAAGATCGAGAACCAGGGCGGCATCGAAAACATGGACGAGATCCTGGCCGCCACCGACGTGGCCATGATCGACCGCGGCGACCTGTCGGTGGAAACCAGCCTGGAAAACATGGTGGTGTTCCAGAAGAGGATCATCGAGACGGCCCGCCGCACCGGCACGCCGGTCATCGTCGCCACCGAGATGCTGCACACGATGATCGAGAACCCGTACCCCACCAAGGCCGAGGTCAGCGACATCACCAACGCGGTGATGGACGGCTGCGCCGCCACCATGCTGTCGGGCGAAACCGCCGTCGGCGCCCATCCGGCGGAAACGGTCGGCCTGATGCGCCGGGTGCTGGACGCCGCCGAATCCCACAGCCAGGCGCTGCTGGACATGGGGCGGAGCGACGATCCCGTCACCGTGCAGAACGTGGTCGAGGACGCCGCCGGACGCATCTGCCGCACCCTGCCGGTCACCAAGATCGTCGCCGTGACGCTGCAGGGTTATGCCGCGCGGGTGATGTCCGCCCGCCGCCCGTCCCAGCCCATCCTGGCGGTCAGTTGCGACGCCATGGCGGCGCGCAGTTTCAACCTGCTGCCCGGCACCGAAGGCGTGCACGTGGACATCCCGTTCGAACGGAACAGCACCGACCACATCGCGCTGTGCCTGCGCCAGTTGTGGCGCGACGGCCGGCTGGCCGGCGACGACCTGGTCATGGTCGCGGCGGTGGGTTACCCGAAATCTGGCAATCTGCTCAACGTGCTGCAGATCCACCGCATCGGCGACCTGATCGAAAGCCTGCGCTGGGACGACGACATCCGCGAGGCCCTGACCGATGTGGCGCCCCACGCCTACACGGCACGGGCGGGGTAGGGACGGACATGCGCCTCAACGCCCACGAAGCCACCCGCACCTGGTTCAATGCCTTCTTCGCCGGGGAACGGCATTACAAGGCGGCGTTCCTGGAAACCCTGGGGCGCCATCCGCTACCGCTCGGCCTGATCGTCGGCAACAATTTCGGCGGTTCCACGTCGGTGTTCGAGGCTCTCTCGCGTTTCCCCAACGTTTTTCCCGTCGTCGCCCGCGAGCACAACAACTTCCAGTTCGGCCGCGAAAACAGGCTGCTGGAATACAATCTCAACCACCTGTTCTACTTCGCCCACCTGGCGCGGGTCGGCAAGCTGCACGTCACGCCGGAACACTACGGCCAGGCCGTCGGCGAGCTGCTCAGCCTGGCCGACACCATGTACCGCACCCACACCGTCTCGTCCTGCGGCCTGTGCCCGTTGCCCGACGCCGGCGAACCGGTCGCGGCGGTAGACCAGAGCCTGTGCTTCGAATACGCCGAGGCGCCGCAAATGGTGGAAATCCTCAACCCGGACACCCGGATCATCGTCATCGCCCGCGATCCCGTCGACCGGGCCTACAGCAATTACCAGCGCGACAAGGTCTACGCCCTCGGCGCCGAAGGCGTGCGCCGCGGCGATCCCTATCCGGCGTTCGAGGATCTGGTGCCGCTGACCGACCTGATCAATGCGTCGAACCGGGAAGACCTGCTCACGCTGGAACGCACCTCTCACGTGTTCCGCTACATCACCCGCGGCCTCTACGACCTGCACCTGGCCAACTGGCTCGAGGTTTTCGCCCGCGACCGGGTGCTGTTGATCGACAATGTGGCGCTCAGGCAGGACCCGGAAGGGGAGATGCGCCGCGCGCTGGCGTTCCTCGGCCTCAACTGGCCCGAAGGCTACGCCATCGACCTGACATCCGAATACCGTGGCAGCGCCGGGGACTACAACAGGATCGATCCCATTTCGCCCGGCGCCGAAGCCGCCCTGCGCCGGTTCTACCGGCCCCACGTGCAACGGTTTGCCGAGTTGGCGGACCAGGACTTCGGTTGGGCGGCCCATTTCGAGGGGGACCACCGTGCAGCACTTTGATCTGATGCAGACCGTCCGGACCCGCTACGCGGCCAACGGCATCGTCAAGTTGAGCGGACTGTTCGACGACGACACCCTGTCGGCGCTGTGGCAGGAAATCCAGGATTTCACCGGCGTCCGGTCCGAGGACTATGCAGGCGTCATGGACGGCAGCAGGAAGGCCTACAACTCGCCGGGCACCGTCATCCGCAACAGGCAGTTCTGGCACCTGCTGGAAAACGACATCATCAACGACACCATCAAGCTGCTCGTCGGCTACGAGGTCAAGTTCCTCGGCCTGGATTCCATGACCGTGCACTGGTCGTCCCACGGCCTGCACCGGGATTCCCATGTCGGGATGGAACCGTTCACCCAGGGCTTCTCGCCGGCCGATGCGCCGTACACCGTCACCCGGGCGCTGGTGCATGTCAACGACCCCGACGCCGCGCCCTACGAATTTCAATTCCATCCGGCGTCCCACAATATCGAACTGGGCGAAATGAACGTGCATGGCGTGCCGCTGTTCGACGCATCGCAGATTTGCGCGTCCATGCTGGTCGAGCCGGGCGACTGCCTCATCTTCGACGCCCGCCTGCTGCACACCGGCATGCCCATCGTGTCGCCCAAATGCTTCGTCACCATGACCTACGGCCTGCCCAATTTCTACAGCTACGACCATTTCTTCTATTCCCGCTACGTCCGGGTCGACCAGGGCCTGACCGACATGCCGCCGGAACTGGTCGAGATCCTGCGGGTCAGGAACATGTACCTGGAAGGCTCGACCGACGAGAGCCTGCGCGAGGAATTCCTCGCCCCCCGCGCCGAAGACATCGGCAAGTTCGATCCCGATCTGTTGTCGCGGGATTATGTGCGGGATATCTAGGGCGGCGGTCTAGACGAGCATCAAACTCAGCTCCGGCACCAGCACGATCAGCACCGGCAGCATGATCGCGGTGTTACTCTGAAGTAGAGGGCACGTTTGTTCCTTATTTTCGGTCGCGGAATTGCGTTCTGAATATTTGAGTGGCCGCTCTTTCCTTCACAAGCGATTCGTATCAGCTGTCGTTGCGGAAGCACTTGTCGTTCTAGTGCGCGCGACAGATCAGGTCGGTTACTAACACTAG
Source organism: Sneathiellales bacterium (assembly GCA_028277845.1). GTDB lineage: Bacteria > Pseudomonadota > Alphaproteobacteria > JANQFL01 > JANQFL01 > JANQFL01. Next base: position 29,893 of record JANQFL010000075.1, read on the forward strand.
ACCGCAAATACATCGGTGTAATCGCTGGCGTTGTCGCCTTGATGAGTCTGCGAGGCGGGACTTAGAGGTGTATGAAGAGTTGAAACTCTCCTCATATTAGAATTGACGATATGAAGTCACTGAAAGGTAGCAATGAATAACTATTTCAGTAAAATATAACTGTTGTTTGAAAAAACGAAACTGGTGGTCGAATTGCAAATCTTATTAGATATTGGATACTCTGTCGGTTTCGTTGCGGCCTTATTGACTATTTTTAATTTCTTTCTTCCTATTAACACTGCTAAAGCTCGAGTTTGGCATGCAGCATACATAGTTGTGGTTTGCGTCGTAATTAGTTATTCGACATTTCTGTCAAGCAAACAGTCTCGGCTAAACAGTATTGCTATCGCTGCTGATACATTGCTTGCTGAAAGAGATATGGAATATACACACAGAGGTTTTGTATTGGCCGTATTTTCCTTTTTAGAAAAAAACAAAGATCTCTTTCCTGACAACTATGATCGTGCAGTACAGCTCTGCAATGAGTTTAAGTGCAATAGTCCGCAGATGAGATCAAATGATATTGTAACCCTTTCCTCTAGTTTAGCTGGTCTTGTAAGAGGAATAGGAACGCTTAGCAAAACTCAATAAAGTGCCTAATTGGAGACTACAAACCTTAATTTGGAACTATTGCTGCTGGTGAAGCAGCAATTTTTAATACTAATTCCCGCGAAAGTTTATAGAATCGTTTCCCCTTAAACTATGAACAAAGTTGGGAACATGCAGTCTAATAAAACTTGCTTTGTGATTGCCCCAATTGGTGAGCCGGAATCTGAAACCAGAAGGCGTTCTGACCAGGTACTAAAACATGTTATATCGCCAGCTGTAGAAGAGTGCGGGTATATTGCAGTTAGGGCTGATCAGATTTCTGAGCCCGGAATTATTACTAGTCAAGTTATTCAGCGAATTGTAGATGACCAGTTAGTTGTGGCGGATTTGACAGAAAGAAATCCGAATGTTTTCTACGAACTAGCCATCCGTCATGCTATTCGGAAACCATTAGTGCAGCTAATCAAAAAAGGTGAGCAAATTCCGTTCGATGTCGCTGGAACTCGCACCATTTATGTCGATCATCATGATCTTGATAGTGTTGAAGATGCAAAAAAGGAAATTATTTCACAAGTTCGCGCGCTTGAAAGCGATTCCTCCAATCTTGATACACCCATCTCGGTATCATTAGATCTTCAGCTTTTGAGACAAAGTGAAAACCCAGAACAAAGATCGTTGGCCGATTTGCTGTCCGTAATTTCTGAGTTGCGCACTAGTGTAATAAGTATTGAAAAACGTTTGGATCATCCAGAAACAATTCTACCTATCCACATCCTGGAAGATCTTATTGAGCGTAGTGAAAGACAATCTGTATGGTCACGAAAGCTGAGCAACGAGATTCGTTTGAGACTCCGCGAACTACTAACAGACATGCAACATGACAAACCTAGAGGGGCAGAGGACCGACATAAGCACGAAGTTCGTCTAAAAGAACTTGAAAGAGTTTCTGAAATAATTACGCGTTCAATTTCAGATTATTAGAAAAGTTAAATATGATTGGATACTGCGAATTGTGCATAAAACATTTGTCGTGTCACAAATTTACTTTTTAGGTAAGAAATTGCTTTCGAAAGATCCGCTATTTTTAGCGTTACATCAGCGCAACTGTGTTTTCAAAATAGTGGGGTAACGGGTCAAGTCTCGCGTTGTAGCATCTTATAACGCCATTACGTTCAAGGCTCCCGTTGTCGTCGAATACGACGAACCGCGTCGGGTGACGACTATCACATTGCATGATCCTGGATGCTACAGTTCGAGACCTGACTACTTTTACGTATGACCCCTCTTGCGTTCCTTGTGTTCTTGTATTCCTAAAATCAGTGTAAGAACCAAGGTAAAAAAAGATGGCTGTCCCGAAATCAAAAAGTACGACAAGTAAGGCGAAACTGGTGTTTGGTGCTGGAGCAGCGACCAGTTTCATTACCTGTATCTTTCTGCTAATCGCGGACAAAACTGCGAGCGCTACAGTCGCCGCGACATTGACCATAGTGTTATTGCTATTTCTTTACTTCCCTGTCATTGAGAGTTTCGAGTTTTTTGGTTTGAAAGCAAAGCTAAGGCACAGCGTTTTGGAAATTGAAAACGTGTTGGCCAAGGTCAGGAAGACTGCCGAAGTTTCAGCCAAGCTACTTTACATACAACTCGCTTGGATGAACCGCATGGGTTCAATCACCTGGGAGAAGAAACGCGAACTCTTGTCTGATATCGACAGTTTGCTGGACAGTGTCGAAATCAACAAAAATGAGATCGACAATTTGAAGCAACCGTTTCTGATTATGATAGCGAGGGACCTTCTTGGCACATGGCAGCATGCCATTAGATTTCGGGTCAACCACAACCACAATCTAGTAATGGATGAGTTGAACAGCCGGTTTGGGAACGGACCCACTAATCCAACGGATCCAGTGTACTTGGATCTTTCTAATAGGCGGCGCACGTGGAGCTACAAGTCATTTGAAAGCGATGACATACTTTCAGATACACGCTTTCTAGAATTCGATCAGTTCACAAAAGACCTTATCGCCCCATACCCTTTCTCGAGTCAGGAACTATCAGTTTTTGAAAAAACACGTATGGAACTTGTCGCTCTCGAAAGAGACTGCAGGAACAGCGGTACGATCACTAAGGAGGCTGGTGAGTTTCTCGAGAAATACAGTCACCCCCAAGACAAGTTATACAGAGAGATTTTCGACGGTTTCGACTAGCGGAGTATTTTCTTGCTCGCGTATGTTTGGCGCAGCAAATGGGACAAAAACTGGAGAGTAGGTTGGCAATTTGGAAATTAACGCCGATCGATGTTGGTCAAAGAAATTGGGGGGCGAGCACGTACAAAGAACAAGTAGTTGTCCGAGCCGCTGACGAACGAGATGCAAGATTAAGGGCCCAAAGGGCATTTCAAATCGCTACTTATATTGTACCTGGTACGGAAATCGCGCTCTGCCCTTGGCAGTATCCGGATATGGTTCGTGCAGAGCGATTAGACGAAGGTCAATATGAAGAAGAAGGGCCAAATCAAATTCTCGAGCCTGATTGGGCTGAAAGTGAGATTAAATAGTCTGACGCTTTCTAATGGGCACAACAATTTTTCCGTTGGCCTTTGTGGTCAACAATTGCTTGCCATTTAACGGCGTCGTGAATTGAAAGTGACGGATTGGGCCGCGCATCCCATTCACTCACACCAGCATCAAACTCAACTCCGGCACCAGCACGATCAGGATCAGCACCAGCAGCATGATCACCGCGAACGGGAAGGCGCCGCGGAAGATTTCACCGAGACTGATTCTGTCGTCGTCCAACGTCGATTTGATCACGTAAACGGCGATACCTAGAGGCGGTGTCAGCAGGCCGATCTCGACGGCGATGATGGTGACGATGCCGAACCATACCAGGTCGGCGTTGAAGCCGCCGACGATGGGCAGGATCAGCGGCAGCACGATGAGCAGGATCGAGGTCGAGTCCAGCACCGTGCCCATCAAGAGAATCACGATGATGTAGATGGTCAGCAGGGCGGCGAAGCTCAGCTCCGCCGCCTCGATGCCGCCGATGAGGAACTGCGGCAGGCCCGACAGCGCCAGCATGCGGGTGTAGATGCTGGCGGCGATGATCAGGAACGAAATCGAGACGGTGACGTGGCCGGTCTCCACCAGCACCGACCACAGGCCGCGCCAGGTCAGCTTGCGCCGGGCCAGGGCCAGCAGCAGCGCCCCCAACGCGCCGACGGCGCCGGCTTCCGTCGGCGTGAAGAAGCCGCCGTAGATGCCGCCCAGCACCACGGCGATGAGCAGCACGATGGGCGCCATCTTGGCGGCCATGACCGGCAGGGTCAGGTCGTCGTCTTCCTGATCGCTGCCGGAACCGGATATTGCGTCCGGCCCGCCGACGAAACCCGGCACCCGGTGGGCCAGGAACACGATGGCCAGGCCGAACGCGGCGGCCAGCAGCAGGCCGGGAATGACGCCGGCGATGAACAGCGCGCCGACCGAGACCTCGGCCAGGAAGCCGTAGACGATCAACAGCAAACTCGGCGGGATCAGCATGCCCAGCACCGACGACCCGGCCACCACGCCGACCGAGAAGCGCGGCGTGTAACCCAGCCGGAGCATTTCCGGCACCGCCACCTTGGTGAACACGGCGGCGGAGGCGATGGAGATGCCGGTGATGGCGGCGAACACCGCGTTGGCCGCCACCGTGGCGATGCCCAGCCCGCCCTTGATGCGGCGGAACAGGTGGTTGGCCACCTGGAAGGTATCGCGGCCGATGTCGGCCTGGCTCACCAGCAGCCCCATCAGCACGAACAGCGGCACCACGCCGAAGATATGGCTGGCGATGGAATCGGCGGCGGCCTGGGCCAGCAGCTTGCTGGCGACGATGACCTTGCCCTTGATCGCCCAGACGCCGAGGAACGAAAGCAGCGTCAGCGCCACGCCCACATGCATGCCGAGCCAGATCAGCACCAGCATGGCGGCGAGCGACGCCAGCCCGATCTCCAGCCCGGTCATGGGATGACCGCCATGATGCCCTCCCGGCGGGGGGCGGGGGGCGCACGGTGAGTGTCCGGAACGGCTGGCCGCTTTTCAGCCGTTGGCCGCAAGTCCTCAACGCACACTCCGTCGTCATGCCCGCGCTCGACGCGGGTATCCACGTGGCGCCGCTGCACGGACGTCGGGTCGCGGGCCGCGTTGTCGCCACGGATGGACGTGGGTACCCGGATCAAGTCCGGGCACGACGATGGAGAGGTGGCCGGTGGCGCTATGACCTTTCTCAGGTTGGGGCACGTTGAACCGCTCATGCGCCGCCCCGCAACGCCATTCGGAACTCCTTCCACGCCAGCAGCAGGAACTGAATGGCGGTGGCGGCGCAGCCGATCAGGATGATCAGCTTGATCGGCCACACCGGCGCGGTGAAGTCGCCGGCGGCGCCGACATATTCGTCGATCTCCCAGGCCGTTTGGAAATACGGTACGCTGGCGTGGAAGATGATGGCGAACAGCACCGCGCCGATCAGGTTGTAGAGCGCCGACAGGCCGTGCCCGAGCCAGGGCCGGGTGCGCAGCAGGTGGTTGAGCAGGGCGTCCGAGCGGGTCAGGCGGCCGGCCCACAATGTATGGGCGAGCTGCAGGAAAACGATGCCGACGATGGAGAGGGACACCAGTTCGGTGACGCCGCGGATCGGCGCGTCCAATGCCTCGCGGCCGAAGATGTCGGCGTTGATCAGGACCATCAGCAGGAAAATCCAGACCGTGCCGACGGCGTTCAGCACGCCGGTGAAACCGGCGAAGGAAAAAGAACGGGAACGGTGACCGGTCTCGTCCGGTGCACCGTTCCCGTATTGGTCGCTCGAAATAACGAAGCCCCTTTATCGGATCCAGGGAAGGTTTCCGGGAACTACTTCTTCGACCAATCCCTTGGGATGTCGGCGCCCGAGGCGATCAGGGCGCTCATATAACCTTTCAGGACCTTGGTGCCGGGCAGGCCCTTCTTGTCCAGGCCGGCGGCCCAGGCGGACGCCACGTTCGGCACCGTATTGGCCCAGCGGGCCCGTTCGGCGGCGCTGAACTCGGACATCTTGGAGCCGCTTTCCACCATCTTGGCCAGCAGCTTGGTGGCGATGGCCTGCTGGGTGGCGGCGAACCTGGCCGAATATTCGTCGGCCACGGCCTGGAACACGTCACGCACTTCCTGCGGGAAGCCGTCCCAGGTGTCCTTGTTGATGGAAATGCCGCCGGCGAACTGGGAGCCGAAATTCACCTTGGTGATGTAGGGCGCCACCTCGTAGACCTTGGAGCCCCAGGCGCCGGTGGCGAAGGTCAGGGTGCCTTCCGACACGCCGGTCTTGATGTCGTTGTAGTAGGTCTTCAGGTTGCCCGACACGGCCACCGCGCCGGTGCCCTTGATCCAGTTGGCCGACGGGCCGGGCGCCGAGATCTTGCGGCCCTTCAGGTCGTCCATGGTTTTGACCGGGAACGACGTGTAGAGGTGATAGGTGTCCAGCGCCGCGCCGCCGAGATAACGCTGGTTGTGCTTGCTCCAGGCGGCGTTCATTTCGGGGATGTCTTTCTGCAGCTTGGCGATGGTGCCCGACACGACGGAGATGTTGTCGGTGCCGAACGGTGTCAGGTACGACACGTTCTGCAGCGGCATCTTCGGCGCCTCGAAAATGGTGCCGACGAAGCCCATGTCGACCAGGCCTTCCTCGATGGCTTCCAGCACGCCGCCGATCTTGGCGACGGTGCCGCCATAGGCCTCGGTCCATTCGATCTTGTGATTGCCCTTGGCGGCCAGGCGCTTGTCGACCTCGGGGATGAAGAACTCGTGCATGAGCTTGACCCAGAGGAACACCGGCGGATGGCCAGCGGCCGCGGTGATCTTGATGGTCTCGGCCTGGGCCGCGCCGGCGGCCAGAACGCTCATGGCAACCGTGGCGGCGGCGGTGGTGCCCAGTGCGGCACGGCGAATGCGTTGATACATGGTCATGGCGGCTGATGTCCTCCCATCGTCGGCCATGACACGCCGGTTGGGTCTTGAGTGGGTCATGGCTCGTGTTTTGTTGCGGTCCGACGGGCGCGGGCGCGTCCCATCCCCCTACGGCAAAACTGTAGCCCCCGGTGCGGTGGCTGGCAACCGAATTATACGAACGTTCAATCAAATTGTGCTGGCCTTTCCAGTCCCGCGCGTTATCGTAGAAGCATTGTTTGCATTGGCCGGGCAGGCGCCTGGCCAAGCGTTCATGGCGGAGCGGGGATGGCGCGCGGCCGGACCGATACCAAGACCAGGCTGATGGACGTGGCGGAGAAGCTGTTCGCGGATCACGGCTTCGACGGCGTGTCGCTGCGCCGGATCACCACCGAGGCCGGCGCCCAGCTGGCCATGGTCAATTACCATTTCGGCACCAAGCGGGGCCTGCTGGAGGCGGTCATCGCCCGGCGCATCGAAGTGCTGAGCGAACAGCGCGTGCGGTTGCTGGAGGACCTGGAGGCCGCGGCCGGCGACGGGCCGCTGCCGCTGGAAGACGTGGTCGCCGCCTTCATCGGGCCCTATTACCGGTTGTCGTCCAACGGCGGGCGGGGCTGGAAGAACTATGGCCGCCTGGTGGCCCAGGGCGCCAACTCCCGGGCCCTGATCCAGCACGGCCTCAGCAACCTGTTCGATCCGGTGGCCAAGCGCTTCATCGCGGCCTTTCAGCGCGCCCTGCCGGAGCGCAGCGAGGAGCAGGTGGTCTGGGGCTTCCACTTTCTCATGGGCACAATGCTCTACATGTTCGCGGAAACCGGCCGGATCGAGAAACTGACCGGCGGCAAGTACCGCAGCGGCGACCTGGACGCCATGTACGCCCACGTGGTGCCGTTCCTGGCCGCCGGGTTCCGGGCCTGCGAGGCGCAGGTGCAACGGCAGGCAAGTTAACAAAGGATCGACATCGATGAAGCTGGCGACTTTCGTGTATCGGGGTTCGGAGAAAATCGGCGCCGTCGTCAACGGCGACACCCAGGTCGTGGACCTGGCCGCCGCCGATCCGTCGTCACCCCACTTCGCCTCCATGCTCGCCTTGATCGACGGCGGCGCGGTGGCCCTGGGCGCGGCCCGCGCCGCGTCGGCCGACGCCCAGGCATCGGGCGATCATCTGCTGGCCCTGTCGGACGTCACGCTGCTGTCGCCCATCCCGGTACCGCGCCGGCTGCGCGACTGCCTGGTGTTCGAGGAGCACCTCAAAAATTCCTTCCGCCGGGCGTCCGAGCGCACGGGGCGCACCTACACCATTCCCGACGTCTGGTACGAACAGCCCATCTACTACAAGGGCAACCATTTCAGCGTCGTCGGCACCGATGCCGAGGTGCGCTGGCCGGCCTATTCCCAGGTCATGGACTACGAGCTGGAGCTGGCCTGCATCATCGGCAAGGGCGGCGCCGACATCGCCGAGGACGACGCCCTCGGCCACATCTTCGGCTACACCGTGTTCAACGACTTCTCCGCCCGCGACGCGCAACTGGCGGAAATGCCGGGGCAGCTCGGACCGGCCAAGGGCAAGGACTTCGATACCGGCAATGCGCTGGGTCCGTGGATCGTCACGGCCGACGAGATCGGCGATCCCCACGACCTGACCATGATCGCCCGGGTCAACGGCGCGGAATGGAGCCGGGGCAACTCCGCCACCATGCACCACAGCTTCGCCCGCATCGTCTCCTACCTGTCCCAATCGGAACGGCTGGTGGCGGGGGAGGTGATCGGCTCGGGCACCGTCGGCAACGGCTGCGGCCTGGAGCACGGCAACTACCTCAAGGCCGGCGATGTGATCGAGCTGGAGGTCGGCGGTATCGGCGTTCTGCGCAACCGTATCGCCGGATAGATCGACGAATTAGACTGACGACAAGAAAAAACGACGGGAGGCCATCATGGCGCGGCGCATAGTCGATATTTCGATGTACCTGGAAAACGACGTGATCTCGGACCCGCCGCCGTTCGGGCCGCAGATCACCTACATGGACCACCAGTCCACCTTCGATCAGCTGGCCGGCTTCTTTCCCGGCCTGAAAAAGGAGGACCTGCCCGACGGCGAGGCCTGGGCGGTCGAGCAGGTCAATCTGATCACCCACAACGGCACCCATCTGGACGCGCCCTATCATTTCCATTCGACCATGAACAAGGGCGAGCGGGCCATCACCATCGACGAGGTGCCGCTGGACTGGTGCTTCCAGCCGGGCGTCAAGCTGGATTTCCGCCATTTCGACGACGGTTATGTGGTGACCGCGGCGGACGTGGAGGCCGAACTCGACCGCATCGGCCACGACATCCGGCCCCTCGACATCGTCATGGTCAACACCCGGGCCGGGTCACGTTACGGCGCGGATGACTACGTCGCCGCCGGCTGCGGCATGGGCTACGCGGCCACCATGTACCTGCTGGAACGGGGCGTGCGCCTGACCGGCACCGACGCCTGGAGCTGGGACGCCCCCTTCGTCTACACCGCCGAGAAATACGCCGAAACCGGGGACGCCGGCGTCATTTGGGAGGGCCACAAGGCGGGCCGCGACATCGGTTACTGTCATTTGGAGAAACTGCACAATTTGGAGGCTTTGCCTGCGGACGGTTTCATGGTTAGTTGTTTCCCGGTCAAGATACGCGGCGCGTCGGCGGGCTGGACCCGCGCCGTCGCCATCTTCGACTCTTAGGATCGGGGACCAACAAACCGAAACGGCAATGGACGAAGACAAACCCTACCGCCTGGATAAGCAGGTGGGACACCTGTTGCGCCGGGCCAACCAACGGCATCTGGCGATTTTTCAAGAGTTGATCGGCGATCCGCAGGTCACGGCCACCCAGTTCGCCGCCATGGTCAAGCTGCGCGACGAGACCGAGCTGTCGCAGAACCATCTCGGCCGGCTGACGGCCATGGATCCGGCGACCATTCAGGGCGTCATCCGGCGGCTCATGGACCGCGACCTGATCGCCAGCCGCAGCGACCCCAACGACAAGCGCCGCACCCTGCTGCGCCTGACCGGGGACGGCGCGGCCCTGGTCGACCGGCTGGTCGCCAACGGCGAGCATATCTCGTCGACCACGCTCTCGCCGCTGAACGAGCGCGAGCGCGAGACGTTCCTCACGCTGCTCGCCCGCCTGTCCTAGTTTTCCGCCCGTTCGCCGGAAATTCGGATGCCCCGGTTCCCGCCGATCCCCTCGGGCCGGCGGGCCAAGCGTGGTGCCGCGCCTGGTGCCGCGATGGGCGCCGCGACAGGTTCCGCGCTTGGGGCCGCGATGTGTGCCGTGCTTGATGCTTGACAACACCCGGTCGGGTTGGCGTAATATCGTTTGTACACAAACAAAATAAGGGTGCGTCAAGCACTCCAGGTTTTATCAGGGAGGTCGAAACCGGATGGGGCGCTACCTCAACCCCAAAACCGCCGACGAAGCGCTCGCCGCATTACGTGACGGCGGCCTGACCGTCCTCGCCGGCGGCACCGACTACTACCCCGCCCGGGTCGGCAAGCCCCTGTCGGACGACATCCTCGACATCACCGGCATCGAAACCCTGCGCGGCATCTCGGACGACGGCGACGCCTACCGAATCGGCGCCACCACCACCTGGACCGACGTGGTCAAGGCCGACCTGCCGCCCCTGTTCGACGGCCTGAAACGGGCGGCGCGGGAGGTCGGCGGCGTGCAGATCCAGAACGCCGGCACCGTCGCCGGCAATCTCTGCAACGCCTCGCCCGCCGCCGACGGCGTGCCGCCTTTGCTCGCCATGGACGCCCGGGTCGAGCTGAGCAGCCTGGCCGGCGTGGACACCGTGCCGCTCTCCGACTTCATTCTCGGTAACCGTTCGACATCGATCCGTCCGGACCAGATGCTCAGCGCCGTCCTGGTGCCCAAACACGGGGCAGGGGCGAAAAGCCATTTCTACAAGCTGGGCGCCCGTCGCTACCTAGTGATTTCCATCGTCATGGCCGCGGCCGTGGTCGAAACCGGCGGCGACGGGGCGGTCACCGCCGCCCGGGTGTCCGTCGGCGCCTGTTCCGCCGTGGCGCAACGGCTGACGGCGTTGGAAGACCGCCTGATGGGCCGCCCGTGCGACGGCGCGCTGGGTGACATGGTGACCGAGGCGGACGTGGCCGGCCTGTCGCCCATCGACGATATCCGGGCCAGCGCCGCATACCGCGCCGAAGCGGTGGTCACCGTGGTGCGGCGCCTGCTCAACGAACTGGGAGCGCAACCGTGAACGAAGCCGCCCCCTTGACCCAGACCGGCGACGCCGGCCGCGAAATCGCCTTCAACGTCAACGGCCAGCGCGTAACCGTCGACGTGCCGCCGGTCAAGCGCCTTTCCGACGTGCTGCGCGACGATCTGGGCCTGACCGGCACCAAGATCGGCTGCAATGCCGGCGATTGCGGCGCCTGTTCGGTGCTGGTCGGCGGCAAGCTGGTGTGCGGCTGCCTGACGCCGGTCTCCCAGGCCGAGGACACCCTGGTGGTGACGGTCGAGGGGCTCAAGGCCCACGGCACGCTCAGCCGCGTGCAGCAGGCCTTCCAGAAACACGGTGCGGCCCAGTGCGGCATCTGCACGCCCGGCATGCTGATGGCGTCGGTCGCGCTGCTCGGCGGCAAGGAAAAGCCGAGCGAGGAGGACATCCGCGATGCCCTGGGCGGCGTTCTGTGCCGCTGCACCGGCTACGGCAAGATCGTCGACGCGGTCAAGGACGCGGTCAATCACACCTTCGATCCGGCATTGGAGCCCGAGACCGGCGCCGCCGTCGGCGCCCGGCTGGAAAAGGTCGACGGCCTGCCGCGCGTCACCGGCGAAACCCTGTTCGGCGCCGACGGCATTCCCGCCGGCGCCCTGTGGCTTCGGGCCGTGCGTTCGCCCCATGCCAGCGCCAGGGTCACGCTCGGAGACTTCGCGCCGCTGCTCGCCGCCCATCCCGGACTGGAGCGGGTGCTGACCCACGCCGACGTGCCGTTCAACGGCTTCGGCATCTATCCCGACATCAAGGACCAGCCGGTCCTGGCCCGGGACGTGGTGCGCCATCGCGGCGAGGCCGTGGTGGCCCTGGTCGGCGACAAGGACACGGTGGAAGCCATCGACCTCGACACTCTGCCCATCACCTACGAACCGCTGCCCGCCGTCGACGGACTCGAAGCCGCGCTGGCCGCCGGCGCACACGCGGTCCAGGCGGACAAGCCGGACAACATTCTCATCCGCGGCCGGGTGGTCTCGGGCGACGCCGACGGGGCGCTGGACAGCGCGGCCCACGTGGCCACGGGGTCGTTCAATACCCGCTTCGTCGAACATGCCTACATCGAACCGGAGGCGGGCTACGCCGAGCGGGTCGGCGACCGGCTGGAGCTGCATGTCAGCACCCAGGCGCCCTACATGGACCGGGACGAAGTGGCCAACGTCATGGGCATTGCCCAGGAAGACGTGCGCATCATTCCCACAGCCTGCGGCGGCGGCTTCGGCGGCAAGCTGGACCTGGGCCTGCAGCCGCTGATCGCTGTGGCGGCGTGGCTGACCGGCAAGCCGGTGGCCTGTGTTTACACAAGGCCCGAATCCATGGCCTCGTCGACCAAGCGTCATCCGTCCAACATCGATGTGCGCATGGGCTGCGACGCCGACGGCACCCTGACCGGTTTCGATTTTTCCGGCGACTTCGACACCGGCGCCTATGCCTCGTGGGGACCGACCGTGGCCGGGCGGGTACCGGTGCATGCCTCGGGGCCCTACAAGGTGCCCCACGTCAGGGCCTTATCGGCCGGCGTCTTCACCAACAACCCGCCGTCGGGCGCCTTCCGCGGCTTCGGCGTGCCCCAGGCCGCCATCGCCCAGGAAACCATGCTCGACGACCTGGCCGGACAATGCGGCCTGGACCGGCTGGAGATCCGGCACAAAAATGCCATCCGCGCCGGCGACACCACGCCGTGCGGCCAGACCCTGCAGGCCAGCGCCGGACTGGCGGCCTGCCTCGAAGCCCTGCAACCCCACTGGTCCGCCATGCTGGACGACGCCAAGCGGTTCAACGGGTCGGGCAACGGCGCTGTCCGTCGGGGCGCCGGCATCGGCTGCATGTGGTACGGCATCGGCAATACGGGCATGTCCAACCCGTCCACCATGCGGGTCGTGCTGGGCCGAGAAGGCGCGGTGACGCTCTACAACGGCGCGGTCGATATCGGCCAGGGCTCCAACACCATCTTCGCGCAAATCTGCGCCGATGCCCTGGGCGTGCCGGTTGGGCTGATCCGCCAGGTCAACGGCGACACCGATCTGACCGCCGATGCCGGCAAGACCTCGGCCTCGCGCCAGACCTATGTGTCGGGCAAGGCCGTCGAGCTGGCCGCCGCCGATCTGCGGGCGCAGATCCTGCGCCAGGTCAACGCCGGGCCGGACAGCCGCATCGCCATCGCGGACGGCGCCGTCACGGTGAGCGACGGCGAAACGTCCCACCGCATCGACCTGGCCGGCCTGCCGGTGATGGACGGCGAGGACGGCGGTGTTCTGGCCGGCCACGGCACCTTCGATCCGCCGACCCAGCCGCTCGACGAGGACGGCCAGGGCGTGCCCTATGCCTGCTACGGTTTCGCGGCACAGATCATCTCGGTCGACGTCGACGTCGAGCTGGGCACCGTCAAGGTCAATCGGATCGTCGCCGCCCACGATGTCGGCAAGGCGGTCAACCCGATCCAGGTGGAAGGGCAGATCCAGGGTGGCATCGCCCAGGGCCTCGGCCTGGCGCTGATGGAGGAATACCACTCCGGCGTCACCGACAATCTGCACGACTACCTCATCCCCACCATCGGCGACGTGCCCGACATCGACGTCATCATCGTCGAGGACGGCGAGCCGACCGGTCCGTCAGGCGCCAAGGGCGTCGGCGAGCCCGGCCTGGTGCCGACACCGCCGGCCATCCTCAGCGCCATCAAGGACGCCACCGGCGTGCGCATCACCGAAGTGCCGGCGACGCCCCACCGCGTGCGCGCCGCGTTGCGTGACGCGGGCATCGCCCGCAGGGAGAACGGACAATGAGTGAAGCCCCGGCCATGGACACGGACGACGGCACCGCCAAGTCCGATGTCATCCGCTGCGACGCCTGTCCGGTGCTGTGCCGCATCCGCGACGGTAAGACCGGCGCCTGCGACCGCTACGCCAATTTCGACGGTGTGCTGACCCGCATCGATCCGCTGGTCATCGCCCAGCAGACGGTCGAGGAGGGCGGCAAGCTGGTGCCCTTCCTGCAGGGCGCCGAGGACTGGGACGGCACGCTGGTGTCCGGCGCCGCCAGCTTCGTCACCGGTGTCGGTTCGGGCACCACCTATCCCGACTACAAGCCGGCACCGTTTATCGTCGGCAGCCAGGTCGACGGCATCGACATGGTCACCGTGGTGTCCGAGGGCATCTTCTCCTATTGCGGCCTCAAGGCGAAAATCGACACCGACCGTTATCTCGGCCCGGAACAGGCGGCGGTACGCTGCGAAGGCGAACAGGTCGGCCACGTCACCACGGCGGAATACGGCTCGCAGATGCTGTCCATCGGCGGTGTGCGGCATCTGACCGGCGGTTCCAAGAAGGAAGGCAACGTCACCTGCCAGGCCATGCTCGATTTGAGCAACGGCGATCCGGTGGAGCTGACCGTAGACGACGGTGCCACCATCGTGGTGCAGGCGGGCCGGCCGCCGGTGATCGACGGCGTGTGCGAGGAACGCATGCGGGTCGGCTGCGGTTCTGCGGCCATCGGCATGTTCGCCAAGCAATGGGCCGAGCACGCGGACGAGGTCATCGTCGTCGACGACCACATCACCGGCGTATTGACCGAACACCAGGCTGGCCGCTTCCTCGACATGAAACCGGCAGGGATTCGTGTCAGGGGACGCAAATCGACACCCGGGCGCTATTTCCAGGTGGCCAATCACGGCAGCGGCTGGGGCGGCACCGACGTCACCGACCCGACCGAGATCATCGACACCATCAACCCGAAGACGGCGTGGCCGGGCCTTCGCCTGCTGATGGTCAGCACGACGGGCGAGGATTCCGCCTGGTACGTGCTCGACGACGACCTCAAGCCGGTGCAGACCGACGCGCCCGATCCGATCCTCAACGCCGTCGACCGCATCGCCGAGAACTGCGAACCGGCGCTCTGTTCGGTCCTGTTCATGGCCGGCGCGGGCGGCAGCCTGCGCGCGGGCGTGACGGAAAACCCGGTGCGCCTGACCCGCTCGGTCAAGGACACGTTGACCCGGGTGACCAGCGGCGGCGCGCCGGTCTATGTCTGGCCGGGCGGCGGCATCACCATCATGGTCGACGTCCTGCGCATGCCGGAAAACTCGTTTGGCTACGTGCCGACCCCGGCGCTGGTGGCGCCCATCGAATTCACCATGACCCGCGACGACTACGCGGCGCTCGGCGGCTACATGGATAGTATTGTCGAGCTCGACACCGTGCTCGGCCAGCACCGCCACAAGGCCGAGCGCTGGCGCATCGACAATCCCTGGCCGGTGCAACCGGCGCGGGCGGAGGACTGAGCATGACCGCCGTCGCCGCCCTGCTCAACGACGGACGGCTGCACCTGCAGCACGGACCCATCGACCTGATCATCGGCGCCGATGGTGAGGCGGGCGAGGTGCGAGCCGCCTACGGCCAGGCCCGTGAACGTTTCGCCACCATCCTCGACGAACTGGTCGCCGAACTGCCCCGGCTGCGCACGGCGGTTGGTGACGTGTTCCCGCTGTTCTCCGGCACCACGGCGCGGCGCATGGCCGACGCGGTGTGGCCGCACCGCAACTGTTTCGTCACGCCCATGGCGGCGGTGGCCGGTGCCGTGGCGGACGAAGTCCTGGACGCCATGGCCACGAACCGCACGCTGCGCCGCGCCTACGTCAACAACGGCGGCGACATCGCCCTGCATCTGACACCCGGCACGTCCTACCGTTCCGGCGTGGTGGCCAACCAGGACGACCCGGCCATCGACGCATTGACCACCGTGTCCGCCGAGCAGGCCGTGCGCGGCATCGCCACCTCGGGCTGGCGCGGCCGGTCGCAAAGCCTGGGCATTGCCGATTCGGTGACGGTGCTGGCAGCCAGCGCGGCGCAGGCCGACGTGGCGGCGACGCTGATCGCCAACGCGGTCGACGCCGACGACCCGGCCATAGAACGCACGCCGGCCAACGATCTCCGCGACGACACCGACCTCGGTGATTTGCCGGTGACCGTTTCCGTGCCCGATACATTGCCGGACGAAACCGTCGCGGCGGCACTGGCATCGGGCCGGGCGCGGGCGGCAGAAATTCTCGAACAAGGATTGATCGCCGCGGCGCTGATCGTGCTGCACGGACGGCAGGTGGTCGTCGGCGGCCAGCAGGAAACCCGGCTCAAGGGAGTGATGGATCGATGAGTGACCGGATTCGCGTACGCAAGATCGTGACGGTGGTGGAGGACGTGCTCCACGAAGGCGGGCCGCCGGCCGATCCGCCCTTGAAGCGCGGCGCCATCATGGTGGTGCTGGAAAACCCCTTCGCCGGCCGTTACGAGCCTGAGCTGGAACCGATGATGAAGGAACTGGAGCCCCTGGGCCTGGAGCTGTCGAACCGGTTGATCGCGGCCATGGGCGGCGATGCCTCGGTCATTACCAGCTACGGCAAGGGCTCCATCGTCGGCGCGGCGGGCGAACTGGAACACGGCGCCCTGTGGCACGCACCGGGCGGCTACGCCATGCGCGAGACCCTGGGCGGCGCCATGGCCATCGTGCCGTCGACCAAGAAGGTGGGCGGCGTCGGCACCCGTATCGACATTCCCATCACCCACAAGGATGCGGCCTATGTGCGCAGCCACTTCGACGCCATGGAAATTGGTGTGCCGGACGCGCCGAAGGACGACGAAATCGTATTTGCGCTGGTCATGACGACCGGCGGCCGGGTCCATGCCCGCATGGGCGGGTTGCAGGCCGAAGACATTAAGGGAGAAGACGGCTTGCGGTAAACGCCATGGCGTCGGTCATTGGCGTCATTCAACCATAATCACGACAAACGAAGACAGCAGCAACGAGGAGGAAGTCATGATTACACGCAGAGGCATTCTGGCCGGTCTTGGCCTAACGGTCGCCGCCACCATGTGGGGCACGGCCGGTCCGTCGCTCGCCGCCGATACCATCAAGATCGGCGAGATCAACAGCTACACCCGCCTGCCGGCGTTCACTATCCCCTACCGCAACGGCTGGCAGCTCGCCGTCGAGGAAATCAATGCGGCCGGCGGCGTGCTCGGCAAGCCGCTCCAGATCATCAGCCGCGACGACGCCGGCAAGCCCGGCAACGCGGTCAAGATCGCCGAGGAACTGGTGAGCAAGGACAAGGTGGTCATGCTGGCCGGCACGTTCTTCTCGCATATCGGTCTGGCCGTCACCGACTTCGCCAAGCAGCGCAAGGTGATGTTCCTGGCCTCCGAGCCGCTCAGCGACGCCATCGTCTGGGCCAAGGGCAACGACTACACCTTCCGCCTGCGGCCTTCCACGTCCATGCAGGCCACCATGCTGGCCGAGCAGGCGGCCAAGCTGCCGGCCAAACGCTGGGCCACCATCGCGCCGAACTACAAGTACGGCCAGGACGCGGTTGCCGCGTTCAAGGCGGCGCTGAAGGCGCGCAAGCCCGACGTGGAGTTCGTCGAGGAACAATGGCCGGCGCTGTTCAAGATCGACGCTGGCGCCACCGTGCGCGCCATCGCCGCGGCAAAGCCCGACGCCATTTACAACGTCACCTTCGGCGGCGACCTGGCCAAGTTCGTGCGCGAGGGCAGCCTGCGCGGCCTGTTCAAGGGCAGGGAAGTGGTCAGTCTGCTGACCGGTGAGCCGGAATACCTCGACCCGCTGAAAAAGGAAGCCCCGGACGGCTGGATCGTCACCGGCTATCCCTGGTACGCCATCGACACGCCGGCGCACAAGAAATTCGTCGCCGCCTATCAGGCCAAGTTCGACGACTATCCGCGCACCGGTTCGATCGTCGGCTACAACACCATGCTGGCCATCGCGGCGACCATCAGGAAGGCCGGCTCGACCGACCGCGACAAGATGATCGCGGCCATGAAGGGCATCAGCTTCGATTCGCCGACCGGCAACGTCACCTTCCGCAGCGTCGACCACCAGTCCACCATGGGCGCCTATGTGGGCCGCACGGCGGTCAAGGACGGCAAGGGCGTGATGGTCGATTGGGTCTACGCGGACGGCGCCAACTACCTGCCGAACGAGGCCGAGACCCGCAAACTGCGGCCGGCCAACTAATCGGCCGGACGACGGCGGCATCCCGCGCATCCCCCGTGCGGGATGCCGCCACCTTTGCTGGCTTCGGCCTTTGATTTGGCCTGGGATTTCGTGTTCCCTGTTTCTATTGAGGTACGGGCGTGGGCTTTTATTTTGCGCAATTCCTGACCGGACTGGCCAGCGCGGCGTCGCTGTTCCTGGTGGCATCGGGGCTGTCGATCATCTTCGGCGTCACCCGCATCGTCAACTTCGCCCACGGCTCGTTCTACATGCTGGGCGCCTATCTGGCCTACACCCTGGTCGACGCCTGGCAGGCCGGGCCGTTCGGCTTCTGGGGCGCGGTGATCATCGCCGCCGTCGCCGTCGGTTTTATCGGTGCGGCCATCGAATTCCTGCTGCTGCGCCGCATCTACCACGCGCCCGAGATGTTCCAGCTGGTCGCCACCTTCGGCGTGGTGCTGGTGATCCAGGACCTGACGCTGATGATCTGGGGCGCCGAAGACCTGGTCGGCCCGCGCGCGCCCGGCCTGGACGGCGCCGTCGAAATTTTCGGCGAGCTGGTACCGGAATATGACTTGGCCCTGATTGTGCTCGGCCCGGCCGTACTGGGCGGCCTGTGGCTGCTGTTCAATCGCACCCGCTGGGGCACCCTGGTGCGCGCCGCGACCCAGGACCGGGAAATGGTCGGCGCGCTGGGCGTCAACCAGTCCTGGCTGTTCACCGGCGTGTTCTTTCTCGGTTCGTTGCTGGCCGGGCTGGGCGGCGCACTACAGGTACCGCGCGAGGCGGTCAGCCTGCTCATGGACCTCAACATCATCGCCGAGGCCTTCGTCGTCGTGGTCATCGGCGGCATGGGCTCGATCCCCGGCGCCTTCCTCGCCGCCGTGCTGCTGGGCGAGATGAACGCCTTCGGCATCCTCATCTTCCCGCAGATCACATTGGTCATGATGTTCCTGGTCATGGCGGTGGTCCTGGTGGTGCGGCCGTGGGGCCTGTTGGGCAAGGCCGAAGCCGCGGCGCGGCCGCCGTCGGGCGCCGCCGAACCGCCGCTGCGCGTCGCCGGCGGCATGATGCGCTGGCTCGCCATGGGCGGCCTGGCGGTACTGCTGCTGCTGCCGTTCCTGACGGACGAGTTCACCCTGGTCCTGCTCATCGATATCATGGTGTTCGCCCTGTTCGCCGCCAGCCTGCACTTCATCATGGGTGCGGGCGGCATGG
The DNA here is from genome assembly GCA_028277845.1 of Sneathiellales bacterium. Taxonomy (GTDB): domain Bacteria; phylum Pseudomonadota; class Alphaproteobacteria; order JANQFL01; family JANQFL01; genus JANQFL01. The sequence goes on from JANQFL010000075.1 coordinate 48,919, forward strand.
TGTCGTTCGGCCACGCCGCCTATTTCGGCCTCGGCGCCTACGGCGCGGCGCTGCTGATCAAGTTCCTGTCCATGCCCATGGAACTGACGTTGATCCTGGCGCCGGTCATCGCCGGCATCGGCGCGCTGGCGTTCGGCTGGTTCTGCGTGCGGCTCAGTGGCGTCTATCTCGCCATGCTCAGCATGGCGTTTGCCCAGATCGCCTGGTCGGTGGTGTTCCAGTGGTACGAGGTCACCGGCGGCGATGACGGTCTCTTGGGCATCTGGCCGTCCGAGTGGGCCAGCGACAAGACCGTGTTCTATTACCTGACCATTGCCGTCTGTGGCGGCGGCATCTGGGCGCTGCGCCGCATCCTGTTCGCGCCGTTCGGCTATACCCTCAGGGCCGGACGGGATTCGGCGCTGCGCGTCGACGCCATCGGCATCGACCTGCGCCGGCACCAGTGGTTCTCGTTCGCCCTGGCCGGGATGTTCGCGGGCATTGCCGGTACCATCTATGTCTTTTCCAAGGGCAGCGTATTCCCCGACGAGATGTCGATCCCGCGCTCCGTCGACGGCCTGATCATGGTGCTGCTGGGCGGTGTGCAGACCGTGGCCGGGCCGGTCGTCGGCGCGGCATCGCTGACACTGCTCGAGGACTTCATCTCGCGCCTCGATTACTGGCGCATGATGCTGGGTGCGGTGGTGATCGCCATCGTCGTGGCGGCGCCCCAGGGTATCGCCGGGGCTTTCCTGCAACTCATTCCGGCGCGCTGGACCGGACGGGAGGAAACGGCATGACGAACGTGTCCAATCCCGTGCTTGCGGTCCGGGGGCTGAGCAAATCGTTCGGCGGCGTGCATGCCGTCGCCGACGTCAACTTCTTCCTCGACGCCGGTGAACTGCTGGCGCTGATCGGCCCCAATGGCGCCGGCAAGACCACCTGCTTCAACATGCTGAACGGCCAACTCCCGCCCGATGCCGGTTCGGTCAAGCTGCAGGGCAGGGAACTGGTCGGCATGACGCCGCGCCAGGTCTGGCGCCTGGGTGTCGGCCGGACGTTCCAGATCACCGCCACCTTCGCCTCCATGACCGTGCGCGAGAACGTGCAGATGGCGCTGATCTCCCACCACAAGCGCATCCGGGCCCTGTGGCGCCGCACCGGCGACCACTATGCCGACGAGGCCCTGGCGCTCCTGGACCGGGTCGGCATGGCGGAACAGGCGGAACGGGCCTGCGGCGTGCTGGCCTACGGGGATCTCAAGCGGGTCGAACTGGCGGTGGCGCTCGCCAACGAACCACAGTTGCTGTTGATGGATGAACCCACGGCCGGCATGGCACCGCAGGAGCGCATCGACCTGATGGCCCTGACCGCCGGCATCGTGCGTGAACGCAGCATCAGCGTGCTGTTCACCGAACACGACATGGACGTGGTGTTCGCCCACTCCGACCGGGTCATGGTGCTCAACCGCGGCGAACTGGTGGCCGAGGGCAGCCCGGCCGCCGTGCGCGCCGACCCGCTGGTGCAGGAGATCTATCTGGGCGCGGGGTCGACTTTCGGATCCGACGAACAGCCGGCAGCCACCACAACGGCCGATGCCGCGGCGGGAGGGACCCATGCTTGACGTCGCCGACCTGCACAGCCACTACGGCCGCGCCCATATCCTGGCCGACGTCACCCTGCATGTGGGCCGGGGTGAGGTTGTCGCCCTGCTGGGCCGCAACGGCGCCGGCAAGTCGACCACATTCAAGACCATCATGGGCCTGGTCAAACCGACCTCGGGCAGCGTCATGTTCAACGGCGAGACCATCTCAGGCGCCGGGTCCCATACCATCTGCCAGAAGGGCTTGGGCTACGTGCCGGAGGACCGGCGCATCTTCACCGACCTCACGGTGATGGAGAACCTGGAGGTGGGCCGCCAGCCGGAGCGTGAGGGCGCGCCGGCCTGGACCGTCGAGAAGCTGTTCTCCGTCTTCCCCAATCTGGCGGAAATGCGCAACCGGCCGGGCGGACGCATGAGCGGCGGCGAACAGCAAATGCTGACCATTGCCCGCACGCTGATGGGCCACCCCTCGGCCATCCTGCTGGACGAGCCCTCGGAAGGCCTGGCGCCGGTCATCGTCGAACAGATGGCGCAGACCATCGGCGCGTTGAAATCGGAGGGCCTGACGGTGCTGCTGTCGGAACAGAACCTGCACTTCGCCACTTTGCTGGCCGACCGCGCCTACATCATCGAAAAGGGCCGCATCCGCTACGAAGGCACCATGGCCGACCTGGCCGCCGACGAGGAGGTGCGGGCCGCCTACTTGACGGTCTGACGATCCGACCACCGAATCGCCGGTGTCACGGCCACCGGCGGTACCCGGGGAAGCAGCGGACGGCCGGTGCATCACACACGGACCGGCAGCTGCCACTTTTTCGCGCATGCCGGTTGCCGTCCGGCGTGAAAATGTTATCTCTTCCTGCGGGACGAAGGGTCTTTCGTTCCCTCAGTCCGAACAGTCATGGGAACAGAGCATGCGTCGCCTTCCGGCCAATGCGATAGGCGTCTTGTGGGTTGCGTTGGGCACGGCTCTATTTTCCGTGCTGTTTGCATCGGGCAAATTGTCGGGCGGCGCGGCGGCGGAAGAAGCGAGTGACGACCCGAGTGGAGGATGAAAATCTATAACCTTAAATACAGGGGGCGAAACAAACATTTTTCTAATCTAGAGAGCCTCAATAAACGTACAGGGAATTGTATCTAACTTAAAACTATGAACTGAAATAAGACGATATAGACAACAGAACCTGAAGCCACCAGTGCAGAAATTTGCTTAGTCCAATAAAAGATCCGTCTTAGTTTGTAGCTAAACCAGCTTTTTTTATAATGCAGTTTTCCGTCTTCCCGGCTCAGCGCTTTTTCAACTGCAAAAGCGCCACATAGATACTGCAAATAATCTGAGAATATTGCTGTTGCCCCAGTTAGCCCTGTCAAATAGAGGGCAATACCATGATTAGTTACAATATCTTGAGCGAAAGGTTTGTCAGAAGTTAGTACTGTGTAAAAGATTGCCAATACACCGAAGCCTATAAATCTACAGGTTTCCCCAATGCGGCCAGTTACATAGTTTTTCTCTCCGAGACGTATTTGTCTCAGAGCTTCTAGCTTGGCTGATTCGTCTCTGGACTCGTCAACTTCCATGCTATCAACGTTGTCCTTTAGCTCGCCCGGCGTCGGGTGCTCTACGTCGTCCGACAATTATATACCTCCAAATGGTTAACGTCTTATCCCTGGTCCAGGATCGTCTGTATCATCATCGTCGCCATTTCCACCCTGAACGGCATATTTTAGTACTTTTCCAGCCTTGAATTTTGGTTGTTTTCCGCCCGGTATGTGGACTATTTGGCCAGTCCGAGGATTTCGACCTTCTTTCGCTACTCTCTGTGTGACAGAAAATGTGCCAAAACCAACCAACCGAACTTCTAATCCTTCGCTAAGGGAGTTTCCAATCGTATTGAATATTGTATCGACAGCGGTACGTGCATCGTTCAAAGATAATCCAGCTGTAACTGCCACTAATTTGATTAGCTCATTTTTATTCATTTGTTGCGCCTTATTCACGTAAAAGTAATCTACGGCTGCCAGAAAATGTACTAATAGTATTATATATGAACCTGCCGATTGCTACCAATAGCGTTCCTATTTATAAAATTTTGACGTTAGTCGGTGTGATATTGCCAACAAATATAACCTGCTGGCCCCAAATGGCGGTCGAAGCGGTTGGTAGCGTATTAACAGGAATACCTGAATTCCACTCAGTCCTACCCGAACTTGATCCGTTTATCCACGTTGTCGATGGCAGAGATGACCGTGATCGGTCGGAAGTGCAGTACCTCGTGGATCACCGCATCAAGTCCGGTGATGATGAGTTTGGAAAACTAGCGGGAGAGCCGGCTCCCCAGCCAATTCAGCGGCGTCGCCAGCAGGCCTTGCGGTAGCAGAACCACAGACACCATGAACACGAGGGCGAGGGCGAAGATCCAGTAGTCGCCGAGGAGTTGGCCGAACAGGCTTTCGATCAGTCGGACGCCGATCGCCGCGAGGAAGGCGGCGAGGACCATTTCCTTGCCGCCCAGCGCCACCCAGATCAGCACTTCGGCCGACAATGCGAAGCCGATCAGGGTGGGGGAGGCGAATTCGTCGGTGGCGACGAACAGCGCGCCGGAGAGGCCGGCGACGGCGGCGCCGATGGTGAAGGCGCCGAGCCGCACCCACAGCACCCGGTAGCCGAAGAAAGCGGCCCGTTCCGGGTTGGTCTTGACCGCCGTCAGCACCACGCCGAAGGGCGAGGCGACGAGGCGTTCGAGGAAGATGTAGACCAGGAGGCCGACGACGAGCAGCGTGTAGAAGCGCGGAACCGGTTCCCACAACTCGACGCCGCCGAACACGCCTGTGTTGAGGGGCGGCACGCCGGACAGGCCGTTGGCGCCGCCGAGACCGTACCAGCTGTTGATGAGCTGTTCGAGGATGTAGGCGATGGCGATCGTGACGATAGCCAAGTACGGCCCGGACAGGCCCTTGCCCCAAAAGAGGAAGTAGCCGAGAAAGGCGGCGAACAGACCGGCGCCGATGACGGCGATGAGCAGGCCGAGATAGCTCGACATCAGCCAGTCGCCCAGCATGCCCATGGTGACGGCGGACATGAGGTAACCGCCGAGGCCGAAGAACATGGCCTGGCCCAGACACAGAATGCCGCCGCGGCCCCACACCAGGCTGAGCGACATAGCGAACACGCCGTAGAGGATGTAGCGGGCGAACTGGTCGGTCCAGTAGTCGCCGGCCAGGGGCACCAGGGCGAGGGCGGCGAACACGGCGGCGCCGAGCCACACCGGCAGGCGGCCGCTTCTGGCCGTCGTGCTTGATGCGCTCACGACTTGTCCCCCAGGATGCCTTGCGGGCGCAGGCGGATGACCAGGATGGCCAGGGTGAAGACGGCGATCTGCGCCACCACCGGCGACAGCCAGATGGTGAGGATGCTGTCGGTGCCGCCGACCACGCCGCCGCCGGCCAGCACGCCGGCCAGCGGACCCGCGCCGCCGACCAGGATGGAGAGGAAGGCGGGGATCAGGTAGCCGAGCCCCATCTGCGGGTCGACACTGATCAGCGGCGCCACTAGCGCCCCGGCCAGCCCGGCGATGGCGGTGCCGATGACAAAGGTGACCCGGTACATGCGCCGGGTGTCGATACCCAGGCTGGCCGCCGTGTGGGGCCGGGCGATGACGGCGCGGGCCTGCAGGCCGAAGTCGGAGCGCAGGAAAATGACGAACACCGCGGCGATCACGGCCACCGCGATACCCATCAGCAGCAGCCGGTAGGCCGGGTAGGCGAAGGCGCCGAAGCTGACCTCCGCCTGGATCGGCGCGATGACGCTGTGGCTGGCCGGGCCGAAGACCAGGATCGCCGCCTGCTTCAGCGCGATGGAGAGGCCCCAGGTGGCGAGGATGGTGTCCAACGGCCGGTGGTAGATGTGGCGTATCAACGACCATTCAATGACCAGCCCGGCGGCGCCGACCACCAGCGGCGCGGCCAGCACGGCGACCCAGAACGGCGCCCCGGCGCCCTCGACGGCGACCACGGTGTAGGCGCCCAGCATGAACAGCTCGCCGTGGGCCATGTTGATCACGCCCATCATGCCGAACACCACCACCAGCCCCAGCGCCACCAGGATGAGGATCAGGATGTAGGAGAGGCTGTTGAGGCCGATGGCGAAAACTTCGGTCACGGGGTCTCCCTCAAATCGACAGATGCCGGTGCAGGATGGTTTCGTCGGCCTCCAGCGCGTCGCGGCCGCATTGCTCGACGATGACGCCGTTGTCCATGAAGGCAACGGTGTCGGCCACGGTCAGCACCATGTCGACGTTCTGCTCGACGACCAAGACCGTCAGCCCGGTCTCCTTGGCGATGCGGGCGATCGTTTCGCCGACCTCGTGCACGATGCTCGGCTGGATGCCTTCGGTCGGTTCGTCGAGCAGCAGCATGTCCGGGTCGGCGGCGAGCGCCCGGGCGATGGCCAGCATTTGCTGCTGCCCGCCGGAAAACGTGCCGGCCTTCTGGCTCTTGCGTTCGGCCAGGATGGGGAACCACTCGTACAGGCGCTGCGGCACCGGGTCCTTGCCACGGCCGTGGCCGAGCATGCCGAGGCGCAGGTTTTCCTCGACGGTGAAGGCGTCGAACACCTCGCGGCCCTGGGGCACGTATCCCAATCCGGCGCGGGCGATCTTGTGGCTCGACTGCCGGGTGATGTCGCTGTCCTTGAACGTCACCGTGCCCCGGCGTGCCGGCACCTGGTTGACGACGGTGCGCAGGAACGTGGTCTTGCCCATGCCGTTGCGGCCCATCAGGGCGGTGACGGTGCCGGCGGCGACGCTCAGGTCGACGCCGTGCAGCACCGTGCTGGCGCCGTAGCCGGATTCCAGGCCCGCGACCGTCAGCATCTCAGTGCTTCCGGCCGAAGTAGAGTTCGCGCACCTCGTCGTCGGCGCGGATGTCGTCGTAGCTGCCCGAGCGCAGCACCCGGCCCTTGCTCATCACCGTCACCGGGCAGCCGAGATCGCGGATGAAGCCGATGTCGTGCTCAATCACGAGAATTGTGGCCTCGCCCCGGGACGCGATGTCTTTAATCAGATCTGCGGTGGCGCGTGTTTCCGTCACGGTCATGCCGGCGGTCGGTTCGTCGAGCAGCAACAGGCGCGCGCCGCTGGCCAGCAGCATGCCGATCTCCAGCCACTGACGCTCGCCGTGGGAGAGGTCGGCGGCGGGCTGGTCGCGCTTGTCGGCGAGTTTGATCAGGTCGAGCAGGTCGGCCACGTCCTCCGCCGCCGCCTGGCGCCACAAGCCGAGGCGCTTTTCGGGCCAGCGCGGCACCGAGAGGTTCTCGGCGACCGTCAGTTCGTCGAACACGGCGGGCACCTGGAATTTGCGGCCGACGCCGAGGCGGGCGATCTCGTAGCTGGCCAGGCCGGTGATCTCGCGGCCGTCGAAGCGTACCGTGCCGCCGCTTGCGGGAAACGCGCCGGTGATCAGGTTGAACAACGTCGACTTGCCGCAGCCGTTCGGGCCGACCAGGGCGTGCAACTGGCCGGCCTCGAGGGCGAAGGAAAAGCCGTCGACCGCGGCCAGGCCGCCGAAGTCCTTGCGCAATCCGTCGATTTCGAGAACCGCCATCCCCTCACACGCCGCGCCGCGTTTTTGTAGCGCGGTCCGCTACTCCCTGTTGTTTCGGCCCCGGTTAAGCCGTATTCATTGGTCTCGTCGCGCCGATTGTGCGGACAAGAAATTCCTTTGTCATCCCCCGGTGCGCGCGTATCATTGTTTGTATACTAATAAACAGGTTCATAGCGAGAGACAAGACGGGGAGAGACCATGTCACACTTCACGAGACGCACGTTCCTGAAATCCACCGCCGCGGCGGGTGCGCTGGCCGGCGCATCGTCGTTCGGTTTTCCCGCCATCGCTGCCGGTTCGGTCAAGGTCGGCGCGGCGCTGCCGTTCTCGGGCGGGCTGGAACTGTTCGGCGCCCAGGCGCGCATCGGCCTGGACCTGGCGGCGGCCGAGATCAACGCCGCCGGCGGCATCGCCGGTTCCAAGGTCGAGATGATCTACGAGGACATGAAGACCGACCCAAAGACGGCGGCCGAGAAGGCGCGCAAGCTGATCCAGCGCGACGAGGTTACAGCCGTGGTCGGGCCGATCACCTCGTCGGGCCGCAACGCCATGATCCCGTTCCAGGAACGGCTCAAGACGCCGCTTCTCTACGCCACCAACTATGAGGGCGCCGACGACCAGGGCGGCGGCTGCGGCCGTTACACATTCTTCTTCAACACCGTGCCGAACCAGGACACGGCGCCGCTGATCCCGTACCTGAAAGACCAGGGCATCGGCACCAGCTACTACATGTTCGGCGCCAACTATGTCTGGCCGCGCAACATGTTCAAGGCGGCCAAGGCGATGATCGGCCAGACCGGTGGTAAGGACCTGGGCGAGGAATACACGCCGTGGGGCGTCAAGGATTTCTCGTCGGTGATCCGCAAGGTGGCCGACTCGGGCGCCGAAATCCTGCTGTTCGCCCTGCCGGGTGCCGACGGCATCACCTTCATCAAGCAGGCCGAGGAATTCGGCCTGATGAAGAAGACCACGGTGGCGTTCCTCGGCTTCTCCGAGACCTATCTCGGTGCCTTCGGCGAAGGCAAGGGCGAGAACATGTACTGCGGCGTACCGTTCGTGGCATCCGACAGCTCGCCGGGCGTGGCCGATTTCGTCGGCCGGGTGCGCAAGATGCACGGCGCCGACACCGGCGTCTCGCACTACGTCATGACCCACTACAACGCCCTGATGGCGCTGAAGGCGGGGCTCGAGAAACAGGGCACCATCAGCCGCGAGGCGGCGGTCGACGGCATGGCCGGGCTCAACTTCAAGATCCCGACCGGCGACGCCTCGATCACGTCGGGCGACCACCACATCACCATGAACATGTACATCGCCCGCACCGAGGGCGGTTCGTTGAAGGTGATCAAGCCGCTGGGCGCCATCGCGCCGGCGTCGGGCTGCAAGGTGTAAGAGGAGGGTTATGTGGGGCCGCGCCATCAGCGTCCCCGCTCGCCTCACACTCCGTCGTCGTGCCCGGGCCTGTCCCGGGTACCCACGTCCCTCCGTGTCAATGGTTTGGCGGACTGCCCGAGGATTGAGTCGCAGCACGACGTGGATACCCGCGTCAAGCGCGGGCATGACGGGTGAGGGGCGGTGCTGTCGTCTTCATTTCTCCGTGCATGACAGGAGTAGGCGGCGAAGATAGAGTTTGCGCGAACATTCCCCGCAGGAGACGTCCGCATCATGAGCATCAGCATCAATCCCGAGACAGACGCCCTGGTGGCGGTCGACGTGCAGTACGATTTCTGTCCCGGCGGCAACCTGGCCGTGCCCGACGGCCACCAGGTAGTGCCGGTCATCAATGCGCTGGCGAAAAAGATCCCCCACGTAGTGATGACCCAGGACTGGCACCCGGCGGGGCACGCTTCCTTTGCGTCCTCTTATGACGGCAAGGCCCCGTTCGAGACGGTGGACCTGGACTACGGCGTGCAGGTGCTGTGGCCAGACCACTGCGTGCAGGGCACCAACGGCGCGGCGTTTCACGCCGACCTCGACCTGCCCAACGCCGAGATGATCGTCCGCAAGGGCTTCCGCCCGGGTATCGACAGCTATTCGGCGTTCTACGAAAACGACAAGACCACCCACACCGGCCTCGCCGGCTATTTGCGCGAGCGCGGCATCACGCGATTGTTCATGACCGGCCTGGCCACCGACTTCTGCGTCTACTACTCGGCCGAGGACGGCCGTAAGGAAGGCTTCGACGTGATCCTGGTCGAGGACGCCTGCCGCGCCATCGATCTCGACGGCTCACTCGAAGCCGCAATGTCGGCGATGCAAGCCGCGGGCGTTAAGATCTGCCATTGGGACGATGTGGGGTGACGCCGTTCCGTCCGCGCATGACATGACACGAGGGTCGTGGTCTAAATCCAACACAATCTACTGACGGGAACGCACGCCGATGATCGACCAAGCCACACTGATCACCTATCTCGTCATCCTACTCGGCTTCGTGTTCATTCCTGGGCCGGCGACGTTGCTGACGCTGGCGCGGGCGAGCACGTCGGGCACGCGGGTCGGCATGGCGACTGGGCTCGGTATTGCCGTCGGCGACGTCATTCACACCATGATGGCCGTGTTCGGGCTGTCGGCGATCATTCTGACGTCGGCCCTGCTGTTCAATTTAGTGAAATATGCCGGCGCCGCCTACCTGGTCTATCTCGGCATCCGGGCGATCCTGGAAAAACCGCAGACCGACGTCACCACGGGCAATGCGGGCATCAGTGCCCCGCAGGCTTTGCGCCAGGCCATTCTGGCCGAAGTGCTGAACCCGAAATCCGCGCTGTTTTTCCTCGCCTTCCTGCCCCAGTTCGTCAAACCGGAAAACGGCGCCGTGGCCCTGCAACTGACCGTGCTGGGGCTGCTGTTCGTCGCCATGGGCTTGCTCAGCACCATGGTGGTCTCCGTGTTTGCCGGCGGCGTCGGCCGCTGGCTGCGCCGCCACCCCGGTTTCCTGCGCTGGCAGGGCAGGGTGGTGGGCACCATCTACTGCGGCCTCGGTGTGCGCCTGGCCTTGCAGGAGAGGTGACGCGTTTCCGTGCCCTACACGCCCGCCGCCACTAGCCGGGCACGCGCAGGTGCCGGAGCGGGACCAGGCTCACCACGCAAACGATCAGGACCAACTGTTTTCGAACGGTCCTAGCTGCAATCGCCGTAGGCGACGTGATCGCCGTCGTTCTTGTTGCCGTGGTCCCAGTCGGCCTCGTTTTCCTCGCCGAGTTTGTAGGTGAACGTCACCGGCGTGCCTTCCTGGTCGTAGGTCTGAAGGCCGGCTTGGGCACTGCCCTGGGCACTGTTGTGCGAACTCTTGGGGCAGGTCATGCCCATCTCCCATACGCCGTTGCCGTCTTCCTGTTCGAACGTGCAGAAAAGGCGATCGGAGGACTCTGACGTATAAGTGCCTTTCTCGCCATCCGGAATGGTCGTCGTGCTGTTCAAGTTATCGAACGAGGCGCAGCGCGTGTCCGTGCACTTCACCGTTTGCCCGGTTGAATTCTCGACAATGAGTGTGACTCTCGTGGACATGGAACGCTCCCTCTCCGCAATTGCGTGTGCTGAAATTCGGCTGGTCAAACCTTACGAGCAGTCGCCGTAGGAGATTGTGTCTCCATTGTTTTGATTGCCGTGGTTCCAGTCGGCCTGATTCGGTGTGCCGGGGATATATTCGAACTCGACCGGCGTTCCACTGCGATCGTAGTGCTGAAGCCCGGCATTGGTGCTGCCGTAGGCGCTGTTGGACGAACTCTTGGGACAGGTCATGCCCATCTCCCAGGCACCGTACGCCCCTTCCTCTACCCAGGTGCAAAAGATGCGGTCGCTGGACGTTGCCGTGAAGGTCTTGGACTCTCCGTCCGCGATCGTGGTCACCCCGCCTTCCATGCCCGAAATCGATTCGCATTTCGTGTTCGTGCATTTGATGGTGTTGCCTGTTTGGTTGTTTATCGTCAGCTTCACTCTGACATTCGACATGGGTGTCTCCTGTTTGCCGTGGCCAGTGGACCGGACGGTCAGCCCGCTTGCGTTCGCCGTCTCATGGGGCCGGGACCGGTGGGATCGGACCGGCAAAGAACGCGGTTGACGGGTTCGGGATGATCTCGATTGGCCCGTTGGGCAAATCCGGCGTGTCGCCGATGGCGAGAAAACCGCCGGATAACAAAGGAAATCGATCGTTTGCGCCTTTAATCGATAGGCAAGTCGCGTATGAGCAAACAAAGCTGCAAGCAAACAAACGAAAACTGCCCGACATCTGGCGTCCTTCCTGTTTGTTTTCTTGTCATCGATCTTTGTCACGTTCCATCGAAGCAAGAAATGTTCCAGATTTGTTTTCCGTATATTTTCAATAACTTACCTAAATACTTTTCGGGTGCTATCCATCGAATGTAAAGTTTTTCGACAAAAATAACTCTATAATACATCTTATAAGTGCAGTATACTTCTTAAACATTCGAAAAATCGAGTGGTTGATTAAAAATTCTGCGTGTATTCTCGGTGTAAACAATACCGACAGTATCCGGGTCCCGGGTTTTGCAAATCGGGTGTTCCAGAGGCGGCAGCTCCATCGCCACGAACACGTCCATCACCCGCATCCGAAGGCGGCCCGTCGGAGGTGATCGCGCTTCTCGGCACAACATGACCGGTCCGTCACGGCCTCGGCGGCGGAGTATGGGGGTCGGGCCCGCGTTGGAGGGGCGAGGGGTCATGCCATTTGCCCGCTACCGAAAACTGCGCCTATACTCTTACCCGACCAAACCCGTAGGGATTACCGCGTCCGCGTTTTGTCACGTGTGTACCGCGTATCCGTAGCTTCCAGGAGACTAGGAGAGAGACTTCGCCGCCGAAACGCGGCGCACCGGCCGTTTAGCCGGCCAACTGACCGACCGTCGTGGGGGGCAGGCATGAAGACGCGTTCGTTCGAAGTCGTGTTGATCAAACCGTCCAAGTACGACGACGACGGTTACGTCATCCGCTGGTTCCGGGGCGTCATTCCCGCCAACTCCCTGGCTGTCATGAACGCCATCGCCTGCGATTCGGCGGACCGGCAAGTGCTGGGTCCCGATCACGCCATCGCGGTCGATACCGTCGACGAGGTGACGGCGCGGGTCGACCTCTCCGCCATCAAGCGGCGCTTCTACGACAGCGGCAATTTCGGCCTGGTCGGGCTGGTCGGCGTGCAGTCGAACCAGTATCCCCGGGCGCTCGACATCGGCCGCACGCTGCGGGCCGAGGGCATCCCCGTGATCATGGGCGGGTTCCACGTCTCGGGCCTGATGTCCATGTTCGACGAGACCCACCCGGACCTGCAGGAAGCGCTCGATCTCGGCATATCCCTGTTCGCTGGCGAGGCCGAGGGCGGGCGGTTCGATGATGTGCTGCGCGACGCGGCGGCCGGCGACCTCAAGCCGATCTACAACCACATCGGCGACCTGCCCGACATCGGCACCGTGCCCGTGCCGTTCCTGCCGAAACACAAGGTCGCCAAGACCATTGACAACTACACCAGCTTCGACGCCGGACGCGGCTGCCCGTTCCAGTGCTCGTTCTGCACCATCATCAACGTGCAGGGCCGCAAGTCGCGCACCCGTTCGGCCGACGACATCGAGAAAATCATCCGCCAGAACATCGCCCAGGGCGTGACGCGGTTCTTCATCACCGACGACAACTTCGCCCGCAACCACGACTGGGAGGACGTGTTCGACCGCATCATCGCGCTCAGGGAAGCCGACAACATCAAGGTGCGGCTGATCATCCAGGTCGACACGCTGTGTCACAAGATCCCCAACTTCGTCGAGAAGGCGCGCCGCGCCGGCGTGGTGCGGGTGTTCATCGGGCTCGAAAACATCAACCCCGACAACCTGCTGGCGGCCAAGAAGCGGCAGAACAAGATCACCGAATACCGCGCCATGATCCAGGCCTGGAAGGCGGCGAAGGTCATCACCTACGCCGGCTACATCCTGGGCTTCCCCAACGACACGCCGGAGACCATCCGCCACGACGTGGAGATCATCAAGCGTGAACTGCCGGTCGACATCCTGGAGTTCTTCTTCCTCACGCCGCTGCCCGGGTCCGAGGACCACAAGACCCTGTGGACCAAGGGCGTCGCCATGGACCCGGACATGAACAAGTACGACCTGGAGCACGTCACCACCGGCCACGCCAACATGAGCCAGGCCGAGTGGCAGAAGGTCTACGACGATATGTGGCAGCTCTACTACACGCCCGAGCACATGGAAACCATCATGCGCCGTTCGCGCGGCCGCGGGCTGGGGCGCCTGATGTCCATGCTGCTGTGGTTCTCGGCGGGCACCGAGATCGAGAAGCTGCACCCGTTGCAGTGCGGTTTCCTGCGCCTGAAATCCCGCACCGACCGGCGGCCTGGCTTCCCCATCCTGCCGCCGTGGCGGTTCTACCCGCTCTACTGGGGCGAGACGGTGGCCAAGTTCGCCCGCCTCGGCGCCCGCGCCTGGCAGCTCGAACGCATCCGCCAGCGCCTCAAAAAGGACCCGAACCGCGACACCTACTTCGACCCCTCCCTGGCCGAAGCCCACGAGGACGACGACCAGCGCCTCGACCTGCTGACCCAGACCGAATCGGCGCGCAAGGCCGTCGGCCACATCCGCCGCGTCTCGGGCCAGGCACCCCCGTTGAAGGAGAGGGAGGAGAAACGGCTCGCGGCGGGATAGTGCCTCAACTCGTCATGCCAGGAACACACTCTCGTCTTGCCCGGACTTGATCCGGGTATCCACGGCTATCAGCCCAGAATGCATTGAGAACGTCACCCGCCGGATGCACGGCACCGCGTGGATAGGCGGGTCAAGTCCGTGCATGACGATTTGCCAAGGTGTTTTCAGTCCTCCCCGTCCTCCGCCCCGCCGAGGTGGGTGAGCGCGCGGACGAAGAGGGTGAGGAAGCGCTGCAGGGCGTCGGGGTCGCCGTCGATGAGGGTCAGGTGTTCGCGGGAGAAGGCATCGGGCGGGAGGGCGCCGTCGCCGACGGCGAGCAGGGCGTCGTATGTGGTGGAGAGGACCGCTTCGGGGTTCTCGCAGGGACCGAGCGCCATGGCCGTTTGCGTGCCGCGCACGGTGATACAGTAGGGCTCGCCGCCGATGTTGAGCTGCAGGCGCAGGCGGTCGTCGGCGGTGGCGCCGCGCTCCAGCATCGCCGCCATGGTCACCGCCACGGTGCGGTAGCTGGTGGTCGGCTTGACGTCTGGGTCGGGCGGGAACTGGGTACCGAACTGGGACAGCTCGAACAGCAGGTTGCGGGTCTTGGCGCCGCGCGGGGTCAGGGCGTAAACCGTGACGCCCAGCTGGGTCTCGATCTTCTCGATCAGATCGATATCGGCCAGCTTGACCAGCCGGTCCGCCAGCAGGTTGGTGGCGATGCCGGGCAGGCCGGTCTGCAGGTCCTTAAAGCGGGCGGGACCAGCGTGCAGGTCGCGCAGGATCAGCAGGTCCCAACGGTCGCCGACGGCATCGAGTGCGCGGGCGATGGGGCAGAGGATCTTGTAGCGGCGGGCGGAGGCCATGGCCGAATGTCTCCAGACAACGGGTCAACGGGCACAAGTCAACGGGCACGGATATCACTTTATTTTATCAATTTAAAACTTGAAAATATAAAGTGATAACTTTATCTCCTATATGTGACACAGCCGAAGGCGTGCAATCAACCAGGAGATCCCTCTCATGACTGCCATGACTCAGACAACCGAGTCGTCCGGAACGGCGACGCTTCTCGACCGCAACCGCCGCTTTGCCGGCGATTTCGCCGCCGCGGATCTGCCGGTCCTGCCGAAACTGCGCACGGTGATGCTGACCTGCGCCGATGCCCGGGTCGACCCGGCCCACGTGATGGGCCTGGAACTGGGCGATGCCGTGGTGATCCGCAACACCGGCGGGCGGGTGACGCCGGAGGTGGTGCAGGAGGTTGCGGCACTGGCGTTCCTGGTTGGTCAGATGGAAGGCAGTACCCCGGGCCGGTTCGAACTGGTGCTGATGCAGCACACCCAGTGCGGCGCCGAACGCTTCGCCGATCCCCAGTTGCAGGGCGCCCTCAAGGCCAAGCTCGGCGTCGACGTATCGCACGTGGCCATCACCGACCACGAACAGAGCCTGCGCGAAGACATCCAACGCCTGCGCGACGCGCCCGAACTGCCCGGGCATATCATCGTTTCGGGCCTGCTCTACGACGTGCGCGATGGTACCGTGCGCGAAGTCATCGCCCCGGCACCGCTGGCGGATTAACAATCATTGAGTTCAGGAAAGCGCCTGGCCCGCTCCGGGCGCTTTCGCGCTCCAAAATCTACTCGATCGGCACCCAGTATTCGACGTCGCCCCGGCCGGTCGAAGCGTCGAAACGGTGGTCGTAGAGCTCGAAGTCGGGCGCCGGGCGGTGGGTGACGTCGGCGTCCGCCAGGCCTTTGTGCCACACCGTGTAGGCGGTCTTGCGGAAATCGGCGATGTCGCCCGAGTGGGTGAAGACGATGTAGCGTCCGGGCGGCACCGTGACGGCGTCCATGCCGTCGGGCAGGTTGTTGTCCGTCGTCACTTCGACGCCGGCCATGTAGTCGAAATTGCCCTCGTCGTCGCTGTTGTAACAAACGCCGTAAAACAGCTCGCCGGTGCCGGCCGCGATCTCGCCCGCCCGGCCGCCGAAATCGCGCCACTGCTCGGGAATGCCCACGTTGGTCTCGAAGGAATAGCGCCGGCACAGGCCCGCCACCGTCATGCCGCCATGCTCGGCGAACCGCGGCGGCGCCAAGTTCACAATCAACGATTCATCGACCATTTCCGCCTCTATGTTTCCATTTTGTTCGCATCATAAAGCGAGCGGCGGAAATGTCCATGTCGGGATCACGGATCGCCGATGTCAATGCCGTATTGGCGCAGCAGCCGGATCGCCTCCACTCTGCGGCCTTCGGCGAGGGCACGGTCGAGGGCGGCGCAGGCGTCGTCCGGGGCCGTCCCTTGCGCGACCGCCCGTCGCAGGTCTTCGCGGGCCTCGTCCCAGCTTTTCATGCGTGTCTTGTTCACGGCGCCGGTGCCGTCCTAGATGTCATCGTCATCATCGTCGGCCGCGCCCCGTCCGCGCAGCCGGTCGGCCAACTTGAACAGCGGGCCGGAAAACAGCAGCGCCGGCAGGGCTGGCGCCAGTGCCAGGAACCACCAGTCGTCATCCTGCACGGCGCACCAGCCGAACAGGCATTCGACGCCGAACCACGGCAGCGTCCATAGCGCCACGATGGCCGTGCCATAGGCCCATACCGGGCGGGCGTCCCAGCGCGGGTTCCATTCGATCGGCTGCAGATGCATGGCGGTGCGGTCCTCCCGGTTGCCGGGGAACAGTCTACCCCTTGGCCGGTTTCACCGTCAGCAAAATCCCCGCGGTGACCACGGCGATACCGAGCCATTCCCATGGGGTCGGGACCTCGCCCAGCGCCGGGACGGCGGCAAGGGCGGCAACGGCGGGCACGGCGGCCATCAGGGCGGCGGTGCCGGTGGCCCCCAGGTTGCGTAGCGCCACCACAAAGAGCGGCACGGCGATCAGGCTTGGCCCCAGGCCCTGGTAGAGCATCTGCAAGAGGATTTCGGCCCAAGGCGCTTCGCCCAAGCGGCTCGGCAGCAGGAACCACAGCGGCACGAACAGCACGCCGTTGAGCACCGGCACCACGGCCAGCATCTCGCGCGGCTTGAGCCCCCAGTGCCGGGTCGCCACCATGTAGACGGTGAGTAAGAGCGAGGCCGCCAGCATGAAGCCGTAGCCGATCCACAGGCTCGCCTGTGCGGCGCCGCCGCCGTCACCGGAAAAGCCCATGACGGCGCTGCCGGCGGCGATCAGCACAACACCGGCGATTTTCCATCCGGTGGGGATGTCGCGCAGCCACAACAGCCCGACCAACACCGCGAACACCGGCAACGAGCCGTTCATCACCGCGCCGGCATGGGATACGGGCGCCGCCGTCATGCCCTGGAAGGCCAGCAGCGCGTAGGGCACGCCGGGCCCGGAGGCGAGGAACAGGCACTGCCAGACCGAGAGCTGCTTCGGCCACCACAGAAAGGCGAACGGCAGCATCAGCAGCCCGGCGAAGCCGAAACGCAACGCGGCCACGTCGTAGATGGTCAGGGTGTTGGTGACCCCGAATCGGGCAACGACGATGAAGCCCGACCAGATACACACGATCGCCAACGCGGCGGCGAGGCCGACGCCGAAACGGGGCGCGTCGGTGACGCTGGAGGATGCGGCGGCGGACGTACGAGAGGGAGCACTCATGGCCCCGGACCATGCCACGGACGGCCGGGCCGCGCCATGACGGAAACGGTAAGGGCGGGCATGGCTGCCATGCGCGGGAGGAAGGGGCGTCTCCTCTTCTGTCATGTACGGCCTAAATACCAAGCCCGCGATGACGCGGAGGACGATGCCCTCCGACCTCACACCACCTGCTTCTCATGCCCCTCCCAATAGGGCTCGCGCAGCGTCCGTTTGAGGATCTTGCCGGACGGGTTGCGGGGCAGGGCGTCGATGAAATCCACCGTCTTGGGCGCTTTGTAGTGGGCGATGCGCTCGCGGGTGAAGTTGATCAGGTCGTCGGCGCTGACGTCGGCGTCGGGAGCCTTGACGACGATGGCCTTGACCTGTTCGCCCCAGGTTTCGTCGGGCACGCCGATCACCGCCACGTCGGCCACGGCGGGGTGGCCGAACAGGGCGCTTTCCACCTCGGCCGGGTAGATGTTCTCGCCGCCCGAGATGATCATGTCCTTGACCCGGTCGTAGATATAGACGTAGCCGTCCGCGTCCATGTAGCCGGCATCGCCGGAGTGGAACCAGCCGTCGCGGATGGCATTCTTGGTGGCGTCGGGCTTGTTGTAATAGCCCTTCATGTTGAGTGCCGTGCGGCAGGCGATTTCGCCGATCTCGCCGGGCGGCATGAATTTGCCGTAAGGGTCGAGGATGGCCATCTCGACGCCCGACATGGCGGCGCCGCAGGACTTCATGCGCTCCGAGCCTTCCGCCGTGTGGTGCTCGGGCCCGAGATAGGTGACGGCGCCGGTGGTTTCGGTCAGGCCGTAGACCTGGCCGAAGCCGCAGCCGAACGCCGCCATGGCGTTGCGCAGAAGGTCCATGGGAATGGGCGAGGCGCCGTAGACCAGGAGTTCCAGCGACGAGAAGTCGGTGTTCTGGCAAGTGGGCTGCTGCAGCAGGAACAGGATTACGGCGGGCACCATGAACGACTTGGTGATGCGGTCGTTCTGGATGGACTGCAGGATCGCCGGCGGGTCGACGTCGCGCATGACCACGCCCTCGGCCCCGGCGTAGAGGCCGACCAGGCCCCACACCGTGCCGGCGATATGGAACTGGGGCATCACCACTTGCGAGACGTCGGCCGGCGACCAATCGCCGATATCGGCGGTGGCGGCGTTGGCCGAGGCCATCAGATTGCGGTGCGAGAGTTCCGCGCCCTTGGGGTGGCCGGTGGTGCCCGAGGTGTACATTTGCATGGCGGTGTCGTCGGGCGCGTGGGGCACGTTCGGGTCCGTATCGCCCTGGGCGTCGCGCCAGCCGGTGTAGGCTTGCCATTCGGCGTGATCGCCGTCGACGGCGATCCCCGTCTCGACCGTCGGCAGGTCGCCCAGCGCGGCGGCGGCCAGTTCGGCGAAGTCGGCGCCGACCATCAGCATCCTGGCCTGGGCATCGTTGACGATGTAGCTGATCTCGGCCGGCGCCAGACGCCAGTTGACCGGCACCAACACGCAGTTAGCCTTGGCCGCGCCGAACAGCATCTCGTAGAACGTGTCGGTGTTCTTCGACACCCAGGCGACCCGGCTCTGGGGCTCCAGACCGGCCGCGATGAGCGCGTTGGCCACCCGGTTGCAGCGGGTCTCGAATTCGCCGTAGGTGGTGGTGGCGCCCTCGAAGCGCATGGCCACCTTGTCGCCACGCCTGGCCGCCTGCGCCGCCGGCAGATCGCGGATCCGATCGATGCTGATATCCACCGCCATGCCTGCCTCCCTGGCTGAATTGTATGGTTGTTTATTAGGTGGAAGTGTAGCGGGTTGGAGAGGTGTTTGCATCCCCGCCCACCGTTGTGCCCGGGTTAGTATCTTATGCGCGAAAGCGCCCGGGGCCGGCCCGCTTTCGCGGACAATAGACGTCACATCACAGGCCCCACCTGCCAGGGCACGAACTCGTTGTCGCCGAAGCCCAGCGCCTCCGACTTGCTGGGCGTGCCCGACGCTACGTCGAGGATGGTGTCGAAGATCTCGCCGCCCTTTTCGTCGACCGTCGCCTCACCATCCACGATGCCGCCGCAGTTGATGTCCATGTCATCGGCCATGCGGGCGTACATGGCGGAGTTGGTGGCGAGCTTGATGCTGGGCGCGGGCTTGTAGCCGAAGACCGATCCGCGGCCGGTGGTGAAGCACACGACGGTGGCGCCGCTGGCCACCTGGCCGGTGATGGAGGCCGGGTCGTAGCCCGGCGAGTCCATGAACACGAAGCCCTTGGCCGTCACCGGTTCGGCGTATTCATAGACGCCGGCGAGATTGGTGGTGCCGCCCTTGGCTGCGGCGCCCAGGGATTTTTCCAGGATGGTAGTCAGGCCGCCGGCCTTGTTGCCGGGCGAGGGATTGGCGTTCATCTCGCCGCCGGTGCGTGTCGTGTAGTCCTCCCACCACTTGATGCGCTCCACCAGCTTCTCGCCCACCGCCTGGTCGACGGCGCGGCGGGTCAGCAGATGTTCGGCGCCGTAGATCTCGGGCGTCTCGCTGAGGATCGCCGTGCCGCCATTGGCCACCAGCCGGTCGACGGCGGCGCCCAATGAGGGGTTGGCGGTGATGCCCGAATAGCCGTCCGAACCGCCGCACTGCAAGGCGATGGTCAGTTCGCTGGCAGGCACGTTGACGCGTTCGACGGCGTTGGCCGCCGGGAGCATGTCGCGGATGCAGGCGATCCCGGCCTCGACGGCGGCGCGGGTGCCGCCGGACTCTTGAATCGTCATGGTCTGGAAGGTGGGGCCGTCCTCGATGCCGTAGGCCTCTTTCAGGAATGAGATCTGGTTGACCTCGCAGCCCAGGCCGACCAGCAGCACGCCGGCGAAGTTGGGATGGCGGGCATAACCCCACAGCGTGCGTTGCAAGAGGGCATAGCCGTAGGCATCGGACGACATGCCGCAGCCGGTGCCGTGCACGAAGGCGGAGACGCCGTCCACGTTGGGGTATTCGGCCAGCGCTTCGCCCCGGAAGGCGTCGGCGATGTAGCGCGCCACCGTGGCCGAGCAGTTCACCGAGGTCAGCACGCCGATATAGTTGCGCGTGCCGACCCGGCCGTCGGCGCGGCGGTAGCCCTTGAAGGTGCGGCACTGGTCGTCGGGCAGGGGTTGGATGTTGCGCACGTCGGCGCCGAAGGCGTAGTCGCGGTTGAAATCCCCCATGGTGCAATTGTGGGTGTGTACGTGTTCGCCCGGAGCGATGGCGGCGCCGGCGAAGCCGATGATCTGGCCGTACTTGCGCACCGCCTCGCCCACTGCGACCGCTTTCACCGCCACCTTGTGCCCGGCCGGGATGGCTGCGCTACAGACGACTCCATCGATGCCCGTGTCCTGCCCGGCCTCCAGCGCCCGGATGGCGACCGCCACATTGTCTTGATCGTTCAGGCGCAGGGCGGACGGCATGGCGGCGGACATGAGGAACCTCGAAGCGGTGGGAGATGGGGGAGTACGATAGGGGAGTGGTTGGGTTTCAGCAACGCCGTCCGGCCCCAATTCTCTGTCTATGCGCATTCCGCGCCCAGGCCGGCCCGCTCCCCCATTGCACCTTCTGGGCCCAACCACCCGTGATTCCGTGAGGGCAGTTGGGACGGGGAATCGGGCCTTGCATCAACTTCCGTCGTCATGTCCGGACTTGATGTTTGGTCTGGTGGGACTGGCCGACGTCTTCACCGTCATCGACGCCGTGGATACGCGGGTCAAGTCCGCGCACGACAGGTGAGGAGCGACTGCGCTCTTTCCATAAGCCCAACCAATACCGCGCACCAACAAAAACAATTTCATCTGCCGCGTTCCTGCCTATATGACAGTTCCATGACAAGGACATCGCAGTGATGATTGCCCGAGTGGCGCGGCGGCTCGGCAAGCCGCGCATGACGTTGACGTCGAGCGGCGCTTGCCATGTGGTCCACGACGGCTACACCGATGCGCTCTACGTGCTGTTGCCGGTGTGGCAGCAGGTGTTCGACCTGTCGCTGACCCAGGTCGGCTGGCTGTCGACCTGCATGGCCGGGGCCATGGCGGGCTTCCAAGTGCCGGCGGGGTTCCTGGCCGAGCGCTTCGGCGAACGGGCGGTGCTGGTGCTGGGTACGTTGGTGACGGCGCTGGCCTACATGGCCCTGGGTGCGGCCGGCGGATTTACGGCGCTGGCCACGTTGCTGCTGGTCGCCGGGGCGGGTTCGGGGGTACAGCATCCGCTGGCCTCGGCGATGGTGGTCCAGGCCTATCCCGCCGAACGCCGCCGTGTCGCCATCGGCCTTTACAATTTCACCGGCGACATCGGCAAGGTGGTATTCCCCTTCGCCGCCGCCATGATCATGGCCGTGGCCGACTGGCAGACCGCCGTGCTGGCGGCGGGCGTGGCCGGGATCATTGTGGCCGTGCTGGCCTGGCCCGCCTTCGCCGCCGCCGGAGCGGGCGGACCGCCGCAACGCAAGGCAGCCGGAGACACACCGAAACAACGGGGCTGGGGCGTGCGCGACCGCACCGGTTTCGGATTGCTCAGCGCCGTATTCGTCATCGACACGGTGGTGCGGCTCGGTTTCCTGGTGCTGCTGCCGTTCGTCCTGATCGCCAAGGGCCTGGACACCGAGGATGTGGGCTTCGCCCTCGGGCTCCTGTTCATCGGCGGGGCGGTGGGCAAGTTCGTCTGCGGTTTCCTGGCCGAGCGCATCGGCGTCATCCCCACCGTGTTCCTGACCGAAACCCTGACCGGCGCCGGCATCTGCGCGGCGGCGCTGCTGCCGCTGGGCGCCGTGTGGCTGTTGCTGGTACCCATCGGCGTGGCGCTCAACGGCACATCGTCTGTGATCTACGGTACCGTCGCCGACTTCGCCGACGAAAACCGCCACGCCCGGGTCTTCGCGCTGTTCTACACTTTCGGCGTCGGCGCCGGCGCGGCGGCCCCGGCCATGGTCGGCAGCCTGAGCGACATCGCCGGCCTGACCCCCGCCATCCTCAGCATGGCCGCTGCCGCATGGTTCGCCGTGCCGATCGCGGTCCTGCTGCGCGGGCCGTTGCGGCGGGCGGCCACGGTGGCCGTGCGTTCCTAGAGCAGTTCCTCTTTAGATGGAATCCATTCTGTTTCTCGAGCGGCCGCTCGGAAACCCCCATTGCGCTTTTGTGGGACGGGCGTCTTGGCGCCAAA
>JANQFL010000095.1 GCA_028277845.1 Sneathiellales bacterium
CTTGCGCGATGCCCGGCATCGCGCTGCCCCGTCTTCCTGGTGGATGGGCAGGCCGCTCGAGAAACAGAATGGATTCCATCTAAAGAGGAACTGCTCTAGCACCACATCCTGTGGTAGGGCCACGAAGAGTTCGGCCGTTAACCTGTATGCCCTTGCCAACACACGGAAATTCCGCCATCGTTTTGGCCAAACCCGCCACGGAGTGTGGGCGGGATGAAGAGCCTCGCGTAGGCCGCACAACAGGAGAGGACTATGTTCCAAAAGATTGGACTTTTGGCTGCGGGCGTTGCTGCGTCGGTTGCCGTGAGCGGTGTGGTTCAGGCCGCCGATGTAACCATCGGTCTGGCCTCCGAGCCCAGCGCCCTCGATCCCCATTACCACAATCTGGGCCCGAACAACTCGATGGTCCAGCACATCTTCGACCGCCTGGTGCACCAGGACGCCAACCAGAACCTGCAACCGGGTTTGGCCGTGTCGTGGAAGCCGACAACCCAGACCACCTGGGAATTCAAGCTGCGTCAGGGCGTCAAGTTCCATGACGGCAGCGATTTCGACGCGAACGACGTGACGTTCACCTTGAATCGAGTACCAAACGTACCGAACAGCCCGTCGCCGTTCACCCGTTACACGAAAGCCATTGCGAGTACGGAAGTCGTCGACAGCCACACCATCCGCTTCACCACCAAAGATCCAGCGCCATTGCTGCCTGTGTTCTTGGCACAGGTCAACATTTTGTCTGACCAGATTGCCTCGGATAAACCGGAAGGCAAGACGACCGAACAGCTCAACAACGGCGACGGCACCATCGGCACCGGCCCGTACAAGTTTGTCGAGTGGGTCCGCGGCGACCGCATCGTGCTGGCCCGCAACGACAACTATTGGGGCGGCAAGGAGCCCTGGGACAAGGTCACCTTCAAGCCGCTCAGCAACAAGGGCGCCCGGGTGGCCGCGCTGCTGGCCGGCCAGGTCGACATGATCGAGAAGCCGCCGTCCGCCGATCTCGCCAACCTGCGCACGAACGACAAGGTCAGCATCTCGCAAGGCCCGTCCAACCGTGTGATCTACGTGCACCTGGACAGCCACGCCGAACCGTCGGTCGCCATCACGGACACCGGCGGCAAGAACCCGCTGAAGGACGCGCGGGTGCGCCAGGCCCTGTCGATCGCCATCAACCGCAAGGCCATTTCCGACCGGGTGATGGAAGGCCTCGGCATGCCGGCCGGCGAACTGTTGACGCCGGGCATGTTCGGCACCACGCCGGGCATCGCGCCGATCGCCTATGATCCCAAGAAGGCCAAGGAACTCCTGACCGCGGCCGGTTATCCCAACGGCTTCTCCACCAACTTGGGTACGCCCAATGACCGCTACATCAACGACGCCCAGGTGGCGCAGGCCGTGGCGGCCATGTGGGAGCGCATCGGCATCAAGGTGAACGTGCAGGCCTTCACCAAGAGCGTGTTCTTCAAGTCGCGCAATCAGTACAAGTTCTCGACCTATCTGGCGGGTTGGGGCGCCGGCACCGGCGAAATGTCGTCGCCGCTGGTCGCGCTGGTCGCCACGCGCAACAAGGAGAAGGGCATGGGCGGCACCAACCGCGGCCGGTATTCCAATCCCAAGCTCGACGCCTTGCTGGAACAGGCCACGTCGACGGTCGACGACGCCAAGCGTGAAGCCCTGCTGCAGCAGGCCAGCAAGATGGCGATGGAGGACTACGCCATCATCCCGCTGCACTTCGAGGTCACGCCCTGGGCCACGCGCAAGGGTCTGAAGTACAACCCGCGCGCCGACCAGTACACCATGGCCATGTCGCTGCGGCCGGAATAACGGCGGCAGCGGTCAGGTCGGACTGATCGTGTGATCGGAGCGGGCGCCGTCAAGGATACACGGCGCCCGCTTTCTTTAATTCCTTTATTCGAAGCAAGGCCATGCTGGTCTATATCATCCGACGCATCATGCAAGCCGCGTTCGTTATCGTGGTCATGTCGGTGCTGGTCTATGTCGGCATTTTTCTCGTCGGCAGCCCGGTCGACATCCTGATCAATCCGGAAATGTCGGAAGCCGAGATGGAGGCGGTGACCAAGGCGCTCGGCCTCGACCGGCCGATCTGGGAGCAGTACTTCATCTTCGTCGGCAATGCCCTGCAGGGCGACATGGGCAAGTCGTTCGTCTTCGGCCAGTCGGCCATCAAACTGATCGTCGAGCGCATTCCCGCCACCATGGAACTGGCGATCATCTCCATCATCATTTCGCTGGTGATCGGCATCCCGCTCGGCATGTACGCCGGTTTGAGGCCCGATTCGGTGGGTGGCCGCTCCATCATGGCCGGCTCGATCCTGGGATTCAGCCTGCCCAATTTCTGGGTCGGGTTGATGTTGATCATGTTTTTCGCCGTCATGGTCGGCTGGCTGCCGGCGGCGGGACGCGGGCCGACCGTCGACGTGCTCGGTATCGACGTCAGCTTCCTGTCCCTCGAAGGCCTCAAGCATCTCATTCTGCCGGCGATAACACTGGCACTTTCGAAGACTGCGCTGGTGGTGCGCCTGGCCCGGGCCGGTGTGCGTGAAGTGCTGCCCATGGACTACATCAAATTCGCCCGGGCCAAGGGTCTGCCGCGCCGCCGCGTCGTGTCGGTGCACGTGCTCAAGAACATCATGATTCCCATCGTGACGGTCACGGGACTGGAACTGGGGTCGGTCGTCGCCTTCGCCGTCGTCACCGAAACCGTGTTCGCCTGGCCCGGAATGGGTAAGTTGCTGATCGACAGCATCGGCAACCTCGACCGTCCGGTCGTGGTGGCCTACCTCATGCAGATCGTCTTCCTGCTGGTGGTGCTCAACCTGATTGTCGATGTGCTGTATTCCATTCTCGATCCGCGCGTCCGGCTGCAGGAGCAAAAGGCATGACCGACACCGCGCTGCAATCCCAGGGGGCAGAAACGGGGCAGGGCGGGTCGCTACTTCGCCGCTTCGCCGCCGAGTTTGCGGAGAGCAAGCTGGCGCTGGTCGGCCTGGTCGGTTTTGCCATCATCGTCTTCATCGCCCTGTTTGCCCCGTTCGTCGCGCCGCAGGACCCCTATGATTTGGCCTCGCTCGATATTTTCGACGTGCGCCTGCCGCCGGGCTCGGTGGGGCAGGAAACGGGCATTACCTATTGGCTCGGCACCGATGCCCAGGGCCGCGACATGCTCAGCGCGATCATGTACGGTCTGCGGGTCAGCCTGTTCGTCGGCGCTGTCAGCGCCGTGGTGTCGTTGATCATCGGTGCGGCGGTCGGACTGACGGCGGCCTATTTCGGCGGCCGGGTCGACAGCATCATCATGCGCATCGTCGATATCCAGCTCAGCTTTCCGGCCATCCTGGTGGCACTGATCCTGCTGTCCATCCTGGGACAGGGCGTCGACAAGGTGTTGATTGCCCTGGTCATCGTGCAATGGGCCTACTACGCCCGAACGGCGCGGGGCTCGGCCCTGGTCGAACGTAACCGGGAATATGTCGAGGCGGCAACATGTCTGGGCCTGGGCCACGGCCGTATCATGTTCCGCCACATCATGCCCAACTGCATGCCGCCGCTGATCGTTATCGTTACGATCCAGGTCGCCGACGCCATTGCCCTGGAGGCGACGCTGAGTTTCCTCGGCGTCGGCGTGCCTGTGACCGAACCGTCGCTTGGCCTGCTGATCTCCACCGGCTTCGACTATCTGCTGTCGGGCAAGTACTGGATCAGCGTCTTCCCCGGCGTTGCGCTCGCGCTCGCCATCGTCAGCATCAACCTGGTCGGCGACCAGTTGCGCGATGTCTTGAATCCGAGGCTAAAGCGATGAGTGGGCCGACATTGACGGTCGAAAACCTGTCAACCGCCTTCTTCACCAAGGCCGGCGTGGTCAAGGCCGTCGACGATGTCAGTTTCTCCGTCGGCCGGGGCGAGGTGTTGGGCTTGGTCGGCGAATCCGGGTCGGGCAAATCGGTCACCGGGTTTTCCATCCTCGGCCTGGTCGATCCGCCGGGACGGGTGACGGACGGCCATATCCGCTTCAACGGCCATGACCTGGTTGGCCTGGACGAGGAAGCCATGCGCCAATTGCGCGGCCGGCGTATTTCCATGGTGTTCCAGGACCCGATGATGACCCTCAACCCGGTCTTGCGGGTCGATACCCAGATGATCGAGGCGATCCAGGCCCACGAGAAGGTCGACGACGACACGGCGCGTCAGCGGGCTCGCGACGCCCTGGCCCTGGTCGGCATTCCGTCGCCCGAGGAACGGCTTAAATCCTATCCGCACCAGTTTTCCGGCGGCATGCGCCAGCGGGTCGCCATCGCTATCGCCATGATCAACCGGCCCGACCTGATCATCGCCGATGAGCCGACTACGGCGTTGGATGTCACCATCCAGGGCCAGATCCTCTACGAGGTGCAGAAACTGTGCCGCGAGTCCGGGACGGCGCTGATCTGGATCACTCACGACCTGACCGTGGTCGCCGGGTTGGCCGATAAAATCTGTGTCATGTACGCCGGCAACGTCGTCGAACAGGGCGCCATCGACGACGTGCTCGACAAACCGCTGCATCCTTACACCCGGGGCTTGATCGGTTCGGTGCCCAGCCGCAACCGGCAGAACAAGCGGCTCTATCAGATCCCCGGAATGACGCCGTCGCTGTTGAACGTGCCCGAGGGTTGCCGTTTTCGCAGCCGCTGCCCGCGCGCCGACGACTCCTGCGCTACCATGCCGCCGCTCGGCGAGCTGGAGCCCAACCATTGGGCACGCTGTGTCCATCCCCACACGGGGGAGCCGCTATGACCGGCACCACACCCATCGTCGAACTGCGCAACATTTCCAAGCGCTTCGTCAAGCCGGTCGACCTTGCCGGCAAGATCGCCAACACCCTCGGCGCCAAGGTGCGCGAGATCGTCGTGCGGGCGGTCGACGATGTGACGTTGAACATCGCCGAGGGCGAGGTCGTCGGCCTGGTCGGTGAATCCGGTTGCGGCAAGTCGACCCTCGGCCGGGTGGTTGCCGGCATTCATGACGCCACAGAGGGCACCATGTCCTATCGCGGTGCCGATATCGCCGCCTTGAAAGGCAAGGCGGCGCAGGACGTGGCACTGGCCGTGCAGATGATCTTTCAGGACCCGTTCGCCTCGCTCAATCCGCGTATGCGGGTGGCTGACATCATCGGCGAGGCACCGCGGGTGCACGGCACGGTGGGCCGGGGCGAATTCAACGACTTCCTCGACGACATCATGCTGCGGGTTGGATTGGATCCCGATTTCAAGCGCCGCTATCCCCATCAGTTCTCCGGCGGTCAGCGCCAGCGCATCGGTATCGCCCGAGCTTTGGCGGTCAATCCCGAGTTCATTGTCTGCGACGAGGCGGTGGCGGCGCTGGACGTCTCCATCCAGGCCCAGGTGCTCAACCTGTTTATGGACCTGCGCGAAGACCTCGGCTTGACCTACCTGTTCATTTCCCATGACCTGGGTGTGGTCGAACACATCAGCGACCGGGTCGTCATCATGTACCTCGGTCGCGTGGTCGAAATCGCCGCCCGTGACGAGCTGTTCGCCAAACCCAATCACCCGTACACCCAGGCCCTGCTGGCCGAGGTGCCCAGGCTGGAGAACCGCCACGCCACGTTCGAACCGGTCAAGGGCGAGATCCCGTCGCCGATCGATCCGCCGCCCGGCTGCCATTTTCATCCGCGCTGTCCCCATGCCACGGAACAGTGCCGCGCCGGCTGGCCGGAACTGCGGGAAATTGCCCCGGGCCATTTCTCGGCCTGTTTCCTCAACGAGGGATCGTGACGGGTTTAACGGATCAATTTCGCCGCCGGTCCGTGGTCGAAGGACAAACCGCCGTGGAGTACCGGGTGGGAGAAGGCGCGCAACAGCTTGGTGCGCTGGCGCCTGAGGCCTTCGTCGCGGATATTCTCGGCGATGAATCCATCCAATGGCATGCCCGGTGCCAACAGGTCGCGCACCAGGGCCTGCACTTGTTGCTGGGCGATCGGCTGCAAACCGGCATGGTTGCCGTGGCTGGGATCGAGAGTGAAGTGATCGCCGTCCACGTGCAGACTGCCGCGCAGACTGATATAGGCGTACGCCCGGTCGAGCAGGGCGTCGGGAAAGGCGAGGCGAATGTCACTGACCCGGGCGAAGCCGTAGTTGACACCGAGTGCCTCGGTCTCGTGCATGCGGTCGAGCTGTGCCGGCGTCAGCCAGGTGACGAACACGGCACTGGACAGGCCGGCGGCGTACTGCAGGGTTGCCGGGATCGAGCCGTACCTGGCGATGTGCGCGGAATAGACCGGGGCGAAGTCGTGCAGCTCGGCGCGCACCACCGGGATCACCACGTCGCGGTGGCCGTCGGCGAAGGCATCGGTGAATTTCTGTGCCAGTCGTTCCGGCGCTGCGTTGGAGCCGCTGGCGATCACCGGCAAACGAGGCGTTCTGATCACTGCCGGGTCTATGTCCGCCGCCCGCAAATAGTGGACAAGCGAGGCCTGCCCACCGGGTGCTTCGATCAGGCTCTCGCCCGGATGTTCGCGGCGAAAGGCCGCCAACGGCAGGGTCTGGCCGTTGACGAAGACATACGAGCGCGCCGGCGCTGCAAACGGATAGGCCATGGCACGTGCGATCTTGCCGCTCATCGGGATGTCATCGCGCATGCAGTGCACTATATGCAGAATTTATGTGCCGGGCGTAAAGACGGCGATTAACCCAGGAGTATGCGTTGTCCGAACGTGACTTAGACACCGAAACCGTATTGTCCAAACCGAGTTTCACCATTCCCGGCGTGCTCGAGTGCTTTGATCCGGAAACCAAACCCGTGCCGGTGTTGTTCGAATCGCCCCATAGCGGCGATTTGTATCCCGACGATTTTGCCTATCAGGTTCCGCTAAACGAATTGCGTCAGGGCGAGGATGCTTGGGTAGACGAACTGTACGCCGCGGCGCCGGCCCATGGCGCGTTTCTCATCCGCGCCCTGTATCCGCGGGTCTACATCGATCCCAACCGCCATCCGCGCGATATCGACACGCAGATTCTCGACGGCGAATGGCCGGAAAAACTGGTGCCGACGGAGAAGACCAGGGCCGGCGTCGGCCTGATCTGGCGTCTGGTGCCGTCGTCCAAGGCGATCTACGCCAGACCTCTGACCGTGGCGGAGACCCGGGCCCGGATCGATACCTATTACCACCCATATCACGAGGCGATCGCCCAGACCCTGGACCGGCTGCAGGAGATGTTCGGCGCCACCTGGCACGTGGACTGCCATTCCATGCCGAACATCGCCCACGAACGGGCGCCCGATCCCGGCGAGACCCGGCCCGACTTTGCCATCGGCGACCGAGATGGCACCACCTGCAGCCCCATGTTCACCGAGTTTATCGTCGAGACCCTGAAAGGGATGGGCTACGATGTACGCATCAATCATCCTTACAAGGGCGTCGAACTGGTGCGTCGCCACGGCGATCCAGTGAACCGCCGCAACAGCGTACAGGTCGAAATCAACCGGCGACTCTATATGGATGAAGCGACGCTGGAAAAGAACAGCGGTTACAACGAATTACGGGTAAATATAACCAAATTGGTGGAAGCGATTACCGACTACGCCAAATCGGCGACGGTTTAGGGAGTGGACAATGTCAGTTGAAGAGTATTTTGCCGCCGATTACGCCGAGGCACGCAACCGTTTTCTTGCTGCTTGCGAGACGGCGGGGGCTGTCGTCGAGACATTCCGGAATCCCAATTCCGGACCGGAAGGCGGTCCCCTGTTCACGGACGTCGCGCGGATCGGCGATGAAAATGCCGAGAACATTCTCCTTGCGATTTCGGCGACCCATGGTGTGGAGGGGTTCTTCGGTTCGGGGTGTCAGGTCGGATGGCTTCGGGAGGAACGCTGGCGCGACCTGCCGGACGGCACGGCGGCCGTGCTGGTGCATGCCATCAACCCTTACGGCTTCGCCTGGGTCCGGCGCGTCAACGAAGACAATATCGATATCAACCGGAATTTCGTCGATTTCGCCGGCATTCCGGAAAATCCCGACTACGCCGGTTTAGCCGATATTCTTCTGCCGGACACCTGGTCCGAATCCTCGGTACGGGACATGACGACACAGATCGATGATTTCATCGAGGCAAATGGAGAGAAAGCCTATCGGGCGGCTGTCGTGGGTGGTCAGCGCACCCATCCGCAGGGGCTGTTTTACGGTGGCCGCGAACCGTGTTGGTCGAACCGGACGATCTCCGAAATCACCAAACGGTATCTTTCGCAAGCCAAGCGATTGGCCGTATTGGATTTTCATACCGGATTGGGGCCGTATGCCTATGCGGAGCTGATTTGCCGTCACGCCCCCGGAAGTGCCGACCTCGCCCGGGCGCGTTCCTGGTACGGCGACTCCGTGACGTCGCCGCAATCGGGTGAGTCCGATTCCCCACCGATCGAAGGCAATTTGCGCATGGCTTTCGTGGATTTGTTGCCTGGGACCGAAGTCACATCCATTGCCGTTGAAATGGGAACGCTACCGAGCGATCAAGTGCTTTTGTCGCTGATCGGGGACAATTGGCTTCATTTGAGAGGGGATGTGGATTCCGAACAGGGACGAAGCATCAAGCAAGCCATCCGCGACGCCTTTTTCCCCGATAAGCCGGACTGGAACGGACCGGCGTTCTCACGCAGCATGGAGATCATGTCCGATGCGGTTTCCGGGCTGAACGGTTAGGCGTTTCATATGACGGAAGGGCGACTACATGGCATTTGAAGACATAACGCTCATCTCCGATTACCACGCGCACGTTTATTACGACGGGCACGAGAAGCCGGAAGCCGCCGCATTGCGGGATGCCGTCGATGCGCGCTTCGATATCCGCATGGGCCGGTGGCATGACAATCCGGTCGGGCCGCACCCTCGAGGCAGTTACCAGATAGCGTTCAGCACGGCAATGTTCGCCGAAATCGTACCGTGGCTGGTGCTGAACCGTGGTGGCCTGACCGTGTTCCTGCACCCCAACACCGGTGACGACGTCAGGGACCACACCGAATTGGCTATTTGGCTGGGTGACAAGGAGAAACTGAACCTGGACGCTTTGCGTTAGGGAACGGCCTGACAAAGCTCAGGGCACAAACTGTTCACTGAGGATTCGTTCTTCCAGATTGTGTTCGGGATCGAACAGCAGGTTCAGCGTAATATCCCGCTGTTCCTGGACGTCCACCATGGCGACATCGCGGACTTCTCGTGAGTCGGCGACTGCGCTGACGGGACGTTTGGCACCTTCCAACACCTCGAACGAAACATGGGCTTCACGGGGCAGCAAGGCACCCCGCCACCGGCGCGGGCGGAACGCGCTGATCGGCGTCAATGCGAGCACACCGGCGCTGAGCGGCAGTATCGGACCATGGGCCGACAGGTTGTAGGCGGTACTTCCAGCCGGCGTGGCCACGAGAACGCCATCGCAAACCAGTTCTTCCAGCCGGATCTTGCCGTCGATCGAGATGCGGATTTTTGCGGTTTGGCTGGTCTCCCGCAGCAACGAAACCTCGTTGATGGCAAGCTCCGTCGATTCGTCGCCGTGTACGGTTTTCGCCGTCATCTGTAGCGGGTGCAGTTGTACCGCCTCGGCTTGCGAAAGCCGATCAACGAGTTTGATGTCGCTCGTGGCGTTCATCAAGAACCCGACCGAGCCATAGTTCAGCCCGTAGATCGGTTTGGTTTCGGCGCCGGAGTTTTCGTTTTTCATGATTCCATGCAGGGTCTTCAGCATCAGGCCGTCACCGCCGATGGCGACGATAACGTCCGCGTCGCCCAAAGGGTTATTGCCGTATTCGTGGCTGAGCGTTTTCAATTGCGCCTGTGCCATATCCGTTGTGTCGGCGACAAAAGCGATGTTCTTGTAGGGCATGGGACCGAATTCCGCACTAACTGTCGTGGGGAGTATAACGATGCCTGGGCGACTCGCCACCGAAACCGGCCCCTTGTCAAAACCGGCTGGGCCGGACATCATCGCGGGCGGCCATTTCGGCCGGACGGGGATCAGGCTGACATCATGACACGCGTGATTTGGGGCATCGTAATTGCCCTGGTATTGCCGCTACAGGCGCTGGCGGACAACGGTGGTGACAGGCATGCCGGCTATTACTATCCGGAGCCGGTGACAAAGGAGACATATGTCGCCCGGTCGCGAACCGCGGCGGATTCCGTTCGTCAAACCCGGCTCGGATTCGTTACCGCCTTGACCAGGGTCGCCTATGACCGTTCCTATCCGCCGACCTACGCCATTTTCGCCAAGGGCGCGGAAGCGGAGAAGCTCATTGTCATGTCGATGGGGGACTCAGGGTTCCGAAACCTGTACCAGGCACGGGGATTGATGGCCCAGATGACGGCGATCGCCCGTACGACACCGCTATTTCAGAAACTGGCGGTCGAGGATTTCTTTACTTTCTTTGATCTGCTCAAGCTGCTGGGATTCCGGCAGTTGACCATCAGCGATGGCGAGACTTTCAGTCATCAGATTGAAATCAAATGAGGTGAAACGCGGACCTCACGTCGCCGCCCGGCAGGTCTAAAACATGCCTTTGAGCTGATTGACGGCTTCAAGATAGTCGGGGTTGCGCAGCCAATTGCGCAGCACCAGCCTGGCCGTCTTTTTGTTCATATTGTCGTAGAGTTCGCGCAATTCCGCTATGCGGACTTCGTCCACCCTCTCGCGCTGCGCCTTTGCGTGACGCGTCAGTTCGAAGATTGTCAGAAACACCGACCGGTCGATGTCGATTGACTTGCAGGCGATGGCAAGGCCCTCGCCGCCCGGTTCGTAGATGATGCGCCGCATGAGCGTGAGGCGCAGTCCGGTCAGTTTGGCCATACCAAGTTCGAACAAGGCGATTTGGCCCTCTCGCAGGGATTTGAGGACAAACCCGGCGGTCAATTGTCCCGCGTCATGCAATTTGTCGATCAGCTTCGTGGCGGCGTCCCAGTCGTGTTCATCCTTTTGGGGCTCTTTCCCGCTCAGCTCGTCAACGGTGCCGGACAAGGCATCATCGAGATCATCGGGATCGATTTCGAAATTCTCGACAATATGCTGACGCAGAGCGGCCGACACCCAGGCGTACATTTTACGGGCCAGGTCCGCCGGCAGTTCTTCACGCGACAGAAGAGGTTCCTGATATTCTTCCTTGCTGCGCGATTGCTCGACAAGTTGCTCAAGAAGTTCGTCGGAAATGGAAGACGAACCGTTCTTGATCATTTCGATGATCACTTCGTCGTTGCCGGTCTCAACCAGGGCGTCGCATACCAGCGTGCTGATATCGGACCGCATGGCGATGGCCAGTTGATGATGCATGCTGCGGTGATGAACGATCTCCACCAGATCCGCGTCGTGTAGCACCTTGCTGTTGATCAGAATCGGATGGGCGATATCGATCTCATCGCCTGCCAGCATCTTGACCAGCTCGCGGGGCGCGTTGGGCCAATTGGAAACCCGTTCGGACAATTTGACCCGAACGGTTTTTTCCATCTCGTTGTTGAGTTGTTTGAGAATGTCGGTCATCAGTGAGCGTTCGTTGTCGGTGAACGCTTCACCCTTCGACTCGAACAAATCCCATACATTCTGGAACAGCGCCTGCCGGCCTTTGCGGGATTTCTCTCGCGCAAGGCTAAAAAGCCACTCGGCATCCATATTTTCCACGGCTGGCGTTTCGCTATCCATTTTACTTACGTATTGGAGCCGATGCTCATCCTGACGGGCGTAAAATCACAGTCTTTTAGTTGATCCCGCCTTACACGGCAGGTAAAACCGACGCCATGCCGAGCACCGGTGTAAATACAATATTGTTTTCAGGAAGTTAAAAAGCCGTGAACTTAAAGTGGTAGTTTTAGTCAAACTATCCTTAGATTACAACTTGGCCGATACTTGCCGCAACTATCGGACGATCAACCTATAGTGCAAAGTGAAATGCGAAACTTAACCAATTACTCCTTTCAGGAAGGATTCATTAAATAGGGAAGGGTGATCGTCAGACGGCTACCGACGCCAACCTTACTATCCAGGGTCAAATCACCATCCATCATTTGCGCCAGATTACGCGAGATGGTCAGGCCCAATCCGGTTCCTTCCTGGGTCCGCGACATAATGCCGTTGTGTACTTGGTGGAATTTTTCGAATACCCGTGCCTGTTCGTCCTTGGGGATGCCGATGCCGGTATCCCAGACCGTGATCGCCAGTTTGTTTTCCGAAACCGGCACAACTTCCACCCCGACGGCACCTCCGGGTTCGGTGAACTTGACTGCGTTATTGAAAAGGTTGAGGAAGATCTGCACGGAACGGTGTTTGTCGGCTTTGACCAGCCAGTCGCCACAACGGATGGCGGTCGTATCGAGGGACTTGGATCGGGCCTGGTCAGCAACCATGGCAAAAGCGTCGTTGACGATATCGGACAATTGAATGGTTTCGATGTGGATATCGAAACTGTCGCTTTCCATTCTGGCGATTTCCAGAACGTCATTGATGATGGACAGCAGATGCTGGCCGGCCTTCTGGATATTCCCGGCATAATCCTGGTAGTTGTCGCTCAGCGGACCAAAGGCATTGAGGGTCATGACCTCCGAAAAACCGATGATGGCGTTCAGCGGGGTCCGGAGCTCGTGGCTCATGGCCGCCAGGAACTCGCTTTTAGCCTGCGTTGCGGCGTTGGCCTGCTCCAGTGCGAGATCAAGCTGCAGGTTTTTGGTGGTCAGTTCTTCCAGCGTATGTTCCAGCTCCCGGCGCGATAACGTGGCTTCCGCTTCTGCCGTGCGTAGTGCGCTGACATCAGTGCCGGTACCGCGATATCCCTTGAAACTTCCGTTGGAATCGAACATCGGCACCGCACTCAAATGGAACGAGCGGGTCTGTCCTTCGCGGTCGGCAATGGCAAACAGGCAGTTCCGGAACGGAATGCGCCGGTCTATGGCGTCCTGCGCGTCCACGGAATGTGTTTCGTCCGTGACGAACCGTCCGATATCGCTGATCAAACGACCCTTCAGCATCGTTGGCGGAAGTCCAAGCGTCTCGGTGATCCGGTCGGATATGAAGCTGATGACTCCTTCGTGGTCGATTTCCCACACCCAGTCCGATGTGGAACGTACAAAATCGTTGAACCGCCGCCGTTCGTCTTCGGCCGACTCCAAGGCAACCGTACGCCTGGTGACGTCAAAATATGTTCCGCCGACAGCGATGACCTTGTTGTCATGATCGAACACGGGAAAATGCCGGGCGTCGAAGTGCTTCGTTTTGCCAAGGACCTTTAGGGACTCCTTGCCGATACGGATCTTACCGTCCCTGGCGACTGCCGCGATGTGTCTTCGCAAGGAACCGGGAACGGTGTAATTCAGCGCCCCGACGTCTCTTTTCGGCGAAACATCGAGACCGACCAGTTCCCGGTAAGCACGGTTGGCGTAGATCAGGCTTCCCGACAGATTCGCCACGTAAAGCGGAGGGGCTTCTTGATAGACAACGGCTTCGACGATGTCGCGCAGCGACTCCCGACTCGTTTCGTTGCCCGACTGTTTGCCGATATAGGAGACATTGTTGCCGACTTGCCCCCCAGGCAATTTGTCCAATCGGGTTTTGAAGTTACGGTTCATTGTCTTTTTGTCCCCTCAGACCGATCCGCCCGTTTATAGCCTGACCATGGCAGGTTGCAGATCTTCTTCTACGGCGTTGATGGCGGTCACATAACCGCTGTCGCGCATCCAATACTTGACCGCCGAGCGTGCTTTCTCGGTCGTCGTGGAGTCGAACAACTCCAGCATATCCGTGAGAATGTTGGGGTCCGAACCCGTTCCGTCATCGTGTGCCTGCCGGGTCAACAGATAGACCGCCGCAAAACTCTGACGTTCGAAGCTGCAGGCGCGCCATGCCACGGCGAGGGCAGCGCCTTCCGAATCGAAGACGATGCGTTGCATGGATGCCTTGTCGATCTCGCACAAACGCGCCAGCCCAGCAACAAACAGCGAAACACGGCCCGAGCGGAGCGTCTGAACCATGAAACGTTCTGTCAGATCGCCCTTGCGCATCAGCTGTTCCGCCAGTTCCTCTGTCTCGCTCAGCGCCGGAACCGGCCGGTCAATGGCGACGTTCGCTGAATCCTGGATAAGCTGGTCGACCAGTCCTTCGTCTATCTCGAATTCGCTCAGTATGTATTTGCGGAGAGACGCGGACACCCACCAGTACATGCGGTAGGCCAGCTCCGTCGGCATGTCGGGACGGTGCAGCAGGGGTTCCTGGAACCTGTCCAGACGTTTCGTCTCCTCGACCAGGTAGTCCATGGTCAGGCGCGAAATCATGGCGTCGTGATTGTTGATCAAGGCATCGATAACATCTTCTTCACCGAATTCCACCAACGCCTCCGCGACATCCTCGCCCAATCCTTCGCGCATGGCGATGACAAGGCGATGTTCGTGACTGCGGCGTTTGACGATATCGATCAGGTCGGTATCTTGCAGGACACGGCTACGCAGGAGGACCGGTTTGGCGATTTCGGCTTCGTCGTTGGCAAGTTGGACAATGAGGTCTTTCGGGATTTCGGGCAGGCGGGCGAGGCGGAGCGACAACTGCTGGCGGACATCGCGCTCTACTTCTGTCACCAGCTTGCCAAGAATGTCCGACATCAGTGAGCGCTCACGATCGCTCAGACGACCTTCCTGACTGACGAAGAGATCGGCGACGTTTTCCACCAACATGCGTCGGCTGTCCTTCGCCCGGTCTTTCGCGAGCGTGACGAGTTGTCCGATTTCCCCCTGGTCTGACACCATCTCAACAAGTTAACAAAAGATTAAATCCAAAAGTTCGTTCGACACCACCTGTTGATCACTTTATCGCCGCCAAGTAGACGACCTGAATCACCATAGTGTCATAGTTATGGCACACATTTGCCCACAGTTTAGTTAATTGTGCAACGGTTTCTTTTGTTACGCGATATGAACGCACTGCGTTGACCTGTCGGTGGAAAGTCCGTGGATAGAATGCATAAGAGCTTGGAGTCGCAGGTGAATCCGCAACAGATTGCGGTTCTTCTTCGGGCTGCAACTATATCTTCGCGCGACAGGGGCCATTAATCTTTGCTTTGGAGACCAAGTTCTTGTCTTTGTAACGACTTGATGACCCCAACGAGCGCTTCCAAGCCGATCACGTTCCGCCGTCATTGGAGAACAGATCGGGACCACTGTGCTTCAGGCGTTCAACGAGCCGTGATCGTTCCGATTGCGAATGGCACAGATTTGACACAACGATACGCGCATTGACGCAGGCCATCCGATATGAGCCTGGCCGCGCTGGCGGCCAGTCGATAAGTCAAGGACGGGGGGCAGGGAGCAGTCGATCAATAATGTTCTCGCCGCGAAAAGGTCTGGCGGCGGCGACACGTGTCGTATCCAACCAGGTGCCTCAGGACCGTATTTATAGGCTCTGGTGCGGCGTTTGAAATTCTCCAAATTTTAGCAAAATTTTAGCTGAATAAATAAAAGATTTAGAGATAAATAAATAAAAACAGTACATTTATTTAAAGCAAACATCCAAATACTATTTTTTGTTTTGATTTTACCTTTCGTTAATACATGTGTTTCATTATCGGCGTGTTGCGAGTTCCTAATTAGTAAAGGTTTAAGTCATGACCAAGATTCTTCGTAGCCTCGTTAAGGACGAAACCGGTGCCACCGCCATCGAGTATGGCCTGATTGCCGCTCTGGTTTCCGTTGCCGCCATTGCCGCCCTGAGCGCCATGGGCGGTTCGCTGAAAGATATCTTCGGCGTTGTCGAAGGCGAGCTGACCAAAGCGTCGTCCTCCGCGTCGTCGTAAGCCTTAGGCTTAGTGGAACTTGGGGCAAGCCTCCGGCTTGCATGGCGAGGCACCCATTTTAGGTGCCTCGCCACCCTGTTTCCGCCAAGTCCGTGGTCACGGCCCGGAAATTACGCCGGGCTCGGGAATAACATGATATGCAACCCGGCCTATTTGAATCTCTTTTGGTTTTTTGTTTCGTGGTTCTTCTTGTCTGGGCCGCGATCAGTGACATTCGTTCTTTCATTATTCCCAACAAACTGTGCCTGGCCGTTGCCGGCCTTTATCCGCTCTACGTATTTTCCGCCGCACAACCACCGGACTGGCCGTTTGCCGCCGCCATGGCGTTCGGTGTGTTCATCGTCGGCGCAGGGCTGTTTGCATTCAATCTAATTGGGGGTGGCGACGTGAAACTTCTGGCCGCCGTATTGCTTTGGGCGGGCCCCGAATACGGCGTCACTTTTCTCGTTCTGACCGTTCTGTTCGGCGGGGCGCTGGCCGTCGTCATGCTGTTCTGGGGCAAGATGCTTCAATTCACACCATTTCTATGGCGGCTTGTCGGCCCGCCCGTCGTGACCGATGGGCATGCCAGTAAACAGAGTATGCCGTATGGCGTCGCCATTTCCTTCGGCGGTTTGTTTGTGGCAGGCGCCCTGATGGGCGTTTGGGCTTAGGAGAGGGAGCAAACCATGCGAACACGCGCCATTTTGCTCGTACTGGTCGCCCTGGTCCTGGCCGGCGGCACAGTGTTCCTGGCCCGCGGCTGGCTGAACGCGCAGCGCCTGGCGATGCAGGAAAACCAGTCGACCGTCGTTGTCGAAAAACCGTCGATCCGCGTGCTGGTCGCCAAGGAAGATTTGCCGGCGGGCCGGTTCGTCAAACCCGAACATCTGCGCTGGCAGGCTTGGCCCGATGACACGGTCGCCCCGACCTATGTCATCGAAGACGATCGTCCGATGGAGGATTTCGTCGGCGGCGTGGTGCGCGCCTCCATTGCCGCCGGTCAGCCCATCACCGACATCCGGGTCGTGAAACCCGGCCAGCAAGGTTTTCTGGCCGCCGTGCTGGAACCGGGCATGCGGGCGGTCTCCGTATCCGTCAATGCGGAAACCGGATTGGCCGGTTTCGTCTTTCCCGGCGACCGTGTCGATGTGATCCTGACCCACGGTATGAAAGAAGAAGATGCCGAAGGCAATCAGTTCACCAAGCGGGCCAGTGAAACCGTTCTGCAGAACGTACGGATCCTTGCGGTCGATCAAAGCATGAACGATCAATCCCAGGAAGCCGCGATCGCCAAGACGGCGACTCTGGAATTAACGCCGAAGCAGGCTGAAATATTAACCGTTACGGCGCAACTTGGAGTCCTGTCCTTGTCCTTGCGGGGATTGCAGGAGGAAGAGGCCCAGATTGCCGGCGGCTTCTTGGCCCCGCCGGTGCCGAACGTTCCCGGATTGCCGCAGCGGATCAAGAAAAAGCCGACCAAGCCGTCTCAGGCCAGGACCTATACCTGGGACACCGAGGTCAGCCGGCTGATCAACCGGTCCCTGGGAAGCGGACAGACAGTGGAGGTATTCCGCGGTACGGAAGCGAAAACGGTAGAATTGAAATGACCAGCATGATGAAGACATTCCGGAAGTGGGTCATGGTGATGCTGGTGGCGACCGTTGCCACCGGTTTTTCGTCATTTCATTTCGCCCATGCCGTTAAGGTTATCAACGCGAACGGTACGACGATCGACATGGATGCCGGCAAGGGCCGTTTGATCCGTCTAAGCCGCGCCGCGTCCACGGTTTTTGTCGCGGAACCCGAGATCGCCGATATCCAGGTGAAATCGCCGCGATTGGTTTACCTTTTCGCCAAGAAGCCCGGCGAAACCAGCCTGTATGCCGTCGATGGCGGCGACCGTGTCCTCGTCAACGCCCACATTCGTGTCAGCCACAATCTCGGCCGGCTGCGTCGGACTTTGCGTACGGTCTTACCGAATTCACGTATCAACGTCCGTTCGATCGATGGCGCCGTCATCCTGAGCGGTAACGTCGAAACCGCTTCCGAGGCGGAAGAGGCCCGGCGCATCGCCGCACGGTTCTCGCCCGAGGAAAACGGCGTGATCAATCAACTGGCCGTTACCACGCCGAATCAGATTTCGCTACGCGTCCGAATCGCGGAAATCAGCCGCGAAGTGACCAAGACGCTCGGCTTCAATTGGGAATCGGCTCTGAGCTCCAATGGCTGGGGTTTCGTGCTGGGAACCGGACGCGACGTGATTCCGGATGGCAGCACGTCGTTCCTGCGGTCCACGCCGGATGCGTTGGGCGTGACCCTGTCGCGTGGCGGTATCAACCTCAATGTCCTGATCGATGCGCTGGAAAACCAGGGATTGGTCTCCATTTTGGCGGAGCCGAACCTGACGGCCATGAACGGCGAGACCGCCAGTTTCCTGGCCGGTGGCGAGTTTCCCATTCCGGTGGCCGAAGACGACGGTAAGGTCACCATCGAATTCAAGAAATTCGGTGTCAGTCTGGCGTTCACGCCGACGCTGCTGAACGGCTCGCGCATCAGCATGCGCGTGCGTCCCGAAGTCAGCCAATTGACCACGACGGGTTCGATCAAGGTCAACAACTTCGACATTCCCGCCTTGTCCGTGCGGCGGGCGGAAACCACCGTTGAACTGGGGTCCGGACAAAGTTTCGCCATCGGCGGATTGCTGCAGGACAACATCAACAACGAGGTACGCCGTTTCCCCGGTCTTGGTAGCGTGCCGATCCTGGGTTCGTTGTTCCGCTCCAACACATTCCAGCGCGACGAAACAGAACTGGTCATCATCGTGACACCGTACTTGGTGCGGCCGGTCGATTCCGCGCGCATGGCGGCACCGACCGACGGACTGACCATGCCCAATGATACCGAGCGGGTGATGGAAGGCATGCTGTATCGCCCGAATACGCCTCAGGGTGAATCCGCGCCCAATGCGCCTCAGGGTCGCCGGTTGCATGGCCCGACCGGGTTCGAGTTGGATTAGGAGGGCGGCATGATTTCGTTTCAATTCGTTCGCAACGCGAGTTTGGCCGTCGCGGCCGTCGGCTTTGCCGCCGCATGCACGCCCATCCCGGATTCGCACAACATGCACTGGTCGCCTCCGGAGGCGAAAAAGGAAAACAAGATCGATTGGGTAGAACTGGAACACGATGTCCTGTTTGAGCCCGGCAGTAAAAAGATCTCGACCGCCGAACAGCGTCGTCTGCGTGATTTTCTCGCCCGGAGTAAATTCGGCTACGGCGACAAGCTGTTTGTCAGCGCGGGCGACTTTGCGTTTGCCGACGAGCGGCGCAAGGCCGTCAACTCGGCGCTTACCGGTTTGGGGTTCCGCACGGTTTCGCAGTTGAAGGACAACGATGACTCCGGCGCCGTCACGGTCGTGATCGGCCGCTATGTGGTCACGGCGCCCAATTGTCCCGACTGGCGGAAACCCGCGGACGCTGACCGCGGCAACACGACCATGAGCAACCACGGTTGCGCCACGGTCACCAACTTCGGCGCCATGGTCGCCAATCCGCAAGACCTGCTGCGAGGCCGGGCGATGGGACCGGCCGATGGTGATGCGGCGTCCCTGGCGATCCGCCGGTACAAGGCCGGCGAGATCAAGCCGCTCGACACAGAAAATACCAGTTCAAACAAGAAAGAATGAGTTCTGTCGAATGAACCTGGCGGCGATGTTGAAAGTGGCCCCGCAAGGGGGAGAGTCGGACGCGTTCCTGGCGTTTGCGACCGATGCTGCGACACGCAAGGTGTTGGAGGCGGTTGCCGGCGAGCATGATTGGCCGGCCGAATGCGTCCACGACGGCAACATCGCCGGCGCGGTCAAATTGATGGAAGATGGGCTGGCGCCGCAGCGCCTGGTCATCGACCTTGAAGGTATCGACGACGTGCTGGGCGCCATCGATCAGCTGGCCGAGGTCTGCGACCCGGGAATCACCGTTGTCGCCGTGGGCAACCAGAACGATGTCAATCTGTACCGGCAATTGATCGAGGCCGGCGTCGCCGACTATCTGCTCAAACCGGTTAACGCGTCCGCTTTGACCGACGCGTTGTTCACGGTCGCCGAGGAACCCGAACCGGCGTTCGAGACGCCGTCCTGCCGGTTGTCCGTCGTCATCGGAGTGCGCGGCGGTGTCGGCGCAAGCACCATCGCCGTCAACACGGCTTGGCTGATCGCCCACGAATCCAATCAGTCCGTTGCCCTGGTCGACTTGGATCTGCAATTCGGCAGCGTGGCCCTCGCCCTGGATCTTGAACCGGGCCGCGGGCTGCGCGAAGCCGTCGAAAATCCCGGCCGGATCGACAGTCTGTTCCTTGAACGCGCCATGGTGAAGGAAAGCGAGAACCTGTCCGTTCTCTCGTCCGAGGAACCGCTGGAGCAAAGTTTCCGCTTCCACGAACAGGCGGTGGAAACCCTGTTCGGGGAAATGACAGGCAAGTTCAAGAACATCGTCATCGATCTGCCTCGGACAGCGCTGTCGCAGCACCGTTCGTTGTTGGAAAAGTGCGAAAACGTCATCGTCGTGACCGACATGAGCATTGCCGGTGTGCGAGATGTCACCCGCATCAACAATATGATCAAGGAAGTCGCGCCGACGTCTTCGATCTCCGTTGTTTGCAACCGGGTCGGCCAGAAACCACCTATGAGTAAGGCCGAGTTCGAACGGGGCGCTGAAGTCAAGGTGTCGCAAAGCATTCCGGAGGACATCAAATCCGCCACGGCCGCCATGAACGCAGGCAAGCCCCTGGCGCAAGTCGCGCAACGCAGCAAGATGACCGATGAGCTGCGCAAACTGAGCACCAAGGTCACGGGCGAGGGCGCCGCCGCCGGTAAGGATTCCGTCTGGCAGCGGCTGAAGAAAAGGAAATGAAGAAGGGCCGCTTCGGCCGGCGCGGAACCGATCAATCGGCTGGCCCGGCCACTGTCACAAATCTCTTTCCGGACGACGACGGCGAAAGCAAAGAACCGTCGCCAAGTCTCGACGACGACTCCACCGTACAGGACCAAATGGCGGCATTGGAAAACAGTGCCGATACCTTGTCCGACGAAAAGATCACGTCCGAGGGTGCCTTCGACCTACAAGCGGCGCTCGAACGGGTGCTTCCCGCGGCCAGGGAACGGTTTGATCCCGTTGTGGCCGCGCGCCAGGCGCGGCGTGACCTAGCCAGCGATGTCGAGTACCTGCTGGCGGAAGTTCTCGACACCGATTTCGAGCGGATGGAGCGCAAGGAAACACGCGACCTGATCACCATGGTGATCAACGCCATCCTTGAGGATCACACGGCCGAGACATCGTCCGAAGAATCTTCTGACGCCGCGCCCTTGCAGCCGCCGGTATCCGATACGCCGACGGAAGTCGTCGGTTCCAAGGAAGACCAGAAAAACGCTATTGTCGAAGAAGCCAAGGAACACATTCAGCCGATCCTCGTCGAACGCATCGATGTGACGGCTGCGAGCCAACTGCCGCGCGGCGAATTGGCCAGGCAGGTGGGCGAGCTGGTTGGCGACATTCTGGTCGAAGAAAAAATCCGCCTGAACCTCATCGAGCAGCGTGACCTCATCACCATGCTGCTGAACGACATGCTGGGCCTGGGTCCGCTGGAACCGCTGCTGTCCGACGAAGCGATTACAGACATCCTGGTCAATGGCCCCAAGCAGATCTACGTCGAGAAGAAGGGCAAGCTGACCCTGACCGATGTGACGTTCCGCGACAACGCCCACGTCATGAGCATCGCGACCCGCATCGTGACCCGGGTCGGCCGGCGTATTGACGAATCACAGCCGCTGGTCGATGCCCGCCTCGAAGA
The DNA here is from genome assembly GCA_028277845.1 of Sneathiellales bacterium. Taxonomy (GTDB): domain Bacteria; phylum Pseudomonadota; class Alphaproteobacteria; order JANQFL01; family JANQFL01; genus JANQFL01. The sequence goes on from JANQFL010000095.1 coordinate 21,646, forward strand.
CGGCAGCCGCGTCAACGTCATCGCCCCGCCGCTGGCCATCGATGGCACCTCGATCTCCATCCGTAAGTTCTCCAAGATGAAGATCACCCTCGACAAGATGGCCGAGCAGGGGAACGTGTCGCCGTCGCTGTGTCAGGTACTCAAGATTGCTTCGGCGGCGCGGTTGAACATCCTGATTTCCGGCGGTACCGGTTCCGGTAAGACGACTCTGTTGAACGCCCTGTCGCAAATGATCGATCACGGCGAACGTATCGTCACCATCGAGGATGCCGCCGAATTGCAGTTGCAGCAGCCCCACGTGGTGCGGCTGGAAACCCGTCCGGCCAACCTGGAGGGCGAGGGCGAAATCACCATGCGGGATCTGGTCAAGAACTCGTTGCGTATGCGCCCGGACCGCATCATCCTCGGTGAAATGCGTGGTTCCGAGGCGATCGACGTACTGCAGGCCATGAACACGGGCCATGACGGGTCCATGTGTACGATCCACGCCAACCGCCCGCGCGAAGCCTTGACCCGGCTGGAGAACATGGTGGGCATGGCCGGCATCAACCTGCCGTCCAAGGCGATCCGCACCCAGATCGCCTCGGCGGTGCAGATGATCGTTCAGGTCAGCCGCATGCGCGACGGCATGCGCCGCGTTACCAGTGTCATGGAAGTCGTGGGCATGGAAGGCGACGTCATTACCACCCAGGATCTGTTCAACTACGAGTTCCAGGGTGAGAATACCGACGGCATCCTGGTCGGTGAGTACAAATCGTCCGGCTTGCGCCCGGCGTTCACGCCGCGGGCTGAATACTTCGGTCTCGACCGCGCCTTGCTGGAGGCGATGTCGTGAGCGGGATCACGTTCAACGGCGGTATGGACATCATGCCCTTGTTGATCGGGGCGGGGGTGCTGCTGACCGGCATCATCCTGACCTTCGCCCTCGTGGTCAACAGCGGTGCGTCGCGCCGCAAATTCCGTCAGCGCATCGACACCATCAAGATGCGCAATGCCGGCGCCGCACCGGAGGCGATCGCGCACATCCGGCGCGACAATGAAGGCCAGAAGATCAAGGGCATCGACTGGATCGTCAAACATTTGTTGCCGCGTCCGGCGGTTCTGAAGGACCGGTTGAACCGGACCGGCAAGGATATCTCGCCGGCCCAGTACGTCCTGGCATGCATCGTGCTTACCCTGGTTTCGGCACTGGTCAGTTTCTTCGTCCTGAGCCAGCCGGTCTTTATCGTCGTGCCCATGTCGGTCATTTTCGGCATTGGCCTGCCGCACCTGATCGTCAGCCGGATGATCGTCCGGCGCATCAACAAGTTTCTCGACAGTTTTGCCGAAGCCATCGACCTGATCGTGCGTGGCCTCAAATCGGGCCTACCGGTGACGGAATCCATCACCGCTGTCGGCCGCGAAATGCCCGATCCGGTTGGCACCGAGTTCCGCCAGATTTCGGACAGTGTGCGTTTCGGACAGTCCATGGAAGATGCGCTGCTGGACGCGAGCAAAAGAATTGACACGCCCGACTTCAAGTTCTTCGTCATTTCGCTCTCGGTGCAGAAGGAAACCGGCGGTAACTTGAGCGAAACCCTGGAAAACCTGTCCGATATTCTGCGCCGGCGCCGCCAGATGAAACTCAAGATCAAGGCCATGTCGTCGGAGGCCCGGGCCAGTGCCTACATCATCGGTTCCTTGCCGTTCATCCTGCTGGTCATTCTGTACATGATGAATCCGGAATACATCGAACTGCTGTGGACCGACCCGCGCGGCAACATCATGTCAGGTATTGGGCTCGGTCTGCAGCTGATCGGTGTCGCCGTCATGGCCAAGATGGTGAAGTTCGAGATATGACGGTCGCGGACTATCTTCCGTTCGGGATCACGCCCGATGACATCATCGCCTTTCTCGCGGGGATCGTGGCGTTTGTGTCCGTGTACGCCGTATGGAACGGCCTGTTGGCCAAGGATCCCTTGGCGGGCCGCCTGAAATCATTGAATGAGCGGCGTTCCGAGCTGAAGGCCGAAATGATGTCGACCCGTCGCCGCAACAAGAACGCCGAAACCAAAAGCGTCGACTTCATGCGTCAGGTGGTCGACAAGCTGAAGCTTCTCAAATCGTCGCAAACCACCAAGATCGAACAACAGCTCGCGCAGGCCGGCTGGCGGTCCCGTGACGGTGTCGTGATCTTTCTGTTCTTCAAGGTCGTCTTGCCGCTGGTCCTGGCGACCGTTTCCGCTGTGCTGTTCTACGGCCTGCAGCTCTATGATCTGCCGCCCATGGCCCGGCTGGCGATCTCGCTCGGCAGCGTGTTGCTGGGTTTCTATGCGCCCGACTTGTACGTCAAGAACCAAGCTTCCAAACGCCAGCACATGTTGCGCAAGGGCCTGCCCGACGCCCTCGATCTCATGGTCATTTGCGCCGAAGCCGGTTTAACCCTGGACGCCTCCCTCAACAGGGTGGCGCGGGAGTTGGGAACCTCATGGCCCGAACTGGGTGAGGAGTTCAGCCTGACCGCCATCGAGCTGGGCTTTCTGCCGGACCGGCGCCGGGCGCTGCACAACCTGACCGACCGCACCGGCCTGCCGGGCATTCGCGGCATGGTCAATACGCTGTTGCAGTCCGAAAAATACGGTACGCCATTGGCCCAATCGCTGCGGGTTCTGGCATCCGAATTCCGCGACGAGCGCATGATGCGCGCGGAGGAAAAAGCCGCCCGCTTGCCGGCCACCATGACCGTGCCGCTGGTCATCTTCGTGCTGCCGGCCCTGTTCGTCGTGCTGATCGGCCCGGCGATCATCGGCACCATCGACAATCTGTCGAAGCTCTAATCCCTCACGAAATCAGTTCAGCGGGATGATGTTGTCCTCTTTTGACGCTTGGTAGGTCTGTGACAGATCGTCATAGGCCCGCCGGATTTGTTCGATCTGCGCGAGGCGATCCGGATTGTCGCCGCAGAGATCGATCAGACTATGGCTGGTCCAGAAGCTGTTCGATCGCCTGTATGCGCCGTCGTCGATTTTGAACACTTCCCGCAGGATTTTCAGGTCGTGGGGGATATTGAAGGCGTCCCGTGTCGCCTCGTAGCCAAAGAAATAATAGAAATTGTCGAAGCCGGCCCAGGTGATCGCGGACAGGCACAACGAACAGGGTTCGTGAGTTGTCAGGAAGATGCAGTCCGCCGTGTCCGGGCGTTCGCCCGCCGGAATTTCGTAAAACCCCTTCAATGTCGCCACTTCCCCATGCCAGAGAGGGTTGTCCAACTCGGCGTTGGTGGCGGCGATGACCAATGACAGATCGTCCTTGCGCAGGATGGCGGCGCCGAACACCTTGTTGCCCGCTTCGACGCCGGCTCTGGTCAACGGCACGATGTCATGCTCGATGACGTTTAGTAGACGTTGGGTCAAACTGCTCTGCTGGTCACTTTTCACGCCGCGCCTGTGCCGTCGTTCGCTGGATCCCTCGGCAATGTGAACCGGATTGCCGGATGATTTCAAGTTGCCCTGCCGGAATTTGCGTTCCTATACTTTGTCACAAATCTAACAAACAGGGGACAAGGCATGGCGGGGCAATCAAACATCGGTACACCGGAACAATTGCGGGATCCGAATTACACACCTGCACTGGCGAAGGCCGTGCCGCTGGGCATACAGCACGTCTTGGCCATGTTCGTTTCCAACGTCACTCCGGCGATCATTGTGTGCGGCGCGGCCGGTTTCGGCTTCGGGTCGAACTCGCCCGACTTCCCGCAAATGATCTACATGATCCAGATGGCCATGTTTTTTGCCGGCGTCGCCACGCTGTTTCAAACCATCGGGCTCGGACCGGTCGGCGCGCGGCTGCCCATCGTGCAGGGCACCAGTTTCGCCTTTTTGCCCATTATGATTCCCCTGGTTGCGGGCAAGGGGGTGGATGCCATGGCGGCGTTGTTCGGCGGTGTCATGGTCGGCGGCCTGTTTCACGCTCTTTTGGGCACGGTAATCGGCCGCATCCGGTTCGCCCTGCCGCCGCTGGTCACGGGACTGGTGGTGCTGATGATCGGCCTCAGCCTGGTCAAGGTCGGCATCCAATATGCGGCCGGCGGGGTACCCGCCATGGGTAAACCGGAATTCGGCAGTCTGGAGAACTGGTCGGTGGCGCTTGTGGTCGTCGTTGTCACCTTGGGATTGAAATTCTTCACCCGCGGCATGGTGTCCGTCGCCGCCGTGCTGCTGGGATTGATTGCCGGATATATCGTCGCCTATTTCATGGGTATGGTCAGTTTCGGTAACGTGGCCAAGGCCGCCGTGTTCGCCGTACCGGACCCGCTGCATTTCGGATTCGAATTCAGTTTGGCGGCGGTCATCGGATTTTGCCTGATGTCGTTCGTATCGGCGGTCGAAACGGTCGGAGACGTTTCCGGAATCACCAAGGGCGGCGCGCAACGCGAGGCGACCGCGAACGAGATCTCCGGCGCCACCTATGCGGATGGATTCGGCAGCGCCGTCGCCGGTGTGTTCGGTAGCTTGCCCAATACGTCGTTCAGCCAGAACGTCGGTCTCGTCGCCATGACGGGCGTCATGAGCCGTCACGTCGTGACGTTCGGTGCCATATTCCTGGTTCTGTGCGGCCTGATCCCGAAAGTCGGCGCCATCATTTCGACCGTGCCGATCGAGGTGCTGGGCGGCGGCGTCATCGTCATGTTTGGCATGGTCTGTTCCGCCGGCATATCCATGCTTTCGGATGTCACGTGGAACCGGCGCAACATGGTCATATTTGCCGTGTCGCTATCGGTCGGCTTGGGTCTGCAACTGGTCCCGGGTGCGCTTCAGCATTTGCCCGGAACGGCCAAAGTCCTGCTTACCTCCGGTCTGCTGCCGGCGGCATTTCTGGCGATCGTCCTGAATTTGGTGTTGCCGCAGGAACTGGCGGAAGAGCAGTAGGATTGAGCGGCGACGTCAGTTGGTGGCCGCTCGCCGTGGCGCGGCACTGACGCGGGACGGCGTACGGCTGTAGATGCCGAAGACGGCGGCCGTCTTCCCGCTGTCGCCCATGGAGCGGAGCGTGTGGTAGTAGAGCAGGTTGTCGCGAACCTCGTCTTCATTGAGTTCGCGGCGTGCCCAGCGTGCGGCACGCCGATAGTCACCGGCCAAGCCGTGGACAAGGGCTAAATTCAAGCGATGGCGGCGCTTGGCCGCGGGCTCGTTTGACAATTCGGTCAGCAAACTGACGCTTTCCTTGAAGTCTTCCGTCAGCGCTAACGAAAGCGCGAGATTGTTGCGGATCGCCGGCTCGCCGGGCCGTTCCATCAGGCCAACCCGGTAATGGGCCTGCGCTGCCCGGTGATCACCGGAAATGTCGTAGGCGACGCCCATGCCGTTGTAAGAGCGGTAGTCGGCAGGGTCCAGACGCAACGCGGCATCGAATTGGTCGATGGCCAGGTAAGGCTGGTTGAGGGCGATCAGCGCACCACCTAGGCCGCGCAGGGCCACCGTGTTGTTGGCTTGGCGGGTCAGAGCGGCCCGATAGGCCTCCGCCGCCTGATTGTATGCACCCATCAGGGCAAAGGCCCGGCCCAAGGAGACCAGGGGATCGGCCTTGACCGGTTCGATCTGATGCGCCCGGCGCAAGAAGAACACGGCGGCTTTGGGTTCGCCGGCGGCGATGGTGGAATTGCCCAGCCGCAACAAACTGCTGTAGGAACCCGGTTTGGCCGTCAGGCCCGCCTTGGGTCCCTTGTCACCCTTCTCGGCAGCCGCTTCCTCCGGACGCGGACGCAGGAAGCCGAATATGGCGTCGCTCGCGCAGCCGCTGAGTACCAGCGAACACAGGATCATCGCGGCGGCGGTCCGGAAACGGCGTGTAATGTCGAGACTCATAGATCGGGCAAATCCATTCGATGCCGGGCCGCAAACTTACCGTCAGCGGACCACGGCCTTGACGCACCGGGATCGTAGCGCCGCCGTCGTTACCACATGGTAAAGGGGAAGGGTGATTTTCTATGCATCTCGGTCAAAAACGCAGGCTTTCCGGTCCGTTGCAACTTTGACACAGGATTGCCCCAAACAAGCTAACGGTTTCTTAGGAAAATCGGCCAAAACTGAATGCTATTCCTATGCAATTTTGTTGAACGAGGGTCCTGTGTCTGAGGCGTATTACAGCATTACCCAGCTGATCGAACGCCTGCACCGCCGGTATCTGGATGTGTTGCGGTCTGAACTGAACAAGGACGGGGTGAAAGATATCAACCCGGTCCAGTGCCTGTTGCTGATGAACATCGGCGAAGAGGAAATCAACGTGCGCAACCTGATGGATCGTGGCTACTACCAGGGTTCAAACGCGTCGTACAACATCAAGAAGCTGGTGGAAAACGAGTATCTCGTACAAAGGCGCTCGGATCACGATCGGCGCTCCACCATCATCAAGGTGACCGAAAAGGGCATTGCCCTGGTCAATCGCATCAAGGAGTTCCAAGGCAAGCACGCCGAGGTGATTCAGAGCGAGCAAAGCGGCCGTACGGTCGATCTGGACGCCGCCGCGATTGCGCTGCGTGAATTGGAGCGGACCTGGACGGATTATCTCCGGTTCCAGTTGTACTGACCGTTCAAGGTCTGTTTGGCCGCCGGCCCTGGTCTCACGATGCTGCGCCGTTTTCCTGCTTCACTTGTCCCCGGAAGCGATAGCTCTCGACCAGATGTCCACGGTCGGTCAGTCGCTGAATCGTCCAGGCCGACTTTTTCGGTACCGTCAGCAATAGGGTTTCGCAGCGGTGGGTAAGGGCGATCCGCTCGGCGCCCTTGATCAGTTCCTCGGCGATGCCGTCGCGGCCGGCCATTTCCAGGACGGCAAAATTTTGAACATCGAGAACCCGGTTGCCATTCAGGCCCTGCCGCACCAAGTAGCTGAACAGGCCGCGGATATAGTCATTGCGTTCGACGATAATGACGCCTTGTTCCGGGTGCGTTCCATCCTCGGGCTTGGTCAAGGGCTCGGCAAACGCCGTCCAGTCATCGATGGAGAGGCAGCCGAGAATGTCTCGAGCCAGAGGGTAAGCCTGGACCAGTCTGTCGGCAGTGAGATGTTTGACAGAGTAATCGGATTTCATACGAGATATTTGAAGTGTACCTTGCGCACAGGGTGCTTTGGTGGTTCATCTTAGAGAACTTGATCGGCGGTTGCCTTGTCGTTGATCCAAATCAATGCCGGTCTGCGACAATCCGCCATGTTGCGGCGCAGTAAGACCAGAAGTAGTTGATGCACTGACGGTCGTCGAATTGACGGCGGTCAATCATTCGCTTGCACTAGGTATCGTCTTACGCACATCTCTCTGGGGAGAAAGAGAGTGTCGATGTGTGTTAGCTGTCACTGCGGCATCCGCATATCGGATGCCGTCTGTTTGGATCTGGAGAGGAGACGGGGATGAGCGATCGTGCCGTGGCCGATACGGTCACCTATAACGAGAGCGTCGTCAAAGTCGGGGCCATCGCCACCATGTTCTGGGGCGTGATCGGCTTTGTCGCAGGCCTGTATATCGCGGCGCAACTGGCTTGGCCGGTTTTGAATTTGGGATTGGAGTGGACCACGTTCGGCCGCCTGCGCCCGGTACACACTTCGGCGGTGATTTTCGCATTTGGTGGCACTGCGTTGCTGACTACGTCGTTCTATGTCGTGCAGCGGACGTGCCGTGCCAGCCTTTGGGGCGGGCCATTGGCCTGGATCGTGCTTTGGGGCTACCAGATATTCATCGTCATGGCGGCGCTGAGCTACGTGCTGGGCTATTCCCAGAGCAAGGAATACGCCGAGCCGGAATGGTGGATCGACCTATGGCTCACCGTGGTCTGGGTGCTGTATCTGCTGGTCTTCCTCGGCACCATCATCAAGCGGCGTGAACCGCACATCTATGTCGCCAACTGGTTCTACCTCGCCTTCATCGTCACCGTCGCCATGCTGCACATCGTCAACAATCTGGCGATCCCGGTGTCGCTCACGGGCGCCAAGAGTTATTCGCTGTTTGCCGGTGTACAGGACGCCCTGACCCAGTGGTGGTACGGCCACAATGCCGTCGGCTTCTTCCTCACCGCCGGCTTCCTCGGCATGATGTACTACTTCATTCCGAAGCAGGTCGACCGCCCGGTCTATTCCTACCGGCTGTCGGTCGTGCACTTCTGGTCGTTGATCTTCCTCTACATCTGGGCCGGACCGCACCACCTGCACTACACCGCCTTGCCGCAGTGGGCGCAGACGCTGGGCATGACGTTTTCCGTCATGCTGTGGATGCCGTCCTGGGGCGGCATGATCAACGGGATCATGACCCTGTCGGGGGCGTGGGACAAACTGCGCACCGATCCGGTGCTGCGCATGATGGTCGTTGCCGTGGCGTTCTACGGCATGAGCACCTTCGAAGGCCCGGTCATGTCGATCCGCGCCGTCAATGCGCTGAGCCACTACACCGACTGGACCATCGGCCACGTGCATTCGGGTGCGCTGGGCTGGGTCGGCTTCATCAGCTTCGGCGCCCTGTATTATCTGGTGCCGGCGTTGTGGAAACGGCAGCGGCTCTATTCGCTCAAGCTCGTCAACCTGCACTTCTGGGTATCGACCATAGGAATCGTGCTGTACATCACCGCGATGTGGATTTCGGGCATCCTGCAGGGCCTGATGTGGCGGGCCTACGACAGCCTCGGCTTCCTGGAGTATTCCTTCGCCGAGACCGTCGAAGCGATGCACCCGTTTTATGTGATCCGCGTGATCGGTGGCGCCTTGTTCGTCCTCGGTTCGCTGGTCATGGCTTACAACCTCTGGCGCACCGTCAAGGGTGACCTGGCTGACGAGGCCGTTCCGGTACCCGCGGCCGCGGCCGCCGGCGCATAAGGGGAATTGTCATGAGTTTCCAAAAAACCATGGAAAAGAATTCCATTCTGCTGACGATCGTGACCCTGATCGTGGTCTCGATCGGCGGCATCGTGGAAATCGCGCCGCTGTTCTACCTCGAAAGCACCATCGAGAAAGTGAAGGGTATGCGGCCCTATTCACCGCTCGAGCTGGCGGGCCGGAACATCTACATCCGGGAAGGCTGCTACACCTGCCACAGCCAGATGATCCGTCCGTTCCGCGACGAAGCCGAACGCTACGGTCACTACAGCCTGGCGGCGGAAAGCATGTACGACCACCCGTTCCAGTGGGGTTCCAAGCGGACCGGGCCGGACCTGGCCCGGGTCGGTGGCCGCTATTCGGACGAGTGGCACGTGGCGCATATGAAGGAGCCGCAAAGCGTGGTGCCTGAATCCGTCATGCCGCCTTATGCCTTCCTGGCGAGCAAACCCCTGGCCATGGATGATGCCGCGGCTCATTTGAAGGCCCTGCGCATCACCGGCGTGCCCTATACCGACGAGATGATCGCCAACGCCCAGGCCGACCTGACTGTCCAGGCCGAAGCCGACGGCGATTATGACGATCTGTTGGCCCGGTATCCCAAGGCGCAGACCCGCGACTTCGACGGCAATCCGAACATGCTGTCGGAAATGGATGCCCTGATCGCCTATCTGCAGATGCTCGGTACGTTGGTCGATTTCGCCGACTATGATCCGACTGCGGATTACCGGTAGGAGGCGGCCATGGAATATCAGGACGTCGTGCAGTTTTCCGGCGTGTTCGGGCTGCTGTTGTTTATCGCACTATTTGGCGCCGTTCTGTACTGGGTTCTGAAACCCGGTGCGAAAGAGCGTTTCGAGGCGGATGCGCAAATTCCGCTGAAGGAGGATTGATCCGTGCCGACAAAAGACGAAAAGGATACCTTCGCGGCCGAGAACACCACCGGCCACGAATGGGACGGAATTGCCGAGTTCAACAATCCTCTGCCGCGCTGGTGGCTGTGGATCTTCTACGCCACCATTGTCTGGTCGGTCGGCTACTGGGTGGTCTATCCGTCCTGGCCGCTGGTGCAGAGCTATCTGCCGGGCGTGTTGGGACAGTCGGACCGGGCCGATCTGGCGACCACGATCGCCGAGGCCAAGCAACGCCAGGGCACCTACCTGGCCAAGATCGAGGCCTCGGACGTGTCCGAAATCGTGGCTGACAAGGAGTTGTTCGACTTCGCGTCCGCGGGCGGTCGCTCGGCGTTCGGCCTGCATTGTTCGCAATGCCACGGATCCGGTGCCGCGGGTTTCGTCGGATATCCCAACCTGGCCGACGACGACTGGCTGTGGGGCGGTACGCTGGCGGACATCCAGCATACGATCCAGTACGGCATTCGCTCGGATCACGACGAAACCCGCAGCAACGACATGCCGGCTTTCCTGACCGACGAAACCCTGGACAAGGAACAGATCAACGATGTGGCGGAATACGTTCTGGCCCTGTCCAACAGCGGCAGCGACGCCGAGGCGGCCAAGCGGGGCGAACCCCTGTACGCCGAAAACTGCGCGTCGTGTCACGGTGACGACGGCAAGGGCCTGCGTGAAATGGGCGGTCCGCGCCTGACGGATGCGATTTGGCTTTACGGCGGCGACAAGGCGTCGGTGGTCAAGACCATCTCGTTTTCCCGCAAGGGCGTCATGCCGGCCTGGGAAGACAAGCTGGATCCGGTCACAATCAAACAATTGGCCGTCTACGTCCATTCCTTGGGCGGCGGCGAATAATAATATAATAAGATACCTACGAGCCGCCGGCGGCCCCGTGCCGCCGGCGGTCACTGATCGCAGGCGATTAACCGGGCTTGTGGGGAGGAAGGGTCCGGTAACCGCGTTGACAAGGATTTTCCGGGGATCAAGCGGTGACCCACACGACTGAAGCGTTGCGCGAGGAGCATGCGGAGCCCGTCAACAAACGGGAGACGCGCTCGCTCTACAAGAAACGCGTACCCATCTATCCGAAGTCCATCAAAGGCCACTTCCGCCGTATCAAATGGACTTTCCTGACCATTTTACTGGGTATCTACTATGTGGTGCCCTGGCTCCGTTGGGATCGTGGCCCAAACGCCCCGGACCAGGCCGTGTTGATCGATTTTCCGGCGCGGCGGTTCTATTTCTTCTTCATCGAAATCTGGCCGCAGGAAGTCTATTACCTGACCGGGATCCTGATCCTTGCGGCGCTCGGGTTGTTTGCCGTGACCAGTATGTTCGGCCGTCTATGGTGCGCCTGGGGCTGCCCGCAAACCGTTTGGACCGACCTGTTTCTGTGGGTCGAACATCAGATCGAAGGGGATCGCAGCGCCCGGATCCGTCTGGACAAGGCTGCGTGGTCGCCCTCGAAGGTGGGCAAAAAGGCCTTCAAGCACGTTGTCTGGATCATGATCTCCGCCGCGACGGGCGGGGCCTGGGTATTCTATTTCGCCGATGCGCCAACCCTGGCGCGGGACATCGTCCTTTTCCAGGCGCCGGCCGCCGCCTGGCTGACCATCGGGTTTTTGACGCTGTCGACGTATCTTTTGGCCGGGCATGCCCGTGAGCAGGTTTGCACCTATATGTGCCCCTACGCGCGGTTTCAGGCGGCCATGCTCGACGAACAATCGCTGATCGTAACCTACCGGTCCGACCGGGGTGAGCCACGTGGCAAATACAAGCGCGGCGAGTCCTTGGAAAACCGCGGGCATTGTATCTCGTGTAACCAGTGTGTCGTTGTCTGTCCTACCGGCATCGATATCCGCGACGGTCAACAGTTGGAGTGTATCAACTGCGGCCTCTGCATCGACGCATGCAACCGGGTCATGGACGGCGTCGGTTTTCCCCGCGGCCTTATTGCGCTGGACACATTGTCGAACGTGGAATCACGCCGCAAGGGCGGCAAGGACACGTTCCGGCTTATCCGCGGCCGGACCGTCGTCTACAGCTCGATCATGCTGGTTGTCGGGGGAATCATGCTGTTCGGCTTGATCAGCCGCTCGCCGTTGGACATCAATGTCCTGCGTGACCGGAACCCGTTGTTCGTTGCCTTGAGTGACGGTAGCATTCGCAACGCCTATACCTTCAAGATCATCAACAAGTTGCACGATACCCGGACGTATTCGCTTTCGGTCAAAGGGTTGAGCGGTGCCGAAATATCGGTCGCCGGTGGCGTCGCGCCCGACAAAAAATTCACCGTTGCCCCGGACAAGCTGGCGAGTTATCGGATTTTCCTCAAAGTCGACCGCGAGGCATTGGAAAACGAAGCCACCGACATAGAGTTCGTCCTGACGGATAGTGTTAGCGGCACCGAAGCGACCTATGATTCCGTGTTCAGGGGACCGGACAGATGAATGACGCAAGCCCAAAACCGATTACGGGACGGAAAGTCTTCATCTGGTTGGCCGGGTTTTTCCTGCTGGTCATCATCATGAACATCATCATGGTCTATCTCGGCAATCAAAGTTGGACCGGCCTGACCACCGAGAAGGCTTATGACAAGGGCATCAAGTACAACGACGTTATCGAAGAAGCCGCCAAGCAGACGGCATTGGGCTGGTCCGTGACGATCGGACCCGTTGTCGAGACGCGGCAACAGGAGGGCACGGCCAACATCCAACTCGCCGCCGAAGTCGTTGGCAAGGGTGGAGAGACATTGCCGGGCCTCGAAGTATCCGCCCGGTTGACGCGGCCAACCAGTGAGGGTAGCGACCAATCCGTTGATTTCTCATCGGAAAATGGACGCCGGTATTCCGCCCAAGTGGCATTGCCGTTGCGGGGGCAGTGGGATGTCCATTTGACAGCCAGGAATTCCCAAGGCACCTATCGGGTCAGACACCGGATCCATATACCCTGACGGCCTTGCATGAGCAGTATATGTGAGCATTGCGGCGGCCCCCTGACGGCGGACCAGAAGCGGTTCTGCTGTTCCGGGTGTGAGGCGGCCTACGCCATTATTCATGATCTGGGGCTGGATAAGTGGTACGAGCGCCGCATCCTGCAGACCGGTGTCCGTGCGCCGAAACCCGAAGATAACTCGCTGCCGTTCGATGCCGTGTCTTTCGTTCGTGAAGTCGATGCGGAGACATGTGAAATCAATCTTCTTGTCGAGGGCCTGCACTGTGCCGCCTGCGTCTGGTTGATTGAAAATGTCTTGGCGCGGGAAACGGGCGTTGTACAGGCCCGGCTCAATATGACCACGCGTCGCTTGCGGATCCGTTGGGAAAAGGACGTCACCGACGCCGTGACGCTGATTGCCGCGGTCAACAGGCTGGGGTATCGGCTCGTCCCGTATGATCCCGCGGTTCTGGCCGCCGTGGACGACAAGGCCGACAAGGATTTGTTGAAAGCGCTCGCGGTTGCCGGTTTCGCCGCCGGCAACGTCATGCTCTTGTCCATTTCCGTCTGGGCCGGCGCGTTTTCCGACATGAACGCCGTCACGAGGGACTTCCTGCACTGGATTTCGGCGCTGATCGCGTTGCCCGCAATCGCCTATGCCGGCCGGCCGTTCTTCTTGTCGGCAACCGCCGCGTTGCGCGCCGAACGGTTGAACATGGATGTGCCCATCAGTCTGGCCGTCGTCGTCGCGGCGGCCATGAGCCTGTTCGAAACGGCAACCGGCGGAGAACATGTCTATTTCGACGCATCGGTGACATTGCTGTTTTTCCTGTTGATCGGCCGGTACCTGGATCGCCGCGCACGATCACGTGCACGGTCCGTGGCGGAACATCTGCTGGGTCTGACCGCAAAGGCGGCGACGGTGATTGCCGAAGACGGCACGCCGGCGGCCGTTCCGTTGGGGTCGGTCAAACCCGGTATGTTGGTTGCTGTCGCGGCCGGAGAACGCGTCCCGGTTGACGGTACGGTTGCCAGCGGCCAATCGGATGTCGATGTCAGCTTGGTTACGGGGGAAAGCATACCGGAGCCGGTTGCCGTGGGCGGGCAGGTGTTCGCCGGAACCAGTAACCTGACAGGCGCGCTGCGTGTCCGGGTAACGGCGGCAAGTGACGATACTCTGCTGGCGGAGATCGTCCGCTTGATGGAGGCGGCGGAGCAAGGGCGCGCAAAGTATGTCGTATTGGCGGACAGGGTTGCGCGCCTGTATGCACCCGGAGTGCATGCCCTCGGGTTGCTGACATTCGTCGGATGGATGCTGGCCGGACTGGCATGGCAGGACGCATTGCTGATCGCAGTAGCCGTTCTGATCGTCACGTGCCCCTGCGCGCTGGGACTGGCCGTGCCCGCGGTTCAGGCGGTGGCGACCGGTCGCCTGTTCCGCAAAGGCATCCTGGTCAAATCGGCGGATGCCCTGGAACGCCTGAACGATGTGGATGTCGTGGTATTCGATAAGACCGGCACCCTGACGATGGGGCAGCCGCAGCTCGAAGCCGCCAATACGAACGATTCCGACCTGTCTATCGCGGCATCCATCGCCGCCACCAGCCGTCACCCGCTATCGCGGGCCCTGGCCCGATCGGTCTCGAGTGCGCCGGTCATGGCAAACGTCCGTGAATTGCCGGGGGAGGGTTTGGAGGCGGTCATTGACGGCAATACGGTGCGTCTCGGTCGTCGCCAATGGTGTGGGATCGAAGGAGAACCGGAAAAGGACAGCCAGGGGCCGGAACTGTGGCTTTCCGGTCAGGGCCGGGCGCCTAGACGGTTCGGATTTGTGGAGGATTTGCGGCCCGACGCGGCCAATACCGTGGTCGCGTTGGTCGCGCGTGGGTTGGACGTCGTATTGCTGTCCGGCGATCGTGAAACCGTGGTCCGGCACACCGCGGATGCTGTTGGCATCGTGGATTGGCACGCCAATCTGCGGCCCGATGAAAAAGTGCAATATCTGGAGCACCTGCGGTCGCAGGGACGCAAGCCGTTGATGGTCGGAGATGGATTGAACGACGCGCCCGCTCTTGCGGCCGCGTCGGTGTCGGCCTCTCCATCAGCGGCGTCCGATGTCACTCAGACCGCCGCCGACCTCGTGTTTCAGGGTGACAGTCTGGATGCAATCGTCGCGGCTCTCGATGTTGCCAGCCGCAGTGATCGCCTTGTCAAACAGAACCTTGGGCTGGCGTTCGCCTACAATCTGGTGGCTGTTCCGGCAGCCATGGCGGGCTTGGTCACGCCTTTGATCGCGGCCGCTGCCATGTCGTTGTCGTCGCTGGCGGTTACCCTGAACGCGCTACGACTTGGGATACCTACGCGATGAGTGCTCTCCTTTACTTGATTCCGGCAGCGTTGTTCCTTGGCCTGATCGGTTTGTTGGCGTTCCTGTGGTCGTTGAAGTCCGGTCAGTTCGAAGATATGGACGGGGCGGCCAGCCGCATCCTGTTTGACGATGACGATACGGAAAAAACAGCGGAAAACCGGGAAAGACAGGACAAAAATTCAACGTCGGGGTAATCTGAGTTGCCTGGGCCTTCCAATTGTGAGAAAACGCCCGGCGACGGATTGAGCGGTTGCGTCCGGGTGGCAATTGCCGCACATTAACCCCAATGAATTTCAGACTTGGAGTGGCGTTATTCCCACAAAAAACTCAAGCAGAGCCACCGATGGCCCTTCGCATCTCAGGCTGGTGCCCAATCCACCGGCCGGGAAGAACCCGATCGGTGAACACCGGATCGTTCATAACTGCGAGGCCTGTGCCGTTCGGGATCTGGCTTTGTGCTCCGGATTGGAAGGCAACGAGCTGGATGATCTGGAACGAATTGTCACACGTATCGCTTTGGAACCGGGTAGGACACTGTTCTATGAAGGGGATGAGGCGCGCAACGTCTTCAATGTGACATCTGGCGCCATTCGTCTTTACAAACTGCTGTCGGACGGTCGCCGCCAGGTTACCGGATTCATGCTACCGGGCGACTATCTGGGATTGTCTGTCCACGGCATTTACGCCTATTGCGCCGAAGCCATTGGCGAAACTCATCTTTGCCGTTTCCCGGTGAAAGATCTGAACCAGTTGCTGGATGCCTATCCGCGCCTTGAAAAGCGTCTTTTGGGCATGACGCGTGACGAACTGGCGGCCGCGCAGGACCAGATGTTGCTGCTTGGGCGTAAATCGCCGGTTGAAAAGGTGGCTTCGTTCCTACTCGATCTGTGCGGCAGGGAAGAACGGCTCGGAGAGGATGAGATCGACATCGTCACCTTGCCCATGAGCCGCAGTGACATCGCCGATTACCTTGGCCTGACCGTGGAAACGGTTAGCCGGACATTCAGCCGGTTGAAAACGGAAGGGGTCATCGATCTGCCGGAATCGAGCCGGATCGTCTTCAAGGAACGCGACAAACTCGAAGAGCTGGCAGAAGGCATGATCTAACGGGGAGACCCGTAAAACCGTTGATTTCGGTCAATGCGGATTTCCGCTCGTACCCGCATTTTCAGGTCAATGGACGCACATCTGATCAGTAAGTACGACCGACGGGTAGCGCGCTACACCAGCTATCCAACGGCGCCGCATTTCCATGCCGGCGTCGATGCGGATCAGTATTGCAAGTGGCTCGCCGATATTCCTCAGGACAGCCCGCTCTCCCTCTACATGCATATCCCGTTTTGTGGAGTTCTGTGCTGGTATTGCGGCTGCCAGGCCACGGTGATCAACCGCTACAGCCCGGTGTCCAGTTATCTCGACAATCTCGGGCGGGAACTGGACCTGCTGATCGACGTCCTCGGCGAGGGGCGCCCCGTATCGGCCCTGCATTGGGGCGGCGGTACGCCCAATACCATGAACCCAGATGATATCCGCGGTTGGGCCGATCGTTTGAAACAGCGTTTCCTGTTTCAGGAGGGGTACGACTTTTCCATTGAGATCGATCCCAGGCTGCTGACCCGGGAACAGGTCGATGCCTTTGGCGATGCCGGCGTGACCCGGTTGAGTTTCGGGGTGCAGGATTTCGACCATCGGGTCCAGAAGGCGATCAACCGAATCCAGCCTTACGAGGAGACCAAACAGTCGGTCGACTGGTTCCGTGAAGCGGGCGTGGAGAAAATCAACTTCGATCTGCTTTATGGCCTTCCGCACCAGACGGTGGAAACTATCGAACGTACCGTCGATCAGGCCATGGAATTGCGGCCGGATCGCATAGCCTTGTTCGGCTACGCTCATGTGCCCTGGATGCGCAAACATCAGAATCTGATCGATGAATCGGTCCTGCCGGGCGCGGAACTGCGTTTGGACATGGCACGTGCCGCCATGCAGCGCATAGAATCCCATGGCATGGTCGCCATTGGCCTGGATCATTTCGCCCAGCCGGATGATTCGCTGACTGTGGCCCAGCGTGAGGGCCGCCTGCGGCGCAATTTCCAGGGATATACCGATGACCCGTGCGACGTCCTGATCGGCATCGGCGCGTCCTCCATCGGATCGCTACCGCAGGGGTATATTCAGAATGCGGCTGAAGTGAACGATTGGCGCGCAGCGCTGGACGCGGGGCGTCTTCCGGTGGTGCGCGGCATTGCCTTGAATCAAGATGACAAATTGCGCCGTAGCGTGATCGAGCGGCTGATGTGCGACCTGACGGTCGATTTGGGCGACGTGTGCCGCCAATTCGGGCGACCGGAAGACTATCTGGACGGTTGCCTGCCTGATTTACGCACACAAATGGACGACGGGCTCGTGATCGTGGACGGGCGTTCCGTCACCGTACCCGAAGAGCAGCGGCAGTGGATGCGTATTCCCGCAGCCACGTTCGACGCGTATTTTTCGGATTCACCGGGTCAGCCGCGGCACGCCCGCGCGGTCTAAACGGCACCAGTCTCTAGATCAACAACGATCCGGAACTGACGGGCTGCGCTGCCAGGCTTTGCACGAAGTTCAGGGTGCCTTGGAGCTGATTGATTTTCTCCATGTCCTCTGCCGAAATCGGCGGAAGGATCTCTTCCTCCTCTTGCGGACCCAGGAGAATGAAATCGTAAGCCTCGCGGATCACTTTCATTGCGTTGGCGACAATATCGCCGGCGGCTTCCGCGTTCTTCTCATCCAAAATGTCGAGGCCGTCGATGATTCCCAGCGCAAAAACCGACATGTCCTTTTCCGCCGCTTCCTCGCTGGTCGTATCGGATATCTCGCCATACAAGGTCGCTTCCGCCAGACCCAACGACGCGAGGGCGTCGTAACCTTCCGGTCCGCTGCGAATGACGACCTTCGACGCATTCAGCGCCTCGATCACCAGATATTCGTCGGTACCGTTCTGTTCAATGTTGGCGGTACCGGCCGTGCCCAGCGCGGAACGGATCTTGAACGCCAGATTGGTGAACGTGTCGTCGTTTTCGAGGGTGACGATCTGGGGGGCTTCGTTCTCCACCTCGATGACGAAACTCTGGCCGGCCCGGGCCGTGGTCTGGCTGACGACCGTGGCGGCGGAGGCACCGGGCGCCGACCCGGTGGGCAGTCCGAGGCGTGACAGAACGGACGTGCCCGTACTGTCGAAAGCGATGTCATAGCCGGTGGTGTCAAAGGCGCCGCCGAACTGTTTGGCCCATTGCTGAATGCCCGAATCGTCGAGCTTGACCACGAAACCGTCCTGGTCGCCGACCGGCGTCGCACCGGACAGGGTGCCGTCGGTCGAGCCGGTGACATAGACGTCGGTCCCGTTCACCGCCAGGTTCATGGCCTTGTCGTCGCCCGACGAGCCAATATAGCTGACGAAACTGATGGTGCCGCTGCTGTCATCCAGCTTGGTGACGAAACCGTCATGGCTGCCGGAATGAGCCTGCGCGACCGTACCGTTTAGGCTCGAACTTGATGTGTGTCCGGAGACATAGACATTGCCCGACCCATCCAGTACCAAGCCGGTAACATCGCCATCGGACCCCACGGCGCCCAGGTCGGTTTCGAATACGGGGGGATTGTCAGTGGTCTCGTCCACGTACTTGCGGACATAGGCGTTGGTGCCGTCGCTGTAGGAAACGAAGACGTTGCCCGCATTGTCGACGGCCACGTCGGACGCCACGTCGTTGCCGGTCGTGCCGAACTGTTTGTTGTATTGCAGCGCGCCGTCGCCATCGAGCTTGGTCAGGAAGGCGTCGGAGCCGCCGGCGTTCGTGGCACTTGAATCAATGACGCCATTGACGAAACCGGTGACGAAGATGTTGTCGCTCGAATCGATGGTGACGGCCGTCGCGCCATCCGCTACGTACGGCGCGGCTTGGCGGGTCCATAATTCCTGACCGGTTTCATCAAACTTGGTGACGAAAGCATCGCCGGTTCCGCCATAGGCGGTATCGGTCAGGGGTACGGACGTTTGCCCGACCACAACGACATTGTCGCTGCTGTCGACCGCAACCGAGAAGCCGTTGGCGGTATCGCTGGCCCCCAGTACGCGGGTCCAGATCAGATTGCCGGCTGCGTCGAACTTGTTGAGATATACGTCGCCATTGCCGTTATTGACCTGGTCATCCAGATTGCCCGATGTGGTGCCGACGATATAAACGTTGCCCGAGCTGTCGATCGCCGTGCCACGTGCGTTGTCGGCCTTGTCGGTATTGATGTCGGTACGGACCGACTCGTTGGGGGAAGCGGCCGCCAGGTCATCCAGTTTTTGAAGAAATCCGCCGCTCAAGTCGGCGCCGCCGAAAGTGCCCGCGACATATACGGCTTCTTCCGTGGTGCCGGCGCCGGCCGAGAACGAGATTTCCTCGCCGACGGACAGGTTGATCTGCACCTTGTAGGAGTATTCGTGTTCGCGCTCGACTTCGAATGTGGTCGCAACATTGCCGTCCGCCGTCAGCGCGTCGTTGATGTGACCGACGATGTTGTCGATATTCAGGTCGCCGGACATAGTCGACAGGTCGACGACGATATCGCGGCTGGCGCCGTCTTCGGTGACGGTAATGGTGAAGGTTTCCGTGCCCGTCAGACCGGCAATCGGGTCGTCACGCACCGTTGTCGCCGTATTGCCGTAAAATTCGGTCTGCGAGTTGATCAGCTTGAAGCCATAAACGCTGTACTGATCACCGGATGAATCCGGCCGTTTGATCGACGATTCGAACGTGGATTGTTTCAGGCCTTCGATCATCGAAACCCGGTCGAAAGCCGTTTCGTTGATGAAATTGCGTATTTCCGACAACTGGGTCTGGAACTGGCGGTCCAGGATCGACCGCATGCTGTCGGCCTTCCTCTCGGTCGTCGCGAAATCGGTCAACTGGCTCAGGGCGCTCAGCCCCTTCCACAGAACGAACAGATTCTTGTAATCGTTGCTGAGATCCTCTCGGTCGAAGACCGGGTCGTTCTTGTCGATCACGGACTTGCTGGCTAGAAGATCGCCCAGCCGCTCATTGACGTCCTCAGAAGGTTCCGGCTGTTGCAATTGCCACGGCGGTACGATGCCTTTGTTGTTGAGAATATCCTTAAGGACGCCGTTTTCAAGGATCGTCGCATGCTGATTCGAGCCAAGACGCGCGCCCGTGGTGTACAGGGGGGTCAGGGCATTCATATCGAACGATACCGGTGGCGTCAGGCTGATCATACGGCTTGAAGGCTTTCGAAAACGGCAACGGGTAGAATCCCGGCGGAATCCCACGCTCTTATTAAAAGGTGCCTCGCTTAATGGTTGGTAAAAATTTGTGGTTAACGCCAGCGGGGCTGTCCGTTAACGGAAAGCCCGGGATTTAACGAATTCTCAACCCTGCTTTTTCACAATTCGAAAAGGAATTCGTAGAGTCCAAGAGCTGAGACCGTCATGCCTTTGCGTCCCGTAGCGTCAAATACAGAGATTCAATCCAAGGCTGCCAACACCGACAAGCCCGATCGTGCCCGCGATAAGATCCGGTCCGTCGAAGAGTTGGCTGAAATTGCCGAACATGCCCGCCAGAGCGGTCGTTCCGTTGTCTTGGCCCATGGTTGCTTCGACCTGATGCATATGGGCCATGTCCGCCATCTGGAAGCGGCGCGTGAAGAAGGCGATATGCTCTTTGTGACGCTCACAACGGACCGCTACATCAACAAAGGGCCGGGGCGGCCTGTATTTCCGGAACTCTTCCGGGCCGAAATGATCGCCGCTTTAGAATGTGTCGACTATGTCGGTGTGAGCAATTGGCCGACCGCCGAAGGCGTGCTGCGGCTGGTCAA
Organism: Sneathiellales bacterium; assembly: GCA_028277845.1. GTDB lineage: Bacteria > Pseudomonadota > Alphaproteobacteria > JANQFL01 > JANQFL01 > JANQFL01. Next base: position 42,550 of record JANQFL010000095.1, read on the forward strand.
GCCCGGCGTGTACGTCAAGGGCTCCGATTACAAAAACGAAAACGACGACATTACCGGCAAAATCAAGAACGAGCGGGATATCGTCGAATCCAACGGTGGCCGTATCGCCTTTACCGACGACATCACGTTTTCCTCATCGGCCCTGATCAACAGGCATCTGTCGGTCTTCGACCCGTCGGTCAACGCCTATCTCGGCGAACTGCGCCAGGCCGACGTCATGGAACAGGCCATGGAAGCCCTGGAAGCCATTCAGGACAAGCGGGTTTTGCTGATCGGCGACGCCATCATAGACGAGTATCAATACGCCGCGCCCATGGGCAAGTCGGCCAAGGAAAATATCATCGCCAGCCGATTCGAAAGCAGCGAAATCTTTGCCGGCGGCGTGGTCGCTGCGGCCAATCATGTGGCCGATTTCTGTGCCGAAGTCGAAGTCATGACCGTTCTTGGCGAGACGGACTCCCACGAGGGCCTGATCCGTGACAGCCTGAAAAGTAACGTCAACGCGGACTTTCTGGTGCGTCACAACGTGCCGACTACCCGTAAGTGCCGTTTCGTCGACCCGGGCCACATGCGCAAACTGTTCGAGGTCTATCACTTCGACGACAGCCAGTTGGAAAGCCGCCAGGAGCAGCAGCTGTGTGACCTGATCGCCCGCAAGGCCGGCGATTTCGACGTGGTCATCGTGACCGACTTCGGGCACGGCATGATCACGCCGAAGGCGATCGACGCGATTACGGAAAACAGCCAGTTTCTCGCCATCAACGCGCAATCCAACAGCGCAAACCATGGTTACAACCTGGTCACCAAGTACAAGCGGGCCGACTACATTTGTATCGATGCGCCGGAGGCCCGTTTGGCCATTGCAGACCGCACCAGCGACCTTGGCGACGTTATCGAGTTTGGTCTCTCCGACCGGGTCAATTGCGACAAGATCATCGTTACCCATGGTCAGAACGGCTGTGTCACATGGGCCTTGGGCGATGGTGTGCACCGGGTGCCGGCGTTTACGCAGCAGGTGGTGGATACGGTCGGTGCCGGCGACGCGTTCCTATCGATTACGGCCCCTGTGGTCTCGGTGGGTACGCCCATGCAGGTCGCCGGGTTCATCGGCAATGCGGTAGGCGCGCTGAAGGTCGGCATCGTCGGTCATCGGGAATCGGTGCAAAAAGTGCCGTTGATGAAGTTCATTACGGCATTATCAAAGTAAGATATGAAATAATCTTCTTAAATATATGAAAAATAGAACAGAATCATACTTTGAAGTGCTGACTTCCCTACCGTTACGGAGTCAGGTGACCGACGCCTCCGGACGGCATCTCGAGCTTAATGGCTTTTTCGAGCAAGCCTGCGTTCTGGCAAGGCAGACGCACGACTCCGGAAACACACTGATGTTCATCGGCAATGGTGGCAGTGCGGCGATTGCCAGCCACATGGCCAACGATTTTTGCAAGAACGGGAAGATGCGGGCGGTCTGTTTCAACGATGGCGCTGCCTTGACATGTCTCGGAAACGATTACGGTTATGACGAGGTGTTTGCCTATCCCATCGGTTTGCACGGTAACGCCGGCGACCTGCTGGTCGCCATCTCCAGTTCCGGCAATTCCCAGAACATTCTCAATGGCGTGAACGCCGCGCGGGAACGCGGCATACACGTCATCACTCTGTCGGGATTTCAGCCCGACAACAAACTCCGCAAGCTCGGCGACTACAACGTCTACGTTCCCTCGGGCGAGTACGGCTTCGTCGAGGTGACCCACCAGGCGCTGTGCCATGCCTTCATCGATCTCGTCATGGGATGGGGTCAGGCAGCCGGCGATGACAACAAACCAGTGAGACTCTCGGCATGACAAACGAAAACAAACAGTGGTCCGTCCTCGTTACCGGTGGCGCCGGCTATGTCGGCAGCATGCTGGTGCCCAAACTGCTCGATGCCGGGCACAAGGTCACGGTATTGGACCTGTATCTCTATGGCGACGACACGTTCGGGGACCTCAAGGGACGTGATGGCCTGCGCGAAGTCAAAGGTGATCTGCGGGATCCCGCCGTTGTCCAGGATGCATTGACGGGATGCGATGCCGTCATTCATTTGGCCTGCATCTCCAACGACCCAAGCTTCGAATTGAACCCGAATTTGGGTAAATCAATCAATTTCGATGCGTTCGAGCCGTTGGTGAAAGCGTCCAAGGCCGCCGGTGTGAAGCGTTTCATCTACGCCTCGTCGTCGAGCGTTTACGGCATCAAGGACGAAGCCAGTGTCACCGAGGATCTGGAGTTGGAGCCGTTGACGGATTACTCCAAATTCAAGGCCATGTGCGAGGACGTGCTGGAGCGGGAGCGGGAGCCCGGCTTCGTCACCCTGACCATCCGCCCGGCTACGGTCTGCGGCTATGCGCCGCGGCTACGCCTGGATTTGACGGTCAATATTCTGACCACCCATGCCGTCAACAACGGCAAGATCACGGTGTTCGGCGGCGACCAGAAGCGTCCCAATATTCACGTCGAGGACATGACGAACCTGTATCTGCACTGTCTGGCGTTACCCGACGAGCGGATTGACGGTGGCATCTATAACGCGGGTTACGAAAACCACACCGTCGGTCAAATCGCCGAAATGGTGCGCGATGTGGTCGGCAAGGATGTGGATATCGTCACCACGCCGACGGATGACAATCGGTCCTACCACGTGTCTTCGGAAAAACTGAAGCGCGAGCTTGGTTTCGAGCCGGTGCATACCATCGGTGACGCGGTACAGAGCCTGGTCGACGCTTTCGATGCCGGCAAAGTGACCGATCCGATGCAGAACAAGGTCTACTACAATATCAAGACCATGCAGGCGGTCCATCTGACCTAGCGATCTGGTGGGGACAACCCCGTGACAAACCGCTTCTAAGAGCCGGATTTTAAGCGAAAATTTACCGTAACGCTTCAGGCTGACAGACGGGAACGTTAACCGTCTGGACAGCCATGCGAATCGGCGTCGACTTTGACAATACCATTGCGGGTTATGACCGGCTGTTTGCTTCGCTTTCGGTGGAGCACGGTTTTTTCGATGCACCGCCGGCCGGCGGCAAGAAGGCCGTGCGGGACCGGGTGCGCGAAAGCCATGGCGACATCGCCTGGCAGGATCTTCAGGCACAGGCCTATGGACATCGCATGTCGGAGGCCGAAATGTTCAGGGGCGTCACGCGCTTCTTCGCTTTGTGTCGCGAATCCCACATTCCGGTCTATATCGTCAGTCACAAGACCCAGTTTGCCAGCCGCGATACGAACGGAACCGATCTGCGCTGTGCGGCACTGAACTGGATGGAAAATCGCGGATTTTTCGAATACGCCGGTTTTGGTCTGTCCACCGACAATGTGTTTTTCGAGGACACGCGCAACGAAAAGATCGCGCGCATCGCATCGCTCAACTGCGATGTCTTCATCGATGACCTGATCGAGGTGTTCTCCGAGCCGTGCTTCCCCGGTGATATCTCAGCCATTTTGTTCTCTCCCGATGGCGAAGAGGCGCCGTCGCCGGTGCCCCTGTTCAAGGCGTTCTCCCATTGGGACGAAATTTCCGATTATGTCTTCGGCGTTCGACACTGACACATTGATTGCGGACGCGGCGGTTCTGGCGGGTGGAGACATCCTGGCTCTGGAACCGGTGGCGCGTGGTGGGAACAACCGCCTTTTCCGCCTGCGCACCGCCGACGGCAATGCCTATGCGCTCAAAACCTATCTGCCGGCTTTGGCCGGAGAGCGGGACCGCCTGGGAGCCGAGTGCGCGTCGCTGGCGTTCCTGCAGGATGCCGGTGAGCGGCGCATTCCCCGTTTCCTCAACGCCGCGCCGGAAAAGAACCTGGCCCTGTTCGATTGGGTGTCCGGTGACGAAGTATCAGAGATTTCCGAGGCCGATATCGATGAAACGGTGTCTTTCAGCGCATCCTTGAAACAGGTCGCTGCTAGGGCTGCCGCGCGGGCACTTCCGCTGGCGGCGGAAGCCTGTTTGTCGGCTGATGAACTGATCAGACAGGTCAAGCGGCGTTATGAACGCTTGTCGGAAGTTTCCGCCGATCACGGTGAATTGGAACAGTATCTTCAATCGGATTTCAAACCGGTGTTCGACGACCGGACCGCCAGTGCCGAAGCGGTTTACGAGGCGCTCGGCTGGTCCATGTCGGACATCACGCCGTGGACGCTGCTGACCCTGTCGCCGTCCGATTTCGGGTTCCACAATGCCTTGCGCCAGCGCGAAGGGCTGGTGTTTCTGGATTTCGAGTATTTCGGCTGGGATGATCCGGTCAAACTGGTCGCCGATTTCCTCCTGCACCCCGGCATGTCGCTCAGCGACCGGCAGCGTCGGCGTTTCATCGACGGCACCGAGGCGGTCTTCGAAGACGATCCCGATTTCCGCATGCGCCTGTGCCAGCTTTATCCGCTCTACGCCTTGCGTTGGGCGATGATCGTGCTGAACGAATTTCTGCCTGAAAAATGGCGCCGGCGTGAATTCGCGGGTCACGACGTCGAGCGTGAATCGGCGCAACGCCGGCAACTCGAAAAAGCCAAACGTTTCCTGGCGCTGGCCATCAGCGCCAACGAGGGAGGAGTACTGTATGATGCCTAACGCCCAAGCCGTCGCCGAAGCGCAGGCGGCGTTTAACCGGACGGAGCTGGACGAGAGATCGCTCTATCTGCGCCGGCTGATCGTCGACGGTCTCGACGGCGGTGGCCGGGGACACCTGGGCTCGGCGTTTTCCGCAATCGATGTCATGCGCGTTCTGTACGACGACATCCTGCATGTCGACCCGAACAATCCCGACATGCCGGATCGTGACCGCTGCATCCTGTCGAAGGGACATGGCTGTCTGGCCCACTATGCGATCCTGGCCGACAAGGGATTCTTCGATACCGCCGAGTTACGCAAATTCTGCCACTTCGACGGCATCCTCGGCGGGCATCCGGACGCCGGCAAGGTACCGGGCGTCGAAGCGTCGACCGGCGCATTGGGGCACGGCCCCTCCATCGCCGTCGGCATGGCGCTGGGCGCCCGTCTGCAGGGCCGGGACAACCGCGTGTTCGTCGTGACCGGTGACGGCGAAATCAACGAGGGTTCGGTCTGGGAAGCGGCCATGAGCGCCGGCAAGCACGGCCTCGACAATCTCGTCGTCATCGTCGACTACAACAAACACCAGTCCTATGCCTCGACGGCCATCGTGCAGGACCTGGAACCGCTGGCCGACAAATGGCGGGCCTTCGGCTTTGCCGTGCAGGAAGTCGACGGCCACGACGTCGACGCCGTGCGCGCGGTGTTGCAGGGCGTGCCGTTCGAGAAAGGCAAGCCCAATGCCGTGATCAGTCATACGGTGAAGGGCCGCGGCATCTCCTTTGCCGAGAACAATATGGAATGGCATCACAAGTCGCGGGTTCCGGCGGAGCAACTGGAAGAGATTTACCGCGAGTTGGGAGGACGGTAAGACATGCGCAAGACATGCCTCAACATGGTCTACGAACTGGCCAAGCGCGATCCCCGCGTGGTGTTCGTGGGGTCCGATCTCGGGGTGAACACCCTCGATCAGTTCCGCGACGAAATGCCCGACCGCTTCTTCATGGAAGGCGTGGCCGAACAGAACGTCATCGGCATGGCCGCCGGCCTGGCAATGGAAGGGTACATTCCCTACGTCAACACCATCGCCACGTTCATCACCCGGCGTTGTTACGAGCAGGTCGCCGTCGATCTGTGCATGCACAATCTGCCGGTCAAGCTGATCGGTAATGGCGGCGGCCTGGTCTACGCGCCTCTCGGCCCGACCCATCTGGCGACCGAAGACGTCTCCATCATGCGCGCGCTTCCCAACATGACCGTCACCGCGGTCAGCGATGCCGAGGAAATGACCCGTCTGATGGCGGCGTCCCTGACCCACGAAGGACCCATGTACATCCGTCTGGGCAAGGGCGGTGATCCCGTGGTGTCGCGGGAGGAGAACGGCTTCAGCATCGGTAGGGCCGTCCAGATGAAACCCGCCGGCCGTTATTTGATGATTTCGTCGGGTGTCATGACCGGCCGGGCACTTGACGCCGCCAAGCTTCTGGAAGATCAGGGCATCGATTGCGGCGTTCTGCACGTCCACACCATCAAGCCTCTCGACGCCGAAACCATTCTTTCCCTGGCCCGCAAGGTCGACGGTATCGTCACGGTGGAAGAGGGCACATTGGTCGGCGGTCTCGGCAGTGCCGTGGCCGATCTGCTGATCGACGAGATGCCGGGACGGGCGCCGGCTCTGGTGCGTCTCGGCATTCCCGATCGCTTTCCCGAAAAGTACGGCAGCCAGGACGAACTGCTGGCCCATTTCGGCCTGCAGCCCGCCGGTATCGCGGCCGCCGTGGAAGGTTTTGTCGGAAAGATCGCGGCATGACCGCACAGCCCAAGATCGTCAGACCGGACGCGATGGCCAATCCGTGCGCACCGGACATGGTGGGCGACGTCGACGGCTTTCTCGACGCTTGGGAAGTCCAACTGACCCGGGCCTTCCTGTCGGAAGGGCATGTGGTATTGCCGGTGGAGGACCGTGCCGGACTCAAGAAACTGCGCAACGGTATCGCCGCGGCGGCCGCAGATTACATGGGCGAACCGGCACCCGAAGGCGAAGACGTCGACGGTTTCCTGAACACCATCCACGACAAGGTGGATGTCGCCGGACTGAATGATTTCCGGCTCAAGGTCATCGGTCAAATCAGCGCCATGCCGTGGGCCCGCAAGACATACTTCAATCTGGCCCGCAGGGCGCTGGAAACCATCGTCGGCAATGAACTGGCCATGCAGCGGCGCCTGAACCTGTCGATCCAGCTGCCCGGCGATGACAGCTCGTTGCTGCACGTGCATGCCGATGTCTGGGATGGTGATTCGCCGTTCGAGGTGGTGGCCTGGCTGCCCCTGGTCGACTGTCACGATACCAAGAGCATGTACCTGCTGCCGCCCGCCGCCGCCCGTGGCGTGGAAAAGGACTTTTCGCAGTTCCAGAACAAAAGCGCCGACGCCTTGTTCGATGTGATCAAGAACGACGTCGCCTGGTTGACCGTACCTTATGGATCGATTTTGCTGTTCAGCCAGAACCTGATGCACGGCAACGAGGTCAACCGGGAAAGCGAGACACGCTGGTCCATGAACTGCCGCTTCAAGAGCCTGTTCAGTCCCTATGCGGGCAAACGGCTAGGTGAATTCTTCGAACCCATATCCATTCGCGCCGCCACCCGGCTGGGCATGAACTACAAGTTCCCGGAAGGCCTGCATGAATAAGCGTTTCGGATACCGGGGTTACATCGCCAGCCGGCCGGTGCGCGGCCTCGATCAGCCGCAGAACGTGCAGAACCTTGTCATCCGTGACTATGCGCAACGCAATGGTCTGCCCTATCTGCTGAGCGCCACGGAATATGCCATGGACGGCTGCTACATGATCTTGGAATCCGTGCTTGAAGAACTGCCCAAGATCGAAGGCATCATGTGTTACAGCCTGTTCATGTTGCCGCAGAAACAGGACCGCCGCATGGACATCTACGACCGGGTGTTCCGTGCCGGCGCTGCGTTGCATGGCGCGCTGGAAAACATGGCGCTAACCGGCGAAGCCGACATGCATAAGGTCGAGGATATGTTCCTGGTGGAACAATTCGCGCCGCAACAGGTGCCGATGGGGCTCTGACACCATGGCCGAGATCGATTTCATCACCCGGGTGCACACCGCGACCAAACGGGATTACCTGGAACGGGTCGTCGAGCACGACAAGGCGGAATGCGCCGAAATCGCCGGCCGGTTCGGCAAAGACTACTGGGATGGCGACCGGCGCCACGGCTTCGGCGGTTACCGTTATGACGGCCGATGGAACGTGGTGGCCCAGGCCATGGTCGATCATTACGGCCTGAAACCGGACGCCAGTATTCTCGATGTCGGTTGCGGCAAGGGTTTTCTGCTCTACGAATTCACGCGGATCCTGCCGCAGGCCACGGTCGCCGGTATCGATGTGTCCGCATACGGCATTGAGAACGCCAAGGAAGAGGTTCAGCCGTTTCTTCAGGTCGGAAATGCCAACAGCTTGTCGTTCGAGGACGACAGCTTCGATCTCGTCGTTTCGATCAACACATTTCACAATCTCTACAATTACGACCTGCATGCTGCGCTGTCCGAGATGCAGCGTGTCTCCCGCGGATCCGCCTATCTCACCGTGGAGTCCTACCGGACCGAACGGGAGAAGGTGAACTTGATGTATTGGCAGTTGACCTGCCGTGCCTTCATGACGCCTGCCGAGTGGCAGTGGGCGTTTCAGCAGGCCGGATATACGGGCGACTGGGGATTTATCTATTTCGAATAAGCCGGTCGGCTGACAGAGAAAACACTATGAGCCAGTCAAACGCGACACGGACCGTCGAGGCCCAGTATGAAGATTGCCTGACCGTGGATGAAGTCCACGGCCGGGCGCGATTCGGTGTCATGAGCAACCAGGTATGGCACGACGATCCAAAACGTCTGGTGTTCGTTTTGTCCCGCTATAAATTCGTGGCCAAGATGCTGGCGGGACGCAACCGGGTGCTCGAGGTCGGCTGCGCCGACGCATTCGGTACCCGTTTGGTGCAGGCCGAGGTCGGCCGGGTGACGGCGTTGGATATGGATCCGTTGTTTATCGCCGACGCCAGGGACAACATGGATCCGGATTTCCGCATCAACCTGGATGTCCACAATATGCTGGACGGACCGTATTCCGGTACCTTCGACGCCGCCTACAGCCTGGATGTGCTGGAACACATCGACCGGAAAGATGAAACCCGCTTTCTTGCCAACATATCCGCGTCTCTGTCCGACCAGGGAACGTTGATTATCGGCATGCCGTCGCTCAGTTCCCAGGAACACGCTTCGCCGCAAAGCAAGATCGGTCATATCAATTGCAAGCACGCGCCCGACCTGAAGGCGCTGTTGGAGCGGTTCTTCCACAATGTCTTCATCTTCTCGATGAACGACGAAGTCGTGCACACGGGCTTTTATCCCATGTCCCACTACTATTTTGCCCTGTGTTGCGGTAAACGGGACACGTGATCGAAAACTTACGCGTTCTTATTGTCGGCGAGGGATTGATCGGCGGCGCACTCGCCAAGGGGCTCGCGCGTCGGGGTGCCCGTATTGTCCGAACATCACGCAGGCCGGACGCACCAGAAGATTTTCTGCGTCTCGATCTGGCTCGAGTCAACGAATGGCCCGATGCATGGCCTGACTTGCCTCAATTCGATGCCGCTGTCATATGCGCCGCGATGGCCAGGCTGGGGGATTGCGATGCGGATCCGGATCTCAGTCACCGTGTCAACGTCACCGGCGCCGTCGCGCTTGCCGAGAGGTTGGCGGGGCAGGGGGCGCATGTCGTATTTCTGTCCACCGACAAGGTCTACGATGGCTCCGAGCCGCTTAGGCGTCGCATCGTACCGCCCAATCCGCTGACGGAATACGGAAGGCAGAAAGCGCTGGCCGAAGAAGGCGTGCTCGACGCCGGAGACCGTACCGCCGTCGTTCGACTCAGCAAGGTGCTGTCGCCCGATCTGCCTTTGCTGGTGGACTGGCGCCAGAATTTGCGTCAGGGACAACGCATCACACCTTTCGACAACCTGCGTCTGGCGCCGGTCGATTGCGGGCTGGTGTCGGAGGTGATCGAAAAGGTCCTTACCCAGAACCGCGCGGGTATCTTTCATTGTACGGGAGGCGAGGATCGTAGCTATGTCGATCTTGCGTCCAGGCTATGCCGGTTGTGGCAGGCCGATGAGGCGTTGATCACGCCGGTGTCATCCGCGGCGCCCGAAGCGCACCGGTCACGGTTCACGACACTGGATATGAGCTTGGAATCGGTGTTGTTCGATATCGAACAGCCGGCGTTCGAGAAGGTCGTCGATCGGGTCGGAAAGGACGTATCCTAGCTTCCGTCGTCAAACTTTGGGTTGACCGCCGTCAGTATGCCGTCGCTGGTCGTGAAGTTGCCCCACAATGTCGCATGTTCAGCGAGCGGCAGAAAATCGAACACTTGTCGCCACCCTCTGTCTTGCAACAGGGCACGCAATTCAACGTGAATATCCCGCGAATGCGTCCCAATGTGCACGCGCTTCACGCGGTCTTCGATCATATCGATGCTGGCCGGTATGACCGCGTGTTCGGCGTACTGAATGTCCACATCGAGATAGTCGACGAAATCCAATGGCTGTAGCAACGTATTCAGCGTCACGGCGCTGATAAATCCGATTTGCAGTGGTACTTTGCCGTAGAAGTCGTCGTCGATCGTGAATTCGGTGCCGATGTCGGCGTGCCGCAGCAGATTGCCAAGAATGGAATGGGACAGGTTCAGGCGGTCGATATTACCCAGAATTTCCTCGATCGCCTTGTCATTGACGATCATATTGCAGTACCGCCCGGCTGCATGCACGAAGAGTTCGGGCATACCCGTCGCGTTGACCAGAGCAGGCACGAACCAATGTCCGTTGGGATCGGCACCGTTGAATTTGAAATGCTCCTGCGCCCAGGCAAAGTGCTGACGTTCGCCTTCGACAACGACAAACTTGCGGGGCACGGGATTGCAATAGTCCAGGGCGGCGTTGGCGTTGACGGAGCGTGCCGCATAACCGGCACCCAATTCAATCATCGTGAATGAATTTCGCGCCGAGCGTACCGCGGCCAGTACATCGATCCACTCGAAAAACTCCTCGCCGTCACAGACTTCCGGATGATGCATTCTGACGTCGTAGGCGCCGTTTTCCGCATAGGCATATAACTCACGTTCATTGCCGATCAGAAAATCTTGCGATCGCAGTACCCCGAGAAAATTTGCCACGTAACCGGAAGGAACGTTACCGGACCAAGGCACAATGTCCTCGAATATGGCTTCGTATTTCTTGATGGACTGCTGATTTTCCTCGATCGACTCGCATTGTGTGAGGTCGATCTCGGCTGCCGGTTCATTCATGACCGGTACTCCTCGGCCAATGGTACGCGTATCGTCTGCGGCGCATTGCCCTCTTCGTGGTTGGCCCACATGAGCCGGTAAGCCTCCTCCAGATGCCGGGTCAGGCGTTCGGCATCGAACAAGGCGGCGGTTTCGATATTGACTTTCAGTTTCTGCTTGATCGCGGCCAGACGGTCGGGGTCGGTTGCCAGCTCATAAGCCAATTCTTCGTATTCTTCTATGCTTTCGGTGACGAGTTCTTCCAGACCAACGGCCGTCAGCAGGGTCGCGCCGTTGCGGGAAGGCGGGCTGTCGCCGGCGACTGTCAGAACGGGGGTGCCGACCCAGAGAGAATCCGTCGTCGTGACGCCACCGCCGTGGTAGAGGTTGTCGAGCGCCAGGCCGACCAACCGCTGCCGCGATAAATGGAATTCATGTTTGATGGACTCGGCGAAGATCAGGCGGTCCGGGGCGACACCGCGTACCTCGGCTTCACGGCGCAAATTGGCTCGGCTGACTTCGGTACCCTGAATCAACCAAAGCACACTGTCCGGAATGCGTTTCAATAGACGCATCCAGATGCTGAACATCTTCGGATCGAACTTGTAGTGGGAATTGAAGTTGGCGAATACGAAGCCGTTTTCCGGTAACCCGCAGCCTTCTCGTGTGACGGGATCCGGATCGATCTTCGATTTGGTCGTGGCCATGAACGTGTCGGGAAGATAAACGAGTTCCTCGGCGAAGTACTGTTCCATGCCGGGCTTCACCTGGCGCGGATCGGTGATCAGGTACTGGATGTAATCTCCACCGACCGTGGACGAATAGCCCAGATAATGGGCCTGGATGGGGGCCGGCTTGAGGGCGAATATGCCGGGCCGCGAAAATCGTGTCGGTCCGGCCAGGTCGATGAGAATGTCGATGCCGTCGTCGTAGATCAGTTTTGCCGCGTCTGCCAGCGACGCTTTGCTGATGTCGTGAAACCGGTCGAAGTTTTCAGCAAAATACTCGGTCATCTCGTCCTTGGCGACGGGAGACAGGGAATAGCCGCAATATTCGAATTCATCCCGGCTGTGTCGCTCCAACAGACCTTTGAATGCGACGGCAACCGAATGGAAGCGGAAATCCGGTGACACATAGCCGACACGGATCTTGTCCTTCGGCATGCGGTTGCCGTGATCGAAGTGCAGACCTTCGCTGATGCCTTTGACGGCCATGGCCGTACGTCTGGCGGCGGCCTTGGCGACTCCGTGGCGCAAATCCATCGAGGCGGACGTGCACAGCAACTCGAAACCGGTTATGGCCGGAATGCGGTCGGCGTCGATATCCTGCTGCGCCAGGGAAATCATGCGGTCGGTGACGGCTTCCAGATTCGTCCAATTGCAGGTTTGCATGAGCGAATGGGCGAGGTAGGAATAGGCAATCCGGTATCCTGGCCGGGCTTCCAGCGCCTTTTTGAAGGTCACCACCGATTCGTCGAACCGGCCCATGACCTGCAGAACATTGCCGAGATTGAACAGGACTTCGGGTTGGTCCGGATAATCGGACAACAGGTCCCGGTAGACCTCAAGCGCATCGAAATAGTGTCCGAGTGCCTGATAGGCGAGCGCCAGATTGTTCCGGGCTTCCAGATGCTTGGGTTTCAGCTCGATCGCGGATTTGAAGTATTTGACCGATTCTTCGTGCCGCGCCTGATTGTTGAGCAGCAATCCCAGTGTGTTGTGAATGTTGGGCGAATCGGGAATACGTTGCAGTCCTTCGTCGAGGACCTTGTATGACTCGTCAAAGCGCCCCGCTTCCCGCAAGGCGTTGCCGAGGTTGCTCACCGCCATTTCAAATGTCGGCTCCAACGCGACGGCACGGGAATAGGCTTTGATGGCGTCGTCTTTGCGTTGCAAGGATGACAACGAATTGCCGAGGCTGTTATGGAGCAGAATGTTGTCGGGCCATTTGGTGAGGCCGGCTTCCAAGATCTCGATCGCTTCGCCGAATTTGCTGTCTGCGTGCAGGGTTGCGCCCAGATTGTTGTAGATGTCCGCGATGGAATCGTTCAGTTCCAGGGCGCGCCTGAAATACTTGGTGGCTTTTACCCACTTTTTCTTGGCATGGAACAAATTCCCAATGTGAAAGGCGGTGCTTGTTTCATCGGACGTTTGATCGAGATATGCGTCGAACAGGGCAATCGCGCCCTTTTCATCGCCGCCGTCGTACAGAAGCTGGGCCAGTCCGTTTACGGCGTCGAGATGTTCCGGCTGCAGCTCAAGCACTTTGCGGAACAGTGTTTCCGCTTCTGAACCACGGCCTTGATTGCGGGTCAGCAAGGCCAGATTGAAATAGGCCTGCGGCCATTCCGGTCTGCTGTCGATCGCTGCCCTGTAGTGCTCTTCGGCTTGCTCCGACTTGCCCATATGGGTTTGGACGTTGGCCAAATTCGAGCGGATTTCCGGGTCGTCCGGTTCGTGCTTCAAGGCTGTTTCGAATGCCTGTTCGGCGTCCTCGACCTTGCCCAGGTGCCAGTAGGCGACTCCCAGGCTGCTGTGGACCTGGCCTTGACTGTCGTCCAATTTAAGCGCCTGCTGCAGACAGGGGACTGCGTCCTCATGCCGGCCCTGGGCCGAAAGCAGATTGCCGAGATTGGAATGCACTTGCGGCAGCATCGGATTGACCGCCAAAGCTTTGCGATAGCAGTCTTCCGCTTCATCAAATCTGCCTTGAACCTGGCGCAGATTTCCGAGATTCGTCAGGGTGTCGGGCTCGGACGGCAGGATTTCGAGAATTTTCTCGTAGCACACCGCGGCGCTGTCCAAATCGCCGTCGGCCGCGGTCAAGGCGGCCAAGTTGAACAGGGCGCCGATGTGATTCGGGTTGATTTCGAGCGCGTGAAGGTAATGTTGTGCCGCCTCGGAATGTTGACCTGCTCGGTGATACGCCAGGGCACTCGTGAACAGGGAATCAAAATCTTGTGCAATCTCGGACATGACCGGATTGTCGGTCGGTTATGCTTAACATTCCCTTTAACGATTTGAATTATGTCAATTGATGGAAGGCGTTACGTGCACTTGGTCTTGCACGTGGCGCGAGCATCCGGGGCACTAGTTTCTGTGGATAAAATTGACCGGGTTTGCCGAATTTGCCCGGCAAAAGCTGCGCTTGGAGGCAGATTTTTCCCATTAACCATAACTGATATTGGCCGTTTGGCACGAATTTTGATTAGAAAAAACACTATAAAAAACAATGCGTTATCGAGAATTTTCTCCGTTTGGCACGGTTTGGCACGGCGGTTGCCATGGTTAGGTCAGGCCGAATTGCCATGAGGCCGACGTGCAAGAAGCCGATCCGCGCAAAATCACATGCGGATAAGGAGAAAAACCGATGACGCTCTCTGTTAACACCAATCTTGGGGCAATGATTGCCCTGCAGAATTTGAATTCGACAACCGGCGATCTCGAAAAGACCCAATTGCGTATCACCACGGGTCTGAAGGTCAACGGTCCGAAAGATGACGCATCCACCTATGCGATCGCTCAGAACATGCGCGGCGACATCGCCGGTTACCACGCTGTCAAGACGGCGATGGCCGGCGGCGAATCGACCGTCAATGTGGCGATCAATGGTGGTAAGTCGATTTCCGACCTGCTGATCCAGATGAAAGCCAAAGTGGTGCAGGCCAACCAGGCCGGCCTCGATGCCGCATCGCGGACGGCATTGCACAATGACTTCGTGCAATTGCGCAATCAGATCGAGACCATTGTCGCCACGGCGGAATTCAATGGATCCAACCTGATCAAATCCGGCGCATCCAACCTCAGCGTGTTGAGCACGGTCGACGGGTCCACGATCACCGTTTCGGCGCAGAACATGAGCACGACGGGTCTGAGCATTCAGTCCGCCAGCCTCCTGACGTCCGCCAATGCCCAAAGCGCCCTGACGTTGATCAATACCGCCATGGTGACCTTGTCGGACAAGCTCGCGAACCTGGGTTCGTCGTCCAAGCGGATCGAGATTCAGAGCGAATTCACCACCAAACTGGTCGACATCCTGGATGCCGGCGTGGGCAACCTGGTGGATGCCGACATGGCCAAGGAAAGCGCCCAATTGCAGGCCCTGCAGATCAAGCAACAGCTTGGTGTTCAGGCCTTGGCGATTGCCAACCGGAACCCGCAGACGATCCTGTCCCTGTTCCAGGGCGGCTAATCATAATTATAGGAGGGGGAGCCGGAGAACCGGCCCCAAGAGCAAAATGGCCTTAAAAGTAACCCTCAAGCCCGGTGAGAAGTTCGTCATCAACGGCGCGGTCGTCGTCAACGGCGACCGACGCGCCAATTTGGTGATCCAGAACAAGGTCTCGATCCTGCGGCAGAAAGACATTCTGTTGCCCGAGGAAGCCGACACACCGGTAAAACGCATCTACTTCGCCGTCATGATGATGTATCTGGAGGAAAAATCCCATGCGGAATTCCACCAGGAGTTTATGCAGCGCATGACGGAGTTCATCGATGCTATCAGCGACCGCGACGCGCTGCATCAATGCCTCCAGATCATCGAACACGTGAATTCCGGAGAGTATTACAAGGCGCTCATGGGTTGCCGCGTATTGTTACCGTTTGAGAAGAAGAGACTGGAATATGTCGCTCCAAGCTTACCAGAACACGCAGAATGCAACTGAAGATCCGCGTATGACCGAGTACCGGTTGATGGCCAACGTCACCAACGCGCTGATTGATGTCGAAGGCAAGGATGGCCCGGAGTTCTACCAGGCCGTGGATTGGAACCGCCGGGTCTGGCTGAATTTCCAGGTCGACCTGGCCTCGGAAGAAAACGCCTTGCCCGATGACCTGAAGGCCCGGCTGATTTCCGTCGCCATCTGGGTCGACAAGCATTCTACCCGGGTCTTGCGCGGCGAAGACAAGATCACGCCGCTGATCGACGTGAACCGGACCATCATGGAAGGCTTGGCCGCCTGACCTGACCGTGCCTGGCGTGATGGAAAGGCGAGGGAGGACATGCTGTCACTCGGCAAAATTTTCTGCCTAGGCAATTGTTGCCGGGCAGAAATTGCTCCCGGTGCCAAGTCAAACACGGTAAACAAGCCATTAATGTAATAAAAACAATAAGTTATAGGCTCTTCGCCACTAGGTAATTTTGGCACGGGCATTGCTTGCCTAAAGCCCTGGACAAAATGTCCTCGGCAAAATGCCAATCAACTAACCTAGTATAAGGGGAGCCAAAATGGCTTTTTCAGTAAATACCAATCAGGGGGCGATGATCGCCCTCCAGAACCTGAACACCACGGGCATGGCCCTGGAAAAGACCCAGCTCCGTATTACCACGGGTCTGAAGGTC
>JANQFL010000111.1 GCA_028277845.1 Sneathiellales bacterium
CGTCTCGGCCATACCCCGGGTATGGCCGTCACCGCCAGCCTTGGCCTTGGCGCCAATACGCTCCGTCAGAATGCTTCCATCTAAAGAGGAATTGCTCTATATCCTTGTATGGAAAAAAACCGGGCGATCCAGAGGATCGCCCGGCTTTCGGCAATGTTGAAGGATGCGGACGCTGTCTCGCGCGGCTCCTTCAGTAGACGTCGTTCTTGGTGTTGAAGACGTTGAACTTGCCCGTCGGCGTCACCAGGCGTTTGTCGCGAATCACCGTCTTGAGTTTGCGCGTCTTGTCGTCGATGACGACGATCGCCGATTCCTGGTCCTTGCCGTTCCACACCGAAAACCAGATTTCGGTGCCGTCGCGATTGTATTCGCCCTGAACGACACGGCGCACGCCTTCGCTGATGCCCGACATTTCACCGATCGGGATGACCTCGTATTCCTCGTCGATCTTGTTGATATCGAACACCGCCACCGACGAGGACGCCTCGGCGTCCGGGTTGAGCGGCGTATCGACCCACAGATTGCTGGAATTGGGATGGGTCTTGATAAACAGCGATCCGCCGCCCTGGCCCTCCAGCGACTGCACCACTTTCCAGGCGCTTTCGGGATGTTTCTCCGGGTCGGTGCCGATCAGCGCGACGGTTTCGTCGCCCAGGTGACTGGTCGCCCACACAGGGCCGAACTTGGGATGCACGAAGTTGGCGCCCCGGCCCGGATGCGGCGTCTGGCCGACGCCGTCGCGGACCAGTTTCACGAGTTTGCCGGTCTTGGTATCGATGACGGCGATGGTGTTGCGGGCGTTGGCGGCAACCAGGAAATAGCGCTTGGTCGAATCCAGCCCGCCGTCGTGCAGAAAGCGCTCGGCGCCGATGGTCGTGACCTGCAGGTTGTTGATGTCCTCGTAGTTGACCAGCAGGATCTTGCCGGTCTCCTTGACGTTGACGATGAACTCGGGCCGGTAGTGGGAGCCGACGATGGCGGCCACCCGCGGTTCGGGGTGATAGTCCTGTTCGTCCACCGTCATGCCGCGGGTCGAGACGATCTTCAGCGGCTCGAGGGTATCGCCGTCCATGATGACGAACTGCGGCGGCCAATAGCTGCCGGCGATGGCGTACTTGTCCTCCCACCCCTTCATCTTCGAGGTTTCGACCGACCGTGCCTCGAGACCGATCTTGGTCTCCGCGACCGTTGCGGGGGTTTTCATCCACAAATCGATCATGTTGATTTTGGCGTCGCGGCCGATAACGAAGAGATATCGGCCCGATGCCGACAGGCGCGAGATATGCACGGCGTATCCGGTCTCGATGATGGTGATGATCTTCTTCGTGCCGCCATCGATCAACGCGATTTCGCCGGTGTCGCGCAACGTCACCGAGAACAAATTGTCCAGATCGATGTCGTTCATCTTCTTGGACGGCCGGTCCTCGGGCGCCACCAGGACTTTCCAGGTCGCCTTGATTTCCTTGAGGCCGAACTCCGGGGGCGTCGGCGGTTCATTCAGCAGGTACCGGGACATGATGTCGATTTCCTGATCGGTCATCTGACCCGACGTGCCCCAGTTCGGCATCCCGCCCGGGGAACCGTAGGTGATGAAGCTCTTGAGGTAGTCGTAACCCAGCTCCTTGGTTTCCTTGGTGGTCAGCGGCTTTCCGGTCGCCCCCTTCCGCAAGACACCGTGACAGCCGGCGCAGCGTTCGAAATAGATCTTCTTGGCGATTTGGAATTCGGCGCCGGACAGAGTTGGCACGCCTTCCTTGACGCCCGGCTGTTCCACGTCCTGATCCTTCATGACGTCGAGGCTGGGCTGATACTGGCCGCCCGGAGACGTCTTGTGTTTCTTGAGTTCCTCGGCACCCGGCTTTTTGGCATCCTGGGCTACACCCACATGGCTGAAAAACGCGACGGCAACGCCGAATACGGCCGCGCTACACCATCGGACGGCAAGACTGGAATAATGCATTAAGGCTTTCCCCCAACATGGATGAAATTTTTGATTTGCCGGCCACAGTCGTGGCTCGCAGTCAACCGGTCCGTTTGATTGCCGGTTTTTGACCGCCGTCATTGTCAAGTATTGGGACAGTCGAAAAAATGACGCCGGTCAAGATGCCGCGAAATACGTTTCCAATTACATTTTCGTATATTACGAAATGCTTTAGTACGGATTGCTTTTATTAGAACACTTCAAAAAATACCGCGCCGTATATTGACGCTATTCTTCGCACATGCGGGATTGGCGGCAATTTTATTTTGCACCGCACCATTTCCCAGCCCGGCCACAGCCGATGAACTCAGCGCAGCGCTGCAGTCCATTCCTCTCAAGTCCGTGTTTCCGGGAGCCGAATATGTCGGCAAGACCGACGGCACCCCGCCTTCCGCCCCGGTCTTCAAGGCGCAACGTTTGGCCGGTTATGTTTTTCTCACGTCGGACGTGGTCGACTCCGCCGGCTATTCCGGCAAACCCGTCAAGATCCTCGCCGGAGTCGACCTGGATGGGCGTTTGACGGGTGCCGCTGTCGTCGAGCACCAGGAACCCATCCTGGTTCTGGGCATCGATGAATCACACCTGCATACCTTTCTCGACCAGCTCCGCGGTGTGGACGTGCGCAAGACGGTTCGGCTGGGGTCCGCGCGCTCGGACGACGAAGCCGGCATCGACGGCATATCGGGCGCAACCATCACGTCGATGGTGTTCAACGACAGCGTCATCCGCTCCGCCCGCATGGTGGGGCGCGGCCGGGGCATCATTTCGGCCAGCGGCGGCATTACCGGAAGACACGACCTCGACCTGGACTCGTTCCGCGAAGCGTGGTGGCAACAACTGATCGATGACCAATCCATCCGCCGCCTGCATCTGACAAACGCCCACGTCGATCAGGCATTTCGCAATATCGGCGGCATCCCGGAATCGCCCCATCGGCGGCCGGACGACACGTTTATCGATCTCTATGTCGGTCTGGCGACGCCACCGACCATCGGCCAGAACCTGCTTGGATTCACGGAGTATGGCCAACTGATGCAGGCGCGGACGTCCGGCGAACAGTTTCTGTTCGTCGGCGCATCCGGCTTCTATTCGTTCCGCGGCTATTCCTACCGCCGCAGCGGCGTGTTCGACCGGCTGCAGCTGGTTCAGGACAGCAACACCATCCGCCTGACCAAGGACATGCACCGGCGCATCGACCGCCTGAACATCGCCAATGCACCTGAACTCAGGGAAATCAGCCTCTTTGCCATCCCCGAATCGACGGGGTTCGACGCCACCCGCCCCTGGCGGTTGGAACTGCTGGCCGAACGCACGACGGCCGGGGTCGACTCCCGATACGTTATTTTTCCATTGGCCTATCACATTCCCGCCCACTATCTGCGGACATCCACGACCGGCGGAGCGGCAGTGGTCGCCAAGGAGACCGACGAACTGCCGTTGTGGCAACGCCGGTGGTTGGAGTCCACGGCACCCGTCATAATATTGGCTGTCGCGTTGGTGCATCTCCTGGCCCTGCTGGTGTTTCAGGACTGGGTGGCACGCCAGCCCACCTTACTGCGCTGGTTCCGTATCGGTTTTCTGGTGTTCACGCTGGTCTATCTCGGCTGGGTGCTGTCGGCGCAGCTTTCCGTCATCAACGTTCTGACGTTCGTCAACGCTTTGCTGACCGGGTTCCGTTGGGAGTTTTTCCTGCTCGAACCCTTGATCTTCGTGCTCTGGAGCTTCGTCGCCGTGGCGCTGCTGTTCTGGGGCCGGGGTGTGTTTTGCGGCTGGCTGTGCCCGTTCGGCGCGCTGCAGGAACTGCTTAACCGCCTGGCGCGGTATTTGCGGGTACCTCAGCTCTCCCTGCCCTTCGGGCTGAACGAGCGTCTCTGGCCACTGAAATACGTCGCGTTCATCGGCCTGCTGGCCGTCTCTCTGGGCCCATTGACCATGACGACGCCGTTGGCGGAAATCGAACCCTTCAAAACCACCATTTCTCTCAAGTTCGTGCGGGCCTGGCCGTTCGTGCTTTACGCCGTCGCCATCCTTGCCGTGTCGCTGTTCGTGCAGCGGGTGTTTTGCCGCTACCTCTGCCCTCTGGGCGCAGCGCTGGCCATTCCGAGCCGCCAGCACATGTTCGACTGGCTCAAGCGGCGGCGCCAATGCGGCACCGAATGCAATATCTGCGCCGTCTCCTGCCCGGTACAGGCCATCCACCCCAACGGCAACATCAACCAGCATGAATGCATCTATTGTCTGGACTGCCAGAGCCTGTATTACGACGACCACAAATGCCCGCCCCTGATCGACCGGCGCAAGCGGCGGGAAGAACGGCGTCGCCGCAAGGAAGAACGCCGCCGCGCCCAAGCCGAACAAGCGAACGGCGAACGGCCGCCTGCCTGACGCCACCGCGGCGGCACGATATTGGCGCCAGAGCATGTGATCCGCTTGCCCATCGCTCCGCGCCATGGCAATTTCCGCCTCGCGACACACGATCAGGTTGAAGGGGCGGACATGGACGAGAGAACACTGGATCTACTGGAACAGGCGTGGGACGTCGGGCTCGACTATTCGGTCGATTTCATCGGCGCGATCGTCATCATCGTCGTCGGCTGGATGGCCGCCAACTGGCTCAAGCGTATGGTGCGCAAGGCGCTGGATCGCCAGAAGGCCATCGACGACACGCTGAAGCCCTTCATCTCCAGCCTGGTCCGCTATGCGGTCCTGATCTTCGTCATCATCGCCGTCCTGGCCCAATTCGGCGTGCAGACCACGTCGATCATCGCGGTTCTCGGCGCCGCCGGCCTGGCCGTCGGCCTGGCGCTGCAGGGCACGCTCTCCAACATCGCGGCGGGACTGATGATCCTGTTCCTGCGGCCGTTCAAGGTGGGCGACTATATCGACGCCGAGGGCATATCCGGCACGGTCGACATGATCGGCCTGTTCGTCACGGAAATGCGGACCTTCGACGGCATTTACGTTTCCGTGCCCAACGCACAACTGTGGAATCGCACCATCAAGAACTTCTCCCGCCTTCCCACAAGACGGCTCGATCTCGTGGTCGGGGTCGGCTATGGCGACGACCTGAACAAGGCCATCGACGTGCTGAGCGATATCCTGGCTAAGGAGACGCGCGTGCTGAAGGACCCGGAAGCCCAGGTCCTGGTCAAGGAACTGGCCGACAGCTCCGTCAACCTGAACCTGCGCTGCTGGACCAGCGCCGACGATTATTGGGCACTGCTGTTCGACCTGACCCGGACCTGCAAGATGCGCCTGGACGATGAAGGCATCAGCATTCCCTTCCCGCAACGGGACGTACATGTCATCCAGGAGCAGCCGGCGACGTGATCCCGTGGGAACACGATTGGTCACGGCTGTGTGAGGGCACCTTACCCATGGCGGTAGGACGGGCTAAGTAACCAGTCAGTCTTTCGCAATTGTCGTTCGGTGCCATGATTCGCGTCGTTTTATTGGGCTTAGCCCTTTTTATTGCGTTCCCCGCGGCTTTGTCCGCCGCACCCAAATCCGAACTCTGGATGCCGTGGCTGGTGAACGACCCGGATTCCCGGGCCGTTATCGACCACCGGCCATGGGACGATTTCCTCCAAAGCTTCCGCAAGGACGTGTCGGATGGCGTCGCGCGGCTCGACTATGGCGCGGTCATGCCGGACGAATTGGCCGCGCTAAACGCTTATCTGGATCGGCTGTCCGCGGTGACCGTGACCGGCCTCAACCGGGCCGAACAATTCGCCTACTGGGTCAATCTCTACAACGCCCTGACCGTTCGTCTTGTCCTGGAGCACTATCCGGTCAAGTCAATCAAGGACATCGGCCTCGTGCCGGCGTGGCTGGGCGGCGGCCCGTGGAAACAAAAGCTGATCACGGTGGAAGACACGGCCCTGACCCTGGACGACATCGAACACCGTATCCTGCGCCCCATCTGGCGCGACCCACGTATTCATTATGTGGTCAACTGCGCGTCCATCGGCTGCCCGAACCTGCCGGCCAGGGCGTTGACGGCCGGAAATATGGAGTCCGTTCTGGAAGAATCCGCCCGCCGGTTTATCAATCATCCCAGAGGCGTGACAGTGATGAATGGCACGCTCACGGCGTCCAGCCTGTTCGTGTGGTTCAAGGAAGATTTTGGTCGGTCGGACCAAGACGTCATCGACCACTTGCGCGCGTTCGCCGGCCCGCTTTTGCGTCAAGAATTGGCTGGAATAGAAACCATCCAAAACCACGCCTACGACTGGAACCTCAACGACGTGCCACCGGCCTTGTCGCCATCCGGCGCGGACGATCAGTCCAAGGCCAGTTCGTCCGGCTTGCGGTTCCAGTAACGTACGGTCAGGCGCTCGGCATTGCCGTCGAGCCGCGACATATAGCCGGTTTTCATCTTGCGCTGCGCCGGTTCGGGCATCGACGCTTCGTCGGTCACCAGGTCGAGAAAGTAACGCAGGGTGCCGTTGCTGCTGATGACCACCACGTCCTCGAACGGATCATGACCGGCCAGCACCGCCCGGGCGAACGCGCTTACCCGTCCACGCACATCTGCTTCACTTTCGCCCCAGTGGCCGTCCGGGGGCCAAATGCCGTCATTGTTCCAGGCATCCAACACGTCCCGGCCAAAATGCTCGGCGATTGCATCGTCGGTCAGTCCGCCCCAGGACCCGTAATCCACCTCGGCCAGACGGTCGTCTATCGTGGGGACGATCGCCAAGCCCAGATCCGAAACGACGATGTCGGCACTGACCCGCACCCGCTGCAACGCGCTGGCGTAAACCGCCACGGGTTCGGCTTCCATGCGCTCCAGTGCCGCCGCAACGGCATGGGCCTGCGCCAGTCCCTTCTCCACCAGCGGCAGATCCTCGTTGCGGCCGACCCGCAAGACCGGCTCACCGGGACCGAAGGTGTTGCCGTGGCGCACGAGATAGAGGGTCATACCAGTTCCCCTTCGCGCGCGATGATCTCCTCCACAGCCGTCACATCGCCGGGACTGTCGATGGACCAGTGGGTGCGTCCCCGGTAATCCACCGGCACGACCCGGATATCGATGCCGTTCTCCAGCGCCCTTAATTGCTCCAATCCTTCCGCCTTTTCCAGCGGCGACGGCGGGAGGCTGCACAGTGCTTCCAGTGTTGCCCTGGTATAGCCGTAAAGGCCGATGTGACGGTACACGGTGGGGAACGGCCCGGCATCGGGCTTGCGGATGAACGGCAGCACGTTTTTCGAAAAGTAGAGAGCGTTCATGTATGCGTCGACCACGACCGTGGTGCCGCTCGCCGGGTTCTGTTGCTTGGCGGCGACAAACTGATCGTACCGCTCCCGGTCCAACGCCACCGCCGGCGTTACCATCGGTGTGCCGTCGGGATCGGCCAGTTCGTCCACCATGGCCTGGAGGACCCACGGTGGCGTCAACACGGCGTCGCCCTGGACGTTGATGACGGCATCGACGGAATTGTTCAAGGTTTGAAGGGTAGCGAACACCCGGTCGGTGCCGGTGGCGCACTCGGGCGGCGTCATCGCAACGTTGCCACCGAATTCGTGCACGTGATCGGCGATACGGTCGTCATCGGTGGCGACCCACACCCCGGCGGTGCCGGTGACGCTGGCGGCGATGTCCCAGACCCGCCGAACCAGCGAGCGCCCGGCCACCGGATGCAGCGGCTTACCGGGAAACCGGGTCGAGCCATACCGGGACGGCACGACGATGGCGATGGACCGGTGGGACAAGGTGGAATGCTCCGTGAATCAATGGCAGGCGTTAGGTAGCACCATGGAAGCGGTGGATTCAATGGCTAGAGCAATTCCTTCTTAGATGGAATCATTCTGACGGAGCGCATTGGCGCCAAGGACAAGGCTGTCGTTGAAGGCCATACCTGGCGGTATGGCCGAAACGGCAGCCGCCGGATTTGGCGCCAATACGCCCGTCCCTCCGGGTTTCCGAGCGGCCGCTCCCCACGGCGTTAGACGGCTTGCGCGGTGCACCACATCGCGCTGCCCCGTCTTCCTGGTGGATGGGCAGGCCGCTCGAGAAACAGAATGGTTCCATCTAAGAAGGAATTGCTCTAGCCAGGCGGAATGGGCGGAAAATCTTGCCTTACACGAGGCAGCAAAGGTCTCAGCATTAAGGCGTACGACCCACGCAAAATGCCCGAAAACCGGGCATCCGTCATTGGCCCGAAACTTGCTTTTTCCATACCGGAGACCGAATCACCGAGGAGAGCGCCGCCATGACTGCCCCCATTCCCGTGTCGGACGCAACGCGACTGTACATGGCTCCCAACACCGTCGTCGCCCCGCAACCGGGACCGGTGGACATTCCGGCTAGAGATGAGGCAGTCAAAATCGAACTGTCGGAAGCCGGGCGCACGCTGGCGAAGCAGATCAAGGATCTGCCGCCTCGTGTCCTCGATCCGGCTGAACACATGCGTAATGCCCGGCAGGCACTGAACGAACTGAAGACCGGTTTGGGCATACCGGCCGGGACACGTATCGACATCCGTCTAGACAATACCGGAACCTTCACTGTTGAGGCGGATCACGAGGCGGCAGGCAGGATCGAGGATATGCTCAATTCCGGGGAAGCCATGGAATTGCGCAACGCCTTCATCGGCGCCCACAACGGCACCATGCTGCAGAACATGGCGGCGGCCATGTCCGAGGCAATGGAAAAAGCGGATGCTGACCCCGCCGGCGCGGAGCGGTACTACGATCACGCCCGCGCCATCGTCAATCAAACCCGGAACATGGATTTCTTCATCCGCTCGCAAGGCGACAGGTTAACCGGCACCCTCGTTTGACCAGCTAGGCCGGCTGCCGTATCCACGCGCCGTCCTTCATGATGGCGGCCAGGTTTTTGTCCGGCTCGGCCAACAACGCGATGTCAGAGAGCGGATCGCCGTCGACGACCAGCAGGTCGGCATAGGCGCCGGGGGCGATTTCGCCCAATTCGCCGGGCCGGTTGAGCAGCCTGGCGTTGATCGAGGTGGCCGAGAGCAGGATTTCGGCCGGCGGCAGCACTTCGGCGCGGATCAGGAACTCGCGGTTCTGTTGCGGGTGCAGGCCGCCCAGCAGGTCGGTGCCGAAACCGACTTGCACGCCCGCGGAACGCAGGATCTCCAAGGAACGCCGCCCGGCCTCACGCACGTCGTCGAGCTTGGCGAAGCTGACCGGCGGCAGGCCGAGCCGTTCGCCGGCCTCGTACAGCGCGTCGTAGGCGATCAGCGTCGGCACCACGAAGGCGCCCTTCTCCGCCGCCAGCTTGGCGGCGGCCTCGTCGATCAGGTTGGCGTGTTCGATGGACCGCACGCCGAACTCCAAGCAGCGGGAGATGGCCTCGGCCGTGTAGGCGTGGGCCATGACGTAGGTCTTCCAGGATTCCGCCTCCCAGACGACGGCGCGGATTTCCTCTTCCGAATATTGCAGGTTCCATACCGGATCGAGCGGCGAGGCGACGCCGCCCGAGGCCATGATCTTGATCTGGTTGGCGCCGCGGCGCAGTTCTTCGCGCGCCGCCTGGCGCACGGCATCCACGCCGTCGGCGATGACGGTGAAATTGGACGCGCCGATACCGCAGGCACAGACGGGCGCCTGTTCTTCCCGGTGCCTGAGGTCGCCATGGCCTCCGGTCTGGCTCAGCGCCTTGCCGGCGAAGAAAATGCGCGGCCCCTTGATCAGCCCCGTATCCACCGCGGCGGCGTGACCGTAGTCGGCGCCGGCGGCGTCCCGGATGGTGGTGAAGCCGCGGTTCAGGCAGCCTTCCAGCAGCACCCTGGCGTGTTGGGCGTTGAGCGACGGCGGCGTCGCCTCCAGCGCCTTGACGTTGACCTCCGACAGGGTGGCGTGGAAATGGGCATCGATCAGTCCGGGCATCAGCGTGCGGCCGGCCAAGTCGACCACGTCGGCGCCATTTGCGCTGATCGCCGTGTCCGAAACCTCCTTGATGCGGCCGTCCTCGACCAGCACTTCGAGGCCCTCGCGCGGTTCGGGCGTGACACCATCGAAGATCGGGCCGTTGCGGAACAGGATTGTACTCATGATCGGTTTCTTTCGCTGGGTTCAGACCACCTGGAACCCGTGGGCATAGGGATCGCGGTCGTCGATGAAAATGGTGTTTAGGCCGGTGACGCGGGCCCAGCCGGCGACGCTGGGCACGATAGCCGGCCGGCCGGCCAGATCGGCTGCGGCCTCGATCCGGCCGTGGAACAGGCTGCCGATGATGCTTTCGTGCACGAAGTCGTCGCCGACAGCCAACTCGCCCCGTGCCGCCAGTTGCGCCATGCGGGCCGAGGTGCCGGTGCCGCAGGGCGAACGGTCGATAGCCTTGTCGCCGTAGAACACGGCGTTGCGGGCGTGGGCCTCGTCCCGGGTCGGCGCGCCGGTCCATTGGACGTGGCTGAGGCCCTGAATGGTCGCGTCGTCGGGGTGTTCGAATTTATAGGTCTCGTTCATCAGCCGGCGCATGATCGGGCTCAATCGCAGCAGGTCGCCGACGGTCAGGCTGTCGAGGCCGCCGTAATTCTCCTGCGGCTCGACGATGGCGTAAAAGTTGCCGCCGTAGGCGACGTCGACGGTCAGCGGCCCCAGTTCCGGCATGTCGACGCTGAGCCCCGTCGAGTGTAGATAGGACGGCACGTTGGTCAGGCGCACCTGTTCGACATACTCGCCGTTCTGTTCATAACGCGCCTCGACCAGACCGGCCGGGGTGTCGAGGCGCAGCACGCCCGGCTCCCTTGGCGTCACCAGGCCACGCTCGATGGCGACGGTAACGGTGCCGATGGTGCCGTGGCCGCACATGGGCAGGCAGCCGGAAGTTTCGATGTACAGAATGCCCACGTCGCAGTCGTCGCGGGTCGGCGGGTAGAGAATACTGCCGGACATCATGTCGTGGCCGCGCGGTTCGAACATCAGCCCGGTGCGGATCCAGTCGTATTCGGCCAGAAAATGCTGGCGTTTCTCGCTCATGGATGCGCCCAAAAGCTGCGGACCGCCGCCGGCGACCACGCGCACCGGATTCCCGCATGTGTGGGCATCGACGCAGAAGAAGGTGTGGCTGCTCATGGCCCTATCCTACTCAAAACCGGTCGACCCGGAAGGGCCGCACGTCGAAGCCCGGATCGTTGCCTTCGATCAGGTCGGCGATGACCCGCCCTGTCGTTGCGCCTTCCGTCAGACCCAGGTGCCCATGGCCGAAGGCGTAATGGATGTTGTGATGAACGGGGGACTGGCCGACCACCGGCAGGGAATCGGGCAAGGACGGACGGAAACCCATCCATTCCGTGCCATCGGCCGTGTTCAGGCCCGGCAGATAGCGCTCGGCGATCTTCAACATGGCCTTGGCCCGGCCGTAGTTTGGCGGCGCGTCCAGTCCGGCCAGTTCGACGGCGCCGCCGATACGCAACCCCATGGCCATGGGCGTGAAGACGAATTTGTGGTCTCCCAGGGTGATCATGCCGTTCAGCGTGATCCCAGGCTCCGGCAGGGTGGTGTTGTAGCCGCGCTCGGTTTCCAGCGGCACGGCGGAACCCAATTGCGCCGCCAGCGGCTTGGACCAGGCGCCGGCCGCCACGACGGCGCGGGCGAACGGTAGGGACCGGCCGTCGTCGGTGCGCACGGAGTGGGGCTTGCCATTGTCGAATTCGAAGCCAGTCACCTGGCCGGTCTCGATGATCCCGCCCTCGGACCGGAACCAGTCGGCCAGTGCCGTCACCACCCTGTAGGGATCGGCCACGTGGCTCCATTCCGGCATGAGCATGCCGCACCGGAAGATCGGCGCCAGGGCCGGTTCCCGTTCGCGGATGTCGGCGGCGCTGAGTGGCTCGACGGTGATGCCGTGACGGCGGCGCAGCTCCCAGCCGAAAGTGTCCTTGGCCAAAGATGCCTCGGACTCATAGACGGTCATGGACCCGCGGCGGAACAGGATGTCACGGATACCGGCGGCCTCGAGCAGCGGATCGTAGTCAGCGTAACTGGGCGCCAGAAGATCGGCCAGCGCCGCGGCCTGGGCGGCAACCCTGTCCGGGGTTCCGGCACGCCAGAAGCGCCACAGCCACGGCGTCAGCTTGGGCAGGTAGGACCAGCGGATCGACAGCGGCCCGAGCGGGTCGAACAGCCAGCTGGGCACGCGCCAGATGGTACCCGGCGTGGACAGCGGCACGACTTCCGTGACCGCGATACCGCCGGCATTGCCCTTGGACGTCGCCTCGCCCGGCCCGGCCCGGTCGATGATGGTGACGGCATGGCCGCGCCTGAGCAAAGCGCAGGCCGTGCACATACCGACAATGCCAGCGCCAATGACGATGATCGGGTGGTCCGTCACCGGCCGATGACCACCGGGACTATTCCGCCGCGAGGCGGGGCCGCGAATCGATGGCCGCCTGAATCAGCGCCGTAATGCGCGCCCGCTCTTCCCCTTCCAACGGCAGGCGCGGCGCCCGCACCGTTTCCGACCCCAACCCGGTCATGGACTGGGCCAATTTGATGTACTGTACCAGCTTGACGTGGGTATCCAGGTGCAGGATGGGTGTGAACCAGCGATAGAGCGGCAATGCCTCCTCGTAGCGACCCTCTTTCAATAGGTTCCACAGGTGTACGGATTCGTCGGGGAAGGCGTCGGTGAAGCCCGACACCCAACCCTGGATGCCCAGTACGGCGGTTTCCATGACCAGATCGTCGACGCCGCAGAACAGGATGTAACGGTCGCCGCAGGTGTTGACGATGTCGGTGATGCGGCGCGGGTCGTCCGACGATTCCTTCAACGCCACCAGGGTCTCCACGTCGGCCAGTTCGGCGAACATCTCCGGCGTCACGTCGATACCGTAGGACACCGGGTTGTTGTAGACCATGATCGGCAGTTCCGACGCCGCCGCCACGGCGCGGAAGTGGGCCATGGTTTCCCGGCTGTCCGACTTGTAGACCATGGCCGGCAGCACCATCAGGCCATCGACGCCCAGCTTTTCAGCATCGGCGGCAAAGCGGCAGGCAGCGGGTGTGGAGAACTCCGCCACACCCGACAGCACCGGCAGACGGCCGGATGCGACCCGCACGGTGGTCTCCAACACGGCGCGTTTCTCTTCCGGATCCAATACGGTGTTCTCGCCCACGGACCCCAGCATGATCAGGCCGTGCACGCCCGCTTTGATCAGCGCCTCGACGTGCCGTTCGGTCGCTTCCAGATCCAGCGCGCCGTCCGGCTTGAATTCCGTCGTTACCGCGGGATACACCCCATTCCAATCGACCTGCATGATGCCTCTCCTTCACTGTCCGCAGCCACGATTATACGCCGCCCGCACGGTGTTTACCCCGCCAGAACGCCGCCTGAGACGGGCAGTTTAACAAATCGGATATTTTATACAATCTATAAATTACCAGTTGTCGGGGTCTTTTGGCAGCCGATAATTATGCATGGCGCGATTGGCTACCTGATCAACGCGCGGCCGGAGTGCACGGTATTCACGCTTGGATATTCGACCCGAAGTGACGAGGCCGAGCAACTTGCCTGAAAAGTTTGCCAGCGTTGCCTCACGTTCCTCGTTTGAGAGCTTATTCAGGTCGTTTCGGTTGTAGCGGATGACCAGATCGATGGACCCTCTGCCAATTCGGCGCACTGCGTCGTTAACGTCCTTGATCCGGCGCGCCCAAGGCGCCGGTGATTGCGGCGGCCGTGCTTCCAATCGCCTGATTTCCCGGAGCAGAACGACATCCTGCGCAAGTCTGGATTTGATGACCCTGATTCGATCCGCCTCGAACTCAGGTCGCCATCCGAGGCGAGTTAGGATCGTTTCGAGTCTGGCAAAGACGTCAGCATTGTGACCGATATGTTTTAGATCCCGTTCGTACTGCGAAATCAAATCGTCAAAACCTTTTTCGCTCCTGCGGTCTCCTTTCCGAACCTTCGTCCTCGATTCTTTGGTGGATTCAATATCGTCTCGCAGACGTGCAGCAACCTCGATGCGCCTCGATGGCAGAACGCCGGGGTATTTCCGGCACTCAAAATAGTCTTCCCGGCTTTCACCGAGATCGCGCAGGCCGGCAATAATACTTTTTAGGTCCGATACTTTGACCATGCGCCACTGGTCTGCCCTGCTGCTGCGTTGATACCACGACCGTTTGAGTCCCGTCGGCAGCAACGTCCCAAAGAAGCCACCGTCGAACGCCTTACACACCGCCATGGCGAAGCGGTCGTCGCGCAGGGCGGCGATGAATTCTGGGTCATTGGCAAGGTCGGCTTCGAGGTTCGGCTGGTCCGACGGTTTTGGTGGTTGGTAGACCGGTTGATCGCCATCGATGAAGCGAACGTCGCTCTCGTCCGTCTCTTTCCGCCCATAGATCCAGCGCCGCGGCCCGGATGACTTGCGCCGCCAGCCATGCTCACGGGTCAACATGGCAGGGCCGCGCGTGCCGTCGGGGTAGAGCGCATTCACGACATATTGCGGCATGTCCCAGTCGTGGATGACCGTGGCGGGCCCGTGGTGCGACCGCACGTAGCGCGTTGTGTCCTTCAAATAGCGTTCGGGGATGCCTTGGTCCGTCGGTGGCGCATCGGACGCCTTGGCCGTTTGGCCATCGACGGCTGCCAGCCCGCAGACAATCATCAATGTCATTCCGGCACCACGCCAATTCATGGAAACCCCCTCACCGCGTACAGCCCAGGGTAAACGATCAGCGGAAGCAGCGGAAGCCCGAGTCAGCGCAACAGGAATCCCTTGCCGACGTCATCCCCCTCTTCCCAGGTGAAGGTGTTTTCGCCGGTATAGAAGGCCTCGCCGATGACGGACACGGTGACGGCGGGGAAATCGCCGCAGCGGGTTTCATTCACCGCCTCGCCGGTGAACAGGGCGCCGGTGACGCTTTCGAAGGCGCGGGGCTGGTTGAGGGCGATGAGTTTGCGCCGGTGCTGCAGGGCGATGCGGGCGGTGACGCCCGAGCCGGTGGCGCTGCGGTCGACTTGGGCGTCGGCGAAGACGCAGATGTTGGCGGTGGGTGTCTCGGACCAGGCATCGGCGCCGTCGGTCAGGATGGTGCCGTAGAGGAAGG
Source organism: Sneathiellales bacterium (assembly GCA_028277845.1). GTDB lineage: Bacteria > Pseudomonadota > Alphaproteobacteria > JANQFL01 > JANQFL01 > JANQFL01. The sequence continues at coordinate 15,002 of JANQFL010000111.1, forward strand.
CGAGGTCGGGATCGTCGGGGTGGAACAGATCGACCTGGGCCTTGACCGCCGCGGTCACCGCGTCGGCGGCATCGACCATGTCACGGGTGCGGGAGGTGCGCACGTCGAGGCCGAACTGGTCGGCCGGCACGAAAGCGTAGAAGGCGCCGCCATAGCCGATGTCGACGGACACCGGGCCGTACTCCCGCGTGTCGACCAGCTTGTCGAGGGCGAAGGCGAAAGCCGGCACGCTGTCGAAGCGCACCCGGCCGGCGACGCCGTTCTCCACCGATACGTACGCCACCACCAGGCCGCAGGGGCACTCGATGCCGACCCGGGTTTCCGGCTCGGTCACCGCCACCAGGCCACGGTCGACGGCGTAGCGGCCGAGCGCGATGACCGCATGGCCGCACATGGTGGAGTAGCCTTCGTTGTGCATGAACAGCACCGCCATGTCGGCGCCGGGCAGTGTGGGTTCGACCGGGATGACGCCGTACATGTCGTAGTGGCCGCGCGGCTCGAACATCAGCAGGTGGCGCAGATGGTCCAGGTTGTCACGCACATAGCGGCGCTTGGCCAGGATGCTGTCGCCGGGGATATCCGGATATCCCGACTGCACGATGCGCACCGGTTCGCCGCCGGTATGCATATCGACGGTGCGGATATCCGGAATGGACCCGCCAGACATTTTAGTTGAACGCGGCGACCGGCTCGCCGAGCACGTCGAGCTTGGGTTCGATACCCAAGCCGGGCGCCGTGCTCGCCTGCATCGTGCCGTTGTCCCGCCTGGGCGCGCCGTCGGCGTGGGATACGGTGACGTACGAATTGAAGTCGGTGGCGGTGAAGCGGAAGCGCTCCGGTGTCGAATGGGCGAGATGGGCGATGGCGGCGGTGATGATATCGCCGCCCCAACTGTCCTCCAGCGTCATGGCGATGCCCTGGGTGACGCACAGATCCCGCAACTGCCGCGCCTTGCTCAGGCCGCCCACCTTGCTGATCTTGATGTTGATGACGTCCATGGCGTCGTCGCCGTTGGCCCGCAGGAAGCTGTCCACGCCGTCGATGCTTTCATCCAGGACAAACGGATGGTCGGTGCGCCGGCGAATGCTCAGGCATTCGTCGTAGCTCTCGCACGGCTGTTCGATATACACGTCGACGTCCTTCACGGCCCGTACCACACGGGCCGCCTGATGGGGTAGCCAACCGGTGTTGGCGTCGGCCACCAGCACGTCGCCGGATACGAGCTTATCCGCGGCAGCGTGTATGCGGGCGATGTCCTCATCGGCATCGCCACCGACCTTGAGCTGGAAGCGGGTGTAGCCCTCGGCCCGGTAGCCGGCTACCCGTTCGGCCATGGCCTCGGGCGATTCCTGGGAAATGGCGCGATACAGCACGACCGCCTCGCCGAACCGGCCGCCCATCAGGTCGCACACCGGCATGCCGGCGGTTTTTCCCAATATATCCCAGCAGGCCATGTCGATGGCCGATTTGACGTAGGCGTGGCCCTTCAACAACGCATCCATACGCTGGTTGAGCACGCCGAGGGCACACGGGTCCATACCGATCAGGTCGGGCGCCAGTTCGGCGATGCCGGCGCGGGCACCCTTGGCATAGGACGGCAGATAGAACGGCCCGAGCGGGCAGACCTCGCCCCAACCGGTGATTTCGCTGTCCGTGTCGATGCGCACCACCGTGCTGTCGAACACGTCGACCGACTTACCACCCGACCAGTTGTAGCGGCCTTCAACCAGCGGCAGGTCGACCTGGTAGACGGTAACGCCGGTGATTCTCATCGGCTTTCGCTTTTGGACTGGCTGTTGGCGCGGGTTTCGACCAAGAACTCGATCAGCGAATCGCCGCCGTTGCGGATGTGCTCATCCATCAGTGTCACCGCGTCCTCGACCTTGCCCTGCTTGCACAGGTCCAGTAGGTCCGTGTGTTCCCGCATGGCCACTTCCTGCGCGCCCTTCAGAGTCAACTGAGTGCGCAGGTAGCGGTCTACATTGTTGTTGACGTTCTGGGCGATGCTCATGGACCGGGGCCGGTTGGCGGTGGTGTACAGGGCTTCGTGGAAACGCCAGTTCAACTCGCCGAACGACGCCACGTCATTGGCCTCGATGGCCTCGCCGTAGGCATCCAGCACCTCCTGGGCCTTGGCGAATTCCTTTTCGGTCATATTGGGAACGGAATGCTTCAACAAGTCGCACTCCAACAGCCGGCGGATATCGAACAGCTCACGGATTTCCTCGATGGACAAGGCCGAAACCACGGCGCCGCGGTGGGGATAGAAAATCACCAGGCCTTCCGCCTCCAACTGGCGCAAGGCCTCGCGGATCGGGATGCGGCTGACATTGAACCGGGCGGCGATGGCGTCCTGGCGCAGTTGTTCTCCCTCAGCCAGTTCACCGGTGAGAATCTGCTCGCGCAGTTCCTCGGTGACGGCCGCGGTCACGGTTTGACGCTGAATGGTCGTACGACGGTTGTTCATTTTTGTTGTTTCGTTTGTTAGATTGCCACGCTCGGAACGGGACGGTTCCGCCGCTTCCTGCCTCCCCCGCACCGCTTTCGGCCGGCGCAAGAAGACAATTGTATATCATATCCGATCTTGACCTGCGAAGCGCCGTTTACGGTTCAAGTGCGATTTCTTACCGCTTGACGGGACGAAAAGCCGGCATATTGGTGAACAATTGTGGCGCAGTGGTGACAGCAATGCTCTACTACGTACACACACCTTTCCATCACAGGTAGCGGCACGATGAAAGTCGACGGCACCCCTTACCGTAGCATTTGGCCGGCGGCCAACGGCCAGGACGCGGAGATCATCGATCAAACCCGTCTGCCCCACGAATTCGTCACGACATCCCTGAAAACACTGGACGACGCGGCTCGGGCCATCAAGGACATGTGGGTGCGCGGGGCGCCGTTGATCGGTGCGACGGCGGCGTACGGCATGGCCCTGGCGATCCGCGACGATGCATCCGATAGCCGCATCGCCGAAGCCTACGACGTGCTCTACGCAACGCGGCCGACCGCGGTCAATCTGCGCTGGGCGTTGGACGACATGCGCCCGCGACTGCTGGTGTTGCCCGAATCGGAGCGCCGGGCCGCCGCGTGGCAACGGGCGGCGGAGATTTGCGACGAGGACGTCGGCATCAACAGCGGCATCGGCGATCACGGCCTGCCGCTGATCGAAGCGGCCTGGGAACGCAAGGGCCGCAGCGGGACCGTCAATGTGCTGACCCACTGCAATGCCGGCTGGCTCGCCACCGTCGACTGGGGCACGGCCACCTCGCCCATCTACAAGGCCTTTGAGAAGGGCATTCCCGTGCATGTCTGGGTCGACGAAACCCGGCCGCGCAACCAGGGCGCCGGCCTGACGGCCTGGGAACTCAACCACCACGGCGTGCCGCACACGGTGATCGTCGATAATGTGGGCGGTCATTTGATGCAGCACGGTCAGGTCGACTTGTGCATCACCGGAACCGACCGCACGACCGCCCATGGCGACGTCTGCAACAAGATCGGCACGTACCTGAAGGCGCTGGCGGCCCACGACAACGGCGTGCCGTTCTACGTCGCCCTGCCCAGCCCCACCATCGACTGGACCATCGGCGACGGCGTGCGCGAGGTCCCCATCGAACAGCGGGACGCCACCGAAGTCAGCCAGGTCTACGGCCGCACGCCGGACGGCCGGTTGACGACGGTGCAGATCGTCCCCGACGGCAGCGCGTGCGCAAACTATGCCTTCGATGTGACGCCTTCCCGGTTGGTGACCGGACTGATTACCGAACGCGGTGTGTGCGTCGCCTCCGCCGATGGTCTGGCGGGGCTGTTTCCCGACCGGGTGCAATCCGGCGCGGCGTAGAGCAATTCCTCTTTAGATGGAAGCATTCTGACGGAGCGCATTGGCGCCAAGGCCAAGGCTGGCGGTGACGGCCATACCTGGCGGTATGGCCGAGAC
>JANQFL010000097.1 GCA_028277845.1 Sneathiellales bacterium
CTTGCGCGATGCCCGGCATCGCGCGGCCCCGTCTTCCTGGTGGATGGGCAGGCCGCTCGAGAAACAGAATGGATTCCATCTAAAGAGGAATTGCTCTAGTCGAGCAGACCGGCCAGGGCCCAGACACCGAATCCCGCTATGACTAGCGCCGACACACGGTTGACCCAAGCCAGAAATGTCTGTCCCACCCGGCGGTGCAGGGTTTCGGACACGCCGCTCAGAAACAGCCACCAGACCGCCGATCCCAGAAAAACGCCAACGACCAGAACACCTGCCAGCCCATAATCGCCGCCCGTTTCCACCAAACCGAGACCGGCAAAAATGGCGGCAAACGACAAGATCGTGGTCGGATTGGTCAGGGTCAGCGCGAATACGGACGTGAATGCCACGAACAAACCCCCGTTTCGCGGGCCGCTGCCGTTTTCGGAGGGTGGCGTCAACGCAATGCGGCCCGCCAGATAGAGAAGAAAGATGCCGCCGACCAAACGCGCCCAATCGGCCTGCGCCACCATGAAGGCCGATATGGCCGAAAGTCCGAAACCGGCCACCGCGCCATAGGCGGCGTCGGCTGCCGCGGCACCCAACCCGGAAACGAAGCCATAGCGCATCCCGCGGCTCAAGGTTCGCTGAATACACAGAAATCCGATCGGACCGACCGGCGCGGCCACCGAAACTCCGATCAATAGGCCTTTCAGGAAAAAAACACCGTATTCCATGCCGGTTACGCCCTTTTCCCTTCTTCCCCTTCTTCCGGCGCCGAACAGGCGACAAACAGGGACTCCTTGGCGGACGACAGGGCGATCATTGTCGTGGTGCGGACCACGCCGGGCTGAGCCTTGATGCGATAGCGAACGAAATCTTCAAGACGGCCCGTATCACGCACGCGGATCTTGAGCAGATAGGAATAGTCGCCCGTCACGTGGTGGCACTCCTGGACTTCGGGACACCCGGTGATGACATCCAGGAAGGGATACTCGTCCTCCGGCGCGTTCAACAGCACCTGGACGAAGGCACACACGTCGTACCCCGCCCGCTTCGGCGCGACGCGGGCATGAATGCCGGTCACGACACCGGATTGCTGCAACTTCTTCAAACGTTCGTTGACGGCGGACACGGAAAGACCAACGGATTCCCCCAAATCCGCATACGACGTCCGGCCGTTTTCCTGGATCAGGTCCAACAATTTCCGGTCAAATATATCCATGACGCCGGTTTCTCACTGAATATTCTAACTACCGCCGGACAATTTACCGATTTTTACCGATGAATCAAAAATTTTTCCCTTTTTCTCCTGATGCACTTGAATGTGAGTGCTCACTCACAAAATATGTGAGTGGTTACTCACTCATAAATCGTCGGGAGACGGGACATGTTGACTAAAATCGTTACAGCCATCCGCGGCATGGGACACGAGGCCGGTGAAAAAGTGGTCGACGCCCAGGCCTTGCGCATTCTGGAACAGGAGTTGCGCGACGCCGCCACCATGCTGCAGGAATCGAACCGCCATCTCGCCCGACTGATGGCGCGCGAAATCGCCGAGAAACGGGCAAACCGGAACTGCGAATCCGAAATCAAACTGTACGAGGCACGAGCCGGCGAGGCCCTGGACAAGGGCGAGGAAGCCCTCGCCCGCCGGGTCGCCGAACGGATTTGCGCATTGGAACAACAGCGCGACCAACATGGCGCCGCCATTGCCGGTTACATCGGCCAGGTCGAACGCATGCGCAAGGCCATCCGGGAAACCGAGGCCCGCATACGCGCCATGAAGCAGGAACTGGCGGTCGTCCGCTCCACCGACGCGGTTCTGGATGCCGAGCAGATGATCACCGCCGGCACCGACGGCAGCCATGCCGTTCTTGGCGCCGCCGAGGAAACCCTGTCCCGCATCAAACGCATTCAGGAAGACCGTTCTGTCCGCTTGACCGCCGCCCGCCGGCTGGCTTCGGAAAAGACCGGTAGCGAGCTGGACCGTGCCTTGCGCAGCGCCGGCATTCTCGGCGACGAAACATCGACCGCCGATGCCGTTCTGTTGCGAATCAAAAACGCAAAACAAGACAAACCGGCCGAGGATCGGAAGGGCGACGCAAAAGCGGTTCCGTTCAATGGATTTCAAGGCCCGGCTTATCCGGTGTGCCTGCCGCCCGAAGCCATCAAATGACCTTGGCCGAGACGACAACAGAAGGAACCACGACCATGATGCGCGAAGACTCTCCCGCCTGGATCATGTACACGCAAATCGCATTCTTCGTCTCTCTGGCCATGATGGCCATCGGCATCTTCTTTCTGCCGGTCGATTTCTGGATGCGCGGCTATCTGGGCATGGCGACGGTGTTCATCATCGGCAGCACCATCACCATGACCAAGACCGTGCGCGACAACCACGAGTCGAAGAAGCTGGTCAATCGCATCGATGATGCTAAGACAGAGAAGCTGCTCAAGGGCTTCGAGGGGGAGACGGTCTAACGGCCCGGGCGCGCGGAACGGCAAGTCCGTTCCGCCACACCCGCCGGACACCGTCGACAAGGGGATTATCACCATGCCGCGTACGAGCGACACAAAACAGAAAATTGCCCGAGCCGCCCTGGACCTGTTCATCACCAAGGGTGTTTCGGAAACCACAACGCGCGAAATCGCCCAGTTGGCCGGCGTGGCCGAGGGCTCCATCTACCGCCATTTCGAGAGCAAGGATGCCCTCGCCTGGGAGCTGTTCCGCAATCACTACCAACATCTCACGCTGTCGTTGGATGCCGCGCAGCGGCCGCACGACGGCATTCGCGACAAGGCCGAAGCCATCGTCCGCACCTGGTGCCGGCTGGCCGAGGAGGATTGGTCGCTGTTCACCTACTATCTGCTGGTGCAGCACCGCCACCTGGCGCAAATCGAGGACCGGGACAATCCGGTCCACGTGCTGCGCCGGGTCATCGCCGATGCCATGGACAAGGGTGAAATCCCGGTCCGTGACGTGGAATTGGTCACCGGCATGGCGCTGGGCGTCGTCATGCAGCCGGCCATTCACTGCATCTATGGCGGCCTGGCCAGCAACCTGACCGACAACGCGGACCTGTTCGTCGAAGCCGTCTGGCAGGTTCTCGCCCTTCCGGCTGACACCGCAAACAAAACCCGCGACGGGGAAACGTCATGAGATCGCTGCTCTTCAATGTGTCTTTCTATGTCTTCACGGGCATCTCGGCGATCCTGGCGATGCCGTTTCTGTTGGCGCCGACCCGCCGGCCGCTGGTCCGGGTCATCCGCAACTGGTCGAAGGGCGTGCTGTGGCTGATGCGCGCGGTGGCCGGCATACGGGTCGAAATCCGCGGCCGGGAGCATATCCCCGGTTCGGGCCCCGCGCTGATTGCCGCCAAGCACCAGAGCGAATGCGACGGCATCGTCATTCTGTCGCTGGTGCCCGATCTGGCCTGCGTCGCCATGAAGGACCTGCTGAAATATCCGGTCGTCGGCAACATTCTGAAGAAGCTCGAAATGATCATGGTCGATACCTGCGGCGGCGAGACCCAGCGCGAGGTTCTGGCAACCCGCAGCAAGACCGCCTGCGAAGCGGGCCGGCCGATCCTGATCTATCCGGAGGGCCGCCTGGTGCCCGTCGGCAATCCGACCGAATACAAGCAAGGCATCTATCACCTGTACGCCGATCTGGATCTGCCGGTCGTGCCGGTAGCCACCAATGTGGGTCTGCGCTGGCAGTGCCGCGATTGGACGAAGTCGTCCGGCACGGCCGTCGTCGAATTCCTGCCCCCGATCGACACCGGCCTCGACCGGGCCGCGTTCATGCGGACGCTGGAAAACGCCATCGAGGGCCGCAGCGACGCCCTGGTGGCGGAACTCGCGCCGCGGGCCATCCCGGCCCGCGCCTGAGCCCGAACCAGACACCGGCAAGTCCCGCATTCAAAGGATCGAACCCATGGCGGAAAATCAATTCCACCTGCTGAAATCCATCCGTTTCCTGCCCCTGTTCATCACCCAGTTCCTGGGCGCCTTCAACGACAATGTGTTCAAGAACGCCCTGGTCATCCTGATCACCTACCGGACGGCGCAGAGCGCGGCCATGGACGCGCAGTTGCTCGTCACCCTGGCCGCCGGCCTGTTCGTGCTGCCGTTCTTCCTGTTCTCGGCCACGGCCGGGCAATTGGCCGACAAGCTGGAAAAATCCCGCCTCGTCCGGCTGATCAAGCTGGCCGAAATCGGCCTGATGGCGGCGGCGGCCGTCGGATTCTTTTTGGAAAGCGTACCGTACCTGTTGACGGTGCTGTTCCTGATGGGCACCCAGTCCACCTTCTTCGGACCCCTGAAATACGGCATCCTGCCCGACCATCTGCGCGACGACGAACTGATCGGCGGCAACGCCCTGTTCGAAGCCGCCACGTTTCTCGCCATCCTGGTCGGCACCATCGTCGGCAGCCTGCTGATCCTGACCGCCAACGGCGTGGCGCTGATATCCGTCGCCATCGTCGTTGTCGCCATTGCCGGTTGGCTGACCAGCCGGAAGGTGCCCTATGCCGCGCCGGGCGATCCCACAATCCAAGTCGATCCCAATTTCCTGCGCGAGACCTGGCGTATCGTCCGCCACGCCAAGGGCAACCGGTCGGTGTTTCTGTCGATCCTCGGCATCAGCTGGTTCTGGCTGATCGGCGCCACTTTCCTGGTGCAGTTCCCGACCTTCGTCAAAGACGTCATCGGCGGCAACGAGCATGTGGTCACGCTGTTCCTGACCATCTTCTCCGTCGGCATCGGCGTCGGTTCGCTACTCTGCAACAAGATGCTGAACGGCGACATCAGCGCGCGGCACGTGCCGCTCGCCGCCATCGGCATCTCGGTGTTCGCCGCCGATCTGTACTTCTCCACGGCGGGCTCGGAAATCCTCGCGGACACGCCGCTGCTGGGCATCGCCGACTTCATGGCGAGCGGCAACGGCTGGCGGGTGTGCGTGGACCTGTTCGGCATGGCGATAGCCGGCGGCATCTTCATCGTGCCCCTCTACGCCATCCTGCAGCACGACAGCGAAGAGCGGTACCGCTCGCGCATGATCGCCTGCAACAACATCCTCAACGCGCTCGGCATGGTGATTTCGTCGGCGTTGACGGCGCTGGCGTTCGCCCTCGGACTGTCGATCCCGGAACTGTTCCTGGCGGCCGCCATCTGCAACCTGCCGGCCGCGGCCGTGATTTCCCGTCTGACGCCGGACTCGCGGCTGGCGTCCCTGCTCCGAATTCGGGTGCCGAGGGAACGCCCGTGACGTCGCCGCTACCGCGCCAGCGGATGATGGGCCGTCACCAGAGCCTGCATGCGCTCTTCCAGGACGTGGGTGTAGATCTGGGTCGTGGAAATATCGGCATGGCCCAGCATCTGCTGCACCGCCCGCAGGTCGGCGCCGCGGGCCAGCAGATGGCTGGCGAAGGCATGCCGCAATACGTGGGGCGACACCCTGGCCCGGTCGATGCCGGCCTCCATCGCCAGCTCGTCCAATAGCTGCCCGAAACGCCGGCGGGTCAAATGCCCGGCCTTGCCGCGCGACGGGAACAACCGGCGCGGATCGCCGCCCTGGGCGAGGAAGTGCTTGCGGTGGGGGATGTAGGCCTCCAGCGCTTTCAAGGCATGATCGCCCATGGGCACCAGCCGCTCCTTGTTGCCCTTGCCGAGCACGAGCAGGAAACGGGGATCGCCCTGGTTCCAGGGAAACGGCAAACCGACAAGCTCGGACACCCGCAGGCCGGCCGCATACAGAACCTCGAGCAAGGCCTGCAGGCGCACGCCGTCCGGGCCTTGCCGCAGGCGCGCGGTGTCCAGCAACCGCTCGACTTCGTCGACCGACAGGATCTTGGGGATGGGCCGGGCCCGGCGCGGACTGTCCACCGCGGTCGCCGGGTTGTCGGGCCGCAGTCCCTCAGCATAGACGAAGCGGTAAAACTGCCGGAGCGCGGACAATCGGCGGGCCGCCGTCGATGCGGCCATGCCCTGATCGGCCAACATGCCGAGATAGCCGCGGATGGACGCGGCATCGGCGGAAAGCGTATCGGTCCCGGAACCCTCCACCCAGTCGGCATAATCGTCCAGGTCGCGGCGGTAGGATTCCAGGGTGTTGGCCGACGCACCCCGTTCGGCGGACATCATTTCAAGGAAGGTTTCGATATGCCGGCGGTCGCTCACCTAAGCCGCACCCCCAATGTTCGGCGGCGCCTTACAGGCCGTGGGTCACCGCGGCTTCCAGGGCCAGCCGGCGGGCGTCTTCCCGCAGGCCCGCTTCGCGCAGGGATTCGATGATGGCGGCCAAGCTCAACAGGTTGGTCTGCGAAATGCCGCCTTCCTCCAGCGCCGTCAGGGACAGCAGCACGGTCTCGCCGAGCCGTCCCTCGCCCGACGCATTGCGCAAGCCGTGCCACAGCGCGGGCGACGGCATGGTGGTGGTTTCCGATATGCGGTCGAACAGCGGTTCCCAGTCTCCGGCATCGATCTGGTAGCCGAGCGCGGTCAGCAATGTCAGCAGCACCTCGGCGTTCTCGGAACGCTGGTCGTCGGGCAAGGTCGACAGGCCCTGCCACCACCGGCGCACGAAGCCGGGATCCCAGGGCACGGTGCCCTGCGGATCGCCGATCTGCAGCAAAGCCCACAAGTCGAGCGCCGCGCGGGCGGCGTCCGGATCGTTGGCGATTGCCTGCTGGCGCGCCAGTTCGTACCACGGCACCACTTCCCCGACCTGGCCGCCAACCAGCAAAGCCCGGCCGATCTCGCTGGCGGCGAAGGTCAGTTCCGGTGACGGGGTCAACGCCCGCACCGCCGGCAACGTCACCCGCACCGCCGTGAAATAGCGGCCGGCATCACGGCCGATGCGCCAGGCGGCACGCAACGCCTCGGCCCGGGCGGCGGGCACCTCGTGTACCTGCGAGACCTGATAGAGCAGTGCGTTGGCGCGGGCGCCCGGCGACTGCTCGGCGATGGTCACGGCGTTGGCCAGTTCGTCGCTGTTGAACGGAATGCTGGCGTAGATCTGCGCCAGGGTCTCCACCGGCAGGACGCCCATGGCCTCGGCCCGCTCGGCCGCTTCCAGGCGTAACTCAAGCGGCGCGTTGGCCGAGGTCGCCAGCGCCTTGAGCACGGCCGGACCGGCGCCGCTGGCGGCATCGCCCGGCACCTGCTGGCGCGCGGCGCGCAACATGGCGATATGCAACGGCGACGGTGACGACAGGCTGTCGATCGGCGCCGCCTCGGCGCCCGTCAGCCGGTCCATCAGCGCATAGAAACCGTCATCCCGGTCGCCCTGTTCGCGCAGCATCGCCAGCGACATCAACGCCGCCGGCTGCTTGCCCTCCAGCATGCGGCAGAAGGTCATGGCCTTGAGCCAGAACGTATCGCTGTCCTGGCGCACCATTTCCTTGGCCCGGGCGCAGGCGTTTTCGTGATCGCCGGTCAGCCACAGGCTTTCGGTTTCGGTCAGGCGCAGGATCGGGTCGGACGAAAACTGCGGCGCCAGTTTGAGAAGTTGCGCCACCGACTCGGTGTCCCCCGCGGCCGCCAGCCGGTCGATGCGCAATCCCAGCAGCGTCGGGCCGTCGGATTTGCCCTGCGGCACGTCGGCGGCGGTCAGCAGCAGCCGGCGCAACAGGCTCTGCATGACCGGCGACGTCTCGCTGGCCGACAGGCGCGGCAACAGCCGGGTCACCAGCGCCAGGTCGGTCCCGGCCCACATGGTGCGCGGAAAGCCACCGTTGTTGGCGTCGATCAACCCCACCGAGGAGGGATCGAGGGCCTGCAGCGTGGTCACCTGGATGCCCTGGCCGGGTGGCGACAGCGCCGCGCCCTGAGTGGCCGGTTGCGGCGTGCCGAACGGCGCCGGAGTGACCGAGGGCGTGCCGGCGGGCGGCTGCAGGGTGGTCGGCGGCTGCGTTTCCGCCGAAACCGCCGGCGGGCGCAGCCGGACCGGCTGATCGGACTGCGGCGCGGGCTCCGCCGTATCCTTGGGCGGCCCCAATGGGATGAGTTGCACCGGCTTGCTGCTTTGCGCCCAGGCCGAACCGAGCACGGAACAACACATCAGTCCGGCGATCAGCAGTGACCGTGAAACGATTGTCCTATTTGGGGAAACGATCATTGGGCAGGACCTTCTCGACCCGTTTTTGCGGCGCCGGAATGTCCCAGCCAGCCAGAAAAACGCCGCCACCCACCAGCAGGGCGACGACAAGCAGAAACACGAACAGCGTAAACTTCTTCATAATGCCTGAAACGGTTTATCCCGAGCCTGTCGGTTCGAAAATATGCTAATTGAGAACGGCTAGACGAAAATTATGGCAGAAATAGGATTTGCGCTAATGTAGCGGCACCTTACCTAGGATTCAACGACACCACGATTACTCTCCGGTTAACCGTCTGCGCCCTCACGAATTGACCCGACCATGACTTCGTCCACCAACGTTCAGGAACGGATTTCCGGCCTCGATCGCATGATCGTGCTGGTCGGCATGATGGGTGCGGGCAAGACCACCGTCGGCCGCAGGCTCGCCGCCCAGCTCGGCATGGACTTCGTCGATGCAGACACGGAAATCGAGGAAGCCGCGAAATGTTCGATCGAGGACTATTTCGCCCAGCACGGCGAGGAGGCGTTTCGCGCCGGCGAGCGCCGGGTCATCGCGCGGTTGCTCGACGGCCCGGTCGGCGTGCTGGCGACGGGCGGCGGCGCCTATATGTCGCAGGAGACACGGGACCTGATCGCCGAGAAAGGTATTGCCGTCTGGCTGCGCGCCGATCTCGAAGTCCTGCTCGAGCGGGTCATGCGGCGCAGTCACCGGCCGCTGCTGAAAAACGGCGATCCGGAAGGCACGTTGCGCCGGTTGATCGACGCGCGCTATCCCGTCTATGCCAAGGCCGACATTACCGTCCAGAGCGGCCGCGGGCCACACGACGCCGTGGTGGAAAAGATTATTGCCGCGCTCAGGGAGTGGATTGCCCGGCACGGCCGACCGTCGGATTGATCAAACGTATATGACCAACCAACCTTCAACCGAAACCGTCTCCGTCGATCTCGGAGACCGCAGTTACGACATCGTCATCGGCGCTCATCTTCTGCCGGCTGCCGGTGCGCGCATTGCCCCCCTGCTTGCCCGGCCATACACCATGGTCGTGACCGACGAATCGGTCGCCGCGCTGCACCTCGACAGTTTGAGCCGTTCGTTGCATGACGCCGGTATCCAACACGGCACCATCGTCCTGCCGCCCGGCGAAATGACGAAGTCGTTCGAACAATTCGAGTCTCTGCTCGATCGTCTGCTGGCATCCAACGTCGAGCGGCGCGATCTGATCATAGCCTTCGGCGGCGGCGTTATCGGCGACCTTACCGGGTTTGCCGCCAGCGTGTTGCGCCGGGGCGTCGGATTCATCCAGATACCGACGACGCTGCTGTCACAGGTCGACAGCTCGGTGGGCGGCAAGACCGGCATCAACACCCGCCACGGCAAAAACCTGGTCGGCACGTTCCATCAGCCGAAACTGGTCCTGGCCGATACGGCGGTCGTCGATACCCTGCCCAAGCGGCAATTGCTGGCCGGCTATGCGGAAGTGGTGAAATACGGCTTGATCGACGATCCGGCCTTTTTCGAACATCTCGAGACTCATGGCATGGCCTTGATCGCCGGCGACCAGGATCTGCGCAAACAGGCGGTGGCCGCCAGTTGCCGGGCCAAGGCCCGCATCGTGGCCGCGGACGAACGCGAGGGCGGCGTGCGGGCACTGCTCAATCTCGGCCACACGTTCGGGCATGCCTTGGAAGCACAAACGGGTTACGGCGACAGGCTGTATCATGGCGAGGGCGTGGCCGCCGGCATGTGCCTGGCGTACGACCTGTCGGTGCGGTTGGACCACTGTTCCGCAGGCGACGCGGGCCGCGTGCGCGAACACATGTCGGACGTCGGGCTGCCCACGCTGAGCGAGATCGGCGCCGGCAGCAACTGGTCGGCCAAGGCCCTGCTCGACCACATGCGCCAGGACAAAAAAGTGGTCGATGGACGCATGACGTTCGTGCTGGCGCGCGGGATCGGCCAGGCGTTTCTGACCGACGATGTCGATGAGGCCGATGTCCTCGCCGTGCTCGACCGGGAGCTCGCGTCATGACCGGTGCCATTGTCCTCATCTGCGCGGGCATCTTTCTGCTGCTGGTGCTCTCGGCGTTCTTCTCGGGCTCCGAGACCGCGCTGACGGCGGCGTCCCGCGTGCGCATTCATCACCTGGACCGCAAGGGAAACCGGCGCGCAAAACTGGTCACCCGGCTGATCAACGAGCAGGCCCGGCTGCTCGGCGCGATTTTGCTCGGCAACAACCTGGTCAACATCCTGGCCTCGGCCCTGGCGACCAGTCTGTTCATCGCCTGGTTCGGGGAGGCCGGCGTGGTCTACGCCACCCTGGCCATGACGGCATTGGTGGTGATCTTCGCGGAGGTTCTGCCTAAGGTGTACGCCATCAACAACGCCGACCGGGTGGCGTTGGCGGTATCGGGCGTCATGCGGGTTATCGTCTGGGTCTTTTCGCCGGTGACCCGGCTGGTTTACCTACTGGTTGGCGGTACCTTGAAGATCTTCGGCGTCAACGTGGCCGACGGATCGCAGATCATGACGGCCAAGGAAGAACTGCGCGGCGCCATCGACCTGCACGCCCGCGAGGGCGGCGAGGTCAAACGCTCGCGCAACATGCTGGACTCCATCCTCGACCTGGACGAGGTCTGGGTTTCGGAAATCATGATCCACCGCTCCAACATGGAAATGCTCGACGCCGACAAGCCGGGCGCCGATTTGGTGAAACAGGTCCTGAGTTCCCCATACACCCGGCTGCCGTTGTGGCGCGACGACACGGAAAACATCATCGGCATCGTGCATTCCAAGGATCTCCTGCGGGCACTGAGTTCGGAGAACGGAGGCGTGGATTCGGTCGATTTCAATGCCCTGGCGCTGGAGCCGTGGTTCGTGCCGGAAACCACCACATTGCGCGAACAGCTCAACGCCTTCCGGCAGAAGCGCAGTCACTTCGCGCTGGTCGTCGACGAATACGGTGCGTTGATGGGACTGGTCACGCTCGAAGATATCATCGAGGAAATCGTCGGCGACATTTCCGACGAACACGACATCGCCGCCAGCGGCACCCGGCCCCAGGCCGACGGGTCCTATCTGGTGGACGGCACGGTGACCATTCGCGATCTCAACCGGCAATTCGACTGGGAATTGCCGGACGAGGAAGCGGCGACCGTTGCCGGCCTGGTGATCCACGAAGCACGGGTCATTCCGGAGGTGGGCCAGGTGTTCACGTTCTATGATTTCCGCTTCGAGATTTTGCGGCGCGAGCGCAATCAGGTGACCGCGCTGCGCATCGTGCCGCCCCGGCCGGTCAAGCAGGAAACGGCGTGACCGCGACCATGGTCGGGGCACCCGCCCGATGATCGCCGATCTTTTCGCCATCATTGCGCCGGTCTTTCTGTGCGCCGCGCTCGGTTTCGTCTGGGTCAAGATGCGGCGGCCCTACGACACCGAATTCGTCACGACGCTCGTGACCAATTTCGGCACACCGTGCCTCGTGTTCAGCACCCTGACAGGGCTGGAAGTTACCGCCGCGGCCTTTGCCGAAATCGCCTATGGTGCCGTCGCCGCCATCGTCTCGTTCTTCATCATCGGCAATATCTGTCTGAAACTGGCCCGCTTGCCCTACCACTCGTTCCTGCCGTCCCTGATGTTTCCCAATGCCGGTAATATGGGTCTGCCCCTGTGCCTGTTCGCGTTCGGAGAGCCGGGACTGGCGCTTGGGATCAGTTACTTCACGATCACGTCCGTATTGCAGTTCACCGTCGGCGCCGGCATCGCCGCCGGCTCGGCGTCCATTGCCCGGCTGCTGAAGACACCGATGATCTATTCCGTCGTGTTCGGTTTGGCGGCGATGATCGGCGAACTGAGCGTGCCGCGCTGGATCGGCAATACAATGGAGTTGATTGGCGGCGTGACCATTCCACTGATGCTGATCACGCTGGGTGTTTCACTGGCCCGGCTGCGTGTCGCCAGCATCGGCCGCAGCGCCGCCCTATCGGTGCTGCGCCTGGCGATGGGGCTGGCCGTTGGCTACGGTCTGTCGTATGCGTTCGGAATGGAAGGCATTGCCAGGGGCGTGTTCATTCTGCAATGCAGTATGCCGGTGGCTGTGTTCAACTATCTTTTTGCCCAGCGTTACAAACGGGCACCGGAGGAAGTCGCGGGCATGGTATTGATTTCCACCACCCTCTCCTTCGCGACGTTACCGTTATTGCTGATCATGATCCTGTAGCCGGGTCGGTTCGCCGCAGTATCAATCCTCTCCCGGCGCCAGGGTTCTCATGGCCAAGGCGTGCACGGGACCGGCCAATTCCTCGGCCAGAACCTGATTGACCAGGCGCTGTCGCGCAACCCGGTTCTTTCCCTCGAACACGGCCGAAACCACTTCGATACTGAAATGGCTCTCCCCTTCCGGCCGGGCGCCGGCGTGGCCGGCATGCTTGTGCGAGTCGTCCACGACGGACAAACGAACCGGATCGAATGCGGCTCTCAGCTTTTGCTCCAGAATCTCGGCAACGGCCACGGAAATCTCCCTGAATCAACTGTTTGGCTAAATGAAACGGCAAATATATATCGCACAAAACGGAAATAGCGAGAGGCCCAGATAACGACGGATTTCCTGGATAAAGTGTACTCGCGCGATTGTGACCACCATTCCGGGTCTGTATCACCGAAGGCGCTTGTAATGATTTAGTAATACTACTATATGATTGATACAAGGAGGGTTCGGATCGGGGATCAGCGGTATCTTTCATGCACACGCGGTATGGACCAAACCTGTATTAACTAGTCCCGGATCGAAACGATGGAAAACTCCCCAATTCAAAGCGCTCCGCGCAACAAGATGCGCGCCCAGGAAATCGACCGGTATGTCGGTTCCCGTATTCGCGAGCGCCGCATCACCATGGGCCTGACCCAGCAGCAAATGGCCGAACTGATTGGTGTCACCTATCAGCAGGCCCATAAATACGAGCGTGGCATCAATCGCATCGCCGCCGGCCGGCTTTACACGATCGGCCAGGCATTGGGCGTTCCCGTCAGTTATTTCTTCGAAGGGGTGGAACAGTCACCGAGCTACGACATGTCGCCCCGTCAGCGCATGTGTCTTGAGCTGGCACGGACTTTCGCCCACATTCCCAATCAGCGCCATCAGGAAGCGTTGAGCCATATGGCCCGGGTGCTGGCGGAAAGCTGAACACGGATTTGTTAGCTCTCGCACCCTGCTTGACGTAGGGGCCATCGACCGAATCCGGCGGGCCGGCGGAGTGCCGGCCCAAGCGGAGGCAGCACTATTGCAACGGTATGGCGATGCAACCATACTCGCCGCCATGCCTTTGGATACCGACTACACGATCAAAACCAGTGACCGCGACCCGGACCGACGGGTCTGCGACCATGCAGCTTGTGGTGAAACGGGCGAATACAGCGCGCCGAAATCGAAAAATCCGGAAAGCGGCCGGTACTGGTTTTGCCTGGAGCACATCCGCGAATACAACGCATCCTGGAACTATTACGAAGGCATGACCGACGACGACGTGGAACGGATGCGCCGTGACGACACCATCTGGCAGCGGCCGACCTGGACCTTCGGATCGGGTGGCGGGTTTCGCCCATTCGGCCACACTGTCAACGACCCACTGGGTGTCTTCGGTCAGCAACGGCGGCGGCCTTTCGACGGCGCCGATGGCAATACGGCCGAGGACCGGGCAAGAACCGCTGAAGACCGACGGGCCTTTGCCGCCCTCGATTTGGAATCAAGTGCGAGTGCGCTTTCCATCAAAACCCGCTATAAGGAGTTGGTGAAGCGCTTCCACCCGGATGCCAACGACGGAGACAAGGCTGCCGAAGACAGGCTAAAAGCCATCACGGCGGCATATTCTCATTTATCGTCCGGCGGTTTCGTATAAGTTCGACCGCCCCGTCCGGATCACACGTTACCCACGACTTTCAACACAGAACGCCCAACGGATTGAATTGCTATGAGTACTGTCGAAACTGCCGGATCAGAATCCTCCGAGCCGCTGGATTTGCCCGATATCACGGTGTCGGTGGCCCAGGTCTTCGGCATCGAGTCGGAACTCCAGGTTCCCGCCTTTAGCCAGGCCAATGAATACGTACCGGCGATCGACGATTCCTATCGCTTCGATCGCGACACCACTTTGGCCATCCTGGCCGGATTCGCCTACAACCGCCGGGTGATGATCCAGGGTTATCACGGCACCGGCAAATCGACCCATATCGAGCAGGTCGCCTCGCGCCTCAACTGGCCGTGTTTGCGCGTCAACCTCGACAGTCATATCAGCCGTATCGACCTGATCGGCAAGGACGCCATTGTCCTGCGCGATGGCAAGCAGGTCACGGAATTCCAGGAAGGTATCCTGCCGTGGGCGCTGCAGCACCCGACGGCACTGGTTTTCGACGAATACGATGCCGGCCGCGCCGACGTCATGTTCGTCATTCAGCGGGTGCTGGAAGTCGAGGGCAAGCTCACCCTGCTCGACCAGAACCGGGTCATCCATCCGCATCCGGCGTTCCGCCTGTTTTCGACCACCAACACCATCGGCCTGGGCGACACCACGGGCCTCTATCACGGCACCCAGCAGATCAACCAGGGCCAGATGGACCGTTGGAACATCGTCACGACGCTGAACTATCTGGGCCACGACGAGGAAGTGGAAATCGCGTTGGCCAAGTCGCCGGAATTCGATACCGAGGAAGGCCGCAAGACGCTCAGCACCATGGTCACGGTCGCCGACCTGACGCGGTCGGGCTTCATGGCGGGTGATCTGTCGACGGTCATGTCGCCGCGGACGGTGATCACCTGGGCGGAGAACGCGCGCATCTTCGGTGACGTCGGCTTCGCCTTCCGTGTGACGTTCCTCAACAAGTGCGACGAGATGGAGCGCACGGCGGTAGCGGAGTATTACCAACGCTGCTTTGGCGAGGAATTACCCGAATCGTCGGCACATATCATGGTGTCGTAAGCCAGTGGGCGTGATCCGTGAGTAAGCCGGAAAATCCTGTCGAACCATTCAAGCGGGCCGTGACCTCGGCCATGCGGGCCATCGCGCGCGACGAGGACCTGCAGGTCAACTTCGCGCCGGAGGCACCGGCATTGTCGGGCCATTCGGCGCGCCTGCAGCAACCGCCGCGTGAACCGACCATGCAGGATGTCAGCGAAATCCGCGGTACCGCCGACAGCTTTGCCCTACGCTTGCGCCATCACGACAACGCCATGCACAGCCGTTTCCTGCCCAAGGGCAGTGGCGCCCGTGCGGTGTTCGAGGCAACGGAACAGGCGCGCGTCGAATCCATCGGCGCCATGCGCATGAAGGGTGTTGCCGAAAACCTGAATGCGGCTTTGGAGCAGCGCTGCCGGGCGCGGGGCTATGACCGGGTGGCCGACCGTTCGGAGGCCCCTTTGTCCGAGGCGGTCGGTTTCCTATTGCGCGAACGCCTGACCGGCCAGCAACTGCCTGAATCGGCCCGCAAGGTGGCCGACCTGTGGCGCTCGTGGGTCGAGGAAAAGGGCGGCGAGGATCTGACGCGGCTGACCGAATGCATCCGGAGCCAGGAGGAATTCGCCCGCGCCTGCCGCCGGCTGATCCACGACCTGGAACTCGAAGACGACGAGGAAGGCGACCCCAGCGAAGACAACGACGACCAGGACAGCGACGACCAGTCGGAAGAGGACAACGAGGGCGAAGGCGAATCGGCCGATGGCGAGAGTGCCGAAATGGCCGCCGACGACCAGAGCGAATCGGGCGACGGCGAAGGCGAACAGTCCGCCGAGACCGCCATGACCGAAATGGGCGAAGACCAGCTTGGCTCGGGCGACGAGGCCGGAAAGGCGAAGCGTCCCTGGGATCCCGAGGGCATGCTGCCCAACGACCCGACGCAGCCACCCTACGCCGTCTACACCTCCGAATTCGACGAGGTCATCGAAGCAACGGACCTGTGCGACAGCGAGGAATTGAGCCGCCTGCGCATGCACCTGGACCAGCAGCTCGTGCATTTGCAGAGCATGGTCGGCCGGCTGGCCAACCGGCTGCAACGGCGCCTTCTGGCCAAGCAAACCCGGTCGTGGAACTTCGATCTGGATGAAGGCATTCTCGACGCCGCCCGGCTGTCGCGCGTCGTGACCAATCCGACCCATCCTTTGTCGTTCAAGATGGAAAGCGAAACCCAGTTCCGCGACACGGTGGTGACACTGTTGATCGACAATTCGGGCTCCATGCGCGGCCGGCCGATCACCGTCGCCGCCATGTCGGCCGACATCCTGGCCCGCACTTTGGAACGCTGCGGCGTGAAAGTGGAAATCCTCGGATTCACCACGCGGGCCTGGAAAGGCGGCCAGTCACGCGAGCACTGGCTGAATGACGGCAAGCCGGCGAACCCGGGACGGCTCAACGACCTGCGGCATATCGTTTACAAACCGGCCGATGCCCCGTGGCGCCGCGCGCGGCGCAGCCTTGGCCTGATGCTGCGCGAAGGCTTGTTGAAAGAGAACATCGATGGCGAAGCCCTGCTATGGGCCCACGAACGGCTGCTGGCCCGTCCGGAGGACCGCCGCATCCTGATGGTGATCTCCGACGGCGCACCGGTCGACGACTCGACACTGTCGGTCAATCCGGGCAACTACCTCGACCGCCATCTGCGTCAGGTTATCAATTGGATCGAGCAGCGATCACCGGTCGAGTTGGTGGCCATCGGCATCGGCCACGATGTCACACGTTACTACCGCCGTGCCGTTACGATTGTCGACGCCGAACAGCTTGGCGGTACCATGCTGGAGAAGCTCGCTGAGTTGTTCGAGGAAGAAGGCGAAGATCTCGCGCCTGTAGGCCGCCAGCCTCCCCGAGGCCAGCAAACACGCCGGGTCTCCCGCACCGTGCACTAGGACGCCGCGATGGAAGACGACTCCCTATCCGTTTCCAGCCTGCTGTCGGTTATCCGGGACGCCTTGTCTCCGGTCCTCGACATGCTCAGCGGCATCGGCTGGGATGTTGGCGACTGGACGTTCTTTCTGCCTGTCGCGTTTCCGTTGATTTACTGGCTCGGATTGAGGATCGGCCGGCGATCCACCAACAACCGCCCATACGTCAAGGTGGCTTTGGTCGGGCTGGTGCTGGGGGGTATCTTCGAACACTTCCAGAAGCCGTTGGAAAAGTGCATCGTCAACGGCATTTCCACCTGTTTCTAGAGCGCACATCGGAACCGACAACCTTGCCAACCCGTTGGCCGTTCCAGAAATTTCCCCCACCATTTTAGAGCCTTGATCCGGCGAAACGGCCTCCGAATTCATTCTTTCGGAACATTTCATATTGCGCAAAACGAAACCAATATTGATCAAAAACGAAAAAACAAAGCCGCATTTATTTTCGAATTATGTCAATTATGTTGCATTCGATTGACTGTTCTGTGACACTTTGCGCCATCAAGCGGCCGCTGCTTTTGGCGGTAAAGAACACGCATTGGGGCCATCAACGGCATGGCGCCAAACAAAAAAATGTGGGGAGGAACCATAATGATAAGCCCGTTTGCCCGAACCCTTGGCAAGATCACGCCGTTCGCGGCGCTGTTGCTGGCCTTCACCGTTTCCGGACCGGCTTCGGCCGCGGAATGTATGAACCGCGGCGATCTCGATTCCCGGTTCTGCGACAATGACGGCGATCTGGTCGCCGACACGCCGGCCGACGCCTCGAAATGGCTCGACCCGGACACGCTGATTTTCTCCTATACGCCCGTCGAAGACCCGTCGGTCTATGAAAACGTCTTCACCGAGTTCATGGACTACATGGCCAAGGTCACCGGCAAGAAGGTCAAGTGGTACGGCGCCCAGTCCTATGCCGCGCAGGTCGAAGCCATGCGGTCGGGCCGCCTTCATGTCGCCGGCATTTCGACCGGTCCGACCGTGTTCGGCGTCAATCTGGCCGGCTACGTGCCGATCGCCATCATGGGCAAGGCCGACGGCCGCTTCGGTTACCGGTTGCAGCTGATCACCCACAAAAGCACCGACATCAAGATGGTCGGCGACCTCAAGGGACGTAAGATCGCGCACGTCACGCCGTCGTCCAACTCGGGCAACCAGGCGCCGCGCGCGTTGTTCAAGTCCCTCGGCGTGACGCCCGACAAGGACTACGAAGTCATTTATTCCGGCAAGCACGACAACTCGATCATGGGCGTGGCCAACAAGGACTACGACGCCGCCCCGGTGGCTTCGAGCGTGCTCGACCGCATGCACGACAAGGGCGTGGTGAACAAGGACGACCTGCGGGTCATCTGGGAATCGAAAAACTTCCCGACCACGTCGTACGGCTACGTCAACAACCTGCACCCGGCCCTGCAGACCCAGGTCCGTCACGCGTTCCTGACCTTCGATTGGAAAGGCAGCGGATTGCAGAAGGAATTCGGCAAGAAGTCCGACCGCTTCATTCCGATCACCTTCAAGGAACACTGGATCGATATTCGCACGATCCAGAAAACCAACGGCGTCACGTACAGTGACGAATCGCTCAAGGGCCTGAAGGTCAAAAAGAAAAAGAAAAAGAAGAAAAGCTGATCTCCTCCAGCGCACCGCCGCTGCCCGTCTCTCTCCGAAACGGGCGGCGGCGGTTGCGTTTTTTCGGCTTTGGCCCGGACACCACTTTCCGGTGCCTTTGATTCGTTGATCCCATTACCGGCTGACCCATGCTTCAGATTACCGACCTCGTCAAACAATACCCCAACGGTTTCCGTGCTTTGCACGGCGTCAGCGTCACCGTGGACGAACCGCAGGTGGTCGCCGTCATAGGCTCCTCCGGCGCCGGCAAATCGACCTTGATCCGCTGCATCAACCGGCTGGTCGAACCGACGACCGGCGCCATCGTTCTGGAAGGCACCGACATTACCAAACTGAACCGCGCGCAACTGCGCCAGGCGCGCCGCCGCATGGGCATGATCTTCCAGGAATACAATCTGGTCGAGCGCTTGACGGTGATGGAGAACGTGCTGTCGGGCCGGCTGGGTTATGTCGGTTTCTGGCGCGCCTTCCGCCGCAACTACCCGGCCGACGACGTGGCTTCCGCGTTCGAACTGCTGGAGCGGGTCGGTCTCGGCGGGCGGCACGACACACGCGCCGACGCCCTGTCGGGCGGCCAGCGCCAGCGGGTCGGCATCGCCCGCGCGCTGATGCAGAAACCGGACCTGCTGCTGGTCGACGAACCGACCGCCAGCCTGGATCCGAAAACATCGCGTCAGATCATGCGTCTGATCTGCGCCCTGGCCCATGAGCGCGGCACGCCGGCTTTGGTCAACATTCACGACGTCGCCCTGGCGCAATCGACGGCGGACCGTGTGATCGGCCTGCGCGAGGGCAATCTGGTGTTCGATGGCAAGCCCACCGACCTCACCCCCGCCGTGCTGACCGACATTTACGGCGAGGAAGACTGGTCGGCCACCATCCGCAAGGACGATGACGACGAAGACGAGGAAGCCGTCGCCGCCCGTGACAACGGCCACGCCCTCGATGCGGAGGCCTACGCCGGATGAGTTACCCCACCACCTGGCGACCGCCCAGCTTGATTTCCACGCCCATGTACCGCTACGGCCTGTGGGCCGCGGTCATCGCCTATCTGTTCTGGTCCATGGGCGCGCTGGAGATCGACTGGCACCGCATCTCGCAAGGCATACCACGCGCCGGCAATATGATCGTGCGCATGTTCCCGCCCGATTTCTCGCGCTCCGAACTGTTGTGGCGCGGCGTCATCGAAAGCATTCAGATGGCGTTCGCCGCCAGTTTCGTCGGCATGGTGCTGGCCATTCCGCTTGGATTGTGCGGCGCCCGCAATCTGGCGCCGGCGCCGGTGTATTACGTCGCCCGCGGCATCATCGTGCTGTCGCGCACCTTCCACGAAGTCATTATCGCCATCTTCTTCGTCAAGATCGTCGGTTTCGGTCCTTTGGCCGGTCTGCTGACCCTGATCGTCGCCAGCGTCAGCTTCATCGCCAAGATGATCGCCGAGGATATCGAGAACATGAACATGGGCCAGGTCGAGGCGGTACGGGCGACGGGCGCCAGTTTCCCGAAGCTGCTGATCTATGCCGTGCAGCCGCAGATTCTGCCGCGCTATCTCGGGGTCTGTATCTACCGCCTGGACGCCAACCTGCGCCATTCGACGGTGGTCGGCATCGTCGGCGCCGGCGGCATCGGCATGACCCTGTCGGCCACGTTCAAGCGCTACGACTATGATTTCTCGCTGGCCATCCTGATCACCATCATCGCCCTCGTCTTCATCGGCGAGATTTTCTCCAACTGGGTGCGGGGGAAACTGCGATGACCCTGGCCGAGCACGCCGCAAGGTATCCGGAGGTGTGGCGCAAGTTTTCGCCGCGCCAGACCTTGATCCGCTATGCCTGGTTCGTCGGCGTCGTGTTCGTGGCCGTGTGGTCGATCCAGAACCTGGACATCACCTGGGAATACTTCCTCGACGCCCACATCCAGGCGGGCGACCTGATCGTGCGCATGGTGCCGCCGGACTGGGATCACTTCTCAGACATCCTCGACCCATTGCTGGAAACCATCCACATCGCCACGCTGGGCACCGCCGTGACCTTCGCCATCGCCTTGCCGGTGGCGTTCCTGTCCGCGCGCAACACGACGCCCAACACGGTTCTCTGGGCCATCGGGCGGTTCATCCTGGTGGCGTCCCGTTCGATCAACACGGTGGTTTGGGCACTCATCTTCGTCGCCATCTTCGGCCCGGGCGCCATTGCCGGGATCTGGGCCATCGCAGCCCGGTCCATCGGTTTCATGGGCAAGTTGATCGCCGAAGCCATCGAGGAAATCGACCACGGCACCGTCGAGGCGATCGAAGCCACCGGCGCGTCACGGCTCAAGGTCCTGCTGATCGGCGTATTGCCGCAGGTTCTGCCGGTGATCACCGGGACCACGGTCTACCGCTGGGACATCAACATCCGCGAATCTACGGTGCTGGGGTTCGTCGGCGCCGGCGGCATCGGCATCCAGCTCTATTCGTCGATCAACCAGTTCCAGTGGGACGAGGTCGCCGTCATGCTGCTGGCCGTGTTCGGCGTCGTCGTGATCAGCGAATTCGTTTCCGCCGCCGTGCGTCAGCGCATTACCTAGCCGTCCTATGGCGGGTCTTCGAGAAACTCGATCTCGACGAAGGCGCATTCGAAGTCGTTGACGTTGATGACGTCATGCTCGACGCCGACATTGCGGAAATAGGGCACGCCGTTCGTCAGTTCGGCCCGCACCGTGTCGCCCTGGTCGGTCTTGATCTCCAGCACGCCGTCGAACAGAGGCACGACGACATAGTCGTACTCGTGCCGGTGCCAGCCGGTGTTGTCGCCCGGCTTGAAACGCCACTCGGTCACCCGGGTACGGTTGTTGTCGATAAACACGGTCGGCGTCGCCGTTCCCGCCAAGGTACTGCTACACATGAAACCTCATCAATCTTACCATCGCTTTGAGGATGCCGAAGAAACCAGTTAATCGATCGGTTATCAGCGTGGAAGATCGTTAGCTTAACAGTTCGCGCTTCTCA
This sequence comes from Sneathiellales bacterium, assembly GCA_028277845.1. Lineage (GTDB taxonomy): Bacteria > Pseudomonadota > Alphaproteobacteria > JANQFL01 > JANQFL01 > JANQFL01. The sequence continues at coordinate 21,617 of JANQFL010000097.1, forward strand.
ATAAACAGATACGTACCTACAAATCAGAATTTCTTCCGATGACCAACTTATCCAACACAAAAACGGCTGCGTTTCTAAAGACCACATTCCTCGTCATTCTCTATTCCGTGGGTAATCCGGTTGTCTTTTTCTATAGTTTCTGGATGGCAGACAAAAGATCTAGGCCAATAAACGTCTACGAAACCGATTTGTTCGACTACTTTTCAATCGCAATCCCGTTGAGCATCGGCATTATTCTGGTTCGTGTATGGCTGCAAAAAAGAACAGGTACAACGTGGCAAAACTGGTCGAATTCCCTTCGGATGTTTTATGGTGCAATACCTGTCTACATATTGTTTTGTCTATTGTCGGTACCGACACTAATTCAAACTGAAGGCAATGCCGTTGGTTTTGGCGTGCTGCCCATCTCTGCCTTGACGTTCATCGTGTTGCTGATCATGGAAATGAGTCGGCTAATTCGGAGTTGGCGAAACCGTGCCGGCACCTAGCGTTAAAGATTCAACTTAACCCACTGCAGCCAACTGTTTCGCCGCCGTTTCGGTCGCTTCGTCGGCCGGGAAGAAGCATTCGATGCGCAAATCCTGCAGGCCGACGTCGAGGGGCGTTCCGAACGTGGTGATGGTGGAGAAGTAGTTGAAGGCGACACCGTCCTTTTGCATGGTCATGCTGAGAACCGGCGCCAGGGGTGTTTGCAGATTGACCGTGCGCCAATCCTTGGGCACGCCGGGATAGGACAGGAGCTTCTCGATCAACGGTTCGGCCCGGCCAGCGTCACCTTCCGCCAGGGCCTCGCGCTGCACCCGCGAGAGCAGCGAACGCGCGGCGTCCTCCCAATCCACCACGTAGGGCCGCAGGCCGTCGGGATCGAACAGCACGTCCATGGCGTTCATGCCGCCACCGCCGGCCAGCACGCCCACGGCCTCCGCCCCGAGAAAGAAAGCCATCATGTGGATGGACGCCTGGTTGGTCATGTGCACGTTCCAGATGCCGTCCACCACGAGGCAGGGATAGGGCTCGTGCTTTTCCAGCATCAGCGTCAGGGCCTTGCGCACCTGGCCCATGGCCGGTTCGTCCAAACTCTGTTCGCGGTAGAACCCGGCATAACCCGCCGCATCCAGAATGGAGTTGCGCTCCCGCAACGGAATGTCGAGCGCCTCCGCCAGCGACAGCAGCATGTCGCGGCTGGGCTGCGAGCGGCCGGTTTCGACGAAACTGAGGTGCCTGGCCGAAATGCCGGCTTCAAGGGCCAGATCGAGCTGGCTCATGCGACGCGTGCCGCGCCAGTGCTTGAGCAGTTTACCCACGGGGCTCACGTTGGCCGATGCCTGTGCCGATACGCTCATAACCGTCCTCTGCGTCTGTCTGCGGTCTGCAACTCTTATCTCCTTGGTCCGTGTCCGGCCATTACCTGCGAGGTAATTGAGATGCTTCCCTATCCGCCCGATGCTGCCACGAGACGAGATGATTTGGCAAAGGAGACGACCATGTTCTCAGTCTGGCACAAACTGCTGCTGGTGGCCCTGGCGGGCCAGGTTCTGTTGGGCATCGCCCTCACGGTTGGCGGCACGTCCGCCCTGTTCGCCCCGCTGAACGACGGCGTGGCGTCGGATATCTGGGGTGCGGCGGGCGCGCCGGAATCCTCGATGATCTACCAGCAGTTCGCCCTGGGCGTCATGGGCGCCGTGACGGCCGGCTGGGGAGTGACCGCCCTGTTCCTGGCCTGGTTCGGCATCGGCAAGCAACAGCGCTGGGCCTGGTGGGCCCTGGCCGAAGGACTGACCGTGTGGTTCATCCTGGACGTCGGCATCTGCCTGTGGCTGGGCGTCACCACGAATGTCCTGTTCAACCTTGCCTTGGCCGTGATGCTGGCCATCCCCCTGGCCGGCCTGTACCGCGGCACGGCCAACACCCGGGCGGCCCAAGGCTTGGCCGCCTGATCCCCCTGCCCTCAAGCGCGGCGCAACCCGGGGAGGACGACTCCCCGGGTTTTTTTGCGTCAGCTCAGGTTCTGTTTAAGAAATTCGAGCGTCCGGCTCCAGGACAGTTTCGCGTCCTCGGCGTCGTAGCGTCCGCCGGACGGATTGGCGAAGGCGTGATCGGCATCGTACCAGTGCACGGTCAGGTCCTTACCGGCCTGCTTCATCGACGCTTCAAAACCATCGACCATGTCCTTGTTGATCCATCGATCGAGCGTCGCGAAATGGCCCATGACCGGCCCCTTCAGCGGGGCCAGGTCGGCGGCGATCTTGGACACATTGCCGTAATATACGATGGTCGCGTCGACCGGCTCGGCCAACGACGCATTGAGCGACCAGCCGCCGCCGAAGCACCAGCCGACGGTCGCCGTCTTGCCGTTCGCCTTGCCGTGGGCCTTCAGCCATTTCAACCAGGACTTCAGCGTGTCGCGGGCTTCGCCGGGAACCGTGGCTTGCATGTAGGACCGGGCGTCGTCCGGCGTCGACGCAACCTTGCCGTCATAAAGGTCGACCGCCAGTGCAACATAGCCTTGCTTGGCGAACTCGGCGGCAACCGACTTGATCTGGTCGTTCAGTCCCCACCACTCGTGCACCAGCAATACGGCCGCCGCCGGTGCCTGCGCCGGCAGGGCCAGGGCGGCGGACACGGACTTGCCGCCTTCGGTGGTGATAGAAACGGTATCGAGGCCCGACGCGGCGGCCCGCGCCAGCAGCGGATCGGCCAGAACGGCGGCCAAGGGCAGCGATGCCACCCCTTTCACAACGGTTCGGCGTGCGTACATGCGATTGTCCTCCCAGTTCGCCCCACGACCAGGAATTATAGGGTCGGTTCCGCCGACGGGAACAGGGACGGCCCATAAACACACGATTGTGAATTTTCACCCGACTTATGCCATCATGGCAGGTGCATGATGAACGCAAACGCGATGGAGGCTCTTATATGGCATTCCGTTTCGCTTTGACCATTGCATGCCTCTTGGCGGCTGTCCCACTGCCCTCTGTCCGCGCCGAACCCGTTGCCGTCAAGGCGAGCCCCGTCCCGCTCAATCCGGAAGACGGCGCACAGCGAACCGCCGGCGCCCTGACGTACATGGGTGGCGTGGAACTGACGTCGGATCACGACGCGTTCGGCGGCCTGTCCAGCCTGATCTTGTCCGCAGACGGCCGGAACATCATGGCGGTGACCGACCGGGGCCACTGGCTGCGGGCGCGGCTCGACCTGGACGGCCGGGGTCAACTGGTGGGTCTGTCCGAAGTCGAGATGTTTCCCATGAAGGCCCGCAACCTGGTGCCCCTTTCGGGACGCCTGGCCGACGCCGAAGCCCTGGTCGACGAAGCGGGCGGCCGGCTGCTGGTGGCGTTCGAACGCTATCACCGGCTGTGGCGCTTTTCCCTGCACGACGGTCTGGACAAGACGCTTCCCGAGGATTACCCGGCCCCGCCGGACCTGGCCCGGGCACCGTCCAACAAGGGCATCGAGGCGATGACGCGGCTGGCCGACGGCCGCCTGTTTCTGATGACCGAGGACTATGTCGACGCCAACGACATGCGTCAGGGATGGATTTCCCAGGGCACCCGGTACCACACCGTGACCCAGGAAGTCCGCGACCTGTTCAAGCCGACCGACATGACGGTGCTGCCCAACGGCGACGTCTTGCTGCTGGAGCGCCGCTTCACCATCGTCGGTGGCGCGGCGGCGCGGCTGTCGGTCATTTCCACGCGCTCCATCGTGCCGGGCGCGGTCCTGAAGCCACAGGCCATCGCCGTGCTGCAGCCGCCCATGACCGTCGACAATATGGAAGGGGTCGCCGCCACTGAAGGCCCCGGCATCTCGACGGACATCTACATCCTATCGGACGACAATTTCAACGCCATCCAGCGCACGCTGCTGATGAAGTTCAGGTTGGGCGGGTAATCAAATAACAAACTTCACCAATTTTCAAATGATGTGATCGTCAAGACAGTTGATTGCTAGTAAGTTTGATTTTTGGTTCTATCTCAAACAAAATGGCCAAATTCCCGTTAAACTTGAAAGATAATTCCAATATTTTGGATCTAAGGCATATACAGCTGAACTATACATAGACAATATGGATAATACTTCTTCTGCTGTGTAGTTCCTAAAGAATCCTTTTGTTTGCAAAGACTGAAAATATCCTAAAAACGTTTCCCGGTTTTTTTTGTATGCTGTCTGCATTTCTTTTAAGCGCGATGCATCGATACTAAGTTTAGGTAACGTTTCTAAGAATTTACTTCTGAAACCAGAAAACTTGCTTCGATATGTTTCAGCAAACCAAGCTGAATCTTCGTACCTAGCAGGTTTTAGAATTGTGCGTTGATGGTGAAAGTGCCATACCAAAGACATCAAACCTTCGCGCGCCAGTTTGTTTGTAAGTACTTTTTGTCCATCAGATTCTGCTGTTCGATAGGCATCTACAAAATCTGAGGAAAATTCATTGGCAGTTGACTGCCATGAAAAAACAAGCAAACAGCAACAAATTGATACAACAGACAAAATTGAGTGTTTGCGATCAACTGACATACCGTCCTCATTTTATGTTTTTAAAGAAACCTACCGCTACAAAGACAAAACCAAAGAAAAACGTGAAGAATTGAGCGATCGACAAATATCTTCCCATAGAAGATATTTCAATATCTCCCAATTCAATTGCACCATCTCCGAAATATTTTGTTCCAATTATTGCTGGAATCTCGCTTATTATCGCACCATAAAATGCATACGCAAGTAAAATAGAAATCATCATAAGAATAACACCCAATATCACAACCCATCTATATTTGATTTCAATATTTTGATTTTGCGTAGAAGAAATTGATTCAAAATACAACTTAAAAAGTATTGCTATTGTTCCGCCCACTACTGCTGTAGAAATAGTAAGAATGAGTTCCGACTGAGCGGTTACTTGACTTATTATGACTTTTGCCGTTTCTATATTCGCTCGTTCACTCATCTATCTGCCTGCATGTTCAGACTATGACTACAAAATTGCACTTAAGAAGTGTAATTCTAATATGCACATAGACAATTAATCAATATGTCGGCTGATCCTTCTTATCCAGTGATGATTTATCTGGCAGTGAACAAAATTACTATTAGTAGAAGTAATTTTGTTTAATATACTTATAGTTGTTTATTATACTCTATTTAAAAAAGGTTGTAGTATATTGTTTTTTAACAATAATTCCTTCTAGTTTGTGCAGTTTCCGCTGACCGTCGACAACATAGACGGCATCGCCACCAACATCTACATCCTGTCGGATGACAATTTCAGAAACATCCAGCGGACGCTGCTGATGAAGTTCCGCCTGGGGGGATAACCGGTGATCAGGCCGCGGCCTGGGCCCGCACCTCGGCCCGCGACCGGATGTAGTTCATCAAGACACGGAACGGAATCAGCAAGGTGCCGGCCATGACCATCTTGGCGCCGAGATCCCCGAGCGCCCACGTCATCCACGGCAGGCCGGTGCCGGCGAATGCCAACGAAAAAAACAGTGCCGTGTCGACGACGGAACCCAGCGTCGAAGACGCCAGGGGCGCCTGCCACCAGTCCTGGCGGCGCAGCTTGTCGAACACGAAGACGTCGAGCAGTTGGGCGGTGAGGAACGCCGTGCCGGAGGCCAGGGCGATGCGCGGGTCCGCCACGTAAACGGAGATGACGACGGCCAGGGCAAAACCGACATAGACCACCTTGCGCGCCCGTTCCGGCCCATAGCGGCGATTGGTCAGATCGGTGACCAGGAAGGCGGCGGGATAGGTAAAGGCGCCCCAGGTCAGCCAGTCGTTGATGGGGAACTGCACCAGGTAATTGGACGCCACCACCACGACGATCATGGCCAGGACGGCGATCCAGAGCTGCCGGACGATGTTCATGGTGCTGCTCCTCGTCTCTCTCGGTTGCCGGGATAAACAAAGGCCCGCGCGGCACGGCCGGCGGGCCCCGATATCCCAGCCTACCCGGCGGGTCAGGCCTTGGCGGCTTGCGCCTTCTTGATGTCCCGCTTCAGCCGGCGCGCCGTCAGCGACAGCTTGGAATCCGACGTTTTCAGCAGATAATTGTCAAGGCCGCCATTGTGCTCGACCGAACGCAGGCCGTAAGCCGATACCTTCAACTTGACGGACCGGTTCAAGGTCTCCGACATCAGGCGCATGTCGTGCACGTTGGGCAGATACCGACGGCGGCTTTTGTTGTGGGCGTGGCTCACATTATTGCCGGTCTGCACACCACGGCCGGTAAGTTCACAACGACGTGCCATTGGTAAACCTCACATAGGAAATCTGTCCGGGGCCACGATGGCTCCGAAGGCCCGGACTTTTAAGCGACCAGACCGGCCGCGTCAAGGCGTTATCGGCGGAATTGGGGAGATTTCCGGGTAAAATCGGCGGGCAGATCCGCTTCACTTCCGCCAAGCTCGGATTCCCACGATTTCATCCTCGGCAATGCCGAGAAATCTAAGGAAATCACGGTGTTTTTCCGGCGCGCGCCGTTCGAAGGCCATGTGCCAACGACGCATGTCGGCCTCGCTGAACCCGGACGCGGCCAGAAGGTCGCTCCAGGTCCGGCGATCCATCGGCGGCGCATCCGATGGCGGCTTTCCGGTCATCATGGACGCGACGAGGCGCTGCTGATCGCGCAATTTGGCCATTTCGCGGGTCAAATCCTCCAGCCGGCGGCGCAAGACGCCATCGAGATCGTTGCCGTCGTCGCCTGCGTCGAGCAAACCGGCGATGTCGTCGAGGGGAACGCCCGCGCCGCGCAACTGGCAAATCCGCTCGAGACGGACGATATCGGCCGGCGAATAATGACGATATCCGGCCTCGGACCGGGCCGATGGACACAAGAGGCCGCGCCGGTCGTAGTACAGCAACGTGCTGCGCGACAATCCGAACCGTTTGGCCAGGACACCTATGGTCAACATGGCTCCGGTGAAGACCTCCTCAGTGCGCCGCCGCCATTTTGGCGCCCGTGTCCAGATAGTGGTTCATCCTGACTTCGATCGCCCGCGCGACGTCGGCGTACTCTTCCTCCGAGCGCTCTCCGATCAAGCGGTTGCCTTCTTCGCTCAACCCCGTAACCGTTTGGGTCCAGGTGGCCACGGTTTCCGCCTCGCCTTTGGGAACCAGGGAAATATCGTATTTCACGACATACTTGCCGGCCGCCAGTTTGACGAACTCGATTGCCTCGTCAGGGGCATATCGGCTGACCACCCACACTTCTTCCCAGTCGCCACCGATTCGGGTTGTCGACGTGCGGGTGCTGAACACACATCCCAGTTCGGCAACGCCGCTGTCCGTATACAGCAACTCGCAGTCCCACTTCGGAATCCAGTCGTATTCCCGCACCGGACACAGCAACGGGAATACGGTTTCGGGCACGGCATTGTATGTTTGCACCGCCGTGAATATGCGGCGAACCGCTTTGAACTCACTCATTACAGTACCTCCAGGGGGAAAAAGTCACGTTGAAGGCCATGGACTATCAACTATGAAGCCGTAGTCAGGTCAAACAGAAATACCGCGTTGCAACTAAGGAACTTGTCCATGAAACAATCGATCGCCGCCATCGCCCTATTGGTCCGCGATTACGATGAAGCCATTGCCTTTTACACCGAGTCTCTGGACTTCGTGCTGGCGGAGGACACGCCGTTGGAAAACGGCAAGCGCTGGGTCGTGGTGGCGCCACCGGGGTCATCGGAATGCCGCTTGTTGCTTGCGAAGGCCTCTAGACCCGAGGAGATCGAACAGGTCGGCAAACAGTCCGGCGGCCGGGTCTTTCTGTTTCTGCACACGAATGATTTCGAGCGCGACTATGAACGCATGCGATCGCGGAGCGTGGTCTTCCTGGAGGAACCACGCCGGGAGCCGTACGGCACCGTTGCCGTGTTTCAGGACCTGTACGGCAACAAATGGGACTTGCTGGAACCCGCTTGACGCCTATGTGTCCGGCCAATGAATTGCTAACCAATTTCTGTTAGAATCAATCGTTGGTTTAGCGAATGCGCTCCATAATGGGAGGCCGCATGGGCGAAGACACGTTATCGCTGCAGGAGCTGCACACCCTCGCCGACGATTTGGCGCGGCAACGAACGCTATTTAAAACCATCAATGATTTCGCGTTAAAGTTGTTGACAATCCCGTCGACCGAGGAGTTGGTGTGGTACGTCGCCCGCGAGGTCGTGGGCCGCATGGGGTTCGATGACTGCGTCATTTATCTGATCGACCAGGATCGCCGGCTGCTCCGCCAGTCAGCGGCGATCGGCATCAAAAACCCGCACGCCAATCAGATCATCAACGCCCTGGAAATCCCCATCGGAGACGGCATCACCGGCACGGTGGCCCAGACGAAGCAGGCCATGGTCGTGGCCGATCTGTCGAAGGACCCGCGCTACATTCCCGACGTCGAACCGGCTCTTTCCGAAATATGCGTGCCGCTGATCATCGACGATACGGTCGTCGGCGTGATCGATTGCGAGGACCCCAAGGCCAACCAGTACGGCGACGAGCACCTGGAAATCCTGACCACCATCGCCGCGATGACCAGCGCCAAACTCAAGTTGATCAACGAAGCGAAGGAAGCCGGGACGCGGTCCGAGGAACTGGCACGCCTCAATGCCGAACTGACGGAACAGATCGCGGTCCGCGAACGCGCCGAACAGGCTCTGAAGAAAAGTCGGGCGCAGCTATTGTCGATCATGAACAACTCGCCAGCGCTCATTTCGATCAAGGATCTGGACAGCCGGTATACCTATGTCAATCCATCCTACTGCCGCTATTTTCAGACGACGCCGGAGCAAGCCATAGGCCAAACGGCAGACGGTATCCTGGCGGACGATATCGCGGCAGGTATCAGGGTGGGCGACGACGCGATCGCCTCAGCGGGCAACCGATCGCCGATCGGCGAGCCTTTTCCGGTGAAATTCGGCGACTCAACTTTGTTGTTGACCAAGTTTCCCATCTGCGACGAAGACGGCAACTTGCTCAATATCGGCACCATCGGTATCGACATTTCCGAACAGAAGCAGGCCGAGGAGAGCTTGCGCCAGGCCCAGAAAATGGAGGCAGTCGGCCAGCTGACGGGCGGTGTCGCGCACGACTTCAACAATCTGCTCGCTGTTATTCTCGGCAACGCCGAACTGCTTGCCGACAACAGGGATCCCATGGACCCGCGTGTGCAGGCGGTGATCCGTTCGGCCGAGCGCGGATCGGAACTGACCCAGCGCCTGCTGGCCTATTCGCGCCAGCAACCCTTGATCAACAGAAGCGCCGATCTGGCCAAACTGGTTCATAGCCTGCATGATTTGTTGCAGCGAACCTTGGGCGAAACCATTGTCATCGAAACCCGTGCACAACCGGGATTGTGGCGCGCCTTGGTCGATACGGGCCAAGTCGAAAACGCCATTCTCAACCTGGCCATCAATGCCCGCGATGCCATGCCTCACGGCGGGCGCCTGACCATCGCCTGCGAAAACACGTATCTCGATGACGTATTCGTCGCCGACAATCCGGAAACCGCGCCGGGCGAATATGTGTCGTTGTCGGTGATCGACACCGGCATGGGCATTCCGCCGGATGTTCAAACCCGCGTATTCGAACCCTTCTTCACGACCAAGGAAGTCGGACAGGGCAGCGGTCTGGGCCTGTCGATGGTCTACGGCTTCGCCAAACAGTCTCGTGGTCACGTCGCCATCACCAGTGCCGAAGGGCAAGGCACAACGGTGCGCCTCTACCTGCCGAGGGCACTTTGCGCACCGGCCGCCTCCCTCTCGCAATCCGATGACCTGCCACGTGGCAACGGTCAGTCGATATTGGTGATCGAAGACGATGACGATGTGCGCGACCTGGCGGTCCATCTGATCGAAGGGCTGGGATATTCCGTGGTGGCTGTGCCGACTGCCGCCGAAGCGCGCGAAGCATTTCGCGCCCACCGCCATTTCGATCTGCTTCTGTCCGACGTGGTCCTGCCCGGCGGCACCAGCGGCCCGGAATTCGCCGGCGAAATTCGCGCCACGGCGCCGGAGACCAAAATCCTCTTCATGTCGGGCTACCCCGACGGCCAGCACGGCACCGCCGACCTCTCCGTCGCCGATGCCAGGCTGCTCACCAAACCATTTCTGCGCCATGAATTGGCGGCGGTGTTGTCCAAGGTGCTTGAAGCGGATCAATAACCACAAATTTTGTTGGCAACTGACTTATCGAGATGCGGCAACACGCGCCGTCGCGAAAAGTCGTTCCATACCTTTCGCGCCGGTCATCAGCCAGGCTCCAGCGATCATTTTGAGTAAATACGGCACGAAATTGCCAAACTCAATGGGTTGGACTCGGAAGTTGGTGCCGGCTTCCACAATGACCATGGCCCAGCCATAGAAAAAATTGCCCATCCCCATCACACCGGAGACAATCAAATAGAGGCCCAACGCACCGACCAGCATGTACTGAAACGTCTTCGTGCTGAGCACATCGTCCGACGGGCCGTCGGCGTTGGTCTTGGGTAGCAGCCACTTTGCTATACGAAGCGGCGCGACAATCATCATGACGGACAACACGATACAAGCGACTGCCGCTGGAGCAGCGACGGCATTCAACACCGATTCTGACGCAATGAGGGACCGCAACCCAGCACTGCCCATTCCCAAGGAATAGACGCCGGTCCAAATTCCGCCCAGTCGGATGACAACGGCAAGTAAAGCTTCGTTGCTCATAACGTTCTTCCCCTCGTTACCTGTCGCTCGTCTCTTCAGCCATGACCGGCCGTCCGGGCGCGCCTCCAAAGCCGAACGACACTTCCCAACGGCCCGAGCAAGTAGCCGCCAACAATTAGCAGAAGTGCTTGCGCCAAGAGTTGCTGCCAATGGGGACGAAAGACTTGTGCACCGGGCGGTGAAGTCCACGCCGCCAGCCATATCGCTATCCAGGTGCCGACCTCAATCAGGACGAAAAGAACGAACACCCCGCCGAGCACACCCAGAACGACCGATTGGAGTTTATGGAAATCCCAATCCCTGTCCGTGGCGCCCTGAAGAGCTTTGGGAACAATCAGGCGCGCAAACCACAGAGGCCGCCCCACCATGGCACCCCATAGGGCGTACCAGAGCACTTCGACAACGGTATAGGCCAACATGCCCCCATCGTTGCCCGACGCAATTTGATTGAATCCGTGCGGAAACAGAAAGCCAACGAAGAACGGCACCGTCATGACGATCTTCCAGATGCCATACGCCCGGATGAATACGGAGAGTATGCCCTCGTTCGTCATTACCCCTGGGTTATCTCCCCGCGGAAAATCTCCAGTACCCGGCGTGCCGCGCCTTCGGGTGTCATTTCGCCGCGCGTGACGGCGTCTTCGTATTCCGCGAGCGCGGCTCTCACCTCTGCATGATCTTTCAGCACGGCCAAAAGGCCCTCGCGGATTTCGTCCCACATCCAGGCGGTGGCCTGGCGGGCGCGGCGGGTGGCGATGCCGTCCGGCCCGGCGAGCGCTTCGCGGTAGGCGCCGACGATTTGCCAGATCGCGTCCATGCCCTCGTTGCGCAATGATGACGCCAGCAACACGTCCGGACGCCAGTCGGGGTGACGCGGCCGGATCAAACCGAGCGCGCCTTTGTATTCGGCGGCAGCCCGTTTGGCCGGCGCCAATAGGTCGCCGTCGGCCTTGTTGACGACGACAAGGTCGGCCAGTTCCATGATGCCGCGCTTGATGCCCTGCAGTTCGTCGCCGCCGCCGGGCGCGATGAGCAACAGAAACAGGTCGACCATGTTGTCGACGGCGGTTTCCGATTGGCCGACACCGACGGTTTCCACCAGCACCACGTCGTAGCCGGCAGCCTCGACCACCAGCATGGCCTCGCGGGTGCGGCGCGCGACACCGCCCAGCGTCCTGCCGGCGGGAGACGGGCGAATGAAGGCGTTGGGATTGCGGGCCAATTCCGCCATGCGGGTCTTGTCGCCGAGGATCGATCCGCCCGAGCGTTGCGACGACGGGTCGACGGCGAGTACGGCGACCTTCAGATCTTGATCCGTCAGGTAGGAGCCGAAGGCTTCGATGAAGGTGGATTTGCCGACGCCCGGCGTCCCCGAAATTCCCAGACGTACCGCCGAACCGGTGTGCGTCAGCAATTGCTCGGTCAACTGTTCCGCCTGTTCGCGGTGATCGGTGCGGGTCGATTCCACCAGCGTGATCGCGCGGGCCAGGGCCCTGCGGTCTCCCGCCACCACCTGCGCCGCGAGAGCCTTCACATCCGTCTCTTTGCCGTTTGGTTCAGGCGCCTTCTTACTCACACTTTCATCCATTCACATCGCATCACGAAGCGGACGCCGCCGACCGGCCGAAACGCATATGCACGAAGCGGTAGGCCAGCGCCGCGACCACTTTACGCATTCGGCAGGGCGATGCCAGAGCAAGACAATAAAAAATCCCGCACACCTGTTCCGTTCGCTGTAGGAAAGCCCGTCTCCGTATTCAAGACTTGCAGCCGGCGGGATAATCGCCATCTAAGGGTGGCGCGCGTTTTTCACAAGTGGAGAATCGCAATGAGCGGGGATAACCGTTCCCATTTGAAGAACAAGTCGACGTGGATGCGTCTGGTCCACATGATCGTTCTGGCCATCGCCTTCAGCGTCGCTGAACTGGTGATCGGAGCGACGGTGCTTTTCCAGTTCCTGAGTCTGCTGTTTACGGGCAAGACCAACGATAACGCCAAGCGCCTGGGCGCCGAGTTTGCGGACTATCTGCGGGACATCGTCCGGTACATGACGTTTGTGAGCGAAGAGCGTCCGTTCCCGTACGCCGCTTGGGGATCCACCCAGGACGGCAATACGATCATCACACCGCCGCCGAGCGACAACGTGAACGGCCAAGCGACCGGCTGACCGCCGGTCAGCCGCCGTCGTTGTTCATGAGTTTGCTGGCGGTCTCGCGAAGTTTCTCGCGGGTTTCCGGATCCATCTCCCGGTCGACCTTTGCTTGGGTCGCGCGCGCCTCCTCCAACAGTCTGGCGCGCTCGTCCCGGTCATGCGACCGGGTGCGTTCGGCCTCGCCGGCCTGACGTACCGCCGTTTTGATACGCTGACGCTGGCGTGATGATTCGGCGATGCGGGCGGCCCCATCCGCGCCTTCACGGCCCAGCAACAACCGGGCAATCATTCGGCTAAACCAACCCAAGGCGGAACACTCCCGGATTGTTGGTCCCCGTGGTCAGGCCGCTTCGCGCCGGCGCTCACCGATCATTTTCAGCACTTCCGCGGCCGCGGCCGGAATATTCGTTCCCGGACCATAGATGGCCGACACCCCGGCCTGGTTCAGGAAATCGTAATCCTGCGGCGGAATGACGCCACCGCACACCACGAGGATATCCGGCGCGCCCTGCTTGCGCAGTTGCTCGATCAGTTCGGGCACAAGGGTCTTGTGACCCGCCGCCTGGGTCGAGACACCGATCACGTGCACGTCGTTTTCGATGGCATCGCGGGCCACTTCCTCGGGGGTCTGGAACAGCGGGCCGACATCGATATCGAAGCCGATGTCGGCGAACGCCGTGGCGATCACCTTGGCGCCGCGGTCGTGGCCGTCCTGGCCCATCTTGACCACCAGCATACGCGGCCGACGGCCCTCTTCCTCGGCGAAGGTCTCCACATCGGCGCAGATCCGCTCGAAGCCTTCGTCACCGTCATAGGCGGACCCGTACACGCCGGTCACAGACCGGATTTCCGCCTTGTAGCGGCCGAACACGCTTTCCATGGCGTCGGTGATTTCGCCGACGGTCGCCCTCGCCCGGGCCGCCGCCACCGACAGCTCCAGCAGATTGCCGTCGCCGGCGGCGCCGTCGCGCAGGGCGTCCAACGCCGACTGCACGGCCGCGTCGTCGCGCTCGGCGCGGATCCGTTCGAGCCGCGCGATCTGCGATGCCCGAACTTTCTGGTTGTCCACTTCCAGAATTTCCGGCTTGTCGTCCTCGCCGTCCGGCAGGCGGTATTTGTTGACGCCGACGATAACCTCCTCGCCGCGGTCGATGCGCGCCTGACGCCGGGCCGCCGATTCCTCGATACGCAGTTTCGGCATGCCCGACTCGGTCGCCTTTGTCATGCCGCCGAGTTCCTCGACCTCCTGGATCAGCTTCCAGGCTTCCTCGGCCAGGCTGTTGGTCAGGGCTTCGACGTAGTAGCTGCCGCCTAACGGATCGACCACATGGTTGACGCCGGTCTCTTCCGACAGGATCAGCTGCGTGTTGCGGGCGATGCGGGCCGAGAAATCCGTCGGCAACGCAATGGCCTCGTCGAGTGCATTGGTGTGCAGGCTCTGGGTGCCGCCGAGCACCGCCGCCATGGCTTCATACGCCGTACGCACGACATTGTTGTAGGGGTCCTGCTCGGTCAGCGACACGCCCGAGGTCTGGCAATGGGTGCGCAGCATCATCGAGCGCGGGTCCTTGGGGTCGAACTGCTTGACGATGCGGGCCCACAGCAGACGGGCGGCGCGCAGCTTGGCGACCTCCATGAAGAAGTTCATACCGATAGCGAAGAAGAAGCTCAGCCGGCCGGCAAAGGCGTCGATGTCGAGGCCGCGCGCGATCGCCGAGCGGACATATTCGAGGCCGTCGGCCAGTGTGAACGCGAGTTCCTGCACCTGGGTCGCGCCGGCTTCCTGCATGTGGTAGCCGGAAATGGAAATCGAATTGAAGCGCGGCATATGCCGCGACGTGTAGGCGATGATGTCGGCGACGATCCGCATGGAGGGGTCCGGCGGATAGATATAGGTGTTGCGGACCATGAACTCCTTGAGGATGTCGTTCTGGATGGTGCCCGAGAGCCTGTTTTGCTCGACGCCCTGTTCCTCGGCCGCCACGATGTAATTGGCGAGCGTCGGCAGCACGGCACCGTTCATGGTCATCGATACGCTCATCTCGCCCAACGGAATGCCGTCGAACAGGATCTTCATATCCTCGACGGAATCGATGGCGACACCCGCCTTGCCGACATCGCCGACGACGCGGGGATGGTCCGAATCGTAACCGCGGTGGGTGGCCAGGTCGAAGGCGACGCTCAGACCTTTCTGGCCGGCCGCCAGATTGCGGCGGTAGAAGGCGTTGGATTCCTCGGCGGTGGAGAAACCGGCGTATTGGCGGATGGTCCAGGGCCGGTTGGTGTACATGGTGCCGCGCACGCCGCGCAGGAAGGGCGCGAAACCGGGCATGCCGCCGAGATGATCGATGTTCTCCAGATCCTCGGCGCTGTACAGCGGCTGGACCGGAATGCCCTCGGGCGTCTGCCAGACCAGATCGTCGGCGGTCTTGCCTTTCAGCTCCTTCGCAGCCAGCGCGCGCCAGTCCTCGGCGCTCTTTTTCTCGAATTCGCTCATGCCGTCACCTCTTCTGCACCGCATCGGGACCATCCGGCGCTCTCCGCCGCCCACGCCGGGCCATTTGGCCCGCCCGACCATCTCGCAAGTGCGAAATGGCAGTATGGGCAGGTGCTCCGATGCTGTCAACGCGGCGAGGCGTAACACGAAAAAACGCCGAAAACGGTCATCCAGCCAACATTTCCGGCGTTTTCGGTTGAAATTCCAAGGCACGTGACGCGCCGCCGAAAACCATGCACAATCCGCCACCCGAACTGACCCAGGCAAGGACGTCCGAATAATGACCGCAATCCGTATCGATTTGTTCAGCGACACCAAATCCCGGCCATCCGCCGGCATGCGTCAGGCCATGGCCGATGCCGAAGTGGGCGACGAACAATCGGGCGAAGACCCGACGACATTGGCGTTGAACGAACGGGCCGCCGAATTGCTGGGCAAGGAAGCCGCCGTTTTTCTGCCGTCAGGCACCATGTGCAACGAAATCGCCATCGCCGTGCATTGCCGGCCGGGCGAGGAGGTGATCGCCGACCGGTCGGCCCACATCATCGGCTTCGAAGGCGGCGGGCCGGCGGCCATCGCCGGCGTCATGATCAACGGGGTCGACGGCCAACGGGGCATGTTCACCGCCGAACAGGCGGAAGCCGCCGTGCGCGTGCCCGCCAACTGATACTTTCCGCGGTCGAAGCTGATCTGCGTCGAGCAGACGGCCAATCTGGGCGGCGGCGGCGTCTGGCCCCTGGCCCAGTTGCAAGGCGTGTCGAACGTCGCCCGCAAGCACGGCCTGGCCATGCACATGGACGGCGCCCGGCTGCTCAACGCGGTCGCCGCCTCCAACCACACGGCCAAGGACTTCGCCGACTGCGCCGACACCGCCTGGATCGACCTGTCCAAAGGCCTGGGCTGCCCGGTCGGCGCCGTCCTCGCCGGTCCGAAAGACTTCATCGACGAAGCCTGGTGGTGGAAGCAACGCATGGGCGGCGCCTTGCGTCAGTCGGGCATTCTGGCCGCCGCCGGCCTTTACGCATTGGACCACAACGTCGAACGGCTGGCCGACGATCACAACAACGCCCGCATCCTGGCCGACGGTCTAGCGGTCCTGCCGGGAATCGCCCTCGATGCCGCACTGGTCGAGACCAACCTGTTCTATTTCGACGTTGCCGAGACCGGTCTGACCGCCGCCCAAGTCAACGAGAAACTGGCGCCGCACGGCATCCGGTTCTCGGCCATGGGCGAAACACTGCTGCGCGCCGTCACCCACCTGGACGTGGACGAAGCCGGGGTACGCGAGGCGGTTGCCGTGATGACGGAAATCCTGGCGCCCTGAGGCGACACGGAGAGTTGAATTGATCCCTGCATCCGTCGAAGTAAGGTGCAGAAGAAAAACTACCTGCCACAACAAAATGATCATTGGGTAATCCGGCAACTCCGGAACCGGTGACGAACTGAGATCGAGGCCTGTTCGACGCGAAGGACGGCGTGGGTGTTCTGCCCGTTTCCGCAATCCGCGAGAGGATACCCGATCCCGTCTTTCCGCTTGGCGTGACCAAAGCCGCCGCCGTCACGGTCGAGGTACCGGTGCTCTAAGTTTACGGCGCACGTACCTCTGTACCGTCGTGGCGCGCACCCCACTGGAGGAGGAAATTCGGATGAATGCACTGAAACCGAACGCCAGAACCGCGGATGACGTATATCGCCGGTCCATGGGCCAGTTGCTGGTTCTCTATACCCAAGTCGACCGCCTGCTCATGGAGATCTGCGCCGAACGCATCGCCTCGGCACCGGACGAGCCGGCCAAACTCGCTCTCGCCAGGCAGGTCGGTGATGAGAGCCGGCACGTTGCCATCCAGCGCCAATGGATGACCAAGTTCGGTACCGATACTTCGCCGGTCCTGACACCCGATCAGGAAACCAGGATCCGGGACCATTTCCGAAACCTGCCGTGGCTCGACTTTCTTGCGGACGTGTATCTGTGCGTCGAGGCCCTGGGCAGCGAAGCGGTGGAAAGCATCGTGCCGCTGGCCGATCCCGGCACGCGTGAGTCGCTTGACGTACCGCTTCGGGACGAACTCGATCACATCGCGTTCGGGATATCCCGGCTGCGCCAGGAACTGGCCCAACTGACGGACGCCCGGCGTGCGGCCTTCCTGGCCAAGCTGCCGCAACGAATCGAAGACCTGGCCGAAGCGTTTCTGGAAGGCGGGCCGGATCTCGAAACCCTATTCAGCGGCGTCGGCGCCGACTATGACGGCCTATGCGATATCCTACTGCGTCGTCGCGACGAGATCCTGAGACAGGTTGCGGCGTAAGCCGCACCCGCTTCCGTCGGAGACTAGCGTTTCAAGTTCTCGATCAGCATGGCCATGCCTTGTCCGGCGCCCAGGCACATGCTGATGACGGCATAGCGGCCGCCGGTATCGGCCAGGTGATGCATGGCCGTCATGGTCATGCGCAGGCCGGTGGCACCGGGCGGATGACCGATCGATATTCCGCCGCCATACAGATTGGTGATGTCGCGCGGAACACCCAATTGTGCCTCGGCATGCAGGTTGACGACGGCGAAGGCTTCGTTGATCTCGAAATAGTCGATGTCGCCGACGGTCATGGATTGCCGCTCGAGAAGTTTTGCAATGGCCGGCACCGGCCCCGCGCCCATGATGCGCGGCGGCACACCGGCGCTGGCCCAATCGACCAGCCGGACCTCGGGCTCCATGCCGGCCTGTTCCGCCGCGGCGATGTCAGCCACGACGATCGCGGCCGCGCCATCGGTGACACCCGACGCGTTGCCCGCGGTCACTGCGCCGCCAGGACGGAACGCCGGCTTCAGGCTGGCCAGTTTGTCGCGGGTGACATGCGGCCGGGGAAATTCATCGACTTCGAAGTCACGTGTTCCGTTGCGGCCCTCGGGTACCGTGATCGGTGCGACCTGGCGGGCGAGAAAGCCGCTTTCGATCGCCGCGCCGGCCCGCTGCTGGCTCATGTAGCCCCAGTCGTCCATGGCGTCCCTGTCGTAGCCGAATTCCTCGGTCAGGTTTTCGGCCGTTTCCCCCATCAGTTCATCGGAAAACGGACAGCGGTAGATCCAGTCCAACTGGTCGTCGAGGGCTTGCGGCCCGCGCACGGCACCCCAGCGGGTCTTGGCGGCGACATAAGGCGTTCGGCTGAAATTCTCGCCGCCGGCGGCGACCGAAATCGTGCTGTGGCCGCTGGCGATCTGCTGGCTGGCCGAAACGATAGCCTGGACACCGGAGCCACAGGCCCGGCTGACGTTCAACGCACTCGAGTCTTCCGGCATGCCCGCCTTCAGCGCCACTACCCGGGCGCCGAACAGGGTGTCCTTGTCCGGATATCCGACGGCGGCGAAAACCAAGTGATCGACCTCATCCGGCGCGACACCGGCCGCCGCCAGACTGGCCCTCGTCGCATGCACGCCCAAGTCCGTAACAGGAATATCCTTGAGGGACTTGCCGAAATCGCCGAATGGCGTGCGACGGCCACCCGCCATGACGATTGTGCGGTTGTTCATTGGGCCTTCCTTGATCGACATTTGCGAACGCTTCAAACGACCATAACCCTGCGCTTATTTTTTTCAAACAATCGTTAGATATTTTTGGTTTGGCGATAGGTACATGACCGGTCTACGTCGCCCGATCGTCGGACTGTTGGTCGATGGCCGTCGACATCTCATCCCAATTGAACGGTTTGACGAACGGGCGTTTGGCGCCCAACGCCCGGGCCACGACCGCGTACTCCTTTCGGCCACATGACACTCCGGTGCACAGGTCATGTCACTGGACGCCACCCATTGCCCTAGCCCTAACTTGCACGTTCGATGGCTTCTTCGACTTTCTTCACTGCCTCATCGGCGTCGCCCCAATTCGTGATACTGGCCCATTTTCCCCGTTCAAGATCCTTGTAGTGGGCGAAGAAGTGGCTGATCTGGTCGAGCAGAATTTTGGGGAGTTCCGTATAGGAGTTGACCTCGGTGTAATAGGGATGCAGATCATCGACCGGTACTGCGACGATTTTTTCGTCCGGACCGGCTTCATCGACCATGTTGAGCACACCGATGGGCCTGGAACGGACGACGCAGCCCGGCACCACGGGCATCCTTCCCACCACCAGGACATCGAGCGGATCACCGTCTTCCGACAAAGTATGCGGCACGAAACCGTAGTTCGCCGGGTAGTACATCGCCGTGTGCAGAAACCGGTCGACGAACACCGCACCCGATTCCTTATCGACCTCGTACTTGACCGGATCGCCGCCCAAGGGGATTTCGATGATAACGTTCAGGTCCCATGGCGGGTTATGGCCAATGGCGACTTTGTTGATATCCATGATGCGTTCTCGCTTGCTTGCGTAGGCGATGGTCTGAAAGATCCAGCACCCCTGAAGTGCGCAATAACGACCAAGCGTTTGCCCGACGCCATTTTGCCACAGTTTCAAGGCACCCATTAGCGCGAAAACATTGTTGTGACCACCCTTGCAATTACGCCGCGTAACCCCGACTCTATGGGGAAGATCGAGTAGGACATTATGGCGACCGTATCCTCGCCCCACTGTGCAGGCCGCATCACGGCCGTATTGGGCCCCACCAACACCGGCAAGACCCACTTGGCGGTGGAACGCCTTCTGGGCCATGCCTCCGGCGTCATCGGATTGCCGCTTCGGCTTCTTGCGCGGGAAATCTACGACCGGGTCGTCGCGGTCAAGGGTACGGGCGCCGTCGCCCTGGTGACCGGCGAAGAGAAGATCGTACCGCCGAACGCCACCCACTTCGTCTGCACCGTCGAAGCCATGCCGACCGGCCGCTCCTTCGATTTCCTCGCCATTGATGAAGTTCAGCTCTGCGCCGATCCGGAACGGGGCCATGTCTTCACCAACCGTCTGCTGCACGCGCGGGGCGCCAAGGAAACCATGTTCATGGGGGCCGACACCATCCGGCCCTTGATCGCCCGGCTGGTTCCCGACGCGGAATACATCAGCCGCCCCCGGCTTTCGTCGCTGACCTACGCCGGACCAAAGAAACTGAGCCGCCTGCCCAGGCGCAGCGCCGTGGTGGCGTTTTCGGCAACCGACGTCTACACCATCGCCGAATTGATCCGTCGCCAGCGCGGCGGTGCCGCCGTGGTCATGGGCGCCCTGAGCCCGCGCACCCGCAACGCCCAGGTCGCGATGTACCAGGCGGGTGAAGTGGACTTTCTGGTGGCGACGGACGCCATCGGCATGGGACTGAACATGTCGGTCGACCACGTCGCCTTTGCCTCCACCCGGAAATTCGACGGCATCGGCCCACGTGACTTGCGGCCCGAGGAAATCGGCCAGATCGCCGGCCGCGCGGGCCGTCATATGAACGACGGTACGTTCGGCACCACCGCCGATGCGGCGGAATTGGATGCCGATCTGGTGGAGCGCGTGGAGGAACACCGCTTCCAGCGCCTGCACCGCATAAACTGGCGCAACAGTAACCTGGACATGACGGACTTGGACGCCTTGATGCGTTCGCTCGACGCCGCGCCGCCCGATGACTGTTTGATGCGGGTGCGTGAACCGGTCGACCAGATGGCGCTGAAGGCCCTGGCGCGCGACGACGATATCCGCGCCATGACCAAGGGGCGCGCCGCGGTTGCCCGATTGTGGCAGGTCTGCCAAATCCCCGACTTCCGCAAAGTGATGCCCGACGTGCACGCCCGCCTGCTGGGCCGCATTTACCGCCATCTCATGGGCGACAGCGGGGTGCTCGACAACGCTTGGTTGGAGCGGCAAATCAGCCTGCTGGACCGGACCGACGGCGACATCGACACCCTGGCCAACCGTATCGCTCACATCCGCACCTGGACGTTCGTATCCCACCGCGGTGATTGGCTGGACAACGCGCCGGCCTGGCAGGAACGCACCCGTGTGATCGAGGACAAACTGTCCGACGCCCTGCACGCCAGCCTGACGCAGCGCTTCGTTGACCGCCGTACGGCCACGCTGGTTCGACGTCTGCGGGACCGTCAAAACCTGACGGCCAATGTGGGCGAGGACGGCGATGTCATGGTGGAAGATCATTTCATCGGTCATCTGCACGGCCTGCGGTTCGCCATCGACGAGAATGCGCGGGGTACCGAAGGCAAGGCCCTGCGTGCCGCCGCCAAACACGCCCTGGGCCGTGAGATCAACAGCCGGGCCGAAAGACTGCTCAGCGGAGACGCGGCGACGCTTAAGCTCACACATGATGGCCGCATTTTTTGGGGCGAGTCTCCCGTCGCCAAATTGCATACCGGCGATACACCTCTCAGGCCGCGCCTGTCCGTCATCGCCGACGAACTGCTGGACAGCCAATTACGCGTACGAGTCGACACCCGTTTGCGCGAATGGCTCGTTCAGCACGTCAGTACAGTCCTGGCACCTCTGGAACGTCTCGTCGACGCCAAGCTGGGCGGTGCCGGTCGTGGCCTGGCCTACCGGCTGACGGAATCACTCGGCACGGCTGACCGGGCCGCACTGAACGACCAGATTGCCCTGGTTTCCAAGGAGGACCGGCAATCGATTTGGCGGCTGGGCATCAGAATGGGCACCGAGTCCATTTACGTGCCGGCGCTCCTGAAACCGCAGGCAGCCGGGCTGACGCACCTTTTGTGGCGCGTTTATCATGACAAACTCACACTGCCACCCTCGCCGGCACCGGGACTTGTTTCGGTCGAAACCGATCGGGATTTGCCGCCGGACTATTACGCCGCTGCCGGATTTAGGCCGTTTGGCCCCCGGGCCATTCGGGTCGACATGGCGGAACGGCTGGCCTTCGAGCTGCGTAAGCTGGCCCGGCAGGGACCGTTCAGGCTGCCGGAAAACCTGATGTCTCTGGTCGGTAGCCCGCGGGACGAATTCACCCAAATCCTGAAGGCGTTCGGTTACCGTATCGATTCAAGCGGCGAAGAACCGGTCTTTGTGCGACAGCAAAAACGTAAGGGAAAGAAGCCGGTGGACAGGGACAAAAAGAACAATCCCGGCAGGCAAAACGCCAAGAGCCGTCAATCCAAAAAGGCGAAAAAGCCGGCCCCCGCGATCAACGAAGATTCCCCGTTTGCCGTTCTGAAGGAACTGACGTCGAAATGAACGGACGGTAGGCCGCATGACAGATCTGCCGTCAGGGACCGAATCCATTCGTGTCGACAAGTGGCTGTGGTACGCCAGAATTTTCAAGAGCCGCTCCTTGGCATCCAAGATCTGCCAAGCCGGCAAAGTCCGCGTCAATCGCACCGCCATTGCCAAAGCCAGTGCAACGGTTCGGATCGGAGACGTGCTGACACTGCCCCAGGCCGACCGGATCCGCGTCCTCGAAATCCTGCAGCTGGGCACCCGCCGCGGCCCGGCCGAGGAAGCCCGCACGCTCTACAACGACCTGTCTCCGCCGGTGCCGCCCAAATCGAAATCGTCGCGCGCCGCGCCCGCCGAACAGCGGGACAAAGGCGCAGGCCGACCGACCAAGGCCGACCGGCGCGCCACCGATCAACTCAAGGGCCGCACTTGATGCGGTCCGGCGAACGGACTAGACACACCTCATGATCAATCGCATCAAAGCCCTCTTTACCGAAAAGAGCGACCCCACCCCGTCATCCCATGACGACCTGCACTTGGCCGCAGCGGTCTTGATGGTCGAGGCCGCCTGCATGGATCAGGCCTTCGATGCCGACGAGCGCAAAACGATCGCCGAGATCCTGACCATGCAGTTTGATCTGAACGACGAGGAAACCGACGCGTTGCTGGAACAGGCCGAGCAGGTTCAGACGGACGCCAATCATCTCGTGCGCTTCACCCGTGCCATCAAGGATCGCTACCCGATCGAAGATCGCGTTAAGGTTGTTGAGATGCTTTGGGAAGTCGCGTATGCCGACGGCACATTGCATCATTATGAGGCTAATTTGTTGCGTCGTGTGTGCGGTCTGATTTATGTATCCGATCGTGACAGCGGAATCGCCCGCAAACGCGTGTTGGACCGGCTCGGATCAAACGGGGCGTCTCCAGCCGATTGAACGATACAAAATTGGACCGCCGTCCCGGGCCGTGGGGACAAGGTCGGGAATGTGGAGAACAGAATGACCTACGTCGTCACCGAAAATTGTATCCGGTGTAAATACATGGATTGCGTCGAAGTGTGCCCGGTGGACTGCTTCTACGAAGGCGAGAACATGCTCGTCATCCATCCCGACGAATGCATCGATTGCGGCGTGTGCGAGCCGGAATGCCCCGCCGAAGCCATCCTGCCGGATACCGAGGACGGCATGGAGCGCTGGGTCGAAATGAACCGCGAATACAGCGAAAAATGGCCGAATATTACCCGCAAGGGCGAACCGCCGGCCGACGCCGATACCTGGAAGGACAAACCGGGTAAATTCGAAGGGGAATTCAGCGCCAATCCGGGCGAAGGATCATAAGGCTTCAAGACCGTTCCGCACCCGTCGTTTTGCGGCGGGTGCGAACAGTTTTTGGCTGATTTTGGCCAGCCATTTGGTTTTACTACAAAAATGTGATATATTGCGGTTGCGAAACGGTTGAAAGTGCCGGGAACCGCAATCCGATCTGAGGGGACGGGTGGTCGAATTGGACACCCGTCTTTGTGCGTACAGCCCCCTAGTGTGATCCCTGCACCCCGGCCCCGTGTCCGCCTGACGGTTCGGTGCCTCCACAGGCACATTCAGGCTGACGGCATGAAAATGCCCGTCCCTTCCGTCAGGCCCGTCCATCCACCTTTCGCACCGTTTTTAGTTGTTGGAAGAAGGCAGAATGGCGACCAAAAAGGCAGCGACCAAGGCAAAGAAACCGGAATTCAAAGTGAACGACCATGTCGTTTACCCGACACACGGCGTCGGTAAGATCGTGGCGATCGAAAAGCAGGAAATCTCGGGTATGACGTTGGAACTCATCGTCATTACCTTCGACAAGGACAAGATGACCCTGCGCGTCCCCATCACCAAGACGAAGCAACTCGGCATGCGCCGCCTGTCTTCGCCGCAGAAGATGAAAACGGCGCTCGGCACTCTGAAAGGCCGCGCCCGGGTGAAGCGTACCATGTGGAGCCGCCGGGCCCAGGAATACGAAGCCAA
This sequence comes from Sneathiellales bacterium, assembly GCA_028277845.1. Lineage (GTDB taxonomy): Bacteria > Pseudomonadota > Alphaproteobacteria > JANQFL01 > JANQFL01 > JANQFL01. Next base: position 46,049 of record JANQFL010000097.1, read on the forward strand.
GATCAATTCGGGCGACCCGGTCAGCATCGCCGAAGTGGTGCGCGATCTGCACCGCAGCGAAGACCAGCCGGATCAGTCCTACAGTGAACGGCAAATTTACGAATCGGCGCTTGACCGATTGGCCCGCGAAGTGGCTGCCGTCGAAAAGATCGACGAAGACGCCGCGACGCAGAAGCTTCAGACCCTGCTCAAAGACGCGGCCTAGTGCCGCGCGGCGCGACGACGATGAAAACCGGCCCGGCGACAAGTTGCCGGGCCGTTTTCTTGTCACCGCGGCATAATCTGCGCATCCTAGGGACCCATGACGGAAACCGGTAACGAACGTTTCGGCGTCCTGCAACTGCCGCGCCGTGTATGGGCCATTGCCGCCATTCATGGCGAGGCGGACCGTCTGGCCGCACTGCACGAACAGATCGCCGAACGGTTCGCCCCCGGAGACCGGCTGATTTACCTCGGCAACTACCTCGGTCATGGCGTGCGCATCACGGATACCCTGGACGAACTGCTGTGGTTCCGTTCGGTCACGTTATATCAACCCGGGATGGAGCCGTGGGACATCGTCTACCTGCGGGGCGGCCAGGAGGAAATGTGGCACAAGCTGCTGCAAATTCAGTTTGCAGCGGATCCGAGCGAGGTGTTCGGCTGGATGATGAGCCAGGGCGCCGAGGCAACGCTGCGTGCCTATGGCGGCAATCCCGACGAAGCCCGCATGCATTTCCGCGAGGGCCCGGTGTCCATCACCCGATGGACGACACAACTCCTGGCCAATGTGCAGTCCCACCCCGGTCACTACGAACTGCTGACCGGCCTGCGGCGAGCCTGCTTCACCGAAGGACGCGAGCTACTGTTCGTCCACGCCGGCGTTGATCCGCACCGCCCCTTGTCGGAGCAAGGCGATACGCTGTGGTGGGGCAGCGGCTACTTCACCGCCATCGACACGCCGTTTGACGGATACGACACCGTGGTTCGCGGCTACGATCCCAAACATGGCGGACAGGACGTCATGCCGCATGCCGTGACGGTCGACGACAGTTGCGGCTTCGGCGGATCGCTCAAGGCGGCTTGTTTCGGACTTGATGGCCGCGTCCTGGAATGGCTGGAAGCCTGACGGCCGATCAATCTTCCCCGGCGTCTGTTTTCGTTGAAGGCGGTGGTGGCCACAATCGTGCCATCACCCGGTCGCCGACATCCAGACGGTTGCTGAGAAACCGCCGTGTGCGATCCTGGTTGTCGCTGCCGTCCCGCGTCCAGCGCACGACGGTGGACGCGAACAGAACCGTCAGCCCGATTTCCTCCACCGACCGGCGCACGCCCGGCGCGTCCAGTTCCGCGGCTTCGCGAATCCACTGCACGGTCCGTGACAGATTGAAAATCAGAGGTATGTAGTGATGGGGATGTCCGGGATAACACTTCGTCGCCAGTATCTGTCCCGTCACCTGACGATGCCCGGAGAGGGTGTCGAGCCATCGGGTCATGACGGCAAACAATCGTTCCTTGACCGGCAACGAAAGAAAACCGGCGTCGTCATGACGCTCCAGCATGGCCCGGTCGGCCCGCGCGAGCCAGGCATCTCCGACGGCGTCCAGGTCACGGTAATGAACATGAATGTCGGCCAGCGGGACATCCAATGCGGATGCCACATGATGCAGCTTGACGGCGGACCAGCCGACCTCCTCCGCCCTGTCGAGAGCGGCATCGACGATCCGGTCCGGCAATTTTGGCTTCGCCGCCAAGTGTTCACTCCCTGACGATTTTGACCCGGCTGCCCACCGGTGGATTCTGGCCCGGCTGCAACCGGTTCAACACCCGGAACCGGTCGAGGTGGGCATCGTCCACCTGCATGCGCCGGCCGAGTTTCCGTGCGGTGTCGCCGGGTCGCACCGTGACGATCCGAATGCGCAAAGGCTTCAATGCGGCGGCCTCCTTCGAACTCAGGCGACGGAAGGAATAGGTCGTGCGCTGAAACTCCTGCTCCAACTGCCTGGTGACGTTCACCGGCGTAATGAACTGAAAGCGATAGAATTGCTTCGACTCGAAGCGAACGACCACCAGCCGGACATCCACCTGTCCGGCGCGCGTGTTCAAACGGGTCCAGCCCGTGGCGGCATCCATGCCGTTGATCCGGATGCGCTCGACGTCCGACAACTGCACGGATTTCGCCCATTCCCGCACCATGTAGGCACGCGGGTCCGTTCCCGCCCGCACCTTGGCGCCACTGAACACCAGACCGGTCGACTTCGGTCCCTTGGCCAGGACCGCCGTCGGCCGGTTGATGATCTTGAATCCGTCGGGAACCTTGAAGGTGAAGCGTAGCTGCGGATGTGAAAACTGCCGACCACGGACATATCCCTGCTCGGGGTCGTCGCCATACACCATCCCCTCGATGGTTTTGAAGAAGGCCTGGCGACGGTTGGGCGCGCCCTTGGCGCTGCCGCTCTCCTTGGCCGCGTTGGCCGCGCGAATGACCCGTTCGGGCGTATTGGGGTGGGTGGACAGGAACTCGGGCGGCCGGTTGCCGTTCCCCGACAGTTTCGCCATCAGCTCCGTGTGCGCGCCGAGAGATTTCAGGAAGTCGGCCTGCGCATAAGGGTCGTAACCGACCCGTGACAAATAGCGCACGCCCAGCAAGTCGGCTTCGTATTCCTGATCGCGGGAGAAACTGGTCAGGTACAATTGACCGCCCAGCCTGGTGACGTTGGACGGCACTCCCAAAGCGGCACCCAGTATGGCCGAACCCAAACCGACCACCGTCGAGCGGGTCATGCGTTGCGCCGTATGACGGGCCGTGACATGGCCGATTTCGTGGGCGATGACACCGGCCAGTTCGGCTTCGTTGTTGGCCAGGGCGATCAGGCCGCGCGTGACGTATACATACCCGCCCGGCAAGGCGAAGGCGTTGACCACCGGAGAGTTCAAGACCGTAAAGGTGAAGGGGCTGCCGGCCAGTTCCGAGTTGGCCACGAGTTGGCCGCCGATGCGGGCGACATATCCGCCGATCTTCGGGTCGTCGTAGACGCCGCCGAACTGTTTGACGACCTTGCCGTGTTCCGCCTTGCCGATCCGCGCTTCGTCCTCGGGCGACAGAACCGAGAACTCGTTCTTTCCGGTGGCCGGATTGACCGACGTGCAGGCCGCGACCGCCGGAATGATGGCGGCACAGAAAAGTACTGCGGCAAAGCGCCTGAAAACTCCCGTCATTCGTCCAAAACCTCGATCTGTTCCCGGTGGGTGACCCGGATGTTCGGGCCATCATACCACTTTAGCCACCCGCGTACGCGCACCTTGCGTCCTTCGTAGGTTGCCGGGTCGAAGCCCTTGCGCCGCATGCGTTTGCCATCCTTCGGTGCGATATAGATGGTGAAGTCCGTCTTCCAATCGTCTCCGAAATTCAGGTAAGTGCGACCGCGAACGGTCGCCGCCGTGAGAACCCGTCCCTCGACGAGCTGGAAACTGTTGGTGAAGCGTGACGCTTTCAGGTGATCGCGGATACCGTAATACCGGTTGTTCCAGATGCCCCGGCGGGCCGCGCGGGCTTCGCGCTCCAATGCCAGCATGTCCTCGGCCAGCGCCGTATTGTCGGCGAACGTGTATACCCTTGCCATACCGTTGCGCAAAATCTGCCCTTGCACCCAGTTACCGGCGGCGTCGTGCAAATGGGCCAAGGCCCGGCCGTGCCGGTCCATGCGGGCGCCGCCGTAAGACAGGGTGACATGCTTGTCCAGAACAATGCGCTCCAGGAATTCCTTCGACTCGTCCGCCAGCGGCCATGCTTTGAAACCCTTGCGGCCGAGCGGCAGTTTGGGGGCCTGGATACCGACCAACCGGACAATGGTGCCGTTGTCCAGCACGACGGTATCGCCATCGGTCACCTCGACGACGATGCCCCGGCCATCACGCTGCAGCCGTGCCCCGTCCGCGATGGCCGGCAGCCCGGCAACGATGGCGACCCAACAAATCAGCAACCCGTATATCGATGACCGGTAACACATCATGCGTGTAAACCCGACGTCAAACTCTTCAGACCACCTTTGAACGATAATGATAGGCATGGGATTTACGAAATCCCGCTTTCGTGAACAGTTGCCGCGCCGGCGGGTTGCGCTGCTCCACCTGCAGATAATACCGCAAAGCACCGTTTTCCCGCGCCCAGTCCGTCAGGGATCGAAAGACCGCCCGGCCCACGCCTCGGCGCCGCGCGGCCGCCACCGCCTCGAGGGCGAACAATCCGGCCCAACCCTCCTCCAGTACCATCATGCCGGCACCAACGGGTTTTTCCCCGTCATAAGCCGTAGCAAAAATGCACCGCGCAGGAACGCGGGCCGCCAGTTCGCGCAACAGGCCTTCTTCACCCGGCCGCAAATCCGCTGCCCGCACGGCGATCCAATCATCGTCAGCAACGGAAGAATGTACGACTTTCAGGTTTCCGCCGCCCGGTAGGGTCAATTCGTCCAGTGGACACCACATGACGTCGGTGGGAGAAAGATCGTCATAGCCGCGCGATTGCAGCCGGTGGTCAAGATCCTCCGGAGCAGTGATGTCCGGAATTTGGAAACACGCCTCCTGGCCATGGCTCTTGTAGAACGCTTCCGCGGCTTCAATCGCCGCTTCCACGTCCTGATCTTCCGCCGCCGCGATGGCCAGTACGGAGTTGGCGCGATGCGTGAAGCCGCCGATTTGCCGGAACACCCAGCCTTCGTGTTCCCTCGTTTCCTTGGGCGGCCAGGCCCGCGCGGCCAATCTCTCGATGGTCAGTATACGGCGGCGATCTTCGGCAGTGGTCATGGTATTGCGACCTGTCAGGATACAAAGCGAGGCATATCGGCTATTCTGAGGCGCAGGTCAACGGCAAGATCGTCTCGCCGGTCGACTTGCCGCTCGAAGTTGCTGCCGGAGTATTGGTCCCGTGATCCTCAAGCTCATCACCGCCGCGTTCATCGGCCTGCTGGTGTTCAAGTTGTTTTCCCGCAAACGCAAGGAGAAGATCGGCCGCGCGATCGACCAGACAGCCAACCTGTTCCTCATCGCCATCGCGATTTACATCGTCGGCTACGGAATCGCGCAGTTCTACGGATAACACGCGACCGGTCACCGGCGCAGTGACCGAACGCGGGCGATGTTGACAGCCGGTACCGGGCCTAACGGGCGCCGCCGTTAGGACGGGACGAGATCAAACTGCCATCGACGATTTGGTCGCTTGGATGGAGGATGACCTCACTTCCGTCGGCCACGCCGCTCAACACTTCGGCCTCTTGCGTGTTCATCTGCCCTATTTCGACAGCGACCTGACGTGCGGTTCCGGCCTCGTTGACGAACATGGCCCACTGGCTGCCGGCCCGGAACAGGGCGCTGATGGGTGCCTTGATGACATCGGTTTCGCGCCACACGACAACACGTGCCTCAACCCGATAGCCATGCCCCAGGGTGGCCAGACGCACCGGATCTTCGGCGAAATCGATCACGACATTGACCCGTTGTTCCTCGATGCCCAAGGCAGAGACTTTGGTAAAACCATAGGGTTCCACCCGCCGGACCAAGCCGTTGAGCGTATCCTCACCGCCCCATTCGTCGATAACCACGGTGTCGCCAGGGCGGATCTTCACCGCATCGGTGGAGAGGAAATCGACGACCACTTCCAAGTCCTCGGGATTGCCGATTTCGACCAAACCGGCGCCGGCGGCAACTACCCCCTGGCTCTTGCGCATGACCTTGAGTACCCGGCCCGAGACCGGCGCACGTACGTAAATACAGCAGGTCTGGTCTTCTCCGGCATCGCTGCCCGGCTCAATGAGGCGCGCCCGGGCATTGGCCAGTTCGAACCGGCGTACCTTCAGTTCGGCCTTGGTGGTATCCACGGCGGCCGAACGGGTTTTCAGGTCCAGCTCCGCCTGTTCCAGGCCACGCTGCGAAATGGTGCCCCTTTCGCGCAGGGTCCGCGCCCGTTTCAATTCGGCGCGGGCGAAATCCAATTGCGCCTGCGCCTTGGACACTTCCGCCTTGGCCAGGCTGAGAGCGGCCTCGGCGGCGCTGATTTCGGCCTGAATCTGGGCGCGCGTGCGCACATCGAGGAAATCCGGGTCCATCGGCCGCATGGTGGCGATGACCGTTTCGCCGGCCACCACCGGGTCGCCGACCTCGCTGTCGATACGCAGCACTTCGCCGGCCAGAGGCGCCGACACCTCGTAAACGTCATGCACCCGGGTCTGACCCTCGGCGTTGACCGTCACCTGCATGGGACCCCGCGTCACCTTGCCCAGGTCCACGGATTCCGGGCGCGGCCAAAAGGCATAGACCAACGCTCCAATCAGCAAGGCGAACGCCCCGCCCCAGAACAATACTCTGCGAAACACGACTCCCATGGCCGTTATTCCCTCGTTTTCAAAACCGCAATCAAATCGAGCCTGTCGATGCGACGGCGCACCACCAGGGCGGACAGTAAAGTCGCCACCACCGCGATGACGACCGAATAGCCATATGTTGACGCCTGTATGGCGACGGGCACGCGATACAGCTCGGTGTCGAACGCCGTCGACATGACGGTTGCCAAGCCAAATCCCATGGCGCAGCCCAACGGCAATGCAGCAAGCGTCAGAACGCCCAATTCGCCGAGCAGGATGTATGACACCTCGCCCCGGCTGAAACCCATCACCCGCAAACTGGCCAGCTCCCTTCCCCGTTCCGACAAGGAGATGCGTGCGCTGTTGTAGATCACACCGAATATCAACATGCACGCGAACGCCACATAGAACGACGTCATGATGTTCATGGTCTCGGCCATGGTCTTGTTGAAGGTGTCGATGGCCGATTGCCGGCGTAGGACGCTGGCAATGGCAGGCGTTTCCTTCAAGCCACTGAACAGGGCCGTCTCGTAGTTTGTATCGACGGCGATGTGCGCCCCGGAAACGGTGCGCGCTTCGTTCATGGCCAAATTGAGCGCACGCAGGTCCATGTAGGCCGGCGTACCGATGTAGGTTTCAAACAGCCCGGATACCGGCAGGCGCAAGGTCGGCCGCTGCCCCTCCACAACCTCGACCGTCAGGATATCACCGCGCCGGGCCCCCAGGATGCTGGCCAGCTTGGTGGACAGAAACAGCCCGTCTCCGTCAATGACGATGGGGTTGCTGTCCACATCGACCAGTTCGCTCAGTTCGCCCTCGGGTGGTACGCCGAGGATGGATCCGCGCCGCTCAACGGTTTTGTGGTGATAGCGCACGGATACGGCGCGGAACGGTTCGACCGTCTGCACGCTGGGGAAGTGTTGAAGTTCGTCAATCACGCGGACGCCCTTGGTTTCGCTCAGGCTGACGGTGACGTCCTGATGCTGGGTCCGGAAAAAATACGTATCCACCAGATGATCGATGGCGTCGCGCCATTGCATCGACGTCACCAGTACCGCGACGGACAACGCCGTCCCCACGACCGTCAAGGCAGACCGTACCGGCCAGCGCGAGATGTGGCGTACGATCATCAGGCTCGGCTGGTCCAGTACGCGTGTGAGTCCCAGCGCCTGCATCAATCCGCGTTTGTAGAGTGGCGGCGGTGGCGGCAGCATGGCCTGGGCGGGCGGCAGAACGACCGCCTGACGCACGGCCGTTACGGTGCCGAGGAAGGCCGATACCACGCTCACCAAGGCCGCCGCCGCATATACACCGGGATCCGGCCGATACAGCAGGAACGGAAAGCGGAAGAACTGGGCATAGATTTCCGTCATCCAGCGTCCCACCCCGGCGCCGCCGATATAGCCGAACACCACGCCCAGCAGGGCGATGGCTATGACCATTTTCATGTAGTGCCGGCCCACGTCCCAGTCGCTGTAACCGAACGCCTTGAGCAATCCGATCTGCTCCCGTTCGGTGGCGATGAGACGCGATACGACCATATTGAGCAGGAACGCCGCCACCGACAGAAAGATGACGGGCAAAACCGACGCCAGGGTCTTGAGCGTTTCGATCTCGCCGTCGAGATACCAGTTGGAAATCTGGTCCTTGCGGGCGAAAGCGCCGGTGCCGCCGAACGGATCGAGCAACGTGTCCATGGCGTCGATGACATCGTCCACGTTGGTGCCGCGAAGCACCGTCACGGTCACGTCGTTGAAGGCACCTTCGAGATCGAAGGCGGCCTCCAGGGCCTCGCGCCCCATCCAGAAGGCGCCGTAGCGTTTTTCATCGGGCATCAACGCCCCGGGCGCGATGGTGTAGATGTATTCCGGCGACAGGGCGATGCCGACGATCTGCAACTCACGTTTCTTGCCGTTGATGATGGCGGAAAAGGAATCACCCGGGCTGAAGCCGTGTGACTCGGCGAACGCTTCGCCGATGATGATTTCGTCGGGATGTCCGCGCCGCACCCAGCGGCCTTCCCGGATGACGAGGTCGTTGAGCTTGGGCCGGCCCGACTCGGGCAGGGAAATCAGGCGCCCGCTTGCCGGCTCGTCCAAACCGGCGACGTCCAACACCACTTCTTCGACGACCCGGGCCTCCACCGTCTGCACGCCGGGAATGCGGGCAATGCGGCCGATCAGGCGCTCCGGCGCCCGTTTGACCGTGGCAAAGACATGGGCGAAGCGGTAGCGCTCGTAATAGGCGCTTTTGGTGTCTTCCAACGAGGCGATGGCGCCCAGCGTCATGATGAACACAGACAGTCCGCTGCCGATGACCAGGGCAATGGCCAGGGCCTGGCCACGGAGGCGCCAGAAATCGCGCATCAGTTTCCGGTTCAGAGCTCCGATTATCATGCGATCACCACGACAGATCCGACGGCTTGATCCGGTTTTCGTTGGCCCGATGATCGACGATGCGGCCATCGCCGAACACGATGACCCGGTCGGCCATGTCGGCCACGCCGGCGTTATGGGTGATCACCGCCGTGGTGGTGCCCAGCTCCCGGTTGACCCGGTCGATGGCCTCGAGCACCACGACGCCGGTCTGGCTGTCCAGCGCGCCGGTCGGTTCGTCGCACAGCAGAATGTCGGGCTGTTTGGCGATGGCGCGGGCGATGGCGACCCGCTGCTGTTCGCCGCCCGACAACTGGGCGGGAAAGTGATTCATGCGCTCGCCCAGGCCCACGATGGTCAGCGCCTCTTCGGGTTTAAGGGGATTGCGGGCGATTTCCGTGACAAGCGAAACATTTTCCCGCGCCGTCAGGCTGGGAATCAGATTGTAGAACTGGAAGACGAAACCCACATGGTCCCGCCGGTAGCGCGTCAGCTCCGACTGGGTTATGGCCGAAAGCTCCCGGTCACGGAAAAAAACCTGGCCGTCACTCGGACTGTCCAGACCACCGAGAATATTCAGCAATGTGGACTTGCCACTGCCGGACGGGCCCAGCAGAACCGCCAGTTCGCCTGAGAACAATTCCAGGTCGATACCCCTGAGGGCATGCACTTCGACATCGCCGGTGCGGTACACCTTGGTCACGCCGACGGTACGCAGGGCAGACGCCGGCGTGGCGTCGGGCGTGGCTTTTCCGGTGACTGACAACATACGCGATTCCCGATGACCCAATCCGAGGCATATTGTACCGGATTTCGTCCCAAGGAAGATTGATGCTGATCATTACAGGCGTCACGCCATAAGACGGGACGGTACCCTTATCGGGGCCCTATCCGCACTTGGAACGGGCGCAGCCCGTACAGGTATCGCAGCCTTCCCGGCGCAGCAATGACGGCCGGCCGCAAGCTGATTAGAAGATTCGGCATACACCATCTTGCGATGGTTGTGTCAGCGCCGATTCGGACTTGGCTCTTCATTTAGGAGACGGCGGTGCAAAGTCCGTGTCTTCATCGGATGGTGTGTTTCCGCGCATGTACTCGATGACGGGCGTAATCCGGGAATCGCCGGGAACGGACTGTAAACCCACACACCTTTGGCTTGCGATTGCCGCAGCCGCTCATCTTCCCTTCGTTTCACGGCAAAATGCCCCGTTTTGGGCTTGCTAAAGCTTTCTGTTGCGAATAGTTATCATTATCCTTGAGAATGAGTATCAACTGCATAATGAAAGGGATGTTCCCTCATCCTTTGCACACTCACCAGAGAGGCGACAACGATGCGCAAATTCTTATCCGTGGGGGTATCCACCCTGGCTATCTCCATGATCGGCTCCGCTGCTTTGGCGGATGGCCAGGTTTATTCAAACTTCCCGGTTACGTTGAAGAACTACGAGGGCAAAAAGAAAACCTCGGTGTCCTATACGGGCCAGATCGCCCGCCACGCGCTGCATGATTCGTTGAAGAAGCTCGCGGGCAAGGGGAACGGCCAGCCGAATCCCGAACTCAAGGCGAAAATGATGTCCTATTTCGCCGGTAAGGACAAAGGCCGCGCGATTGTGGCTCCGGCGACCAAAGGGCCTTTTGCCGTCAAACAAAAGGGCGTCGATGATATCAGCGGCGGGAAGAATCTTGCCGGCAAGACCTACAAAGGCACAATCACCGGCATGCCGAACAACATGACGGGTCCCGATCTGCTGAACTTCTGGATCGACAAGGCGTCATCCGCCGACAAAGGCTATGACCTGACTAATGGCTACAACTACCCGCAATTGATCTCCAAGTTCATCATGGGCGCGGTGTTCTACAACCAGGCGGTCGACGGCTACTTGGACGAATATCTCAGCGCTGAGAAAAAACCGAACGACAAGCCCTACAAGAAGGGTGCGGCCTACACCGGCAAGGAACATGCCTGGGATGAGGCGTTTGGCTACTTCGGCGCACCCGCCCACACCTTGAGTCTGACGCCTAGCCAAGTGTACCAAATCGCCAAACAGGGTTCCAAATCCAAGGATCCGAAGGACGCCCTGGGCTTTGCCGATTTCAACAAGGACGGCATGGTCGATCTGAAGTCCGAAATGGTCTTTGCGCCCGCCTACTACGCGGCCGGCGCCGACAAGGGCGGCAAAACCAAATACATGCATACCATTACCGGCGCATTCCTGGACGGCCGTAAACTGCTGGCCGCCGCCAAGGGCGAAAAGCTGAGCGACGCCCAGCGCGGCCAACTGCGCGGTTATGCATCCGTCATCGAGAACAACTGGGAAGGCACCCTGGCCGAGGCCACCTTCAAATATGCCGGGTCCGTTTACAAGGACATGGTCAAACTGAAGGGTATGAAGGCCACGGACGACGGCTACACCAAGACCCTGAAGAATTACGTCAAGCACTGGGGCGAATTGAAGGGCTTCAGCCTGGCCCTGCAGACGGGCAAGAAAAATCTGGGCGGCACGGCCAGCACGTTGAACATCCTGGTCGGTTTCGGCCCGGTCATGCCCGACGGCCAACAGGTCGTCAACATTGATGGCGGCGGAAAGTACGTCCGCGCCGGTGGCGTCACCTGGGGCAACTACATGAAGAACATGCTTAAGGTGCAAAACCTGTTGGTCAAGGACCTGAGCGTCAAGGCCCGCGCCAACGACATGACCAAGGAAATGGACGCGTTGACCAAGGCCTTGGGCGAAAGCGAAAGTGCTGAAAACGACTGATGTTCTTGCCCTCGCCGGCGTTACCGGCGGGGGCAACTCATCCCGGTAATGGAAAGCCTACTACTCGACTACCTCGATCGCGTCGGCGATATGTTTGCCAACCCACAGAAACGGGTTTTCGTGGGGTATCTCGCATCGTCTTTCGTGATCGCCGCCGCGTTTTTTTTCCTGACTCGCCGGCTTTCCTTTCCGTTCATATGCAAGGCCCTTTTTGACAAAAAGGTTTGGTGGTCAGCGTCCGCCAAAGGGGACTACAAACTCCTCCTGATCAACCAGGCGGTCATGATGGGGCTTGGCCCGCGTTTGATCGGCAAGCTGGCGGTCGCCACGCTGCTGTTCGAGAGCCTGCATGTCTGGTTCGATGGCCGCGTTCTGATCTGGACCGATGCACCCGGCTGGGTCATCGCGTTCCTGTTCACTGTGACGGTATTCTTGCTGGACGATGTCACCAAATACTGGCTGCACCGTATCCTGCACCGTTGGCCCGTCCTATGGGCGTTCCACAAAGTGCACCACACGGCCGAGACATTGACGCCGTTTACGGTGCTGCGAACCCATCCGGTGGAGGCCGTGCTGTTCACCCTGCGCGCGACGCTGGTGCATGCGGTGGCTATCGCGACGTTCCTCTATTTCTTCGGTGACCGCGCAACGCTGATCGCGGTTCTAGGGGCCAACGCCTTTCTGTTCGCTTTCAATGCGTTGGGTTCGAACCTGCGCCATTCCCATGTGTGGCTGCGCTACGGCCGGCTGGTCGAACACGTCCTGATCTCCCCCGCGCAACACCAAATTCATCATTCCATCGAATCCCGGCATTGCGACCGGAATTTCGGTGCCGTTTTGGCCCTTTGGGATTGGATGGGAGGTAGCCTCGAGGTGGCGGAACGCAAAAGGAATTTCGCTTTGGGTGTCGCGGGCCATCGAGGCAATCGTAACAACCTAGAATCGCTCTACCTCGTGCCTTTCGTAGAGTCGTATCAGAGTATAAAACACCCGCTGAGGGCCATTCTCGGACCTTTAACACGGCGCGGGAGAATGCCTGAATCCGGCCGACAAGCGGATATCTTGACTATGGGTCCGCGTCCCAAGCCCTCGTCAAGACCTTAACTGCATTTGGAATAGGCGCAACTGGTGCAGGTGTCGCAGCCTTCCTGGCGCAGCAATGACGGTTGGCCGCAGCGCGGGCAACTGCGGAACCGGGTATTGGTCCCGTCCACGGTGTCGTTGACCGCCTTTTGCAGGCTTTCCTCGCGTTCTTCCTTGGGGTCCTTGATGAACCCGATGTTGATCAGATGCTGTTCGATGACGTCGCCGATGGCCGCCAGCAGCGACGGCACGTAACGGCCGGCGACCCAATGGCCGCCGCGCGGATCGAACACCGCCTTCAATTCGTCGACCACAAACGAGACGTCGCCGCCGCGGCGGAACACGGCCGACATCATGCGGGTCAGCGCCACGGTCCAGGCGTAGTGCTCGGTATTCTTGGAATTGATGAACACCTCGAACGGCCTGCGGCGGCTGTCCTGCACGATATCGTTGATGGTGATATAGATGGCATGGTCGCTTTCCGGCCAGTGCACCTTGTAGGTCTGGCCGGGCAACACGCCGGGCCGGTCAAGGGGCTGTGTGATGTGCACCACCTTGGCGCTCTCGTCGGGCTGGATTTCAGTGACGGTATCGCCGGCCGGCGTCTTCAGCGGCAGTTCGGGCTGGCGGGCATCGGCTTCCTCGTCCTTCTTGGTTTCCAACACGGCGCCGGTCACCGGATTGGGCCGGTACGTGGTGCAGCCCTTGCATCCCATGTCGTAGGCGGCGCCGTAGACGTCCTTGAAGTCCTCGAAGGAGATTTCTTCCGGCAGGTTGATGGTCTTGGAGATCGAACTGTCCACATACTCCTGCACCGCCGCCTGCATGCGCAGATGGTCCATGGGCGTAAGCTGCTGGGCGTCGACAAAGTAGTCCGGCAGCCCCGCCGATTCGTCGCCGGCATAGCCGGTCAGCCGGCGGTACAGGCGGTAGGCATGATCGCTGACTTCCTCCTGCTGGCGGCTGCCGTCGGGCATGAGCACATTGCGCAGATAGGAGAAACTGAACACCGGCTCCAACCCCGAAGAGACGTTGTCGGCGAGCAGCGAAATGGTGCCGGTCGGCGCCACCGAGGTGACCAGGGCGTTGCGCATGCCGTGGGCGGCGATGGCGTCGATCACATCCTCGTCCATGCCCGCCAGGGTCTGGCTGGCCAGATACTGATCCTTGTCGTATAGCGGGAAAGCACCCTTTTCCGCCGCCAATTCGGTGCTGGCCAGATAAGCCGCCCGCGACAGGGACTTCATCCAAGACCGGGTCAGAGCCACGGCACGGTCGGAGCCGTAACGGGCGCGGCACATGATCAGCGCGTCGGCCAGACCGGTGATGCCCAGGCCGATGCGGCGCTTGGCGTTCGCTTCCTCCTGCTGTCGCGGCAAGGGGAATTGGGACACATCGATGGCGTTGTCCAGCATACGCACCGCCGTCGCCACCAGGTCGGAGAGTTCGTCCTCGTCGATGCGGGCGGTTTCTCGGAACGGATCCTTGACCAGCCCAGCCAGGTTGATCGAGCCCAGGAGGCAGGCGCCGTAAGGCGGCAGGGGCTGTTCACCGCACGGATTGGTCGCGGCGATGGTTTCGCAATAGGCCAGGTTGTTCATGCGGTTGATGCGGTCGATGAAAATGACGCCCGGTTCGGCGTAGGCGTAGGTCGCCCGCATGATGGTGTCCCACAGCTCCCGCGCCTGCAGAGTCTTGTAGGTGGTGCCGCCGAATGTGAGCTGCCAGGGGCCGTCCTCGCGCACCGCCTGCATGAAATCGTCGGTCACCAGCACCGAAAGATTGAACATGCGCAGCCGGCCGGCCTCCTGCTTGGCGGCGATGAAGTCCTCGATGTCGGGGTGATCGCAACGCATGGTCGCCATCATGGCGCCGCGGCGGTGGCCGGCGCTCATGATGGTACGGCACATGGAGTCCCAGACGTCCATGAAGCTGAGCGGCCCCGACGCATCGGCGCCGACCCCCTTGACCGCCGCGCCCTTGGGCCGGAGCGTCGAGAAATCGTAACCGATGCCGCCACCCTGCTGCATGGTCAGGGCCGCTTCCCGCAAATGGGTGAAAATGCCCGACATGTCGTCGGGAATGGTGCCCATGACGAAGCAGTTGAACAGGGTTACGTCACGGCCCGTGCCCGCGCCGGCGATGATGCGCCCGGCGGGCAGGAAGCGGAAATCCTCCAGCGCGGAATAGAACGTATCCGACCACGCCGCCGTGTCGCCTTCGGCCTCGGCCAGGGAGTCGGCTATGCGCCGCCAGGATTCCTCCATGGTATGGTCGATCGGTGTGCCGTCCGCCGCCTTGAAACGGTACTTCATATCCCAAATTTGCTGCGAAATCGGTGCGACGGTCGTCGGCATGCCGGCATAAACCCTTCGAAAATGACGTGTGTATTATGGATGAACCGCGGAAATTGCGGGAGTAATAGTTTACGGTGGCACACGATGCCGGTCAAGTAATGTTCCCGTTATGTTTCAACAGGAATCATTATCTATAAACTATTGATATTTATATAATATCAAAGACTATTCACGCTTTACACGTGTTTTCAGACAGCACTTATCCACAGGTTCGGATTTATCCCTGAGATTCGTTTTCCAGGCGCCGTGTTGCCGTTTCGATACGGTCGTGCAATGTGGCCATGAAGGCCTTGCGGTCAAGGCCCGGCGGGATCGGTTCGAGGAACTCCATGACAATGGTGCCTGGGTTGCGCATGAAACTGCGACGCGGCCAGAACAGCCCCGAATTGAGCGCCACCGGAATAACCGGCAGGTCCAGGCGTTTGTAAAGCGCGGCCACGCCGGGTTGATAAGGTGTTTCAGACCCCGGCGCGGACCGGGTGCCTTCCGGAAAGATAAACACCGGCCGGTCCTGGTCCCTGGCCGCCTCGGCCGCGGCCACCATGTCCTTCAACGCCTTGGCTCCGCCGGCGCGGTCGACCGGGATCATCTTGGTCTTGCGGGTGTACCAGCCGTAGATCGGGATCGACAGCAGTTCCTTTTTCAGCACGACGGCGGGATCGTGCAGGATCATATGCACGACGAAGGTGTCGAAGGCCGACTGGTGCTTGCTCGCGACCAGGCAAGCACCGGCAGGCAGGTTCTGTTTGCCGCGCAGTTCCAGTTTGATGCCGGCGATCCAGCGCATGAGCCGGACATTACCCTCGGCCCACCTCGCCTGACCCCAAACCGTGATCATCCGCGATCCGAGCAGGCCGGGAATGAACAGGACGTTCATGATCAGCGCCCAAACATAGAACGCCAAATTGAACAGCAGGGAGCGAACGGCGGTCATGCGCGTCCCTTTCGCTGGGCGAAGCCATCACCGAAAGCGCTCGCCTGACCGGCGTGTCCTCCGGGCGCCGCAAACACACGCATGCGTATGAGGCTGACCACATACTTGTTGAATTCGCCCGCCCAGCGCCGCCATGCATTGAGGCGGCCCATCAAATTGGGCACCTGACCCGACGCGACGGGGTGCGCAATGAACCGTGCTTCCGGCATTTGCCGTGTCAATTCGATCAAACTGCGCGGTATGTGATAGTCGTCGGTCACGACCAGCATGGACCCGATTCCCTGGCCACGTGCCCACGCCGCGATCTCCTCGGCATTTCCGACCGTATCCTTTGCCTGCCAACCGATATCGACACAGCAGTTGAACTCCGTATCGGTAAGCCCCATCGCCTGCTTCAGTTCACCGCGGGTGACGGCCTGATTGACGCCTGACAACAGCAATCGGCCCGCCCGTCCTTCCCGCAGCAATTTTCGGCCTTCGAACAACCGCACGGAGCTGCCGGTCAAAACGACGATACCGTCGGCCTTCTGTGTGCCGGCCTGCCGATGACCGACCACGGTTGAGGAAAACTGCAGAAATCCGCCGGTCCAAACCGCCAGAAAGGCGAAAAAACCCACCAGCATTCCACGCCCCCAACGCCATCCGCCGCGCCCTCTCACACGTCGCCTTTCAACAGCTTGTCGACGGCCTCGGAGAGGTCCTCCACCACCGTGACCGGCAGTACATCCGCCGGGATGCCGTCCGCCTGTGTTTCCCGGCCATATCCGGTGCGGACCAGAACACGTCTGCAACCGACCCGCGCACCCGCTTGCAGATCGCGCAGTGAGTCGCCGATCATCACGGCATTGCCCGGGGTCGCCCTGAATTTCCGCATGGCCTGCAATAACATGCCCGGGCCCGGTTTGCGAAACTCCGTGGGCGCCCAGGGCGCATCGAGGCAGGCCTGCAGGTCGTCGAAGTGGGCATTGTGCTTGGCCAGTTCCTCCCGTAAATGGTCGTGGATGCGATCGATCATGGCCGCGTCGACAATGCCGCGGCCCACGCAACCCTGGTTGGTGACGACGGCGATCTTGTGGCCTGCCTGATTGAGCCGCGCGATCGCTTCCGGCGAGCCCGAGATCAGTTCTAGTTCGCCAGGGTTTTTAACGTAGTCCTTGCGGTCCACGTTGATGACACCGTCGCGGTCGAGCAATACCAGCATGACCTAAAGCACTTTCCGCAAGAGGCGCATCACCGTAATCCGCGCCGACAGTGTCGCCATGAGAACGGCGACCAACGGCACCGCCAACAGGCCGACCCAGCCGACCATGCCCAAGGCCATGGAAGGCACGATGCCGCCATCGAGTTCGGACATGAACAGATAAAGACCCAGCCATGACAGGCCCGCGAGGACCAAACCGGGCACGGCGCCGATCAGGCTGAGCCACATGGTGTGGTTCTGGAACTGACTGGCAATATAGGCATCGCGCGCACCGATGAGGTGCAGTACCTCGATAACGTCCTTGTGGGTGGCCAGGCCGGCGCGTGTCGCGAAACCGACCAACAGGACCGTCGCCGCCAGGATGATGACAACCACAACGCCGGCCATGAGTTGGAGATACCGGCCGACCGATACCAGTTGGTCGAGCCAGACCTCATGGCCATCGACGCGGGCGTCCGGCACCAGATCGGTCACCGCGGTTCCCAGTTTTTCAACATCAACCGGTTCGCCGTCCGCTGCCAGCACGTCGATGATGCGCGGTAGCGGCAGATTGGCGGCACCGCCCGGCCCGAACCAGGGGGCCAGCAACGCCACCACCTCTTCCCGTGGCAATGGATCGGCGGAAACGACTCCGGGTACGGCGCGCAACAATTGCACCACCGCTTCCAGGTTCTTGTCCGCCTCGGGTCCGGCCGCCGCCGGCAATTCCACGGTAATGCGGTTGCGCACGCCCTTTTGCCAATCCGAAACGGCATTACCCAGAATGACAGAGCCGACGAACGACAACGCCGCCAGATAGACCATGACGGCCACCACCCACGGCAGGAACCTGCCGGACGCATCCCGAAACGGGATCGGGCCATTCGTTTGAATGAAGGGCACATCCATGATGGTCTACGCGGCGGTCGTTCCGGGTGGCTGGGAGACCAACTCACCGTCCGCCAGCCACAACACCGGAAAGTCGAAACGATCGATCAGCCGGCGGTTATGCGTCGCCACGACCACGCTTGTCCCCAGTTTGTTGAGCTCGACAAAGAGCTGAACAAGCCTCAGTCCGAGATCGAAATCCAGATTGCCCGTCGGTTCGTCCGCGACCAGCAATTTGGGCCGCGTGATCACGGCCCGCGCGATGGCGACGCGTTGCTTTTCTCCTCCGGACAAGGTTGCCGGCTTGGCATTCATCCGGTCGCCGAGACCAACCCAGTTGAGCAACTCGGTGACATGCTGGTGCAGTTGCTCGTCTCCGATGCCCATGATCTGCAACGGCAGCGCCACGTTTTCCTTGGCGGTGAGATGATCGAGCAATCGGAAATCCTGAAAGACAACGCCGATCCGGCGGCGCAGCGCAGGCAACTCGTTACGTTTCGCCGTAGCGATGTCATGTCCGAACAGGGAAATTAGACCGCGCGAAGGGCGGTGCGCCAAATACATCAGCCGCAGCAACGACGACTTTCCCGCACCGCTTGGGCCCGACAGAAATCGGAACGACCCGGGAGGCAAATGGAACGAGATATCGCGCAAGATTTCCGGTCCAAGACCGTAGCGCATACCGACACTTTGAAACCGAACCAAGTCCACGCTCCCGAAACCGGCGGCAAATGTCCCGCCGAATAGTTGGTAGGCCAGCTTGCCTTGCCCACGCCAAACGCCTATAAGTTTTCAGCCGCAGACTCAAGCATTTATGGCATGATATTAAGCTGCCCAAGTTGCGCAACGCGCTATTTAGTAGACGACTCCCAGATCGGCTCCACCGGTCGCACCGTCCGTTGCGCGAAATGCCGCCACAGCTGGCATCAGGATCCTCCGGAAGAGATTACCGAACCAGTCTCGGTCGTCGAGCCGCCACAGGAACCGGCGCCGATTCCGAAGGGATCCAACCTTCCCGCCCTGCCGAAAGAAAAAAGCAAGAAGGGTGGTCGATGGATCGGCTGGGTCGCGTTCGCCCTGACGATCGCCGTGATTCTCGGCGGCGGCTATCTGACCCGTCATCAGATCGTCGAACTGTGGCCGCCTTCCGCGCGTCTGTTCACGATGATCGACCCCAGCATCAGCTTCCCGTACGTCCCGGGACAATCGGGTACGAAGTCAGCCGCGAAACAGCCGACCAAAAAAGCCGAGCCGGCGCAACCCAAACAACCTGACTTGCCGGTGGGCGCCGGACTGAATTTCGTCAACGTCAAACCGACATTCAAAACGGAAAACCAGAAGCAGGTCCTGATCGTCAGTGGCCGCATCAAAAACCTGTCCAAGGTCGCAAAGAAAATACCACGGGTGCGGATCAGCCTGGTGGATGCCAGCCAACGGGAAATTCACTATTGGATTTTTCCGGTGGATGCGGGTGACCTGCAACCGGGCAAAAGCGTGCCGTTCAGGACCCAACTGGTTGACCCGCCTTCAAACCTGGCAGGGTTGAACGCCAAGTTTATCGGCGACAACGAAGCCACGTCACAAAACTAACAACTGCACGAAACTAACATACGTACGAGTACGATTGGGATCATGAGTCAGATTTCGGACATCAAAAACCGTTCGGTCGAAGTGCTGTTCAGCAGTTCGGAAATCCACGCCCGCGTCAATGCGTTGGCTCAGGAAATCGCCGCGCAAATGGGTGAAGACCTGTTGATCGCCGCCGTGCTCAAAGGCAGTTTCGTCTTCGCCGCCGATTTGATCCGGGCCATGCATCAGGCGGGCATGAAGCCGCAAATCGATTTCATCACTTTGTCGAGCTACAAGAGCGGGACCGAGAGTTCCGGCACCGTTGAACTCAAGCGCGACATCAGCGACGAGATCGAAGGCCGTCAAGTGTTGCTGGTCGACGATATTCTCGAATCGGGCCGGACCATTGCGTTCGGCAAGCGGGCGCTGCTGGAGCGCGGCGCCGCCGACGTCAAACTCTGCGTTCTGCTCGACAAGCCGGGCAAGCGGAAGACCGACATCGATGCCGAATTCGTCGGTTTCCAATGCGACGACAAATTTGTCGTAGGCTACGGCCTCGATTACGCCCATTATTTCCGCGAACTGCCGTATATCGGCGTCGTTGAAGGAACCTAGCCGGGAGGCCTCGAAGCCATCATGGCGCGCATTCTGTTGGCCGAAGACGAGTCGTCCGTGCGCGAGTATGTCACCCGGGCGCTGCAGACCGATGGACACACCGTCGTCTCCGTCGCCGACGGCATGGAGGCCTTGCAGGTACTCGATTCCTCGCCGCTGGGCGAAGAACCGTTCGATCTGTTGCTGACCGACATCGTCATGCCCAATGTGGACGGCATCGCCCTGGCGCTCAAGGTCAGCAAGGATCACCCGGATATCCGCATTCTGATGATCACCGGCTACCCCAACGAGCGTCAACGGGCGCACAATCTGGACTTTCTGGTCCACGAAGTCGTCACGAAACCGTTCACAGTCGAGCAGATCTGCTCCGCGGTACGGCAGGTCCTGTCCCTCGATGACTGACTTGTTGACCCCCCGCCTGCGGCTGAGACGCCATCGTCCCGGCGACGAAGACCATATCGCCGCACTCAATGCCTTTCCCGAAGTCATGCGCTATATCAGCGGGGGCGCAGGCCTGCCGGTGGGGTCACCCGAAAGCCGGGACGCGGTCGACCGCTTCGTCGAGCGCATGCGGGACGACAACCCCATCGGTATCTGGGCCGTGGAATGGCGGGAAAACGGGACGTTCCTCGGCCTGGTGTTCCTGATCGAACTGCCCAAATCGGACAAGATCGAAGTCGGCTACCGTTACCGGCCTGATTGCTGGGGCCGGGGGGTGGCCACCGAAGCGGCCGAACGCATGGTACGGTATGGTTTTGAAGAGGTCGGCCTGGACGAAATTTGCGGCGTGACCCACCCGGACAATCACGCATCCCAACGGGTTCTGAGAAAAATCGGGCTCAGCCATCACGGCAAGGCCGATTACTACGACACCGTTGTGGAATTCTTCTCGGTTTCCAGGGCCGATTTTCTCGGTCTCTCCTAGCCGGTGACTACTCCGGCGGCTCGAACAACGACAGGAAGCCGAGCAACGCCAGCTTGCCGCCCTCCAACGTCACGTCGCCGGATACCAGCGCGCCGACCACGTTGCGGCGCTTCGACATCACTTCCTTCCAGACGAAGCTGTCCGCGGTGATGCCGGCCACCGGATTTTTCGGATAACCGTCACTCAATACGGCGACGCCCTGGCGCACGGTCATGGTGTATCCCTCGTCCAGGTCGGGGAAACGGAAGCCGACGACCACATTCTCATCGATCGCGTCCTCGGCGTTCAGGCTGACGGTCATGGCTTCGAGGAAATTACGGATGGGGAACTGCCGTAGTAGCGATTCCGGCGTGGTGCCGGGATCGGTCAAAGGAATCACATGCCCGCGCGCTTCCATGGCCTGCGTGAGATAATAGTTCCGGCCGGTGGCACTGATTTCCCGCCGGCCCAGGGCGGTGAGCGCGTCGGCACGGATGGCAAGCGCCGAGTCATCGGTCCCGTCCAGGGCAAGCAACCGGTCGGCCAGTTGCAGTGCCCACTGGTACTGACCGGCGGCCAGTGCCATCCGGGTCTTTTTGCGCAGTACCTCGACACCTCCCGCCAATTCGGCCAGGCGCTGAGCCTCTTGCGCGCGCGGCAACGGATTGAGGTCGGTGGCGTTGCCGCTGAACCAGCCCAGATACCCGGTGAAAATCGATCGCACGGCCCAATCGACCCGGCCATAGAACTCCTTCAGATACGGCTTCTCCGCCAGATGGGCCGGCAGTTTCACCCGTTCGACGATTTCGTCGGGCGTAAGCCCCATGTTCATGTACCGCACCGTTTGATCGTGCACGTACTGAATGGCGTCCCGATAGTCGGTCAGGGTCCGGGCTATGGCCTGTTTCCCGGTTACGGGTCGCGTATGGCTGGGGACGAGATATTCCACATCCAGCGCCAGCATCCGGTCGAGGCTGGCCGCCCATTGCCGGACATCGCGGTACGCCGTGCCGCGGATGGCGTACAGATTGGGGAAGGATTTGTAGAAGTTGTCGGCGGGCAACAGGACCTTCCGGTCGGGCAGATAGACGAACAACTGATCCGGCGTCTCGCCGGGCGCAAAGTGAAATTCGAACCGCTCGCCGGCGATGGTCATGGTCTCAACGGTATCGCCGACGGTTCGGGTCGGTTGCAGGTAAGCGACCGGCGTATCCTCGCGCAGCCGCAGGCGTGGTCCGATCCCGTCATTGACCAGTTCGGCGTCGGACAGATTGGTTCCAAACTGGCGCATACTGCGCCGCTGAATGATCGGCCGCAAAACGTTGACGATTTTGCTGACATGGTCCGCCGTCGTCGCATGACTGATAATCTCGGGTCCGTCATCGCCCGCCAGCACCTCGGCGCCGAAGATGTGATCAGCGTGGTTGTGGGTGTACACGATGGCCTTGACCGGTTTATCGCTCAACCCGTCAAAGGCCGCCTTGACGTCCCGCGCCGCTTCGATGCTCTCCATGGCATCGACGATGATGACGCCGTCGGGCGCTTCGATATGGATGGAATTGGCCAAACCATAGCCGATGGCGACATGCACGCCGTCGGTCACTTTCACGACGCCTTTCTCGAACGTTTTGCTGTGCGCCGCCAGTTCCGGATGCACATCGCCCGTGCTTTTGACCGGCGGAGCAGTATCGGCGGCCTGGTCCGAGCCATCACAGGCGGCCAAGGGGGTACCGAATAAAACCATAAGTACGAACCAACGAAATCGATTCATCAAACCCACCACACGTTCATTTTTTTGTTTATTTACAGATAGTTAAAGCCTGTTTCTGAAAACAAACTGTTGATATTAGAGTTTAGATACTATACTCTAATTCCTGAAATGACATCCCTTAATCGGGATTTCGACGGCGATACGGCAGGCACGCACGACAGCGGACTGACACGATGAGCAACCGCGAACGCATTCTCGAGACCAGCCTGAAGCTGTTCAACGAACTGGGTGTCGCCGACGTGGGCACCAACCGCATCGCCGCCCATATGGGCATCAGCCCGGGCAATCTGTATTACCATTTCAAGAACAAGGACCAGATCATCCGCGACCTGTTTCCCCGGATCTCGGACGCCATCGACGGCGTGCTGAGCCACGTCAAGCTGACGGACGAGCCGGTCGACGCACCCACCATCGCCATCATCCTGCGGGCATGGATGAACGTGTTGTGGGATTACCGATTCTTCTTCGGCAATCTGGTCTATCTGCTGCGCGCCGATCCGGAACTGCGCAAGCTTTACGGCCAGCGCCGGGCCCGTACCCTGGCCGTGATGCAGGCCGCGTTCTCCGCCTCGGCGCAGATCCCACCGGACATGCGGAACGAGGACGGCCGGGACATTCTGCTGGCCAACGGCATGAACGTGTGGATCGTCGCCCTGAACTGGATCCAGTATCTTCAGGTGTCGGTACCGGATACGAAGATCAGAAAAGGCGATATAGACAGAGGGGCGTATCAGATCTTTGCGTTGATGGCGCCCTACATGGATGCCAATCTGCGCCGCGACGTGGCCTCCTGCCTGAACCAGGACATGAACTAGGAAGGTTTCGAACCAGGGATGAACCGGTTTCTTTTCAATCTGTCCGCCATAACCGTGGCCGTGGCCGTGGGGTTTGCCAGCGCATGGTGGGCGCTCAACAACTTGGCGTACACAACCGCCGTTCAAAACGGCCAGTGGCGCACGCACGCGACAGCCGGCAGCCGGGACGCCAACATCTATGTCCGCGCCACCATCGCCCGCACGGGATTGCTCGCCCTGCCCGCTTCCGAGGCCGTTTATTTCTTCACCGGCATCGATGCCGCCGGTAAGCCACTGCGGGCCGACTGCCGCTACCGTTTGACCGGACAGGACCCCGATGCCTTGTGGTGGAGCATTACCCTGTACGGGCCCGACCAGTTCCTGGTTTCCAATGAACCGCGACGGTATTCGTTCAACAAATCCAACGTGTTGCGCGATGAACAGGGCCACTTTCGCATCGACATCGCCGATCACGGGGCCGGCGGCAGTTGGCTACCCAACGGCGGACACGATGGGTTCAGCCTGATTTACCGGCTGTACAGGCCGGCCATGGCCGATCCGGCCGCACTACGGACCATGCAACTGCCGAGGATCGAAACCGTGGAGTGCCCGGCATGATGCGTTCCCCGATCACCCGTTGGCTGATCATCACGCTGGGTCTGGCGGTCGTGTTTCATTTCGGCGCCATGGCGGCTTATCCCCATGTCATCATGGCGGGCCTCAACCGCACCTTGGCCGAAGGAACCGGCTCGAATACACCGATCGTCGGCCGGCTACCGGACGAGACCAGCCGCACGGTCGTCCGGCCGAGCCCCGACCTGGCCTACACCATCTGTGCCTTCGACTTGTCGCAGGGCCCGCTCAGAATCGCGGCGACCCTGCCCGACACCTATGCCTCGCTGTCCATGTACGCGGCCAACTCGGATGTCTTCTACGTCAGGAACAATCAAACGGCGGGCAAGACGGTGTCCCTTGTCCTGACGGCGGATTCGCATGCCACGGAGGAAGCCGGTACGGTGGTGTCACCCACGGAGACGGGCATCATACTCGCCCGCATGCTTGTGTCTGCCCGCGACGACTACATGAAGGTTCTGCCGCACCTGCAATCGGTGACGTGTACGCCGGTCGATTGAGCGGCACCGTCAGAACCGCTTGAGCAGGCGGTCGATATAGTCGCGTTCGATGGCCGGGCGCCCGAGATCCCGGGCCCGGCGGTGCAGTTCCTGCAGAATGTCCCTGGCCCGCTGCGCATCGGCCTTGTCAGGCACCTTCACGCCGCGGCCTTCGTCATCCCAGTTGCCGGGTAGAGGCCGCCCCAGCGGGTCGTCGCGCTCGTTGCCGGGCCGGCCCATGCCGGTTTGCCGCTCACCCTCGCCCTGCCGGCCCATTTGCCGCAGCATCTGCTGCATCATCGCCCGGGCGCCCTGGCGCAACTGGTCCAATGCATCCGTTTGCGGCCCGACGGCCTGGCCCGGACGTCCGTTCTGCAACGATTCCCGGGCATCGCGCATGGACCGTTCGGCCCGGCCTAGGGGAGATGGAATCTCTCCCTGCCCCTCACCGATCCTGCGCATGACATCCCCCAGCATGCGGCGCAAGGCTTCCTGCGCTTCCGCCAGAGCCTGGGCGTCACGCATCATTTGCTGCATCCGGTCGCCGCCCGGCCGCTGGCCCTGGTTCGGCTGGCCCTGCCTGGGTTGGCCCTGCTGCCTGCCGGACCGGAACGTCCGGTCGAGCAACTGCTGCTGGCGGTTCATCAACTCGCCCAATTCGCGGATCGCCTGTTCGCCCCGCTGCTGTTGCGGCGACATGCGCCGCGCCATACCCGAACGCAGGTTCTCCAGCAGGTTCTGCAATTGGCTCAGCATCTGGCGGGCGGCGTCCCGGGCACCCGATTGGCTCAGCTCTCGTGCCCGGTCGATCATGCGCTGCAGGTCCTGACGGTTGAACACCTGGGCATCGGGCGACAACGGCGACGGTTCCACGCCTTGGCGGGCCAACTCCTGTGCCCGTTCCGCCAGGGCCTGCAAATAGCGGTCCAGCGCTTCCTGCAACTCGGCCATCAGGCGTTCGATTTCTTCGTCGCTGGCGCCGTTGGCCAGGGCGTCCATCAGCTTTTTCTGGATATCGCGCAGATTGCGCTCGGCGATGGACACGTCACCGTCCTCGATGCGTAGCGCGGTTTCCCACAATTGTTCCTGAATTGCCGGAACGGATTCACCGGTCTTGTCCAACAGCAAACGGGCGGCGGACGTGCGGAGCGACAGATGCACGACGAAATCGCCGTAGTAGGCGTCGGGCAGTAGCGTGAGAGCGTGCAAGGCATTGGCCACCCGGCCCCGATCGTCGGGATTGACCGTCAACGCCTTGCGCTGCTCGATCACCGCGCGCGCGACGGGATGATTGAAGATCCGTTCGGGCAGGACGATGTCGACGGGCGGACTGAACCCGATTTGGCCGACCGCGTCTTCCGCCATCAATTCCATCGTCACCGGAAGGCCGGCCCATGGATGCGCCATCAAATCGTGAAAACTCATCTCGCTTGCGGTCAACGGATTGAGACCAGGCAAGGTGAGATCGATTTCAAGTTCGTCTTCGGCCTCTTCCAGCCTTATCCGCAGCGCGGCACGCACCAAGCCGTAGTCGTCTTCGGCTTCATAGGCCACACGTAACGCCAGCCGTTCCGTCCTGCCGGGCGATTCGGCGAAATCGATCTCGGGCGTTTCGTCCGGAACGACACGAATCGGCCACGACGCCAATTCCCGGGTTTCGTCCATCACCGCGATACGGTCGCCAGCCTCGATCTTCAACTTGATTTGCCGGTTGTCGTTATCGAGGGCCTCGAACGGCGTATCCCGGCGGTTTACGCGGATGATGGGCGCAACCACATTGCCGTGCAGACGGGCCAGGAATTCGCTGCCTTCGGGGACATCGAAAATCCGCTCCTGCCGCGGCTGTTGCGGTTCACTGCCTAAGTCATCCTGCGGTTCGGACTGCACCTTCTTACCAGCCAGGAACACCGGCGCCTTGCCGGTATAGGCCGGCGGTGCGATCCAGGCCGTCAATTCCGGCGGTGGCGGCGGCTCACCCAGAAGATCGGGCGACAGTGCAGACGCCAGGCGGTACGACCATTCCGGTCCGGCAACACCCAAACTGACGAACAACAGCACGATCAAGGTGGCGCGGAAGCCGCGTGGGTCCTTGCGCGCCAATCCGGCGTGCGGCACGCCGACACGGATTCGCTTGAGGCTTTCCCTGGCCCGCCTTTGATGCAGTTCCCACAAGGCACGGCTGCCGGTGTCGTCACGGCCCAATATCAGCCCATCCTCCAGCGTGGTGATCGGCCTGTGCTCAAGGTCGCTGACACGTTCGATACGGCCGCGGGCCGCGTTATGGTCGGGCCAGCGGAAACCCTGCAGGCCGCGGTAGGCCACATAGGCCATGCCCGCCAACGCCACGAGCAGGCAAACGAGATGCAGCCAGCCCGGCAACCAGCTCCAGGCATCCAACAGCGACAGAAAGACGAATAGTCCCGCGATTCCCACCGCAGGCCAGATGCGCGGCCACAACTGTTCAAGTGCAAGGGCCAGCGTGGCCAGCGTCACCCGCCATGCCGGCAGCATGGCGGTATTGTTCGGCAATCCCTTCCGGGTGCTCATGCCGCTCCGTCTTGCGGCGGTCCGTCGAACCAGCCGGGCAATTTGTGCTGCGCCATCATCGCCTCGTAGTCCGGGCGCTCGCGTACGACGGCGTACTGATCCTTCTTAACCAGCACCTCAGGCGCAAGCGGCCGTGCATTATAGGTGGACGACATTACGGCACCGTACGCACCCGAACTGCAAATGGCAACCAAATCGCCGTCGGCAAGAGGCGGCATGGGGCGCTCGACGGCAAACGTATCGCCCGATTCGCAGATCGGCCCGACGAAATCGACCGGCGTCAGCGGCACATCACTTTCCGCTTCGTGCAACGGCAGGATGTGGTGGTAGGCCTCATACAGGCTCGGCCGCAGCAGGTCGTTCATGGCCGCGTCGACGATGGCAAATGTCCGCGTTTCTCCGGTTTTCATATAGATTATCCGGCTAACCAGGACACCGGCATTGCCCACCAGCATGCGGCCGGGCTCGAACACCAGTTCGCAGTCCAGATAGCCGACGGTCCGCTTGACCATTTCCGCGTATTCTACCGGAAGTGGCGGCGCGCCGACATCGTCCCGGTACGGAATACCCAAGCCGCCGCCCAGGTCCAACCTCTCGATATTGTGACCGTCCTGTCGCAGGGCCAGGGCCAGTTCGGCAATGCGCTTGTAGGCCGCTTCGAACGGTGCCAGGTCGGTGATCTGAGAGCCGATGTGCACGTCGACGCCGACGATGCGGATACCGGGCAGATTGGCCGCCTGGCCATACACCTGTCGGATGCGGCTCCAGGGAATGCCGAACTTGTTCTCCGCCTTGCCGGTGGAAATCTTGGCGTGGGTTTTGGCATCGACGTCGGGATTGACACGGATGGCGACCGCTGCCTCCATCCCTTTCGACGACGCCACCTCGCTCAACGCTTCCAGTTCCGGTTCGGACTCCACATTGAACTGATAAATTCCGGCGTCCAGCGCCTGCGCCATCTCGGACTTGGATTTGCCGACGCCCGAAAACACAATGCGGTCCGCGGGCACGCCGGCCGCCAGTGCGAGCCGCAGTTCACCCTCGGACACGATGTCCGCACCCGCCCCTGCCGCGGCCAAAGTCCGGATGACCGCCAGGTTGGAGTTGGCCTTGACGCCATAACAGATCTTCGCCCGAACGTCGGAAAACGCGTCGGCGAAAACGTTGTAGTGACGTTCCAACGTTGCCGTCGAATAGCAGTAAAACGGTGTACCGACTTCGGCCGCCAGACGTTCCAAGGAGACATCCTCGGCGTACAAGACACCGTTGCGGTACTCGAAATGATTCATTGCTCGTAATCCGGTGCTGCCCGGTTCCGAGGAACCGGCCTGTCAAAACAAACCTATTCGTCTTCTTTTTCTTCCGCCGAGGGTGGCGGCTCCAGCGCGCCTTTCTTGCCGCACGCCGTCAACGGGCCGAAAACCAATATGGCCGCCATGACCATCAATACAAACCGCTTCACGACGTCCCTCCGCTTTGCATTCGTTTTCTGGCTTCGGCCACGGCCGCGCGCACATTATCCGGGGATGTCCCGCCCTGGCTGGTGCGGCTGCGGACCGAGTTGTCGACCCCCAGCACGGCGAAGATATCCTCGGTGATCCGGGGTTCGACGCCTTGCATGTCGTCCAGCGACAGGTCTTCCAATCCGCAGCCCTTCTTCTCCGCCAGGGCTACCACCCGGCCGGTCACGTGATGGGCGTCCCGGAACGGCATGTCCAACACACGCACCAACCAATCCGCCAAGTCCGTTGCCGTGGTGAACCCTTCACCGGCGGCGGCATGCATGGCCTGTTTGTTGGCCGTCATGTCGGCGACCATGCCCGTCATCGCGGCGATGCACAAAGCCAGGTCGTCGACGGCGGCAAAGGTCTGTTCCTTGTCTTCCTGCATGTCCTTGCCGTAGGTCAGTGGCAGGCCCTTCATCATGATCAGCAGACCTTGATACGCCCCGTTGATGCGGCCGACCTTGGCCCGCACCAGCTCGGCGGCGTCGGGGTTGCGTTTTTGCGGCATGATCGATGAGCCGGTGGAGAAAGCATCCGACATGCGCACGAAATCGAATTGCGCGCTGGACCAGATCACCATTTCTTCGGCCAGGCGCGACAGATGCATGGCGCAGATGGACGCAGCGCTGAGATATTCCAGGGCGAAATCGCGATCGGACACGGCGTCCATGGAATTGGCCGCCGGACGGTCGAAACCGAGCGCCGTGCCGGTTTGGGCGCGGTCGATAGGGAACGATGTTCCCGCCAACGCCGCGGCACCCAGAGGACACTCGTTGAGCCGCTGCCGACAGTCGGCCAGCCGCCCCCGGTCGCGGAACAGCATTTCCACATAGGCCAGCAGATGATGGCCGAACGTGACCGGCTGGGCCGCTTGTAAATGTGTGAAACCCGGCATGACCGTGTCGGCATGGGCTTCCGCCTGATCGAGCAGCGCCGACTGCAGGTCCGCCAATGCCTGATCGGTATGATCCACGGCATCGCGCATCCACAGCTTGAAATCCGTGGCCACCTGGTCGTTGCGCGAACGGGCCGTATGCAACCGGCCGGCCGGATCGCCGATCAATTCGCGCAACCGGGCCTCCACGTTCATGTGGATGTCTTCCAGTTCGGTCTTGAACGGAAAGTCGCCGGCCTCGATTTCACGCAAAATTGTATCGAGGCCCGCGAGAATCGCGTCGCCGTCGGCGCTTGAGATGATGCCCTGGGCCACCAACATGGTACAGTGCGCCTTGGATCCGGCGATGTCCTGCGCGTACATGCGCCTGTCCACGTCAATGGAGGCATTGATCTTCTCCATCACGGCGGACGGACCGGCACTGAACCGGCCACCCCACATGGTGCTCGCCGAGGATTGAGCGCTCGCCGACGATTGGGCATTGGTATCGTTTTTGGTCTTGTCACTCATGGTCTTTGCACATTATTCAACCGGGCCCCAAGGAAAGGACGGCAGGTGAAAGTTCAGTTTATCGCGTTTGTATTGGGCGCGGCACTTCTGTTCTGGTTTGATGGCGGAGAAAGCGCCGCCGGTCAACCGGATAAGTCGCTGATTACCGGCGCCATGACCAACTTCGTCCCGCAAGCGTTCCCGGAACCGGTTCCTGCGGCCGGGTTCAGGGACGAAGCCGGCAACAGGCTGACCTTGGCCGATTTCAAGGGCAAGGTGCTGCTGGTCAACCTGTGGGCCACTTGGTGCGCCCCGTGCCGGCGGGAAATGCCGGAGCTTGATCATCTGCAAGGACTGCTGGGCGGCGATGACTTCGAAGTTGTCATTTTGTCGCAAGACAGACGCGGGTTTCCCAAGGTCAAGGCGTTCCTGGAGGAAATCAAGGTCAAGAACCTGGTGCCCTATGTGGACAAGAGCACCAAGTCGAGCCGCATGTTCAAGGCGCTGGGCCTGCCGACAACCTTTCTGGTCGACCGTGAAGGCCGGGAGGTCGGCCGCCTGGTCGGCCCGGCCAAGTGGGACGCGCCGGAAACCATCGAACTGATGAAGTTCTACATCGCGCAAGACTAGGATTGGCACCTAAAGGCAACTTTTTGGTTGCATGTTATTCGCGACGCGCTAACTTAACAGGCAACCAGGAGGTTGCCTGTTATGACCGATCGAATCGTCAAGCAAGTAGAACTGAAAGCACCCGTCTCACGAGTCTGGCGCGCTTTGTCCGATCACCAGGAATTCGGCAAATGGTTTCGTGTCAAACTCGATGGCCCTTTCCGGCCCGGCGAAGTTTCGACCGGAATGATGACCTTGCCGGGCTATGAGCACCTACCCTGGCTGGCGACCGTGGAGCGAATGGAGACCGAAAAATACTTCTCCTTCAGGTGGCATGATTTCGACGAGGAGTCCGATGTCGCCATCGCCGATCAACCAACCACTCTCGTTGAGTTCCAACTTGAACCGACGGCCGAGGGCACCATGCTCACGATTACCGAGAGCGGGTTCGAGGCATTGCCGGATCCCAGGCGGCTTGAAGTCATGCGTGGCAATACCGCGGGCTGGAATTTTCAAGCGGAGAACATCACCGCCTATGTCGCTTCCTCAGATTGATCCATCCGATTCCGTCGCGCCGGTTTTCGCCGCGCTTGGCGACGCAACCCGCCTTTCACTGTTGGCCCGTTTGTCCGAAGGGCGAGCGCAGTCGATCGTTGAACTGACGCAGGGGACCGGCCTCACGCGGCAAGGCGTCAGCAAGCACCTTAACGTGCTGGAAAATGCCGGTGTCGTTTCCAGCAAGCGGGTCGGGCGGGAATGTCATTATGCCGTCCAGCCGAGCAGCCTTGCCGAAGCAAGACAATATCTGGAACGGGCATCGCGGCAATGGGACGATGCCGTCGAACGGCTGCAGAAACTTGTCGAGAGTTAACGCGCGGCCCTATGCGCGGCGGTATAGGCTGGTACCGAAGCGTTAGCGGGTCGGGACCGGCGTTTCACCGCGATAGTCGTAGAAACCGCGACCGGTCTTGCGGCCCAACCAGCCGGCTTCGACGTATTTCACCAGCAACGGACATGGCCGGTACTTGGTGTCCGCCAGGCCTTCGTACAGCACCTGCATGACCGCCAGGCACGTGTCCAGGCCAATGAAGTCAGCCAAGGTCAACGGACCCATCGGATGGTTGGCGCCAAGCCGCATGGCCGTATCGATGGCTTCGACCGTGCCGACACCTTCGTACAGGGTGTAGACCGCCTCGTTGATCATCGGCAACAGGATGCGGTTGACGATGAACGCCGGGAAGTCCTCGGCGTTGGCCGGGGTCTTGCCCAACTTGATGGTCAGCTCGCGCACCGTACCGAACGTCTCTTCCGACGTGGCAATGCCGCGGATCAACTCGACCAACTGCATGACCGGCACCGGGTTCATGAAGTGCATGCCCATGAACTGTTCCGGCCGGTCGGTGACCGACGCCAAACGAGTCACCGAAATCGACGACGTGTTGGTGGCGATCAGCGTCTCGCTACCGACGTGCTGGCAGAGGTCTTCGAGGATCGCCTTCTTGACGGTTTCGTCTTCCGTCGCAGATTCGATGGCCAAGTCGACGTCCGAGAAGGTCTCGAGGCCGACAACGGTCGACAGACGGCCCTTGGCGGCCGCGTGGTCCGCTTCCGAGATGTGACCGCGCGCGACCTGCCGGACCATATTGCCTTCGATGGTTTCGAGGGCCTTCGTCAACTGATCTTCGTTGATGTCGCTGAGCACGACATCGTATCCCGCCAGGGCACACACATGGGCGATACCGTTTCCCATCTGGCCCGCGCCAATGACGCCGATCTTCTGGATCATCGCTTCATCACCCTATTGTTTACCCAGTACTAAAGTTCGCTTTGTCAGCCCAAGGCGGCGTCGAGTTCCGGCAGCGCCTTGAACAGGTCCTGCACCAGACCGAAGTCGGCGACCTGGAAAATCGGCGCCTCTTCGTCCTTGTTGATGGCGACGATGACCTTGCTGTCCTTCATGCCGGCGAGATGCTGGATCGCACCGGAGATGCCGACGGCGATGTACAGTTCCGGCGCCACCACCTTGCCGGTCTGACCGACCTGGTAGTCGTTGGGCACGAAACCGGCATCGACCGCGGCGCGAGACGCACCGACCGCCGCGCCCAATTTGTCGGCCACCGATTCGAGCAGGTGGAAATTGTCGCCCGACTGCATGCCGCGGCCGCCCGAGATGACGATGCGGGCGCTGGTCAGTTCCGGCCGGTCCGACTTGGTCAGTTCCTGGCCGACGAAGGCCGACAGACCCGGATCCTCGGCTCCGTCAATGGCTTCCACCGACGCCGAGCCACCTTCTTCCTCGGCCTTGTCGAAACCGGTCGTGCGCACCGTGATCATCTTCACGGAGTCCGACGACTGCACGGTCGCCATGGCGTTACCGGCGTAGATCGGGCGGACGAAGGTGTCTGGAGAGACCACTTCGATGATTTCCGAGATCTGCGCCACGTCAAGCAACGCCGACGCACGGGGCATGACGTTCTTACCGCCGGTGGTGGCCGGCGCCAGCACGGCACCGTAGTTCGGCGCCAGTTTGACCAGCAGCGGGGCCATCACTTCGGCCAAGTGATGGGCGTATTGCTCACCGTCGGCAACCAGCACCTTGGACACGCCGGCGATCTTGGCCGCGGCCTCACCGACGGGGCCACATCCGGTACCGGCGACCAGCACATGCACGTCGCTGTCGATCTGCGCGGCGGCGGTGACGACATTCAACGTCGCGGGCTTGAGCTCCGCATTGTCGTGTTCGGCAACAACAAGAACAGACATCAGATCACTCCCGCTTCGTTACGCAGTTTGTCGACCAGTTCGGCCACGCTCTCCACCATGACGCCGGCCTGGCGTTTCGGCGGTTCCTCGACCTTGAGCACGGTCAGACGCGGCGCGATGTCGACGCCGTAATCTTCCGGCGTCTTCTCGTCGATCGGCTTTTTCTTCGCCTTCATGATGTTGGGCAGCGACGCGTAACGGGGTTCGTTCAGGCGCAGGTCCGTCGTGACGATGGCCGGCATGTTCAGGCTGACCGTTTCCAGGCCGCCGTCGATTTCACGGACCACCTGGGCCTTGCCATCGGCAATGTCGATGTTGGAGGCGAATGTGCCCTGGGACCAGCCCAGCAACGCGGCCAGCATCTGGCCGGTCTGGTTGGAATCGTCATCGATGGCCTGTTTGCCGAGGATCACCAGATCAGGGCCTTCCTCATCGACCACGGCCTTGAGCAGCTTGGCCACGGCCAGCGGCTGCACGTCTTCGTCGGTCTTGATCAGGATGCCGCGGTCGGCGCCCATGGCCAATGCCGTGCGGATGGTTTCCTGGCACTGCTGCACACCAATGGAGACCGCGACCACCTCGGTGACCGTTCCTGCTTCGCGCATCCGCAGGGCCTCTTCCACCGCGATTTCACAAAACGGGTTCATGGACATCTTGACGTTGGCGAGTTCAACGCCGGTCTGGTCGGCCTTGACCCGCACCTTGACGTTGGGGTCGACCACCCGCTTGACAGGAACCAGTACTTTCATGAGATGGCTGCTCTTCCGTTCGGCTGTTCCAAGGGGAAACCGGGCGTCCGAACGGACGCCCTGCCCCCACGTTCCCGGCCTTGGCCGGACAAATGATGCGGTGCAAAATAATGTGCCGATTATGGCGTGTCAATGTAACGCAACACTTCCGAATATCGGAACTGCGACGCATACATTGTTACATCCGACACGTTTCGATAATCGCAGAATTCTGCCCTTCACATTCCGTCACAACCCGGTGAGTCGCCATGGTGATCCGGCGCCGCCCGAATAGGATGACGCAATGCGTTCATTTGCCGGTTTCAATTCTCCGCCACTGGAAGGCCCGACCATGCCACTTCGCCTGTTAACCTTGATCATCGCCCTCTTCTCCTTAACCCTCACGAGCCATGCGCCGGCTCTGGCCGCCGACGCCAACCCGTGGCCACACCCTGGCACGCGGTCGATCGAATCGGAGCATGACTTCAAGACTCTGTGGAGCCGGCTCGAAGCCGCGGTCGGCGCCAACAAAATGGGCATCGTGACCCGGGCCAGCGCCAGCGCCGGCGCCGCCAACCGTGGAGTAAAAATTCCGGGCAATCTCGTCATCGGCGTCTACCGCAACGACTTCGCCGTGCGCATGCTGAAGGCGAGCGTACCGGCCGGGATCGAGGCGCCGCTGCGGTACTATGTCACGGAGAACGCGGACGGGACGGCCACGTTGACCTACCGCACACCGAGCGCCGTGTTCGCCCCATACAAGAGCGCGCCGCTGGACGAAATGGCCAGGGAGTTGGATGCGATATTCGATCGCATCGCCGCGCAGGCCACAAAGAACTAACGGTTGGCGCCAGGCACCCAGAGAACGTCGGCCGCACCGTTGTCGTTGAGGTGGCGGGCCAGGACGAAGAAGTGATCGGACAGCCGGTTGAGGTAACGCACCGCCGCGCCGTTGACGTCTTCCTTCTCGGCCAGGGCGCAGACCAGGCGCTCGGCCCGGCGGCTGACGGTGCGGGCCATGTGCGCCCATGACGCAGCGGGGGTCCCGCCCGGCAGGATGAACGACTTCAGTGGCTCCAGCGCGTCGTTGAGCCGGTCGATTTCGCTTTCCAGCCGTTCGACCTGTGCGTCGTCGATGCGCAAGGCGCCTTCGCTGCGCCGCGAATCCTCGGGCGTGCACAGGTCGGCGCCCAGGTCGAAGAGATCGTTCTGGATGCGCGACAGCATGGCGTCGACATCGCCATCCGTGTGTTGCCGCGCCAAGCCGATGACCGCGTTCAGTTCGTCGACGGTGCCGTAGGCCTCGACGCGCAGGTCGTGCTTGGCGACGCGGGCGCCGTCGCCCAGCGACGTTTGTCCCTTGTCGCCGCCCCGGGTGTAGATCTTGTCGAGTCTGACCATTGGTCCCCTGCCCCGTTAGTCGGCGAACATATAGGCCGCGACGATGATGACGGCCAGAAGCTGGGTCACCACGCGGGCGCGCATCATGACGTTGCCGTATTTCCGGTTGAAGTCCTTGCCGCGCAGCATGCCGATCAGGCCGATGGCCAGCACCAGGAACACCGCGATCAGGGCGATGATCATCAGGACGAACAGAAACGATTTCATGGCTCAGGTATAACGCGTGGTGGCATCCAGCGCCAGCCGTCGAACGCGTGCGGATCAGTTACCGGTTTCGAGTACGCGCCGGGCGATGACCTGGGCCTGGATTTCCGCCGCGCCCTCGAAGATGTTGAGGATGCGGGCGTCGCATAGCACGCGGCTGATGGGGAATTCCTCGGAATAGCCGTTACCGCCGTGGATCTGCAGCGCGTTGTCGGCACAGCCCCAGGCGACGCGGGCCGCCAGCAGTTTGGCCATGCCGGCCTCCAGGTCGCAGCGCCGGCCGCTGTCTTTTTGCCGCGCGGCGAAGTAGGACAGTTGCCGGGCCAGCATGATTTCCACCGCCATCCAGGCCACCTTGCCGTGCACGCGGGGGAATTCGTAGATCGGCTTGCCGAACTGGATGCGCTCGCGGCCGTAGCGCAGGCCCAGCTCCATGGCGCACTGGGCGACGCCCAGCGCCCGGGCGGCGGTCTGGATACGGGCGGACTCGAACGTTTCCATCAACTGCTTGAAGCCGTTGCCTTCCTCCTGGCCCAGCAGGTTCTCGGCCTTGACCTCGAAGCCGTCGAAGGCCAGTTCGTATTCCTTCATGCCGCGGTAACCGAGCACCTTGATCTCGCCGCCGGTCATGCCGTCGGTCGGAAACGGGTCGTCGTCGGAACCGCGCCGCTTTTCCGCCAGGAACATCGAAAGGCCCTTGTAACCCGGCTGATCGGGGTTGGTGCGGGCCAGCAGGGTCATCAGGTCGGTGCGGGCGGCGTGGGTGATCCAGGTCTTGTTACCGGTCACCTTGTAGACGTCGCCGTCCTTGACCGCGCGGGTGCGCAGCGAGCCGAGATCGGAACCGGTGTTGGGTTCGGTGAACACCGCCGTCGGCAGCACTTCACCCGAGGCGATGAGCGGCAGCCATTTCTGTTTCTGTTCCTCGGTGCCGCCGCGCAGGATCAGCTCGGCGGCGATCTCCGATCGGGTACCGAGCGAACCGACGCCGATGTAGGAGCGGGACAGTTCCTCCGACACCACGCACATGGCCGTCTTGCCCATGCCCAGGCCGCCGTATTCCTCGGGAATGGTCAGGCCGAAGACGCCCAGTTCGGACATTTCGGTGACCACGTCCATGGGGATGAGTTCGTCCTTGCTGTGCCAGTCGTGGGCGTTGGGTACGACCCGGTCCTCGGCGAAGCGGCGGAACTGTTCGCGCACCATGGCCATGGTTTCGTCCAGGCCCAGCTCACCGAATTCGCCGGTGTCGACACCGTCCGCGATCAGCCCGCCGATGCGCGAACGCACCGCCGCGGTGTTACCGCCGGCGATCAGTGCCCGCACCTCGGCGGTCATCAAGGCGTCCACGGCGCCGGCGTCCAGACCCATGTCTGCCGGGCGCACGACTTCGTGCTGGCTCATGGGCACGCCGCCGGCCATCTGGCCGAGATATTCGCCGAAGCCGGCCTGCAGCATCAGGGTTTCCAATTCACCCAGCTTGCCTTCGCCGGACAGGGTCTCGGCCCAGCCGTGGAATTCGCGCAGGCATTCGGCATAGGTCGCCAGCCAGGCCAGGCCGTGCACCGCATACTGGTTGGCTTCCAGCAACCCGCCGTCGACGCGGCCATCCTGCACGACCCGGGCCCGCACCGACTGCTTGGCCGCCTCGACCAGGGTATCGGCGGCGGCGACCGCGGCGGCACACGTGGGCAGCAGGTTGTCGAGAATGGCGGGACCGCTGTCGGCGGCCGCGGCGGGCGTGGCACTCATGGCGAAATCCGTTTCTTGCTCTTGTGTCGTGGGCGAAGGAAACGCGGGTGCCTACTGGCGCCCGGCTTCCGCCGCGTCTTCCAATGTGCGCAGACCCGGCACCTTGGCGTTGACCAGCACGGCCATGTTGCCGGGTTTGTGCAGGTTGTTCATCATCTTGGTGTGGGCCGCCGGGATGTCTTCCCACGAGAACACTTCCGACATGCACGGATCGATGCGCCGTTCGATGACCAACTGGTTGGCCTGGGCCGCCTGCTTCAGGTTGGCGAAGTGGCTGCCCTGAATGCGTTTCTGGCGCATCCAGACGAAGCGGGCGTCCATGGTCAGGTTGTAGCCGGTGGTGCCGGCGCAGAACACGACCATGCCGCCGCGCTTGACCATGTTGCACGACACCGGGAAGGTGGATTCGCCCGGGTGCTCG
Organism: Sneathiellales bacterium; assembly: GCA_028277845.1. Lineage (GTDB taxonomy): Bacteria > Pseudomonadota > Alphaproteobacteria > JANQFL01 > JANQFL01 > JANQFL01. Next base: position 84,039 of record JANQFL010000097.1, read on the forward strand.
AAGACGAAGTCGACGTCGTTGCCCTTGCCGGTGATGTCCCAGATCGCCCGGCCGAACTTGCGGGTTTCCTTCATGTACTCCTTGAAGTCCGGGCCGTTGACCTCGGGCAACTGGCCCCAGCAATTGAAGTCCTTGCGGTTGATCACGCCCTTGGCGCCCATGGACATGACGAACTCGCGCTTGCTTTCGTCGGAGATGACGCCGATGGCGTTGGCGCCGGCGGTGGCGATGAGCTGGATGGCCATGGATCCCAGGCCGCCCGAGGCGCCCCAGACCAGCACGTTGTGGCCCGGCCGCAGGATGTGCGGGCGGTGGCCGAACAGCATGCGGTACGCCGTCGCCAAAGTCAGGGTGTAGCAGGCGCTTTCCTCC
>JANQFL010000029.1 GCA_028277845.1 Sneathiellales bacterium
TGGCGCCGGTGTGCCAGTGCTCGAGGGTCCTTCCGGTGGTCAGCACCAGCGGGTAGTCGGCATCCGGCTGTTCGTCGGGCGGGATGATGGCGGCGGGCACGAATTTGCCCCGCTTGGAAGCGGTCGGAAAACCGTCGCCGAAAATCACTTCGTGGCCGGGTTCGTCCTTGGCGTCGCAGGGATAGGTGACGGCGTCCTCGCGCTCGAGCCGCGCCCAGGTGATGTTGTCGAGCGACGCCATGGCGGAATGCATCTCGGCGAACACGTCGCTCGGGTGGGTGTAGGTCCAGCCCAGGCCCAGGCGGTTGGCGATCTCCTGGATGATCCACCAGTCCTGACGGGTGTCTCCGGGCGGATCCAGAGCCTGGCGACCCAACTGCACCCGGCGGTCGGTGTTGGTCACCGTGCCGTCCTTTTCGGGCCAGGCCGAGGCTGGCAGAACCACATCGGCGTACCGCGCGGTTTCGGTCAGGAACAGGTCCTGCACCACCAGGTGTTCCAGCTTGGCCAGTCCGGCGCGGGCGTGATTGCCGTCGGGGTCGGACATGGCCGGGTTCTCGCCCATGACATAGACGCCCTTGATGGTGCCGGCGTGGATGGCTTCGGTGATTTCGACCACCGTCAGCCCGGTCTCCGGGTCCAGCTTGGTCCCCCACAGGTCCTCGAACTTGGACCGGGCCGCGGCGTCGGTGACCGGCTGGTAGTTGGGATAGACCATGGGGATGAGCCCGGCGTCGGAGGCGCCCTGCACGTTGTTCTGGCCGCGCAGCGGATGCAGGCCGGTGCCCGGGCGGCCCACATGGCCGGTCATCAGCGCCAGCGAAATGAGGCAGCGGCAGTTGTCCGTGCCGTGCACGTGCTGGCTCATACCCATGCCCCAGAAGATCATCGCCGCATCGGCGCCGGCATAGGTGCGGGCCACCGTGCGTATGGTCTCGGCATCGACGCCGCAGACCGGTGCCATGGCCTCGGGCGTGTAGGCCTCCAAGTGTTCGGCCAGGGCGTCGAAGCCTTCGGTATAGCCTTCGATGTAATTCCGGTCGGTCAGGCCTTCCTCGACGATGACGTGCATCATGGCGTTGAGCAGGGCGACGTCGGAACCGGGCTTCTGTTGGATGGCGTGAGTGGCATGGCGGCTCAACAACTGGCCGCGCGGATCGATGACAATGAGCGTCTTGCCGGCCTTGGCCGCGTTCTTGAAGAAGGTGGCCGCCACCGGATGGTTGACCGTCGGGTTGGCGCCGATGACGACGATCACATCGGCATTGGCCGCCTCGGCGAACGGCGCCGTCACCGCGCCCGAGCCGATGGTTTCCATCAGCGCCGCCACTGACGAGGCGTGGCACAGCCGGGTGCAGTGATCGACATTGTTGTTGCCGAAGCCGGTGCGCACCAGCTTCTGCACCAGATAGGCTTCCTCGTTGGAACCCTTGGCCGAGCCGAACCCGGCCAGGGCCCGGTCGCCGTCGCGCTCGCGGATCGTCTTGAGGCCGGCGGCGGCGCGGTCGAGGGCTTCCTCCCAGGTCGCCTCGCGGAAGTGGCTCAGCGGATCGGCCGGATCGAGGGATGCGATATCGTCGCGGGCGACGCCGTCCTTGCGGATCAACGGCTTGGTCAGCCGGTGCGGGTGGGCGACGTAGTCGAAGCCGAAGCGGCCCTTGACGCACAGCCGGCCCAGGTTCGCCGGGCCTTCGCGGCCCTCGACCCGCACCAGGGCGTTGTCCTTGACGTGGTAGGTCATCTGGCAGCCGACGCCGCAATAGGGGCAGACGCTGTCGACGGTCTTGTCGGCGTCGACGCGGATGGCATCATTGGCCGGCAGCAGGGCGCCGGTCGGACAGGCCTGGACGCATTCGCCGCAGGCGACACAGGTGCTGTTGCCCATGGGGTCGTCGAAATCGAAGACGATCTTGGCCTCGGCGCCGCGGCCGGCCATGCCGATGACGTCGTTGACCTGGATCTCGCGGCAGGCGCGGACGCACAGATTGCAGTGGATGCAGGCGTCCAGATTGACCGCCATGGCCGGATGACTGAGGTCGGCTTGCGGCGTTTCGCGGCGCGGAAAGCGGCTTTCCGCGACCCCGGTGACGTCGGCCATGGCCCAGAACTTGGATTCGGGATCGTGGGTGTCGGCGCGGACCGGTTGGTCGGATATCAGCAGTTCCATGACCATGCGCCGGGCCGTTGCGGCGCGGTCGGATTGGCTCTTCACCACCATGCCGTCGGCCGGCTTGCGCATGCACGACGCGGCCAGGGTGCGCTCGCCCTCGATTTCGACCATGCAGGCGCGGCAGTTGCCGTCGGCCCGGTAGGTGGCGGCGGTGGAATAACACAGGTGCGGGATGGCCGTGCCGGAGCGCTGGGCCACCTGCCAGATGGTTTCGCCGGCGGACGCGGTAACGGATCGGCCGTCCAGGGTGAAGATGACCAGATCGCTCATTGCACATCCTCCGGAAAACGCTTGATCGCAGACAGCAGTGGGTTGGCGGCGGCCTGGCCGAGGCCGCAGATGGAGGCATCGGCCATGACGGCGGACAATTCCTCCAGCAAATCCGTGTCCCAAGCGGGCGCGTCCATCAAGGCCAGGGCCTTTTCGGTGCCGACCCGGCACGGCGTGCACTGGCCGCAGGATTCGTCGGCGAAGAAATGCATCAGGTTGCGGGCCACGGCCTTGGCGTCGTCCTGGTCGGACAAGACGACGATGGCGGCGGAACCCAGCAGGCAGCCGTGTTCCTCCAAGGTGCCGAAATCGAGCGGCAAGTCGGCCATCGAGGCCGGCAGAATGCCGCCCGAGGCGCCGCCGGGCAGGTAGCCCTTGAAGGCGTGGCCGTCGGCCATGCCGCCGCAATGTTCGTCGATCAGTTCCTGCACCGTAATGCCGGCGGGGGCCAGCTTGACGCCCGGCTCCTTCACCCGGCCCGACACCGAGAAGCTGTGCAGTCCCTTGCGGCCGCGCCGGCCCTGGCCGGCGAACCAGTCGGCCCCGTTGTCCAGGATCGTCGGCACCCAGTAGAGGGTCTCGATGTTGTTGATCAGGGTCGGGCGGCCGAACAGGCCGACTTGCGAGGGAAACGGCGGCTTGTGGCGCGGCAGGCCGCGCTTGCCCTCGATGCTTTCCAGCATGGCCGATTCCTCGCCGCAGATATAGGCGCCGGCGCCGCGGCGGATGTAAACCGCCGGTATGACCAGCCCGGCGGCACGGGCGGCGTCCAATTCGCGGGCCAGCATGTGGCGGATGGCCGGGTATTCGTCGCGGATATAGATGTAGACCTCGTCCGCCTCGACCGCCCAGGCGCCGATCAGCGTGCCTTCGATGAAACGGTGGGGATCGGTCTCCAGATAGTGGCGGTCCTTGAAGGTACCCGGTTCGCCTTCGTCGCCGTTGACGGCCATCAGCCGCGGGCCGGGTTCCTGGCGCACGAAGCGCCATTTGCGCCCGGTCGGGAAGCCGGCCCCGCCCAGGCCGCGCAGGTCCGATTGATCCAGGGCATCGAGAACGGCGTCGACGGCGAGGGAGCCGTCCAGGCAGGCCCGCAGTTTGGCGTAGCCGCCGTCCGCCTGGTATGCGTCCAGGCCGATGATACCGGGGGCCGGTTCCTCGGTCGCGCCGGCCTCGACCGCCGCGGTCACGGTCTCGACGGTCGCGCCGCCCAGATGGTTGTGGCCGACCGCCGCGACCGGCGCCTGCTCGCACCGGCCCATACACGGCGCGCGCACCACCCGGACTCCGTTTCCGGCGTATTGTTTCAGTGTTTTCAATAGGTTGTCTGAATCGGCCAGGGCGCACGACAGGCTGTCGCAGACCCGCACCGTCAGGCCCGGATGGCCGTCCGCGTCGGCAACCACATCGAAATGGGCATAGAACGTGGCGACCTCGAACACCTCGGCCATGGCCAGCTTCATCTCGTGCGCCAGGGCGGCGAGATGGCCATGCGACAGACAGCCGTACCGGTCCTGCAGCGCATGCAGGTATTCGATGAGCATATCGCGGCGCAACGGACCCGCGCCGATCGTGTTTCTGACTTCGGACGCGGCTTCGGGTTCGACCTGGCGCCCTTTCGGGAAAGGCTTTGCACCGCGGATCTTGGCTTTGCCGGACATCGCCGTCATACGTTTTGTTCCTCACCCCGCCGCCCGGCCGGGGCCGCGCGGCGCCATTTGACTGGTCGCCAGCTTTTTGCGCAGTTGTATACCAAGAACTACGCGCCGGAATCGAAATTTATCGTGATGAGTTCAATCACGGCGGCATTGATCATTTGTTTACCAACATGCTCAAAATTGACCGTCACCCTGTTGCCATCGACGGACTGGACCTGGCCGATCCCCCAGTCCGGCTGGTCGGGATGCCGTACCAATTCTCCCGGTGACAATGCGAAATTCATGAGGGATTCCAGAGCTGTCGACGTGTCAGGGCTTGTTGATCCGCTGCGATGTACGCTATGGACCATTATTGCGCAACAATCCACCAAAGACGACGGTGTTGCGTCCCGTCGCGACCTAAAGCATCAGGAGTAACCGATGGATGAGATGAAACTGGCGGCGTTGCTGTCCTCCCGGCTGTGCCATGACCTGATCGGCCCGGTCGGTGCCGTCAACAACGGGGTGGAATTGTTGGCCGACGAAGACGACGGCGCGATGCGTGACCAGGCCATGGACCTGGTCGCCAACAGCGCCCAGGAGGCCGGCCGGCGGTTGCAGTTCTATCGTATGGCGTTCGGCGCCGCGACGGGTATGGGCGCGGAAATCGGTCTCGGTGAAGCCCGCCGGGCGGCGGAAGGCCTGTTCCTGCAGGGCAAGGTGACGCTGAACTGGCCGCCCGACGACGGCATTCCGGTCGACAAATCGATCGTCAAGTTGCTGCTGAACATGGTTCTGCTGACCGGCGGCGCCTTGGCCCGCGGCGGGAATTTGAACGTGCAGTTGACGCGCGAGGCAGGATCTCTACGTCTCCGCGTGGTCGCCGACGGTCCCAAGGCATCTTTTAGCGACGGTCATCGTGCGGTTCTGGCCGGCGAAGTCTCCGACGATCAGGTCGACGCCCATAACGTACAACCTTGGTATACCCTTCAATTAGCTGGGACTTTGGGTACGGCGGTCGAATTCGACGACAGCCAGGTTGATCAGGTTGAGCTTTCCGCGGCGGTCTGACGGACCGTCGGCAACCCTTTATTAATATTACTCTTTACAGGTTTTTAACTTGTCTCGCTGATCTTCAGAGGGCCGATTTTATAAGTCGTGCGGTAACCCCCTAGCCCGTATTTCCGGGCTGTTAGTTACACGACAAGGACCGTGCCCGATGGACGATCTTCTAAGTGAATTTCTGACCGAGACGAATGAGAGTATCTCGGTCCTCGACAGCGAGTTGGTGAACCTGGAACAGAATCCGGACAATCCGGAGCTGATCGACAACATTTTCCGGCTCGTACACACAATCAAAGGAACCTGCGGATTTCTGGGCCTGCCCCGCTTGGAAGCGGTAGCGCATGCTTCGGAAAACGTCTTGGGCAAGTTCCGCGACCGGGAACTGGTCGTTACGCCGGAAGCGGTGACGCTGATCCTGGCGTCGTTCGACCAGATCAAGGACATCCTTGGCGTGCTGGAGGAAACCGAGGCGGAGCCGGAAGGCGACGACAAGGACCTCATCGAAAAGCTGAATGCCTTGGCTTCCGGGGGAGCCGCACCGGCGGCGAGCGCGGAAGCGCCGGCCGTGCCGGAGGAAACCGCCCCTGCCGAAGAGGCCGAGGACGCCAAAATCCCCGGCGAAGTCTCGCTCGACGAGCTTGAAGCCGCCTTTGCCGCCGCGAAAGGCCCGGAAGAACTGGCCGCCGAGGCCGGGGTGGATGAGGTCGTTGCCGAGGGCGAGCCCGTAGCGGACGCTCCGGCCCCCGTCGAGGCGCCTGTCGAGGCCGCCCAGGCCGCCGAGCCGGCTGCCGGCGGTGCCGCCAAGAGCGAAGGCCCCAAATCCAATCAGACCATTCGCGTCAACGTGGAATTGCTGGAAAACCTCATGACCATGGTCAGTGAGCTGGTGCTGAGCCGCAACCAGCTGCTGCAGATGATCCGTGGACGCGAGGACAGCGAGTTCACCGTTCCGCTGCAACGTCTGAGCCATGTCACGACCGAGCTGCAGGAAGGCGTCATGAAGACGCGCATGCAGCCGATCGGCAATGCCTGGGCCAAGCTGCCGCGGATCGTGCGCGATCTGTCGCACGAACTGAACAAGAAAATCGACCTGCAGATGAACGGCGCCGAGACCGAGCTTGACCGCCAGGTCCTCGAGCTGATCAAGGATCCGCTGACCCATATGGTGCGGAATTCCGCCGATCACGGCCTGGAAGGCCCGCAGGAACGGTCCGCTGCCGGTAAATCCGAAACGGGCAAAGTGGTGCTCAACGCCTATCACGAGGGCGGGCACATCAATATCGAGATTCTCGATGACGGCCGCGGCCTGCCGGTCGACAAGATCAAGGCCAAGGTGCTTGAGAAGGGCCTGGCGTCGGGTGCCGATCTCGAGGAAATGTCCGATCAACGCATCCTGCAATTCATCTTCAACCCCGGTTTCTCGACCGCCGAGAAGGTGACCGCCGTGTCCGGCCGTGGCGTCGGCATGGACGTGGTGCGCAGCAATATCGAAAAGATCGGCGGCACGGTGGATGTCAAGTCGGTGGAGGGTAAGGGCACGACCTTTACCATCAAGATCCCGCTGACCCTGGCGATCGTTTCGGCCCTGATCGTCGAATGCGCCAAGGAACGGTTCGCCATCCCGCAGCTCAGCGTTGTCGAACTGGTCCGTGCCAGCAAGGACGGCGAGCATAAGATCGAGCGCATCAACGGCACGCCGGTTCTGCGCCTGCGTGACCGCCTGCTGCCGCTGGTCTATCTCGACAAGGTGCTGGATCTGCGCGATGGCGCCGTCATGCCGGAACCGGTCGAAGGCGAAGAGGCCGAAGGCGTCTTCAACGAGGAAGAAGCCTTCATCGTCGTGTCGCAGATCGGCAGCCAGACCTTCGGTATTGTCGTCGATCAGGTCTTCGACACCGAGGAAATCGTGGTCAAGCCGGTCGCGCCGATCCTGCGCGACACCAAGATCTTCTCGGGCAACACCATTCTCGGTGACGGCACGGTGATCATGATCCTCGATCCGAACGGCATTTCGAACATGCACGTCTCGTCGACCATCGGCGAGGATCTGAACGAAGCCGATGCCAAGCGTACGGCCTATGCCGACGACCTGGTGGCCTTGCTGGTCTTCCATGTCGGCAATCAGGAACCCAAGGCGGTGCCGTTGTCGCTGGTGGCCCGGCTCGAGGAAGTCGACGTCAACGACATCGAGCATTCCGACGGCCAGATGATGGTGCAGTACCGCGGCCGCCTGATGCCGCTGGTCAAGTTCGACTCGTCCTATCAGCTTCGCGAGGAAGGCCGCCAGCCCATGCTGGTGTTCGCCGACGGCGACCGGTCCATGGGCTTGGTGGTCGACGAGATCGTCGACATCGTCGAGGAATCCCTCGACATCGAACTGGTTTCCAAGCAACAGAGCCTGATCGGCAGTGCCGTGGTCGACGGCAAGGCGACGGAAATTATCGATGTCGCCTACTATCTGACCAGTGCGCTGGGCGACTGGTTCGCCGAAGAAGGCAGCGCGTCGGGCGCCGAAGGCCGCAAGAACCGCATCCTGCTGGTCGACGACAGCCCGTTCTTCCGCAACATGCTGGTGCCGTTGCTGAACGTTGCCGGCTACCAGGTCACGACCGCCGACACGGCGGATGAAGCCCTGGAGATGCGGGAAGACGGTGAACACTTCGATGTCATCATCAGCGACATCGAGATGCCGGGCATGAACGGTTTCGAGTTTGCCGAGGCGGTGAAGAACGACGGCCGCTGGGAGGAAACCCCGCTGGTGGCGTTGTCCTCTCACACCACGGCCCAGGACTTCGATCGTGGACGCCAGGCCGGCTTTGTCGACTATGTGTCCAAAACCAATCGCGATGCGCTGCTTGATGTTCTGTCGCAGACGCTGACGGTTGCAGGAGGTGCAGCATGAGTGAGCTATCGGTCAACCAGGACTACGTAACGGTCACGATCGCGGATCAGCTGTTCGGTATTCCGGTTCTGTCGGTGCAGGACGTGCTGGGCCCGCAGCGGATTACCCACATCCCCAAAGCCCCGCCGGAAGTGGCCGGAGCCCTCAACCTGCGCGGCCGCATCGTCACCTCGATCGACGTGCGTTGCCGGCTCAATCTGCCGCCGCGCCCCGAAGAGGATAAGGGCATGAGTGTCGTGGTCGAACATCAGGGCGAGCCTTACAGCCTGATGATCGATTCCGTCGGCGAGGTGCTGAGCCTGCCGGAGGACCGCTTCGACAGGAACCCGGCGACACTGGATTCCCGTTGGCGTGAAATCGCCGGCGGCATCTACCGGCTCGACGAAGAACTGCTTGTGGTTCTCGACGTCGACCGTCTGCTGGATTTCGGAATTTCGCAAGCGGCGTAACGCGGGGCAGCCGCTGTAACGCGGCCCTCGCAGGCAATCGGTTTATACCGGAGTAAGACTATGAAAAAGTGCCTCGTTGTCGACGACTCGAAAGTGATCCGCATGGTGGCCCGTCGGATCCTCGAGGAGCTCAATTTCGAAATTGAAGAGGCTGTCGACGGACAGGATGCACTCGACGCCTGCAACCGCACCATGCCGGATGCGGTGCTGCTCGACTGGAACATGCCGGTCAAATCGGGCATCGAGTTCCTGCGCGATCTGCGCAAGACCGATGGCGGCGGCGACCCGGTCGTCGTTTTCTGCACGACGGAAAACGACATGTCGCACATTCGCGAAGCCATCGAGGCCGGCGCCAACGAGTACATCATGAAGCCTTTCGACCGTGAAATCATCGAAGCGAAATTTGCACAAGTAGGCCTGCTCTAAGTGCTCGACAACTCAGCAAAAATAAAGACCCCCACGGCGTCGGCGGCGGGGAACGCACCCTACCGCGTGATGGTCGTCGATGATTCGGCGGTCATCCGGGGCATGATTGCGACATGGCTGGGCGAAGACAGCCGTGTCGAAGTGGTGGGCACCGCACGCAACGGCAAGGTGGCGTTGGATGCTCTGCCGCGGGTCGGTGCCGAAGTGGTCGTTCTGGATATTGAAATGCCGGAAATGGACGGCTTGACGGCGCTCCCGAAGCTGCTGGACGCCGATCCGGACCTCAAGGTCATCATGGCGTCGACACTGACCGCCCGTAACGCCGACATCAGCCTGAAGGCGCTGGCCAGCGGTGCGTCCGACTACATTCCGAAGCCGAGCTCGACCCGGGACCTGCAGGCCGCCGACGACTTCCGCCGCGAACTCGTTGACAAGGTCAAGGCGCTCGGCGACGTGCGCCGGCAGAAAACGGGAACCGTCCCGTCGGGGGACGCCGGTGCCCGTGCAGCGGCGCGGCAGGTCAAGACGAAGCCGCCGGCCATGGATCCGAAAAACGTGACGCTGCGCACCGCGTCTTCGTTGCCGCCGCAGGTTCTCGCCATCGGCAGTTCGACGGGCGGTCCGCAGGCTCTGTTCACGCTGTTCGGTTTCCTGAAAAACCGTATCAACCTGCCGATCGTCATTACGCAGCACATGCCGCCGACTTTCACGACGATCCTGGCCGAACATCTGGAACGCATTGCCGGTATTCCCTGCAATGAAGCCAAGGACGGCGAACCCTTGAACAAGGGTCAGGTCTACATCGCTCCGGGCGATTACCACATGACGGTCGTCGAGAAGGACGGTGGGAAGGTTCTGTCCTTGAATCAGAATCCGCCGGTGAACTTCTGCCGGCCGGCCGTTGACCCGATGCTGGACAGTCTGTGCAAGGTCTACGGTGCACAGGTTTTGACCGTCATTCTGACAGGGATGGGACAGGATGGCTTGAACGGCGGCAAGGCCGTGGTCGAGGCTGGCGGCACCGTCGTCGCCCAGGACGAAGCCACCAGCGTTGTCTGGGGTATGCCGGGGGCCGTTGCCACGAATGGATTATGCAGTGCCGTACTGCCGCTCGAACAGATCGGCCAGAAGGTGCTCGATTTGATGTCAGGAGGGAGTCGATGAACCAGACGGATTTTGAACTGCTCAGTTCAATCCTCAAGGAACGGTCGGGTCTCGTACTGACGCCGGACAAAACCTACCTGCTGGAAAGTCGGCTGGTGCCGATCGCGCGCAAGCGCGGTATGGCCGGCCTGGAAGACCTGGTGTCGTCGATCCGCCAGTCCAAGGACGAAGCGGTGCTCTCGGACATCACCGAGGCGATGACGACCAACGAATCGTTCTTTTTCCGGGACCAGAAGCCGTTCGACGTTTTCGAGAAGGAAGTCCTGCCGAAGCTGCTGGAATCCCGCGCCGACAAAAAGACGTTGCGCATCTGGTGCGCCGCCGCGTCGACCGGACAGGAACCCTATTCGTTGGCTATAGTATTGAAGGAAAACGCGGCCAAGATGGCTGGCTGGCGGACGGAAATCGTCGCCACGGACTTGTCCAACGAAGTGCTGGAAAAGGCCAAAAGCGGGCTCTATTCCCAGTTTGAGGTGCAGCGTGGCCTGCCGATCCAGTTCCTGGTCAAATACTTCAATCAGGTCAACGAAATGTGGCAGATCGACGCCTCGATCCGCGGCATGGTGCAATACAAGCCTTTGAACCTGCTGGAGAATTTCGGCGGTATGGGCACCTTCGACGTGGTCTTCTGCCGCAACGTGCTGATCTATTTCGACCAGGATACCAAGGCCGAGGTGCTGGGGCGCACCGCCAAGATCATGCCATCGGACGGTATGTTGTTCCTGGGCGGCGCAGAGACGGTTTTGGGTGTGACGGACAAGTTCAAGCCGGTTGACGGCCTGCGGGGCGTATACGCCGTCGCCTGACGCATACGGAGTGAGGGGACCGGAAAAGGGCCTATCGCGGGATAGGCCCTTTTCTTTTTCTTTTGGCCTGCCACATTCATTTGACTGTGTTGACCATGGCCACAAAAGCGAACGGCCGCCCCAAAAGGGCGGCCGTGTCAGCTGTTGCGGTCCTAATCGGAAGCAGGCTTAGTCGCCGGTGGCAACCGCCTTCTCTTCCATCTCCGGAGCTTCTTCCTCGACGTCGCGCAGGACGTAGCCGCGGCCCCAGACGGTTTCGATGTAATTCTCGCCACCGGTGGCCGCCGCGAGTTTCTTGCGCAGCTTGCAGATAAAGACGTCGATGATTTTCAGTTCCGGCTCGTCCATGCCACCGTAAAGGTGGTTCAGGAACATTTCCTTGGTCAGGGTCGTGCCCTTGCGCAACGACAGCAGCTCCAGCATGGCATATTCCTTGCCGGTGAGATGCAGCCGCTGGCCGGTTACCTCGACGCTGCGGGTGTCCAGGTTGACGGTCAGTTTGCCGGTCTTGATGATCGACTGGGCGTGGCCCTTCGAACGCCGGACGATGGCATGGATCCGCGCCACCAACTCTTCCTTGTTGAATGGCTTGGTCAGGTAATCGTCGGCCCCGAAACCCAGGCCCTTCACCTTGTCGTCGGGCTCGTTCATGCCCGACAGGATCAGGATCGGCGTGTCGATCTTCGACAATCTGAGCTTCTTCAGCACGTCATAGCCGTGCATGTCGGGAAGGTTCAGATCGAGAATGATAATGTCGTAGTCGTAAAGTTTGCCCAGGTCGAGGCCTTCCTCGCCCAGATCGGTCGAATAGACGTTGAAGCCTTCGGCGCCCAGCATCAGTTCGATGCCCTTGGCCATCGCCGAATCGTCTTCAATGAGAAGTACGCGCATAGTGTGTTCCTCCACTCGGCCGATATGGTTAACGATTTAAATTAAGAATAGGTTAACAGCAAGCCAAGCAATTAATGCCTTCGTCAGATTCTTTCATATTTATCAAGATTTTACCATTCGTTAAGCATATCACCTCAACATGTTGTGGCGGGTGACGGAGGCGCTGTCCACGGATTGGGGCTTCCGCGTGTGGTGGAGAAATTGATTGCAATCCGTAATTGCCGAGATCGACGGGCTTTCCGAATATAGTTACTACGGCCGTGTCGCCGCGATCCAGGGATTGCTGGTTGAAGTCGGCGGTGTGCCGCATCGCCTGACCATCGGTTCGCGATTGCGGCTGGAAACTCGGGCCCGTGCCGACACCATGTGCGAGGTCGTCGGTTTCCGCGACGGCAGGGCATTGGCCATGCCGTTCGGACATCTGGACGGCATCGGTGTCGGCTGCAAGGCGCATATCGTCGAACAGGACCCGGTCATCTTTCCGGACGAAACCTGGCTCGGCCGCGTGGTCAACGCCGTCGGCGAACCCATCGACGGCGGACCGCCGCTGGCCAAGGGACCCATGCCCTATGCCTTGCGCGCCGCGCCGCCGCAGGCCCATGCCCGCAAGCGGGTCGCCGGCAAGCTGGATCTCGGCATCCGCGCCATGAACACCTTTTTGACCTGCTGCCGCGGCCAGCGCATGGGCATCTTTGCGGGCTCGGGCGTCGGCAAGTCGATCCTTCTGTCCATGCTGGCCCGTTTCACGTCGTCGGATGTCAATATCATCGGCCTGGTCGGCGAGCGCGGCCGCGAGGTGCAGGAGTTCCTTGAGGACTATCTTGGGCCGGAAGGCCGCGCCCGCAGCATCGTGGTCGTGGCCACGTCGGACGAATCGGCGCTCATGCGGCGCCAGGCGGCGCACCTGACGTTGACCCTGGCCGAATATTTCCGTGATCGGAACAACGACGTGCTGTGCATGATCGACAGCATCACCCGTTTCGCCATGGCGCAGCGCGAGATCGGCCTGTCGGGCGGCGAACCGCCGGCCAGCAAGGGCTATACGCCGACTGTGTTCGCCGAACTGCCGAAGCTGCTGGAACGGGCGGGCCCCGGCACCGGTGACGGCAGTATTACCGGCCTGTTCACCGTTCTGGTGGAAGGCGACGATCACAACGAACCGGTGGCCGATGCGGTGCGGGGCATCCTGGACGGTCATATCGTGCTCGACCGGGCGATTGCGGAACGCGGCCGGTTCCCGGCCATCAACGTATTGAGATCGATTTCCCGGACCATGCCCGGTTGCAACAGCGAGGCGGAAAACCTGATCGTCAATCACGCCCGGCAACTCATGTCCGTCTATGACGATGTGGCTGAAATGGTCCGCCTCGGCGCTTATCGGACCGGCAGCGATCCCAAGGTGGACGAGGCTATCCACTACAACGAATCCCTCGAGGCCTTTCTCGGTCAAAAAATGGACGAACGGGTCGGCCTTGAACAAGGCTATGAAGAACTCGAAGCGGTCTTTACCGCCCAGCAGGATACCGCTGAACACCCGCCCGAAGCGGACGCCGGGGCCGCGGAGTAGGTCCGAGGACGCCCGGAGATGATGGGGCTCCAGACATTGATCCGTCTGCGCCAGCAGCAGATGGACGAGAAGCGCAAGGCGCTGGCCGACCTGCAGCGCGGCATGACGGCGCTGCACGACAGCGTCAAGCATCTTGAAGCCGAAGTCGCCCGTGAACAGGAAACCGCGCGGGACGACCCCGAAGCTTCGTATCTTTATGGCCGTTACGCCAATGCGGTGATCGCGCGGCGCGAGGAACTCGAAGCGTTGATGGTACAGCAGCAAGCCCTCATCGAAGATGCCCATGGCGAAGTCATGGCGGCGTTTCGTGAATTGAAGAAGTTGGAAGTGGTTCAGGAACGCCGCCACGAACAGGCACGGAAGGCCGAATTGACGGCCGAGCAAAAGGAACTCGACGAACTCGGCCTGGAAATGCACCGTCGCCGTGGCGGCCGGTAGCCGGATCTACGGAATTAGAGCGGACGCAGCCGGGCCAGCAGGCCGGCGTTTTGCCAGTCGGGCTGCTGGTCGATCACCGTGACCCGATGGCCGCTGTCTTCATTGCTCACGGTCACCTGCAGCCAGCGCGGCACGATCTCGTTGTTGAAATCACCCAGAATTATCGCCGCCAATTCTTCCGGCGCCGCCGCGGCGAATCCGTCCATATGCGACCAGTAGGACGCGCTCCCGTCTTCCAGCAGCACCTGCTTTCCGGGGACATACCGGATTTCCACATGACAATACGCCAGTGTTTTGGACAGCGTGACCAGGATGTCATGTTCCTGGCCGGTATTGCTGGCCGCCCGCAGCAACCGGCGCCGATCCTGATCGGGGTTCGGGGCAAGTTGCAGGTTAGACGACAACACCATCTCCATGCTTTTCCTGTTGCACGACTTCCTCGAGCGGTTCCACCGGGAACTGGCCGCCGACCTGGAAGGCCAGGGTGCCGCTCCAGTCAGTGGCGTCGAGTCCTTCGTTGAACAAGGTCGACAGGTCTTGCTGCACGGTTTTCGCCAAGGGTTGCTTGGAGCGGACGAACAGGTTGAAGCGCTTGTCCTGCACCAGCCCGTCGAGCTGCATCGGTCCGAGGGACGATAGAACGAGATTGAGAACGAAGCGTGTGCTTTCCTCCTCGCCGTCCTGATCGCCGTCCTTGCGTCCGTGATGGCGGTAAAACAGCATCAACTGATGCAGGTCGTGACCGTCGTACAAGGGCAACAACAGGGTCCGCCAGTCGCCGCCGCCGGTTTCGCCCGCCAGTCGGCTCACCTGGCCAAAGTCGTCCTCGAGCCGCAAGAGCAGGTCGCGCCGTCCGGCGCGTTCCAGGGCCTGCAGAACGTTGTCGCCGAGCCATTGGCGGAAATTGCCGGCCTTCAGTGCCGAAAAGAAGAACAGCAGCGTGCTGGTCAGCCGCTTATTGGGCATGGGCATGGCCTTGGCGGCCATCTGCGCCGCCAGGGCCGGCTCGAGCGCGCGCAATACTTCGAAAGTTTCCTTCAAGTCCGGCCAACTGCGGTCATGGGACAGCAGACCGGCCAGGGTCGCCGGCGTGCGGGCGAGGGCTTCGCGGTGAACGAACGGCGTCTGTTCGGCCGGCTGGGTGCGGCTGACGATCTCGGCCGTCAGAGCGGTGCCGGGCGGCAGGTTGGCGTTGGATTGCAAGGCCATAAGGCCCGCCGGGCTGCGGAACAGCAACTGCCCGCTTTGGCTTTTGCCGACGATCATGCCATTTAGTCGGGGCTGGCTTACCGTCGCCTGCTGCACCACGGTGTATCCGGGAACGCCGGTGCCGGCCGCAGCGCGGGCACCGGGCGCGAATGCGGCCGACGGTGACGGTCCCGCGCCTGGCGTCGGCTGGGCGTCCGCCTTGGCCGCCGTGACAGGCGATCCAACGGTTCGGGCCCCGGAACCGATGGTTGAAACCCGCAGCAGGTAGGTTGGTCCGTCGGAATTGGCGGCGGTCGGCAACGGTTTGCCGGTCGCGCTGGCGATCAGTTTGGCGACCAGCGGCGACCCCGGCGCCAGCCGCGATGGCTGATCGGTGACCGGCTCTCCTCCGGCGATCGCACCGTAGGTGGTTTGTACCGAATGATTGCCGGTCCGTGCGGTGTGATCGGCCGCCGGTAGCGGCGGCGCCGCGCGCGTCAATTCGAGGGTGACCTGCAAAGGCGGATGCAGGGGCTGCCCGTTGGCCGAGAGAATCGCCGCGCGCACACTCGTGCCGACGTTCAGGATCTGCAGCACGAGACGGGAATTGGGCGGCAGGGATTCGGTGTCGCTGACGATGACGAAGGATCCGTTGGCACTGCGGATGAGGGGAAATCCGTCCATGTCCTGCCCGGCAAGGCGGGCGTCGACGCGCATGCCTTCGGCCAACGGGGCGAGGGATGCGGACAGGCTCACCGCCGGGCGATGGTGCCCTTGCGGCGCCTGGTTTTGTTTCTGGGCGTCGTCCTGGGACGGCGCCGCGTTTTGCTGCTGGTTGCCGGACCCGCCGGAATTGGCCGGTGGTGGACCCGTTGTTGGGGTGACGCCGCTCATGGCCCACCTGCCAGTCTGTCGGCCAGGGCCGTGATATCCGCCGCCGCATCCGACGTGGGATGGCGCTTGAGAATGGCGGTCTGATGCCGGATGGAGTCCTTGACCCGGTCGTCGGCGCGGATAACGCCGGCCAGCGGCGGCTTGAAACCGAGGAAATTGTCGCACGCCTTGATCAGGCGCTCGTAGGTCAGCTTGCCGTCCTTGTGGCTGTCCGCCATGTTGACGATCACCGCAAGCTGCTTGCCGCGGTTCTGACCGGCCATGACCTTGATGAACGCATAGGCGTCCGTCAGCGCCGTCGGTTCGTCGTTGGTGACCACTAGAATGCGGGCGCTGGCGGCCGCCAGGCTGCGCACCGCGGCGTCGATACCGGCGCCCAGGTCCAGAACGACCCGGTCATAGTCGCGCGACAGTGTCAGCAGATCGCTGCGCAAACCGAACAGCCGGGATTTCTCCAGATTGGCCAGCGAACCCGAACCCGACTTGCCGGCGATGACGTCGAAGCCGCCTTCGCCGAACGGCGTAATGACGTCGGTCAGCCGGCCGCGTCCGGAAATCACCGTGCCCAGATCATGCTCGGGCATCAGGCCGAGCTGGATGTCCACGTTGGCGAGGCCCAGGTCGCCGTCGAACAGCAGCGCCTTCCTGCCCTTGAGCGATAGGGCATGAGTCAGCGAGATGGACAGCCAGGTCTTGCCGACGCCGCCCTTGCCGGACGCCACGGAGATCAGATTACGGCCAGATGGTGCGGACGCGGGATGGGCTACTGAAGACGCTTGCACGGTCATGATTTGGCCTTACGCAGGTTGGATCGGGTGTCCGGGTTTGTCGGGTCGCGCAGCAACAGCCGGGCGAGGGAGACGGGGTTGAGGGCGCTGATCCCATGAGCCACGAAAGGCGTGACGCCGGCATCGCTGAAATTCAAATCTGTCGCTTCGACCGCCGTGACCAGGCCACCGAGACGGCGCGCCAGATCCAGCCGGGTCGCCAGCAGTCGTTTGGGCTTCAGGGTGGCGAACAGTTCGGCGATCTCGACCGATTCCACCGGATCGACGCCGGCCGGACACAACAGGACGGGTTCGATGTCGGCGCACTGGACAAACGCTTTCAGGTCTTCCAGTTCCTGCTGCTGAAACGGGTTGGTTCCGGGCGTATCGATGAACACGGCGGCGTCATCGGGCAGGACCCGGATCGCCTCGGCCAGCGCCTTCGGCTGGTCGACGGTGATCAGGATAATGTTCATGAGCTTGGTAAAGCTCTCCAACTGCTCGATGGCGCCCGCCCGGACGGTATCCGTGGTGATGACGGCGAAGGGGTGTTTTTGCATGGCCGCCCGGGCCGCCAGTTTGGCCACGGTCACGGTTTTGCCGGCGCCGGGCAGGCCGACCATCATGACCGGACGGGCCGGCGCGGTGGGGATCGGGCTAAATCCGTAACACGTGTCGATCGCGCCGCCCAGGGCCAGGGCCGTGTCGTCGGTGTCCATGGAACCGGCCGTCTGGCACAGCCGTTCCGCCAAGGTCGGTGTCACCCCATGATAAATCAGCGACTGATAAATGAAGTCGGTGTCCAGGAACCCGGCATGGTCCGCGGCGGATTGCGGATCGTTGCCGGGCGCGTGTCCGTCGTTGGCCGCGCTTTCGTTGAATACCGGCGCGTGGGGCACGGATTCCGCCAATTGGGTGTCGCGCAGTTCCTGTCGCCTGTCGCTTTCCACCGCGGCGGTGATTTGCACGCCGCGGCCGCGTTCGCCGGTGTAGGTGGACACGATGATGGCGTCCTCCCCAAGCGTGTCGCGGACTTGCTGCATGGCCTCCGCCATGGTGGGCGCCGTGAAATTTTTCAGTCGCATGCCCGGTCACCCCTCATATCTGCGCCACGGTGCGCAATTTGACCTTGGGGTGAATTTCGTTCTGCGACAGCACGACGGTGGCGGGCCGGAACCGTTCGATGATGGACCGAACGAACGGACGCACGCCCGGGCTGGTCAGCAGAACCGGGACCTCGCCCTGCTGGGCCAAGGTTTCGAAGGATTCGCGCACGGCGGAAATAAAGTCCTGCAGCTTGCTCGGCGACATGCTGAGCTGGCGTTCGTCGCCCTGGCCGACGACGGCTTCGGCGAAGCTTTGTTCCCATTGCGGCGACAGGGCGACCAGCGGGATGTAACCCGCCGGCGAGACGCTGGAGTTGCTGATTTGGCGGGCCAGGCGGGAACGCACATGCTCGGTCACCTGGGAGATGTTCTGGGTATAGCCCACCGCCTCGACGACGCCTTCCAATATGGTCGGCAGGTCGCGGATGGAGACGCGCTCGCGCAGCAGGTTCTGCAGTACCCGTTGGACGCCGCTGACCGACATCTGCTGCGGGATCAGGTCGGCGACCAGCTTCTGATGTTCGCTCGGCAGTTCGTCCAGCAGTTTCTGGGTTTCGGCATAGGACAACAGTTCGGCCATGTTGTCCTTCAGCAGCTCGGTGATATGGGTCGTGATGACGGTCGGCGGGTCGACCACGGTATAACCCCGGAACGAGGCTTCCTCGCGCGCCGTTTCCTCGACCCACATGGCGGGTAACCTGAATGTCGGTTCGGTGGTGTTTTCTCCGGGCAGGGTGATGGGCTGGCCGCGCGGATCCATGACCAGCAGATGCCCGAGCCGCAGGTCGCCCGACCCGGCTTCCACTTCCTTGACCCGCACCACATAGCCGTTGGACGGCAGTTGCATGTTGTCGAGGATGCGCACGGACGGCATGACGAAGCCCATGTCGCTGGCCAGCTGGCGCCGGAGCGCCTTGATCTGGTCGGTCAGGCCGTGGCCCTGGGTGTCGTTGATCATGGGCAGCAGGCCGTAGCCCAGTTCGAGCCGTAGGTCGTCGATGGCCAGGGCCGTCGAGATCGGTTCCTCGGCCGGCTGGGCCTCGAGCGCCTCCTGCTCCAGACGCTCTTCCTCGACTTCCCGTTCGGTTTCCCGTCTGGTGACGAAGTAGGACAGGCTGCCGGCCACCGCCGCCATCATCAGGAACGGCAGCATGGGAATGCCCGGCAACAGGGCCAGCGCCACCAACGTGGCCGCGCTCAGACCCAAGGCCTTGGGGTAGCTCGACAGTTGACCGAACAGGGCCTTGTCGGCCGAACCCGCGACATTGGCCTTGGTCACCAGCAGGCCGGCCGCCGTGGACACGATCAGGGCCGGGATCTGCGACACCAGGCCGTCACCCACCGTCAGCAGAATGTAGCTGTTGGCGGCGTCGTTGAAGCTCATGTCGTTCTGGGCGACGCCGATGATGATGCCGCCGATGACGTTGATGAAGGTGATGATCAGGCCCGCCACCGCATCGCCACGGACGAACTTGGCGGCACCGTCCATGGAACCGAAGAACGTGCTTTCGTCTTCCAGGTCCTTGCGCCGGGTGCGGGCCTCCGCTTCGTCGATCAGGCCCGATGACAGGTCGGCGTCGATGGCCATCTGCTTGCCGGGCATGGCGTCCAGGGTGAAACGGGCCGCCACTTCGGCGATGCGCCCGGAACCCTTGGTGATGACGACGAAGTTCACCGTCACCAGAATGGCGAACACGATGATGCCGATGACGAAATTGCCCTGCATGACGAACGCGCCGAAGGCCTCGATCACATGACCGGCGGCCGCCGGCCCTTCATGGCCGTGCGACAGAATCAGCCGGGTCGACGCCACGTTGAGCGACAGGCGCAACATGGTGGCGATCAGCAACAGGGTGGGAAACGAACTGAATTCCAGGGGCTTGGCGATGAACAGGCACGTCATCATCACCAACACCGACAGGGTGATGGAGGTCGCCAGGGAGATGTCCAGCAGCCACGTGGGCAGCGGCAGGAACAGCACCACGAGGATGCACATGACGCCGATGGCCAGCGCGACGTCGCCGCGCTTCAGCAGCGTCGTCAGTCCGGCGAGCGGATCGCCCCCCTGCGCCTCGTCTGTTGAGGTCTCGCTCATTTCGAGCTTATCCGGTCCTTAGACGTGCGGCCGCAGGCCTTCGCCCGGCAAGGGCACGTTGACGCCTTCCTGGGAATACTGTTTGAGCTTGTTGCGCAAGGTACGGATCGAAATGCCCAGGATGTTGGCGGCATGGGTCCGGTTGCCGAGGCAATGGCTCAGGGTGTCGATGATCAGGTCCCGTTCCACGTCGGCCACGGTGCGGCCGACCAGCGTCGTCGTTTCCCCGCTATTGCCGTCGCCGGCGGAATCGCCTTCGGCGGCGGTTTCGTCGGCCGGTGCCTCACCGGGCCGGCTGCCGTCGGGCAGGCGGATGGCGTCGACATCGATCTCCGATCCGCT
Source organism: Sneathiellales bacterium (assembly GCA_028277845.1). Lineage (GTDB taxonomy): Bacteria > Pseudomonadota > Alphaproteobacteria > JANQFL01 > JANQFL01 > JANQFL01. The sequence continues at coordinate 20,178 of JANQFL010000029.1, forward strand.
GGCCAGCAGGACGGCGCGGTGCATGGTGTTTTCCAACTCCCGCACATTGCCCTTCCATTGATGCGAGGACAGCAATTGCATGGTCCGTTCCGAGATCGGCCGCAGGGTGACGCCGTTGGCTTCCGAATATTTGGCGACGAAATGGTCGCACAGCGGCGGGATATCCGCCGGGCGTTCGCGCAGCGGCGGCAATACCAGATGCAGGACGTTCAGCCGGTACAGCAGATCCTCGCGGAAATTGCCCTTGGAGACTTCGGCCGCCAGGTCGCGGTTCGACGTGGCGATGACCCGGATGTTGATGTCTATCGGTTTGTTGCCGCCGACCCGGTCGATCTGTTTCTCCTGCAGGGCACGCAGCAGCTTGGCCTGCAGGCGGATATCCATTTCGCTGATTTCGTCGAGCAGCAAGGTGCCGCCGTCGGCTTCCTCGAACTTACCGATCCGGCGGGCGACGGCGCCGGTGAAGGCGCCCTTCTCGTGGCCGAACAGTTCGGATTCCAGCAGGTTCTCCGGAATGGCCGCGCAGTTGACCGAGATGAAGGGCTGTTCGACCCGCTTGCTCTTGTCGTGAATGAAATGGGCCAGCACTTCCTTACCGGTGCCGGATTCGCCGGTGATCAGGATATTGGCGTTGCTCGGCGCCACCTGCTTGGCCAGGTCCAGCACGGTGGCCATGGACTTGTCCTTGAAGATCAGGGTGCGGCTTTCCTCCGCAACCGCTTCCAGGACGGCGGCGATCAGTTCCGGGTCGGGCGGCAGCGGGATGTATTCCTTGGCGCCGGCCTTGATGGCCTCGACCGCGGCGTCCGCATCGGCGCCGATGCCGCAGGCAACGACGGGAACACTGATGTGTTCGGACAACAAATTGCCGATCAGGTCGCCGATGGGCAGGGCGACATCGACCATCAAAAGGTCGGCACCCTGTCCGCCACGCAGCGCGGTCAGCGCATTGTCGATGCTTTCCGTGTGGGACACCTTGGCTCCGTGAGTCATGGCAATCTTGCTTGCCGCTCCGAATTGGCCGTCCAACGAACCGATGATTAGCAGACGCATTTTATTCTCCTTGGTCCGGCTAGTCGAAGTAGTGCAGTTTCTTTGCCGGGGGCAAAATCGTGTTGAGTAACATTTCCAGCCGGCGCGGATTTTCCTGGCGGCCGATCGACGACGCGGCCATCAGATAAACCTCGTTAAGCAAACGCTCCTCGTCCGCATTGCGCTCGAGCTTCGAGGCGAGCGGCGAGAACACCATGTTGGCGAGGATGGCGCCGTAAAAGGTTGTCAGCAGGGCGACGGCCATGGCCGGCCCGATGCTGGACGGATCGTCCAGCGTGCCGAGCATCTGCACCAGGCCGATCAACGTGCCGATCAGACCCATGGCCGGCGCGACCTCCGCCGCCTTGCGTAGGATGCTGGCGCTTTTCATATGGCGGCTGGCCGTGGCCGCGGCTTCCGTGCGCAGGATCCGCTCGACCTCGTCGCCCGGCGTGCCGTCGATCACCATGGTCAGCGCCTTGGTCAGGAATTTCTCGCCGGCGGCCGACTCCAGACCCTTCTGCAGGCCCAGAACACCTTCCTTGCGGGCGTGTTCGGCATAGCGCATGACGGCGTAGGCGGCGTCGCCCGGGTCCGTGGCATGGTTGAACAGGGTGCGGCCGATAATGGCCGGTGCACCCATGATTTCGCGCAAGCTGAAGCACACCATGGTCACCGCACCGGTGCCGAATATGACGATGAGGACGGACGGCAGATTGAAGAACGCGCCCGGCGTGCCGCCCAGTATCAGGGCGAGCAGAACAAGGCCGAATGCGACGACAATGCCTATGAGGGTTGCCAGATCCATGGTTGTTGTTGTCTTCGTTGTCCCGATTTATCCGTTCACACCGCCGCGGGTCAGTACCGCTCGGCCTTGATGATTTCCGTCATGGTGACGCCCAGGCGGTCTTCCACGACGACCACTTCACCGCGGGCCACCAGGCGGTTGTTGACATAGATGTCGATCGCCTCGCCGACCTTGCGGTCCAGCTCGACGACTGTGCCCTTGCCCAACTTCATCAGGTCGCTGACCTGAATGTGGGTCTTGCCCAGCACGGCGGATACGTTGACCGGAATGTCATAGACGGCTTCCAGGTCGGTTGCGGTCCGTACGCCGTCCAGGTCGTCCATCGGTACCTGATCGGCCGCTTCCGCATCGGCGCTGAAGTCCTCCGTGGCATCCGGCGCCTCTTCCGCGGACTCCGGCGTTTCCTCGGCCAGGTCCTCAAGTTCCAGTTCTTCTTCGTTTCCCTCCATGAGGGTCTCCTACTGTCTGTTCGGTTCCTGGAACCGGGTTACGTCGTTTCGTTCGGGACGTCCATCTGGACGTCGGCATCCGTCTGTATCGTTTCCGTTTCGGCGGCCGGCTGCGGTTCCAACTCGGCGCCGGCATCGGTCTGTATCGTTTCCGTTTCGGTGGCCGGCTGTGGTTCCAACTCCGCGCCGGCATCCGTCTGTATCGTTTCCGTATCGGCGGCTGGCTGTGGTTCCAACTCCGCGTCGGCATCCGGCCCCGCCTGCGGTTGGCCGCGGGCAAGACCGCCACTGACAAAACGGGTGATCGCGTCCTGAATTTGGGATTCAAGGGCGGCGGAATCCCGTTCGGCGCCGCCATCGGCCCACTCGACCCGGCAGTCGGCACCCTGCAGATCGTCGTCAGGCAACAAAATGACGCGGCCGCCGAAAGCGCTTCGTGCGGCGATGTCGTCGATGCGTGGCTTCAGGGTCTCGACCACCATCACGGACGCCCGGACGACAATCCGAGGCTCCTCGCGCAGGTCCGCAAGACAATCGTTCACAAGGGCTTCGACTTCCATCGCCGGCTGGCGGGCGATCAAGGCCGGCGCGAGTTTGCGGGCGATGGTCACGGACATGTCCGCCGCGTCGCGCCGGATGGCCTGAAAGTCCTCGTCGTACCGCCTCATGATGTCGCCGATCGAAGCTTCGACCGACGTCAACGTGTTGGCAACGATTTGTTCGATTTCCGTACGGGCTTCGGCCAGTCCGGCCTGATGCCCTTCCGTCCGGGCCTGCGCGCACGCAGCCTGAAGCTGCGCCTCGTCGTAGGTCGGCGCGGCCTTTTTCTCGGCCTGCGCCTTTTCCTCGGCGGCGATGTCCTCCGGCGCGAACGAGCGCTCGAACAGGTATTTGGATGCGGACACCATGGTTTCGTCGGTCATCAGTAAATGAGCTCGTCTTCGCCCTTGTTGTCGGACAGGACGATGTCGCCGCCGGCGGCCAGGTCTTTGGCCGCGGTGACCATCTCCATCTGGCTTTCGTCCACGTCGCGCAGGCGGACCGGGCCCATGGCCTCCATATCCTCGCGCAGGATGCGGGCGGCGCGTTCGGACATATTGCTGAAGAACAGGTCGCGCAGCGTGTCGGACGCCCCCTTGAGGGCGAGCGCCAACCGGTCCTTGTCGACGGCGCGCAGCAATGTCTGAACGCCGCTCGGATCCAGCTTGATCAGATCCTCGAAAGTAAACATCAGGGCCTTGATGCGTTCGGCGGATTCGCGGTTGCGTTCCTCCAAGGCGTTGAGGAAGCGGGATTCGGCGTTGCGGTCCAGGTTGTTGAAGATTTCGGCAATCAGTTCATGGCTGTCGCGCCGGTTGGTGCGCGCCAGGTTGGACATGAATTCGATGCGCAGGGTCTGCTCGACCTTATCGAGCACTTCCTTTTGCACAGCCTCCATACGCAGCATGCGCAGGACGACTTCCATGGCGAAGTCTTCGGGCAGTTCGGCCAGCACGCGGGCGGCGTGCTCCGGCTTGATCTTGGAGACGACGACCGCAACCGTCTGCGGGTATTCGTTCTTCAGGTAGTTGGCGAGAACGGTCTCGTTGACGTTGCCCAGCTTGTCCCACATGGTGCGGCCGGCCGGACCGCGGATTTCCTCCATGATGGAATCGACACGCTCGGGCGGCAGGGCGTTCATCAACATGCGTTCCGTGCTGTCGAACGAACCGACCAGTGACCCGGTTGTCGTGATCAGCGCGGCGAATTCGTTGAACAGCTCTTCCATGACATCGGAGCTGACATTGCCCAACTGCGCCATGGTCTGTGAAATCTCGCGGATTTCGTCGTCCTCGAGCTGCTCCCAAAGGATCGTGCTTTGATCTTCGCCGACGGCCAGCATCATGATCGCCGCCTTCTGGGCGCCGGTCAGATGCTTGATATCCGTGATATTGACGTTACCCATGATTTACGGATCCGCTTCCTTAGGCGTCCTGGTAGAGCCAGTTGCGCATGATGGCGACGGTTTCGTCCGGATGTTTGGTCACCAGCTCGGCGATCCGTTTGGTCGGCGAGGTGCGCACCTGGCCTTCGATGCGGTCGACGTCCAGTCCGTCCTGGCCGCCGCCTTCGCTGGTCAGGTTCTCCACCGGCACCCCATCGGGGCCGATCTCGCCGGCAATCATGCCGTCCGGTCCCGGCAGAACGCCGGCCGTGGCATCGGTCAGCTGTTTGGTCGATGCGGCGACGGCATCCGCGGCGATCGTCAGGCCACGCGAGACCAGGGGCCGCACCACCAACAGCAGGACCAGCACGCCGACCACCGTCAACACCAGCATTTCGGCAACGCGGAAGTAATCGTTCTTGGTCAAGCCGAGGAAGGAGGCGTCCTCATCCTCGTCGCCGAATTCGTTGAGCGGAACGAATTCCATATTAACGATTTCGATGGTATCGCCACGGTCTTCGTCAAATCCGATGACGGACTGGACCAGAGACTGCAATTGCTCGACTTCGTCTTCGCTCCGCGGGGCGTAGGTCCGTTCGCCGTTTTCATCCTCGCCGACGATGCCGTTGACCAGCACGGCAACCGAAATGCGTTTGACGGCGCCGGCTTCGTGGACCTCGGTTTTCGTCGTCTTGGAGATCTCGAAGTTGGTGGTTTCTTCCAGGCGTGAATTGGAGGACAGGGACCCCGGACCGGCGCTGGCATCGGCGCCTTCCGGCAGATTGCCCGCGACCGTGACCGGTTGCTCGCCTTCGCTTTCACTCGATTGCGCCTTTTCCTCGACGGCCTGGCTGGAACGGACGACCTGGCCGTCGGGGTCGAACAGCTCGGCGTTCGTGGTCGAGCGCTCCATGTCGAGTTCGATGGTCACCTCGGCGCGGACATTGCCCAGTCCGACGCGGTTTTGCAGCAGTTCCTCGATGGCCGACTTGTAACGCCGCTGCAGGGCTATGCGTTTTTCTTCCAGCGTCGACATAGCCTGGGTTTCGCCGCCTTCCTGACTGCGGGCCAATAGCGAACCGCGGCCGTCGACGATGGATATGGCGCCGGTCTTCAAGCCGGGTACGGCGGCCGCCACCAAATGCCGGATGGACAGAACCTGTTCCTTGTCCAGCCGCGACCCACCCTGCATTTTGAGAATGATCGATGCGGTGGGTTCTTCCTTTTGCCGGGTGAACACTTCACGCTTGGGCAACACCAGATGCACTCGGGCGCCGGCGACACGGTCTATGGTCCGGATGGTGCGCGCCAGTTCCCCTTCCAGCGCCCTGAGACGGTTGATGTTCTGAACGAAACTGGTGGTGCCCAGGGATTGGCTGCGATCGAACAATTCGTATCCCAACGAGCCGCCCGCCGGCAGGCCTTCCTGGGCCAGCGTGACGCGGGTTTTCAGGACCTGCGACGACGCGACATAGATCTCCGAGCCGTTGTTGCGCAGTTCGTAGGGGACGTTCATGCCGTCAAGGCGGCTGGCAATCTGCCCCGAGTCCTGTAGGTCAAGACCGCTGTAGAGCAGCTCCATATTGGGTGCTGAAAGACGGGTTGTGACAAAGAAAAAGAAGCCGATCAGCGCGGCCGCGACGCCAAGCATGAGTGCCAGCTTCGATGGTCCCATGCCACGGAATATCTGGACAAGTCCGCCCACGTGTTTCACCTCGTTCCGTTTGCCACTTCCCTCGGAGACGCATTGAACGCGCCGCCTCCTTGATGGTCATCACGGTGACAGGTGCTGGTGAATAACTGGTTAACTTGCGGCAAATATTGCCTACTTGGGAACCGGTGGCGGGTTCAAGCAGGTGCCGTTGCGAAGCGGCGGGAAAAAAAGACCGCCCTCCGGAAGATCCGAAAGGCGGTCCGACTTAAAAATGAATTGTCTAAAAAGGAATTCGCTGCAAATACCTGATCGTGCGGACGTTGTCGCGTCCGGCCCATCAGTCGTCGCCGAGAGGCGACATTTCAGGGCGGTAATCTTGGATGCGCGTCGCGCGGAGTCCGGGCATACCGTGGTTGTCAATGGCGTTCTGCCAGGCCATGAATTCTTCGACGGACAACGTGTAGCGGCGGCATGCGTCCTCAAGGCTGATCAAGCCGCCGCGGACAGCCGCGACGACTTCAGCCTTGCGCCGAATGACCCAACGCTTCGTATTTGGCGGTGGGAGGTCTTGATGCGTCATCGGGCGCCCCCCGGGGCCGATAATGCAGGTGACCTGTTTTTGGTCATGGTCTGGCATAACACTCATTGCCTCGTTGTACTCGTGACGAGGGAGACCGTAGCAATCCGGTTTTAAAAAATGGCTAAGGAATGTGGTTAATCAGGGGTAAAGCCGGGGGTCAGGGAGACGGTCTGAAACCCCCGGTTTCCCAACATTTTTATCGTTTCAACCTGATCAGCTCTTCAAGCATCTGATCGGATGTGGTGATAATTTTGCCGCTCGCGGAATAAGCGCGTTGGGTGACGATCATGTCGGAGAATTCGCGCGCCAGGTCAACGGTCGACCCCTCCAGAGAGGCCGGCGCCACCGTTCCGGAGCCACCGATACCGGCTTCCAGCAGATTGAACTGGCCGCTGGCCTCGGTCTCGATATAGGCGTTACCGTTCTGGTTGCCCAGACCGTTGGCGTTCGAGAACGTCGCAACGGGCAGCTTGTAGATGTCGGTACTGGTGCCATTGTCGAACAGCGCCGTGACGACGCCCTTCTCGCTTACCTTCACGCCCTTCAGGTCACCGAAGATGTTGCCGTCGACGATGGCCGAGGTCAGGTTGGAGGCCGTGTCGAACTGGGTCAGGCCGTCGTTCGAGTTGTCGGTTCCCAGATCCAGGTTGATCGAGTTGTTGGCCAGGCCGAGGCTTGACGCCCAGGTCACGGTCAGCGGGAAGTTGACGCCCGAGGGGGTAATACCCGAACCGCCGCCATCGACCAGTGCGGTGGCGCCAATGTCATAGGTGCCATCGGTGTTGAAGGCAACGGTGCCCGAGGCAACCACGCCGTCGGGATGCGCTGTGGCGTCGGCGTCCGTATCCGGCTCGATGTAAACTTCCACATACCACTGGTTGGCGGTGGCGCTCTTCAGATAACCGAACGTCATCGTGCGGTTGCCGCCTTGCGAATCGACGATCTTCACGCTGCGTTCGAAGTCCGGGGTAATGGTGCCGTCCGCCAAGTCGCCGGCGGTGTAGGAACCGATGCTGCTGTTGACCGTCTGCGAGGCCTGCAGGTTGGCGGCCAAGGCGATCGACGTGGTCGGCGACGCGGTGCCGGTCAGGCCGGTGATATTAACCGTTTCCAGCACCGTCAGATCGCTGCGGTTGGAGGGAATGTTGCCGCTCGAATCGATGGGCCAGCCTTGCAGGTAGTAGCCGCCGGCGTTTTTCAGGTCGCCGTTTTCGTCGGGCACGAACGAGCCGGCCCGCGTGTACATGTAGGTCCCGTTGGTCGCGGTCGGGTTGGCCAAGGCGTTGACGACGAAGAAGCCGTCGCCGTTGATCGCCAGGTCGGTCGGCGACGACGACGATTGCAGCAGGCCCTGCTTGTCGATCTGGGCGAACGGGGCGGACGAGACACCGCCGGGCGAATAGGCGGAGACGGTCGCGGATTCCGTCACCAGTGTGGAAAACTTGGCACGGGTTTCCTTGTAGCCGATCGTATTCACGTTCGAGATGTTGTCGGCGATGATTCCCATGGCCTGGGACTGCGCCGACAGGCCCGAAACGCCTGATAGCATTGCACCATATAAACTCATTGATACGTCTCCTTATTACGGTCTTCTGTTGGCAATCCGTCGAAATGCAATTCCGGACGCTCCATTTTGGTGCGCATGCCGGCCTAGTTTTCGGCCGTTTGATCAGGAATCTTCAGTTTCATGACTTTCGACACGGGCACCTTGACGTCGCCCAGTGCCAGGACCTGGACACCGTCCGCCGATTCGACGCCGGTGACCATTCCCGAGATCATTGTCGAGGTGGACAGTCTCTCGCCGGCCGCATCCTTGGCGATGACCTCAATCTTGTAGAGGCCGTCACTCAGTTGATTGCCGCTGGTGTCCTTGCCGTCCCAATTGAAGGTGTGGGTACCCTCGGATGTCTCGCCGCCGCCGGCAAAGACGACATTGCCGTTGCTGTCCGAGATGTTGAGGACCACGGATTCCGTGTTGGCGGGGATCTCGTACATCCAGGCGGCGGCGCCGTCCTGCAGCACGGTTTCGTCTCCAACCGCTTCGATTTCCTTGCCGAGGTAGTTGACGATACCGGTTGCCTGCGTGGCCTGTTGCAGGCCGATCAGGTTTTCCAGGTTCATGTTGGTGGCGATCGACTGTTCGACTTCGCTGAACGCGACCAGCTGCTGCGTGAACTCCGACGAATCCATCGGGTTGAGCGGATCCTGGTTCTTCATCTGCGTGGTCAGCAGTTTGAGGAACGTATCCATATTGTCGGCCAGGCCGGATGCGGCATTGGACGTCGCTTCGCTGGTACCCGTGGTTCCGGTGGTTGCATCAATAAGCATGGCGGATCCTTAAACCCGAATATCGAGTGCGCTGTTACTGGTCATGGTTCGCGAATTCGCCGCGTCGGCGATCAGGTCGTCTTCGGCCGCTGTGTCCTTGCCTGAGCCGTCGGCACCGGCATTTTCTGCGGATTTCTGCTCTTCCTGGCGGTCACCCCGCAAGTTGAAGTCGAGGCTGTCGGAATCGGTCTTCAGGCCGGCCTGCTGCAAGGCACGCTCGAGCGCCCGGTGATCGCGTTGCAGAAGATCCAGGGTATCCTGGCGGTCGGCGCTGACGGTGGCACTGACACGACCATCAGCCGAGACTTCCAGTTTGACGTCAACGCGGCCCAGGTCCTGGGGTTCCAGTTGAATGCTGATCCGGTCGACGCCCTGGCGTACGGCCGAGGCGATTTTGACGGCCACTTGATCACTGGCCGGCGTCGGAGCACTCAGATTGGCCTTTTGCACGGTCAATTTTGCGGTCGTGGCGTCCACCTGTGTCGCCGATTGGGTCAGTCCGGACAGCGGCGCGGGATCTCCCGCGGCCATGAGGCTGCCGGGCATTTCAGTGCCGGTCGGCAACATCCCTGTAAACGCGGGCGGCGTCGCGGGTGCGGCACCGGGCTTGGCTTGAGCGGCCTTGGCGGCGCTATTCAGCACCTGCATGCCGTTGTCGGTGGCCGGACCGGCACCGGATTTCGGCTTCGCCAGAAGACCTTCGGTGTTGATGGACTGTTTCGAACCCTTGGCACTCGGCACCCAGGCATTGTCCTTGCCCCGTACCGGGCGTTTTTCAGCCGTCGGATCAATACTGTCCGTCAGCGGCTGCTTGGCGTTGAGAGCCGCCATGGCGTTGACCACCGGTTCTTTCGGGGCGGCTTTGGCCGACGTGTCGGCCTGGAGCTTGTTGTTCGGCGCCGTGTTGTCCGTCTTGCTACCGGCCTTCATTTGTGCCGGGGCGGCAGTCTTCGACGCAGCCAACGCCGCCGTGGCCTTGTCGACCGCCGGAATGGCCGCCTTTGATTTCGTTTCGCCAGTGACAACCGGCTGTTCTGTCTTTTGCTGCATCATGCCGGCAATGGCGGTGGCCTTGGCAGATGAATCAACGGTTGGAGCAGGATCGTTTTGCACCGCCGCCTCGGCAACTTGACCGTTGGCCGGGTTGTCGGTTGTGTCCTTCACGGCGTCTGCGGTCTTGTTGGCCGCTTCGTTCACCGGTTCGCGATCGTTGGTCTCATCTACCGCCACGTCGGTTTGCTCGGCACGGTGTTCGGTGTCGCCTCGAGTATTTTCATCATGCTGTCGGCGCGAGTCGTGTTCCGTCCGGCGCTCATCGTCTTCCGGGCGCCGATGGTTGTCTTCTTTGTCATTGTGATCATCCGCCGCTGAGCGGGTTTCCGGCTCGGTGTTTTGCGAACGGTCGATGGCTTCGCGGACGTAGTCGGAAAATTCCTCGCCGGTCTCCGCCCGTCCGATCATCACTTCGGGAAGCGGTTTGTTTTGAACTTCAAATGCGGCAATGACATTCATGATGTAACTCGTGCTGAAAATCCGAAACAACACAAGCAAGCATCGGGCCAGTTTTCGGTTTCCGGACAGTGTGTTGAAAGTAAAGAGGTTTTTCCCGTTTCTGCGCTTGGTCTTGCCGTCCGCGGATCGCTGTTCCGGTAATTCTTGCCCGGCATTCGGGATGGTTTTTTCCGAGTGCTGCAAAAGCTGCACGGCGCCGCCAATCAGAGAATATTGAGAAATCGTTGCGGCCGTTAAGGATTGATTAAGTATACGGTCGCTAACGTGTTACGGGAGCCTGCAGGTACGGGCCTGCGCTCACGTGATTCTTTTTGATGTGTCAAGGAAGAGACCAATGACTGCTCTGGAAGTCGCAGCAGAAGCCTACGACCGAGGGGATTATGCCCAGGCCATTGAGAACTGGGAACAGGCCGCCGAAAACGGTGATGGCGAAGCCGAATACCAGATCGGCTTGATGCATGCCAACGGTACCGGTGTGGGCCAGGATTTCGAAAAGGCCCATGACTATTTCATGGCTTCGGCCAAGAAGGGCCACACCGAATCCGAATACAGTCTCGGCGTGATCTACAGTGTCGGCCTGGGGGTCGAGCGCGATGCCGCCGAGGGCGCTTACTGGTACACGAAAGCCGCGGACAAGGGCAATTCCCTGGCCATGTGCAACCTGGCCGGCCTGTACGAATCCGGCGACGGCGTAACGCGGGATTACCTCAAGGCGTTCGAGCTGTATTCCAAGGCCGCGGAACTCGGGCATGTGGTGGCCGTGTTCAATCTCGGCGTGATGTGCGAGAACGGCGTTGGTCTGACCCAGGACTATGCCAATGCCGCCAAGTTCTACGAAACGGCCGCCCAGGCCGGCTTGGCGGCGGCGCAATACAATCTCGGCGTGCTGCTGACCGAGGGCAAGGGCGTCGAGCAGGACGTCGAAAAAGCCCGCTACTGGTTCACCAGAGCCATCGAGCAGGGCAACGAGCTGGCCCAGAAGAATATGGAACTTCTGGCCCAGGAAGCGGCCGAAGAACAATGACCGGTCCGCACCGCTCCTCTGCGGGCGGTGTGTTCGGTACTTCTCGAAAACCTTGAAAGACGCGCGAAACCAGCGCGTCTTTTTATGTTTCGGCCGCCGGCGAACCGGTTTGTGAGCCGGGCCGGGTTCCACGCATCCGACGGTTTGGCATCGCCATTGCATTGTCAAGGGCAGGTCAACGAGTAGATGCAATCGAACCATGCCCAGGTATTTACGCAAAGCCTTTGAAGAAATCGCGGAATTCCGCAACGATTCGATCATCGTGGCGCCCGGTTCCGGTGCCCAGGGTGAAGGCCGTGGCAGCCTGCCGTTAGGCATCTCTTGCCTGGGTCTGGGCAAGCCCGATGACGATCAGGCAATTCCTGCCCCCTGGATTATTGCCGCTGCCGCCGAGGGGCTGTCATGAGTATCGACGCCGTACTGCGGTCCGCCGTCAGCGGGCTGAACACCAGCCAAGCGGCGTTGCGGACGACGGCGGACAACATCGCCAACGTCAATACGCCCGGTTATGCGCGCAAGATCGTCCAACAGGAAACCTCGGTCCTGCAGGGCGAGACCGCCGGCGTCAAGCTGGCGACCATTCAGCGGGTGATCGACGAATTCGTCCGCAAGTCCCTGCAGTCGGCGACGTCCCAATCCGAGCGCTACTCCGCCATGGCCAACGCCCATAGCCAGGTCAGCATGCTGCTGGGCGATCCCAACGACAATACCTCGCTGACCGGTCGCATCGATCAGATATTCACCGGTTTCGCCAACTTGGCCGGCGAACCGGATTCGTCGGTTCGCCGTACCGGCATGATCAACGACCTGACCAACCTGGCCACCGAGGTGTCGCGGTTGTCGAGTGAAATCCAGATCCTGCGCGGCGACATCGACAAGAAGATCAACGAGTCGGTCAACACCATCAACGATGCGTTGGCCCGGGTGAAGGAACTGAACGAACAGATCCAGTTCGAAACTCTCAACGGCAATGCCGGTAACGGACTGCTCGACCAGCGCGACAAGGCCATCGCCGAGATCGCCGAGAACATCGACATTCGGCTGTCCGATCTGTCCAATGGCGCCGTCGCTATTCACACCACCAATGGCATCACGCTGCTCGACCATTCCCTGCGCAAGCTGGTCAATACGCCGGCCGGCACGGTATCGTCTGCGTCCACGTTCAATCAGATCACGGTCAATCTGGTTGATCCCTCGGGTTCTGTTTCCTCGACCGGCACGGCGCTGGATGCCCGCATTCAAGGCGGCCAACTGCGCGGCCTGCTCGACATGCGTGACAGCGTGCTGCCCGACATGGCCCTGCAGATTGGCGAGTTGAGCGGCAACGTCATCGACCGCCTCAACGCCGTGCACAACGACAACTCGGCGGTGCCGCCGCTCAACAGCATGACCGGCCACAATACGGGCCTGGCCGGCACGGACGTGCACGGGTTTACGGGCGAAGTCACCATGGCGCTGCTCGATTCCAGCCAGGAAATCACGACCCAGGTCGACATCGATTTCGACGCCGGCACCTACAGCGTCAACGGCGGCGCCGCGACCGCCTTCAGCGGCGGCACCATCGCCGACGTGGTCGGCGATCTGAATACGGCGTTCGGCGCCGGCGCGACGGTGTCGTTCAGTACAGGCGCGTTGACGTTTTCCGCCGCCGGTGCCAATGACGGCGTCGCCTTCCAGCAAGGTACGACGCCCTCCGATCGCGGCGGCCGCGGCTTCTCCCACTTTTTCGGCATGAACGACCTGTTGTCGGCGGGCGCGAACTCGCACTACGACACGGGTTTCGCCACAACGACGGCGCACGGCTTCGGCTCTTCCGGCATCACCACGATCGAACTGCGTGGCCCCGACAACGATGTCGTCCTGACCTACAGTCTCGACTTCAGCGCCGTCGGCGGTAGCGCCATGAGCGATGTGCTGTCCGACTTGAACACCGGCTTCAGCGGCTATGCCACCTGGTCGCTCGACAGCAACGGCGCCCTGGTGGCGACGCCATCGAGCAGCTATTCGGAATACAAGCTCAACGTCACCTCCGACTCCACCGACCGGGCGTCGACCGGCGTCAACTTCTCTCAGTTCTTTGGGGTCGGCGACCGCTACCGCACCGACGCGTCCAACAGTGTCACCGTGCGGTCCGATATCGTGTCCGACCCGGCCAAGTTGGCGTTGGCCGACCTCGATACGTCGGCCGCCACCGGCGTGCCTTCGTTGACGGTGGCCGATGGCCGTGGCGCCATCGCCTTCCAGGACCTGGTTTCGACCAACATCTCGTTTACCGCCACCAACGAACTCGCCGCCGTGACCACGACGATGGGCAACTACGCGTCGCAGGTCCTCGCCCGGGCCGCCGTCAATCACGACCAGGCGGTCAAACTGGAAGGGGATCGTGAGGCCCTGACCAAGGAACTGGAAACCCGCAACGACCAGATCAGCGGCGTCAACATGGACGAGGAACTGTCCAATATGGTGGTCTACCAGAACGCCTACAACGCCAGCGCCCGGCTGATATCGACGGCACGGGAAATGTTCAACACGCTGATTCAGATCGTCAACTAACCGCGTTAGCTAGGACTTCGTCATGTCACGGATCGGAACATTCGGCCACAATCAGGCGCTTCTCAATCAACTGCTGATCAACCGGGACCGTCTGGGCACGCTGCAGCAGCAGGTGGCCTCGGGCAAGGTCGCCAACAACTATCAGGGCTATGCCCGTGACATTGCCGCGTTGATGGGCACAAAGTCGGTGGCCATGCGCAACGACGATCAGTTGAAGTCCAATACCGAACTGGAGCTCAAACTCAATCATTACGACACCAATCTGCGCGCCCTGGAGACCGTCGCCGGCGAACTGCGTCAGCAAGTGCTGAACACCATCGCCGGTAATTCCGCCACGGGCATGATCGACACCATGGACAATCTGCTCGGCCAGACCATCAGCCTGCTCAACAGCCAGCTCGGCGGGCGTTTTGTCTTTTCCGGTACGCGCACCGACACCATGCCGGTCAACATCACCGACCGGACCGACCTGCTGGCCCTGGCGGCGACCGCCGACGCCTTTGACAACAACGACATCAAGGCCCAGGCCAAGGTCGATCAGAACACCACCATGACCTTCGGCCATCTGGCGGACGATGTCGGCGAACCGCTGCTCGAGGCGTTCCGCCGCATCATGCAGTTCAATGCCGGCACCATACCCACCGGTGCCGGCGCCTACGCCCCGGCTGGCACGTTTTCCAATCCGCTGACCGAGAACCAGCGCCAGTTCCTGCACAGCGAGCTGGCCGGGCTTGAAGCCGTGGTCACCGGCCTGAACGACATCGTCGCCCAGAACGGCATCAACATGCGCAATGTGGAAACGGTGACGGAACGCCTGAATTCGGAAAAAATCTTCATCTCCAAATTCATCGCCGATATCGAGGATGTCGACATGGGCGAAGCGGTGGCCAACCTGCGTAACGAGGAAACCGCGGTCGAGGCCTCGCTCAATGTCGTGGCCCGGCTCAACAACCTGTCGCTTCTCGACTTCCTCGCCTAGCCGGAGTTTCTCCCACCTCAATTCACGCTTGAGGACCACCCAACCCAGCACGCCTCTCCCCCGGTCCGAACCCGGCATCCCAGCACGCAACGGACCGGGGGGGACGGTGGGGTGGACCAAAATTCCGGCAGCGCGCCGACACGGCCTGGTGTAGAACACGGCGGATTACAGACCAGAAGGGTACGACATGAGCACTTCTCTCGACATCGTCACCGGCGGCGCCGGCTTCATCGGCAGTCATTTGGTGGATGCCCTGTTGGCCGCCGGCCGCAGGGTCCGGGTGATCGACAATTTCGTCTCCGGCGGGCCGCACAATCTGGCCCATCTCGAAGGGAACGGGAATGTCGACGTGCTGCAGCACGACATCCGCGACCGCGACGGCACCATCAAGGCCTTCGCGGGGGCGGAGCGGGTCTTTCATTTGGCGGCGCTGGCCGACATCGTGCCGTCGGTACAGAACCCGGAGGCCTATTTCGACACCAACGTCACCGGCACCTTCAACGTGCTGCAGGCGGCGCGCCAGGCCGGCGCCAAACGCTTCGTCTATGCCGCGTCGTCGTCGTGCTACGGCATACCCGACGACTACCCGACCCTGGAGAGCGCCGAGATCCGGCCGCAATACCCTTACGCTCTGACCAAATATCTCGGCGAGGAACTGGTCATGCACTGGGCCCAGCTCTATGACCTGCCGGCGGTGTCGTTGCGCTTCTTCAACGTTTACGGCACCCGCTCGCGCACCTCGGGCGCCTATGGCGCCGTGTTCGGCGTCTTCCTCGGCCAGTTGCTGGCCGGCGAGCCCCTCAGCATCGTCGGCGACGGCGAGCAGACCCGCGACTTCACCTTCGTCACCGACGTGGCGGCGGCGGTCAAGGCGGCCGCCGACAGCGACGTCGCCGGCGAAATCTACAATGTGGGCACCGGCAAGGCGGTCAGCGTCAACCGGCTGGTCGAACTGATCGGCGCCGAAAGGACCGTCAACATTCCCAAGCGGCCGGGCGAGCCCGACAGCACCATGGCGGAGATCTCCCGCATCACCCGCGACCTCGACTGGGCGCCGAAAATTCCCATCGAGGACGGCGTCGCAATCATGCTCGACAATATCGACTACTGGCGCGACGCCCCGGTCTGGACCGTCGACAAGATCACCGACGCCACCAAGGACTGGTTTACGTATCTCGGAAGCGAATAAGCCGCTTCGCTTTCCCTAATTCGCAGTGTTGCCGAGGCCGGCCCGCTCCCCCGTCCCAACCACCCCCAGGGTACACTCATGGGTGGTTGGGACGGGGGAGCGGGCCGGCCTGGCCGCTTTCGCGGACTAAGAATCACACCGGGTTGCCCCCCATCAATTCCTGCCTATATTGCCGCCATGGGCATTCTCGATCATCCCCACGACCCGGCCGAGACCCGGATCGTCGTCGCCATGTCGGGCGGCGTTGATTCGTCGGTTACGGCTGCGCTCTACAAGGAGCAGGGCTACGACGTGGTCGGCGTCACCCTGCAGCTCTATGACCACGGCGCCGCCGTCGGCCGCAAGGGCGCCTGTTGCGCCGGTGTGGACATCCACGACGCCCGCCGGGTGGCGGAATCCCTGGGCATTCCCCATTATGTGCTGGACTACGAGCGGCGCTTCCGGGCCGCGGTGATCGACGACTTCGTCGACAGTTACCTGGCCGGCGAGACACCGATCCCCTGCATCCGCTGCAACGAAACGGTCAAGTTCACCGACCTGCTCGACACCGCCCGCGATCTCGGCGCCGCCGCCCTGGCCACCGGGCACTACGTGCGGCGGGTGTGGGGGCCGGAGGGTGCGGAGCTCCATGCCGGCACCGATCCCAAGCGCGACCAGAGTTACTTCCTGTTCGCCACCACGTCGGAGCAGCTGGATTTCCTACTGTTCCCCCTGGGTGATCGGGACAAGACGGAAACACGGGCCATGGCCGAACGGTTCGGCCTGAAAGTCGCGTCCAAGCCCGACAGCCAGGACATCTGTTTCGTGCCCGATGGGCGCTACGCCGGCGTGATCGAGAAGCTGCGCCCGGGCGCCGCCGACCCCGGTGACATCGTCGACCTCTCGGGGCGGGTGCTCGGCCGGCACAACGGTATCATCCATTACACCATCGGCCAGCGCCGCGGTCTCGGCCTGGGCGGCGATGCCGCAACCGAAACCGACGCCGAACCGCGCTATGTGCTGCGCGTCGATCCGGACAAGCGCCATGTGGTGGTCGGCCCGCGCGAGGCTCTACTGTGTTCAACGATTCATCTGCGCCACGTCAACTGGCTCGGCGGCTCGCCGGCACCGGCGGACGGCATCGCCGTGGACGTGAAAGTGCGCTCCACCCAGCCGGCCCGCGCCGCCCGTTTCATCCCCGCCGCTGGGAACACCGGTACGGTCATTTTCGACGATCCGGAGGCCGGCGTCGCACCGGGCCAAGCCTGCGTGTTCTACCAGAACGGCCGCGTCCTCGGCGGCGGCTGGATCACGGTGGCCGAGAGCGCCCTGGCGGCGTGACGACGGCGTTTACTTCAGATTGGACGGAGAAATACCGAACACCCGTTTGAAGGCGGTGGCGAAATTGGCGGGGCTGTTGTAGCCGGCCAGATGGGCCGCCTGGGCGATGGTCAGGCCGTCCCGTTCCATGGCGTCGCGGGCGACGCCCAGACGGCGTTCGCGCACATAGTCCATGACGGTCAGGTCGTAGACCGCCTTGAACCGATCCTGCAAGTTGGTCACGCCCAGTCCCAGTTCCTTGGCGATGCCCGCCAGGGTCAGGGAGCGGTGCAGATTCCGCTCCAGATAGTCGCGAATGTGCTGCGCGGAGATCTGCCCCGCCGGCACGTCCGGCATTCCCGGCCCCTCATTGATGCCCGGCAACAGGGATTCCAGCGCCTCGCCCATGATGTCCAGGGCCCGGCTTTCCACGTGGATGTTGCGCAGTATTTTGAGGCCGTCGGGCGGATCGATGATTTGCTCGGCCAGGACCAAGGCCCGTTTCGACGGCTGCCAACACCGGATCTGGACCGGCCCATTGAGAAAAGTTGAAATGGCGGCGTCTCCGGGCCCGTCCGCCAATTGCCGGACCAGCCAGTCGGGCGAGATGGAGATGTTGACCTTGCGCACCCGCATGTCTTTCTTGACTTCGCGCATCCACAATGAAGGGTTGCGAACGCACCAGAGATAGCCCGCCGGCGCCTCGCGCCCATCCAGGGCGAACCGCATGCCATCGATGCTGCCTTCAACCCGCCCGGCCAGGATCAGGGATATGGTGACGGCCGGGTCCAGGACCGCTTGCGCCGTGTAGTCGCGGACCTCGATGGTATCGGTGGCGTGGATATTCAGACTGGACTGAAACGCATTGTTGAGCATGCGCCCCCTGAGAATGGTGCGGTTTTGCTCAGGCCGCTTGGGTGTGCAACCGGGATTGGCCGGCTGCGGCCCCGCCAACGCGATCAAGGTGTTTTCCTTGATGCGTTCTTCGTAGATCACCTGCCGTTTCTGGCGGCGGTGCCATGCGCCCCGATGTGGCATCCGGCGTCCTCGTCAGGTCCGCGCCCGTTCGGCGCGCAACGGTTTTAGCCCCAAAATCCGCGATTCCAACGGCCCGCGCCGCCACGACATCTTTCGCAAACATCTCCGGTGATTTCGCAAAGGCATTCGGACTCACAGTTCAATTTGAAGCGCTGATATTAATAATCATTCTCAAATTGTAAAGAATCGTGTATTCGGGGATCAACATGTCGTCAGTCGCTTCACGGGCCGTATCCACGGCTTTTTCGTTCAGGAAAGTCACATATCGGTCGGTCCTGATGGCCAGCGTGGCGGCCATATCCATCGCACCGGCCGCCTGGGCGGACGATACCGGCAAGGACAAGAAAGACCCGATCGTGCTCGAACCCATCTCCATCGACGCCAAGGCCGACGTCATCACGGGCGGCGTGCAACTGGACAATGAAACGATCGAGCGCATCAATCCGGTCGACGTCAAGGACCTGTTCCGCCAGGAACCGGGCGTCACGGTCTCCTCGCCCATTCCCATGGCCCAGAAGGTCTACGTCAACGGCATCGAGGACACCAAGCTGACGGTCGACGTGGACGGCGCGCGCCAGGTGACCAAGACCTTCCACCATATCGGCACGGCGGTGATCGATCCGGGACTGCTGAAAGCGGTCAAGGTGGAAACCGGCGTGGCGCCGGCCGACGCGGGACCGGAGGCGCTGGCGGGCACCATATCATACGAGACCAAGGACGGGCGGGACATCGTCCAGCCCGGCAATACCTTCGGCGGCTGGGGCAAGCTCAGTTTCAACACCAATACGGAAGGCTTCACCGAGACCGTCGCTTTGGCCGCCCGGCATGAGATGGTCGACGCCCTGCTGTACGGCACGCACGCCAACGGCAACAGTTATACGGACGGTGACGGCAACACGGTCGACGGGACCGCACCGGAACTGGAGAGCGCGCTGGTCAAGTTCGGCATCACCGGCAATAGCGGCTACCGCCTCAAGGTCACCGCCAACTACCTGCAGGACGCCGGTGTGCGGCCGGTGCGGCCCAACTTCGGCGGTTCGTCGATCCCGACGAACGTTCCGCAATTTGTCGATTATGAGAAAAAATCGGCGACCATTTCCTTCGGTGACGAAACGCCGGGCGACTGGTTCAATCCGAAACTGAGCGTCAGCTATACCAACGCGACGCTGGATGCGGAAATCAAGAACACGCCGATCGGCGAAGGCATCGTCGCGGACATCACATCGATCAACGGCAAGGCCTCCAACACCTTCACCTTCGGTCTGGGCACCGTCACGGCGGGCGTGGATTTCTACATCGACGAAGGTACCGGCGGTAAGAAATCCGACGCAAACTATACCGAGCAGGTGTCCGACGTCGGTGCGTTCGCCCAAGCCCGCCTGTCTCTGACCGACAGTGCCCGGGTCTCGTTCGGCGGCCGCATCGACCGTAACCGGCTGGAAGGCAACGAGGGCACCGTACTGACGAACACCGGACTTAGCGGCAACGTCAACGGCGAATACGACATCACCTCATGGCTGATGGCCTATGCCGGCGCCGGCACGGCCTGGGGCGGCATTCCCATGACCGAGATCGGCATTCAGAATTACTGGAGCACCTTCGGCATTACCTGGAATTACGACAACCTGACACCATCGCGTTCCTTCAACTACAAGGTCGGTGCCGTGGTCGAATTCGATGATTTCACGTTCGACGGCAATGTCTACTGGACCAAAATCGACGATTCCCACGACGTGTCCAGCAGCAACAGGGCCGATAGCCACGACGTGGTGTCCAAGGGCGTCAACGCCTCCGCCCAATACAATTGGACCAACGGCTTCGTCCGCGGCACCTACACCCTGTCCCACGTCCGGGTGAACGGCACGGTACCGACCAGCACCGTGGCCTATCAAGGTATTTTAATCGGCGACATGTTCTCGGCCGAGGTCGGCCAGGCCTGGCCGGACTGGGGCCTGCGCGCCGGCGCCACCGGTGAGGCCGCCTTGGAAAACGACGACCCGCAGGAAAACGGCTTCGAGCCCCTGCCGAGTTATGTAGTGGCCAACCTCTACGGCGAATGGCAACCGCCGCAGGTCCCCGGCCTGTCCGTGCGTGTCGATGTCAAAAATATCTTCGACCGAGCTTACGCGGACCGGGCCAATGTGGGTTACGACAGTTCCCGCTACATCGCCTACAACGACCCGGGTCGCAGCTTCGTCATCACGGCAAAATATGCGTTCTAAGAAAGCGCTACAGTCCCGTTGCAAGTGGGCCCTCCGCAAGGAAGGCCCACTTGGCCGTTTTTGGCCGGCGCTGCTCGCCGTGTCGTGGTTCCTAACGGGAACCGCCGCCGCAAAGGATCAGGTCAACGTGACCGACTTGGCCGGGCGGCAGGTATCCGTATCGGTGCCGGTCGACACGATGGTTCTCGGTGAAGGGCGTTTCCTGCCGTCCATTGCCATTCTCGATCGCGACGATCCGACCAAGCGGATTGCCGGCATGATGGGCGAGTTCAAGAAGTACGACCCCGCCGGGTATGCCCAGTACCGCCGGCACTTTCCGCACATCGACAAGATCCCGTTGATCGGCTCGAGCGGCGCGGCGTCGTTCAGCGTCGAGAAGGCGTTCACCGTGAAACCGGACGTGGCCGTGTTCGGCCTGTCCAGCGGTCACGGCCCGAGCGATCGCAACAAGGCGATCCTGGACCAGTTCCACGCCGCCGGCATCCCTGTGGTGATCATCGACTTCCGCATCGATCCGCTGGTCAACACGCCGAAAAGCCTGCGGTTGCTGGCCAAACTCATGGGCCGCCAGGCGGAAGCCGAGCAGTTCATCGCCTTCTATGACCGACAACTGGGTCTTGTTAAGAACCGGCTCGAGGATGTGACCGACCGGCCGACCGTGTTCATGGAAAGCCGCGTCGGCCTGAAGCCCCACTGCTGCGAGGCCATCGGCCAGGCCATGATGGGCCGATTCATCGATTGGGCCGGCGGCCGCAACGCCTTCGCCGATCTGATTCCCGGCACCCACGGCACGGTCAACGTGGAACACTTGCTGGTGAATCAACCCGATTTCTATATCGGCACCGCCATCGGGTCTTCTGCGACGGCCAAACGGTTTCCGCGTTTCATCGCATTGGGCGCCAGCACGGATGCCGATACGGCCCGCGCATCGTTCCGGCGAACGACGGCACGCATCGGCCTGGCCCAACTGGAGGCCATTCGCTCGGGCCGCGCCTACGCCATATGGCACCACTTTTACAACAGCCCCATGAACGTTGCGGCGGTTCAAGCCATTGCCAAGTGGCTGCACCCAAAAAAATTCAAAGACATCGACCCGCGTCAGACCATTGAAACGTATTTCGAACGGTTTCAACCGTTTCCCATCGATGGCGTCTACTGGACGGGGCTTGACGACATGAGGGAGTGACCATGGCGCATTCGCCATCGCTTCCGTCACCGTCTGGCTCCCTCGCCCGCCAGTACCGCAGTTTCGTCATGCGCCGCGTGATCTGGCTGGCCGTGCTGCTGACGGCCCTCGCCGGGACGGTCATCATCAACATCATGACCGGGCCGGCCGAATTGGCGTTCGGGCAGGTGATCCGCGGGATACTCGACCCCGCATCCCTGTCCGCCGGCGACGACATCATCGTATGGCAGGTCCGACTGCCTTACGCGTTGCTGGCCGTGTGTGTCGGCGCCTGCCTCGGCCTGGCCGGGGCGGAAATGCAGACCGTGCTGAACAATCCGCTGGCCAGCCCTTCGACCCTGGGCGTGATGTATGCGGCGACGCTGGGCGCGTCCCTGGCCATCGTGTTCAATATCGACGTCCTCGGTATTCCGCAGAATTATCTGGTGCCGGTGTGCGCCTTCATCGGCGCCGTCGCGTCGGTATTGCTCATCGTCGGCCTGTCACGGACCTTCGGGGCAACGGTGGACACAGTGATTCTGTTCGGCATCGCTCTGGTCTTCGCCTTGCAGGCGCTGATCTCGCTCATACAGTTCGTCGCCGACTCCGACAGCCTGCAGCAAATCGTGTTCTGGACCATGGGAAGTCTGGCCCGCGCCACATGGGAGAAGCTGGCCATCGTCGCCGGAGTCTTCGCCCTGTGCGTCCCCTTCGCCATTCGCCAGGTTTGGAAAATGACGGCCCTGCGCGGCGGCGACGAATACGCCCGCAGTTTCGGCATCTCCGTCGAGCGGTTGCGCCTGACCGTGCTGCTGCGGGTCAGCGTCATGACCGCGGTCGCCGTGGCCTTCACCGGTGTCATCGGTTTCGTCGGCCTGGTCGGCCCCCACATCGCCCGCCTGGCCTTCGGCGAGGATCACCGGTTTTACCTGCCTGGCGCCGCCCTGGCCGGCGGCTTCATCCTGGCCGGCGCCTCCGTGCTCAGCAAATCCTTGGTGCCGGGCATTCTCATTCCCGACGGCATCGTCACCGCGCTGATCGGCATTCCGCTGTTCCTCGTTCTGCTGATCAAACAAAAACGGCGGGCGGCATGACGGATCTGTTCATCGACAATCTCTCCCTGTCCTACGGCAACACCGTCGTCTTGCGGGGCATCACGGTGCCAGCCTTGCCGCCGCGTGCGCTGGTCGGTGTGCTCGGGCCCAACGGCGCCGGCAAGTCCACGTTCCTGCGCGCCCTGGCCGGCCTCGGTGGGTATACGGGATCAGCCACTCTGGACGGAGAAGACCTGGGCACCATGCCGTTCCACCGCCGCACCGGCAAGATCGGCTATCTGCCCCAGTCCCTGCCGCAAGGCACCACACTGATCGCCTACGAGGCGGTCATCAGCGCCTGCCGCGCGGTTCGGCCCGATCTGCCGCGGCCGGCCATCGAGACCATGGTGGAGGACATCTTCGACCTGTTGTCGATCAGGCACCTGGCCTTCAAAGCCCTGAACACGCTGTCGGGCGGACAGCGCCAGATGGTCGGCCTGGCCCAGGTCGTCGTGCGCAAGCCGGCCTTGCTGTTGCTCGATGAGCCGACCAGCGCCCTGGACCTGCGCTGGCAGATCAACGTGTTCGAGGTGGTCCGTTCCGTGCAGGACCAGCAGGACGGCATCTGCCTGATGGCCATGCACGATCTCAATCTGGCGCTCCGCCATTGCGACCATGTCCTGCTGTTCGGACAGGGCCGGGTCATATCCTGCGGCGCGCCCAACCGGGCGATCACGCCCGAACATCTGCGCAACGCGTACCAGATCGACGGCCGGGTCGAGGTCAGTTCGACCGGCATCCCGTTCGTCATTCCGAACGGCATTGCGCGCGAACTTACCCGCGATTCGGATCAAGGAACCATAAACACATGATTGCCGCGACTTCGACGGTGCACACGCCGCACGCCAGTAAATACCTGCAACAACTTTGCAAGCATTTCGCCCACAAGGTGACGGTGGAATACGACGCCCGCAAAGGGCGCGCCGATCTGCCCCCGGGGCCATGCGCCATGACGGCGGAAGACGGCAGCCTATCGTTTCATTGCCGCGCCAAGGACGAACAGGGCTTGCAGGTTATGCAGGCCATCATCCAAAGCCATCTGGTGAAATTCGCCTGGCGCGAAGACCTCGTCATGACCTGGGAACCATGCGCGGAAGCGAAAGGAGTCGAAGGCGGCGATGCCTGAACCCACCCCATCCATGCTCGAGAGATTGCTGGAATTGCTCGAGGCCGGCGGGCCGGTAGTCTATCTGCTGATCGGCTTGTCCGTGATCGTTTTGACCATCACGCTCGTCAAACTCTGGCAGTTTCATTTGACCGGCGTCTTCCGCAAAGCGGTGTCGCGCCAGGCTGTGGCCCTATACCGTGGCGGAGACAGTCAGGCCGCCCTGGCCCTCGCTGGCGAATGCAAAAGCATCCGCGCCAGCTTGGTGGCCAAGTCCATCCGCGGCCGCATGCAGTCCGACTCCGCGCCCGGGGCGATACACGAGGAGGTCATGCGTGACGCCGCCGACCGGCTCGATACCCTGCATGGGCATCTGCGCATTCTCGAAATCATCGGATCCATGGCGCCGTTGCTCGGCCTGTTCGGCACCGTGCTCGGCATGATCGATGCTTTCCAGCAGTTGGAGAATTCCGGCAACCAGGTCGATCCGTCGATCCTGTCGGGCGGCATCTGGCTCGCCCTGTTGACGACGGCGGTGGGGCTCGCCGTGGCAATGCCGACGGTCGCCGTGCTGAGTTTCTTCGAACGCCGCCTGGAACGCCTGGCTCACGACCTGGACAATCTGGTATCGCAGATATTCCTGGACGATTTCGACCGCGGCACCGTGCAGGCCCTGCCCGATGCAGACGCTCGCCGAAGCGCATAACCGCAAGCGCCGCGGGCGCACCATCGGACTGACGCCCCTGATCGACGTCGTCTTCATCCTGCTTATTTTCTTCATGTTGGCGTCCAGCTTCCAGAAGACCCGCACGATCGATATGACGCCGCCGACAAAGGACCGCGCGGCGGCGGCCGCATCGCACAACCGGTCCGTCACGGTAACGGTTCTGGGTGGCGGGCGTTACGACGTCGGCGGCACGGTGGTCGCGGTCGAGCGGCTAGACGAAGCATTGGCCGACACCGGGAACCGCTGGATACTGATCAGGACCACCCGTGCCGCCGTTGTCCAGGACGTGGTGCTGCTGCTCGACTTGACCAAGCGCATCACGCCGCTGGGCATCAAACTTGTGCCGTTCGCGCAAGGCGGGAAACAATGAAACGGCCGCTGACAGAACGTTTCGCCAATCGGTGCAAGACCGGGGAGCAACAAACCCTGCCGCTGATCAACGTCGTGTTCCTGATGCTGATCTTTTTCATGATCGCCGGCCGACTGACGGCGACCGACCCGTTCCCGACCGACCCGGCGGTGTCGGTCAGTACCAAAACGGACGATCCGGACGTGGCCATCATCCATATGGCACCCGACGGTGCGCTGGCGTTTCAATACGACCTGGTCGCCCCGGCCGATCTGCTGCCGAAGGTGCGGGCGTTTCTCGTGGAAAGACCCGGCGGCACGTTGCGTCTCAAAGTGGACGGGCGGCACAACGCCGGTCAGGTTCTGCTGCTGCTCACACGCCTGCGGGAAACGGGTGTCGAAACGGTCTCGCTGGTCACCACTCTTGAGTCGCGGCAATGACCATCCGCGCCCATCACTGGATGGCCGCCGGCTTGCTGGCCGCCTGCCTGCACGGAGCGCTCGCCGTCGGTCTGCTGTACCGGCACGAGGAACGGCAGGGCGCCCGGCAGGCCGGCGTCGGCGGTCTGGAGATTTCCATCAGCATGGTCTCGGCGGCGGCCGGGACCGACGGCGCAACCGGTATCTCCGACGATGCAGGTCCCCGACCGGCGAAGCCCATAGAGCCGGCCAACGTAAGTCCGGTCATTCCGCCGATACCGGACACCTCGTTGCCCGCGACGCTTCCGGAGCCCCTGACCGATCCCCAGGATGCCGTACCACCGGAACCGGTCGACATGACGTCGCTCGCGGCCAGCCTGAATCCGGTCCTGGAAGCACGCCGGGTATTCGCACCGGGACCACCGCCGCCCGCCGACCCCGTCCTGGAGCGATTACCGGATACCAACCTTACCGTACCGACGCCAATACCGGACGTGGCCCAACCCCAGCCCATGACCGAACCATCGTCCACGACGCCGGTCGAGCCGGACCCGGTTCAGACTCCGGTCTCGGTTTCCACGCCCGTCCTTCGGGCGGTGGTCGTGCCAAGCCCACCGCCCGAACTGGCGGCACCCGTGCCGGTGCCGCGGAAGAAACCGGTGCTTCCGAAACCGTGGCCCGTAACGGCACCGCCGTCGCCGCCGCCCGTCGCTACGGTACCGTCGGAACCGCGGACGAAGCCGGCCGATTCTAACCGGGTCGTATCGCATGCGCCGGCCGATCCGACGGCGACCGATCCGACCGAAGGGGCGGCGGCAATACAAAGCCGGGGCCGTGCGGCGGCCGGGATCCAGGCCAGCCGTTCGGACGCCGCGACTCGCGCCGGCGGCGGCCGTAACGTCGGTACGGTCAAACCCGACTACGTAACCAAACTGCGCCGCTGGCTGGAGCGCCACAAAACCTACCCGCGCAAGGCCAAGCGCCGGCGCCAGCAGGGCGTCGTCCTGCTCGCGTTCAGTATCAATCGCGATGGCATCGTGCTCGATTCGCGCATTGAAAAAGGCTCGGGCCACGACCTGCTCGACCGCGAAACGACCCGCATGCTGGAACGGGCACAGCCGCTCCCGAGATTCCCGGCGGAATTTACGGGCAACGTCATTGAACTGATTGTTCCCATTCGGTTTTCCTTGTCCAGATAAGGAGTTCGGCTGCCCTGGCGGCGTGACGGCACGGTGCGTCAGTCGGCCGGTGAAGTGCCGCCGTCCGGTTCGGTGTGTTCCAGAATGGTCATCAGGTGATCGTCGCTGGCGACCTGGGCGCCGACGGCGGTGTGCACGCTTTCGACCATACCCGATACGGATGCGGTAATTTCGTGCTGCATCTTCATGGCTTCGAGGATCACGAGCCGTTGGCCCTTTTGCACCGTGTCTCCGGTGCCGACACAAACATCGCGCACCACGCCATGCATGGGTGCCGCGACACGACCCCCGCCAACCTCGTCTTCGCGTGACGCCATGACCACGAGGCGGTTTTGATACAGGCCGTCCTCGCCTTCGGCGGACAGCCACAATCGGGCCCGTTCCAATGCCTTGAAACGGATGTCGAGTCGGTTTCCGTCGACCACGACCGTTGCGGCCTCGTCCGTCCACCGTTCGATGCCGATCCGTAACGCCGTTTGATCGGCAACCACGTCGAAGCGGTCCTTGCCGAGTGGACGGACTGCCATCGTGATTGTTTCGCCGTCGACCTGGTACGCATACCGCACGACAGGAACGTAACCGCTGCTCCACTGCGCAAGGTCGCCGGAACACGTCACGGCCGCGGCGAGTGACGCCCGGCAGTCGTAGACGTAGCGCAGGACCGATGCCACCGCCGCGTTGCGCAGGCGCGTTTTCTGTCCGCCATCATCATCTGCCGCACCCGAATGATCTGGCGTGTCGCCGATGAAAGAGGTGGTGGCATCGCCGGCGCAAAAGACATCGTGTTCGAGGCACTGGATCAGGAAGGCTTTGTTGACCGTCGGGCCGAACAGCACCGTGTCCTTCAGCGCACGCACAAGCCGCCGCCGGGCGATATCCCGGGTCGGGCCGTGGGCGACGATCTTGGCGACCATGGCGTCATAGTAGGCGCTGACGTCGAGGCCGGAGGCAATACCGTCGTCGACGCGGATGCCGGCACCGGACGGCGGACGCCACATGTCGATCGTACCGGTTGCCGGCAGGAAATCCTGCGCCGGGTCTTCGGCGTAGAGCCGGGCTTCGATGGCATGTCCGCGCATTCCGACGTCCGCTTGCCCGATCGCCAAAGCCTCGCCCTGGGCAACGCGGATTTGCCACGCCACCAGGTCCAGACCGGTAACCAGTTCCGTCACCGGATGTTCGACCTGCAGGCGTGTGTTCATTTCCAGGAAATAGAAATTCCGCTCCGCATCGAGCAGGAACTCGACGGTACCCGCGCCGACATAATCGATCGCGGCGGCCACATCGATGGCCGCTTTGCCCATGCGTTGGCGCAGGTCCGGCGTCATCACCGGGCAGGGGGATTCCTCGATGACCTTTTGATGCCGCCGCTGCACCGAACAGTCGCGCTCGCCCAAATGCACGACATTGCCGTGGCGATCGGCGAGGATCTGAATTTCCACGTGACGCGGACCGGCCACCGCCCTCTCGAGAATAAGTTCGCCCGATCCGAAGGCGTTGACGGCCTCCGAGCGTGCCCGCTCGATGGCGGTGGGCAGGTCGGCCGCCGTCTCGACCAGCCGCATGCCGCGTCCGCCACCGCCTGCCGCCGCCTTGACCATGAGCGGAAAACCCACGCGTTCGCCTTCGGCGATCAGGCGGTTGTCGGACTGATCCTCATCTTCATAGCCCGGGATGCAGGACACGTTCGCCGCCGCCATGCGCCGCTTGGCCGCCGCCTTGTTGCCCATCAGGACGATGGCGTCGGCCGAGGGGCCGATGAAGATGATCCCGGCGTCGGCGCAGGCGTTGGCGAAGGCGTCGTTTTCCGACAGAAACCCGTATCCCGGATGAATGGCGTCCGCGCCCGTCTTTCGCGCCGCCGCGATGATCCGGCCGATGTTCAGATATGAGTCCGAAACCGGTGGCGGACCGATGCAGACGGCATCATCGGCTTGGCGAACGTGGGGCGCCCCGGCGTCCGCCTCGGAATAGACGGCGACGCTGCGCAGACCCATCTCCCTCACCGTACGGACGACTCGGCAGGCGATTTCGCCCCGGTTTGCGATGAGGATGCGGTTGATGGTTTTCATGGCTTCAATTGCCGATCTTCTACGCGGCGCGCGCCGTATTACATGCGGGCGATGCCGAAGCTGTTGGGTTGCAGGGTGCGATGTTCGGCCTCGAGACAGGTATCCAGCAAAAACGCGAGAACGTTCCTGGTATCGCGCGGGTCGATCACGCCCTGATCCAGCACCCGTCCCGAGGTGTAGAAGGCATCGGACTGGCTGTCGAAATGGGCGGCGATCTGTTTTTCCTGGGCCGCCAATACCTGTTCGTCGACACCGGTGCCCCGCCGCGCCGCGCCGGCGCGGGCGACATGGCTCATGGTCCGGGCGGCCTGTTCGCCGCCCATGACGCCGGTCCTGGCGTTCGGCCAGGACAGCAGGAAATCCGGTTGGAAGCCAAATCCGGACATGCCGTAGTTGCCGGCCCCGAAACTGGCGCCGATATACAGCGCGATGCGGGGCACGCGCACATTGGCGACCGCCTGGATCATTTTCGATCCGTGCTTGATCATGCCGGCCTGTTCGTAATCGGTCCCGACCATGTAGCCGGTGGTGTTGTTGAGGAAGACGAGAGGGTGCCTGGCCTGGTCGCACAGCTGCATGAACTGCGCGCCCTTGGTCGCCCCATCCGGATCGATCGGGCCGTTATTGCCGATGACGCCACAGCGATGTCCGTGCACCGAACCCTGGAGGCACACGGTCGCCGATCCGTAAAGCGGCTTGAACTCCTCGAACACCGAGCCGTCGGTAAACCGGGCCACGACCTCGCGCACGTCGTAGGGCTTCTGGTGATCGACCGGCACCAGGCCGGCCAGTTCGTCCGGGCTGTGGACGGGCGGCGCGATGTCATTGCCATGACGCTGGTGTTCGGGGATGCGGCAGTGGGCGTTCCAGTCCAGCCCGCCGACCAGGTCGCGGACGATGAGCAGGGCATGGGCATCGTCCTCCGCCAGATACTCGACCAGGCCCGATTTGCTGGCGTGCATCTCCGCGCCGCCCAGTTCTTCCTCGTCGGCGACTTCGCCGGTAGCCGCCTGGAGCAGTGCGGCGCCGGCCAGGGCGGCCCGGCCCCGGCCCTTGACCGCGACCACATAATCGCTCATGCCCGGCATGTAGGCGCCGCCCGCGGTTGACGGGCCGTGCAGCACGGCGATGGTCGGGATGCCGGCGGCGCTCAAGCGGGCGAGGCGGTAATACCACCCGCCGGCCCGGGCCCAGCTTTCAACCTCGTATTTCAACAAATTGGCACCGGCGCTTTCGACCAGATGCACGAACGGCAGTTTCTTGTCGAGCGCCAGATCCATGCAGCGCAGCAGCTTATCCATGGTCATCTTGGACGCCGCGCCGGCATCGATGCCGCTGTCGTCGACGAGCACCAGGCACCGCACGCCGCCCACGAAGCCGATGCCGCTGAGACAACTGGCGCCGGGGACACTGGTGTCCGGGTCGGTGTCGTCGACCAGGTAGTTGGCCAGGCCGAACAATTCGAGGAACGGCATGCCCGGGTCGAGCAGCCGGTTCAGCCGCTCCCGCGGCGTCAGCTGGCCGCGTTCCTCGAAACGGGCCCGGCGCTTCTCCGATAGCGCCTCGGCCCGTGCGGCGAGGCCATGCAGCTTTTCGACCAGGGCCAGCATGTCGGCCCGGTTGCGTGCGAAGGCTTCGGACCGGGTATCGAGCCGGGAGCGGAATTCGGGCATTAGAGCGATGCCGCCAGGTCGGCGGGCACGGCGATCGTTTCGTCCAGCAGAATTTGGCCGAAGGCCTTGCCTTGCGGGTCGTTGCGCAAGGACGCGACGCCGCCGCCACCCAGTGCGTTGTCGAGCACGAAATTGATCGCCCACGGTCCCGGCAGCAGGTAACGTGTCACGCCGCCTTTCAGGAAATGACTGAAACGGCGCGCGACGGTTTCCTCGGTCAGGGCCGCCCAGATCCATGGCAGATATTCGGGGCGCCGGGCGATGACGCCGATGTTGGCCTTGTCGCCCTTGTCGCCGCTGCGGGCGTACGCCAGTGCGATCAGAGGAACCTCGGTCATGGCCGTATCGTGCGTGTCCGTGCCGGGCGTCTCCGGCCTGACGATGGTGCCACGGTCAAGCGGCGCGCCCGCAACCACCGGAACCGTAACCGGCTGGTCATCCACTTCGACCTGAACAGGCACCTGTTCTTTCGCCAGCAGGAACGAAAACAGTCGTACCACCGGCGACGGTTTCGGCCGGCCGGCGTTGAAGATGGACAATCCGGGCGGCGTCGCCAGGGCGAGTCCGGAAATGGTCTTGATTAGCAATCCCATGGCGCGGGCGTCGGCGTGTTTGGCGGCGATCTTCAACACCACCTCGCGGGCCTCGATGTTGCGCCGGTGGTCGCCATACTGATCTCCGGGACCGAGCACCTCGACCGAGGTCTCGGTAAAGCCGGGTGCGCCCGCCTTCTCGAGGTCGGCGCCGGCCCTCTGGAACACCGCGTCGGCGAAACGGCGGGCTTTGTCTTCGGCTTCAAAGCCACAGAAACTCAGCAGCATGCCGGCGCGGTAGCCGTCCATGAACGTGGCGCACACCTTGTAGCTTTCGGTGGCCGGGGCGCCTTTCGCGCCCGATACCCGGACCCGGTCATTGCCCTGCTGATCGATCGTAACGGCGGAGAAGTCACACACCACATCGGGCAGGACGTAGGCCTGCGGGTCGTCGATTTCGTACAGCAATTGTTCGGCCACGGTGCCGCAACTGACCCGGCCGCCGGTGCCGGCGGGTTTGGTCAGGATCATGGCGCCGTCGCGGTCGACCTCGGCGATGGGATAGCCGATATCGTGGATCGTATCGGCGACGTCCCGCCAATCGGTGAAGTTGCCACCCGTGACTTGCGGGCCGCATTCCAGCAAATGCCCGGCGAGGCTGCCGGCGGCCAGCAGATCCCATTGATCGGGCCGCCAATCGAACGCGTGCATGCAGGCCGCGAGCGACAACGCGCTGTCGGCGCAACGGCCGGTGATCACGATGTCGGCGCCGTTGCGCAACGCCGCCACCACCGGCAGCGCCCCCAGATAGGCGTTGATGCTGGCCAGGTCGTCCGCGGCCGGAAAGGCGTCGCCCGAGAACATTTCCCGCGGCGCCAGCGCCGCGAGGTCCTGCTTACGGGCAATCAGATCGTCGCCGCTGACGACACCGACGGAGAGATCGAGGCCGGCCTGTTCGATGACATCCCGTAGCGCTTGGGTACAGGCGGCGGGATTGACACCGCCGGCATTGGACAACACCTTGACCCCGTCCCGGGCGATGGCCTTCAGGTTGGGCGTCATGGCTTCGGACACGAAGTCCGTGGCGTAACCCAGCTTGGCATCCCTGGCACGGGCACGGGCCATGATCGACATGGTGATTTCGGCCAGATAATCGTAGACCAGATAGTCCATGCGGCCGTCCGCCAGAAGCTGGGCCGTGGCCATGACCGCTTCGCCCCAATAGCCGCTGGCGCCGCCGATGCGGATGGTGCCGCTCATGGCCGGGCCGCCAGGTCGGTTGCGCCGCGCATGCGCTTGGCGATGATCGACAACATAACTTCGTCGGCGCCGCCGCCGATCGAGGCCGCCCGGCTGTCACGGAACCGCCGGGCGACGTTGGTTTCTTCCATGTATCCCATACCGCCCCAAAACTGCATGCATGTGTCGTAGGTCTCCCGCATCAGGCGGGTCGCCTTGAGTTTACACATGGACGCCAACATGGTCATGTCGTGTCCTTCGACATATTGGTCGACGGTTTTCCAGATCAGGGCGCGCAACGCTTCGGTCTCGGTCTGCAACTCGGCCAGACGGTACTGGACGGCCTGCTGTTCCCACACCGTGGAGCCGAAAATCTTGCGCTGGGCGGTGTACTCCACGGTTTCGGCGATGCTTGCGTGGACCTGTCCCAGGGCATAGAAGGCGAGGTACATGCGCTCCTCCTGGAACTGGTCCATCTGGTAAGTGAAACCCTGGCCTTCGGCGCCGATGCGGTAGCGCTGAGGTACGCGCACGTCCTCGAAATAGAGCTCCGCCGTGTCCGATGCATGCATGCCGATTTTCCGCAAGACCCGTCCGACCGAGAAGCCGGGGGTGTCGGTGGGCACGCAGATCAGCGACTTGTTCCTGTGCACCGGGCCGTCTCCGGTATTGACCAGAAGGCACAGCCAATCCGCCTGGGCGCCGTTTGTGATCCAGGTTTTCGAGCCGTTGATGATGTAATCGTCACCGTCCTTGCGGGCGGTGGTGCGGATCGCCGATACATCCGACCCGGCGCCCGGTTCACTGACCGCGATCGCGGCGACGCGGTCGCCGGAAATGGTGGGGGCGAGAAATTCCCGGCACAGTTCGTCCGAGCCGAATTTGGCCAGTGCCGGCGTCGCCATCTGGGTTTGCACGGCGATGGCCGTGGCCACGCCGGCGCAGTGGATTTGACCGAGCGCTTCGAGAAATACGGCGGCATAGGAAAAATCCAGGCCCAACCCGCCATAGGCTTCCGGCTTGTCGACACCCAGATAACCCAGCCCGGCCAGTTTCTTGAACACCTCATGGGCCGGGAACGGCGGATTGTCCGCCCAGGTCAGGATGTGGGGGTTGATCTCGTCGTCGATGAAGCGCTGCAGCCCGCGGCTCATCTCGTGATGTTCTGGCGTCGGTTTCATGTCCGGTCCCTGTGTTTCGCTGATCCCGATCATGAAACGTCCGGCGGGAAGGCAAAATGATAATTTTGGCCCTTTACATGATATTTTCGGCCATCTTATTGTGCAGGCATGGAACCTTTGGTGTCGATCACCTATATCCGCAACCTGGTCGAAGCCATGGGCGAGCAAGGCGTTGAGGCCGGTGCCCTGCTGCAGGGCACCGGGGTGTCGCCGATGCTTTTGCTGGATCCGGACAATCACATCACCCGCCAGGCCTGCCACAAGGTTTTGGCGCGGGCCTTTGCCCTGAACACACAGCCGGGCTTTTCGCTGCTCTATGCCGGCCGCACCGGCCCTTCCCAGCATGGCTTTCTTGGTCATGCGATGATGTGTGCCCAGACGGTACGGGAATCTTTGAAACTCCTCGAACGCTTTGCCGAAACCCGCGGCATCCCCATCGACTACCGCCTCGCCGAGGAGGGCCATGCGGCCCGGCTGACCATGGAACTGACCATCCCGGTCGGCCATTTGCGGCGCGAGTACCTGGAATGGGGGTTGATGATCGCCCTGTCGGCCTGGTCCTTCAGCGACCAGGCCAACGCGCCCAGACCGACGGCCATCGAATTGGAGTTCGACCGGCCCGATTACGTCTCCGTCTACCGCCGGTTCTTCATCTGCCCGGTGCGGTTCAACGGCGCCCGGAACGCCGTGTTCTTCGATGCCGCCATACTCGACCGGCCCCTGACCAACTCCAACGCCGCCATCCGGGCCTTCTGCGAGCAGCGCTGCGAACTGATCCTCTCGGAACTCTCCACCGGCGGCACCATGAGCGACCGGGTGCGGACCCTGTTGATCAACAGCCCGCCGCCGTTTCCCGACGCGCCGCAGATCGCCAGGACGCTGATGGTCAGCGACCGCGTTCTGCGCCGTCGCTTGAACGAAGAAGGCGCCGGTTTCCGCGGTCTGGTCCAGGAGGTGCGCGAGCGGCTGGCGCGGCGCTACATGCGGGACGCGACACTGACGGTCAAGGAGGTTTCGCGCCTGCTCGGTTACACCGAACCGCCGGCCTTCAGCCGCGCCTTCAAGAAATGGACCGGCCTGAGCCCCGACCGTTATCGGCAGCACCATCACGACGCCATTCCCGAAGTCACCCGAAGGGCCTGATTTACCGCAAAATCCGGCCGTTTTTCCCCATGTGCGCGGCGCCTGTCCCAATCCATCCCCTCCACCGCTTGACAAGCCCCCACGGCCCCGCCTATATCCCAGGTCTTCCTTGGGGCGGAGTAGCTCAGCTGGTTAGAGCAGCGGAATCATAATCCGCGTGTCGGGGGTTCAAGTCCCTCCTCCGCTACCAACTTAAGTAATTGAAATCGTTGAAGTATTTGTCACATGGCGCTGGTGTTCAGGTGGGCCAATCTATTTCGTTGGAGTTCGCAGATGTCTGCGAGATTCTCACGGTCCCACAAGTCCGTATCTTCCTTGGCGTATGAATAGTGCATACGTTTGTCGTTTGTTCTGTATGTCATGCTGCGCCAGCCACGCTGAACTTGCGCTGAATTCACCGCGGCTCAAACGCTTTAGCAATCGTTCGCGTGTATGGTTAACAATACAGTCTTAGATGTCTTCATTTTTGGACGTTCTGGTTGCTCAACCATAGTCACCCAGTTCTCATTTTCATCGTGCCGAGTGCGTCCCACCGGATAAAGTGCGATTCCCTTTTCGAGGCCGTGTCCGAATGGAACGCGAATAGTAACACTCAGTGCGAACAGCCTGCACCCAGGCCACACTTCTTGCTGCCGGTGGATTGGCAAACCGTGTTGAAAAGCGATTGATTGCCAAGGCAACGTTCCTATTCTCCGTCGCTCGGGACGTGTCCTGGCGTGAAATGCTCAAAATCAATACGCCGCAAGTCGCAGCGTTGGATTCCCTGTAGAAACACAACATTCCCGTGCTTTGTCGTCTAGAAGTAGCAGGACGAAGCCATTGATGGGCGCTCCGACGAGAGCCCGTAGGTCAATTTGAGCATTAGTTTTCTTGGATTCGTTTACGCTTATAAATATAATGGAATTCAATTAAAAATAATGGCTTCCTGCCATAAATCAAAAAACGGGCGCGTCATGCGGGATATCATCGTCAATTACGGATTTGACAAGCCGAAATCAAATATCTACGGTAGTTTAATTGCCATAGATATAAATCGTCACATGGTGGTCAATCCTCCGCGGCTGCCTTTGTTCAGACGAAGATGTCGATATGTATCGATAAAAAGCGGCGTCACGAGCGAGCGCGATATCACGCGTATTGCGGTTCAGGACATTAAGGGGCGCACGCTGGCGATCGTCATTTCTTATCAAGTCCGCTGTGAACCGGGTAATGAGCCGTCGACCGCTTTGGCGCTAGCCGGAAACGGCGACGAACCGCAGGAAGCATTCGAACGCCTTCTAGAAAGTTGGGTGTGCGAATTTGCCGATTCCTACGACGATGGCCGGCAGGACTTTATCGACAATTTCGAATATGCCCGCGAAGGCATGGGCCGTTATCTCAAGGAAAAGGCTCAGTCGACTGTCGGTCTGGATCTTAATCTCGATCTCATTGCCGAGGGCGAATCAGACGTCGACACGATTCAGATCTCCGATTTCGTGGTCAGCGCGCGACCACACGACGGCGACGAGAACATCGACTTTCGCATTGCGGTGGACTTGGAAGTCGCGGACGGCGGCCGCATCAAGGCGGTCGTCGGGCGGC
The DNA here is from genome assembly GCA_028277845.1 of Sneathiellales bacterium. Taxonomy (GTDB): domain Bacteria; phylum Pseudomonadota; class Alphaproteobacteria; order JANQFL01; family JANQFL01; genus JANQFL01. Next base: position 56,249 of record JANQFL010000029.1, read on the forward strand.
AGGGGCAAAAGGAATTCGAAGAAATCATACGCCGCGTCGTACGTGAAACGATCCGGCGTTCGGACTTGGATGACCTGTATTTCAATTTCGACAGCAAAGTCAGGCCGGGTCTGCGGCGAACTATCGATGACGCGGTCGCACCGGAAGGGCGTCATCTCGCATCCTTCAGTGTCCGGCGTGACAATGTCGATCAGACACCGAAACAGGTGGTCGAAATTGACATGCCGTTGAAGATTCCGCTGCGGGAAGCGCCGGCGACCGTTGCCGTCACCCATCGGATGCGCCTCAACCTGAACAGCATTACGAATTTCCGCCTGCTGAACATACCGCCAAAAGAGTTCAAGGATTGGGTCGAAGAGCGTTTGACGGACGCCAGCCGCAACGTCCTGTTCAACAAGGCTTTCGCGGACTTGGTCAAGGATTTCGACCTTGATGAGGCGGCGGTCGGGCAGGCGATCAATAAGACGATGGCCGAGGCCGGTTACGACGTGAAGATGTACATGATCCTGCCGGAGCTGGAAGCCGTTCGGCTACAGAAGGACGGATTTGAATTTGCGATAAAGGGTGATTTCTCGACAAGTGATCCACGCGTGAGTGCAGGCGTCAACATTGCGGTGCGCGGACGCATACCGGATCTGGCCGCCGATGCCATCCAGCGCCGGCTCAAACCGCCAAGCGCGGTAGCGGGCACCTCGGGAGTAGATACCTCCCTCTCGCAGGAGATCGTGCGCGCCGCCACAAATGCGGTTCAGTGGTCGATCCATCGGCTTCGCCCAGACCTGTTCTACCGCTACTTCGACGTGCCATATGCCTCCCGCGAAATCGAACAAGACGACTCTGCTCCAAAGATCCCTCTCCTGGAAGGCGACACCGTCAACGCGTTTCTAAGACGCGAAGTAGAGGCGGCCCTTCGCAAAGAGTTTGCGGCAGGCAATATCGAGGTGCTGCCTCGAATCGACCAGAACGATCTGACGCGCCGAATCGTTCAGTTGTGTCAAGGGCAGCGCACGCTGGAGATTGACGTCGTGCCGGTGGCGGACGGCGGCGACGCGTATCCGGTCACGTTTCAAGTCCGATACAAGATCGACGGTCTGGTCGAAAACGGGTGGTCCGCGTTTCAGAGCAACGCCGGATTTGCCGAACAGACCGAGTCGGGTGACATCGACATCTCACGCGAAGTAGCGGAAATCACTGGAGCCTTGGAACAGACCGTTCGGGACAAGTTACGCGTGGTTCCCGCGGCGGCTCTCCATTACCGTGACTACGCCACCAAGAAAAAGATCGACGCTCTGATCGAAAGCGACATCAAGGACTGCGCGGCGTCCGGGTTTGGCCTCAATATTCAAGTGATCAGCATCGGCCGTGAGATGACCGACGAGGAAGCCTATCGGTCGAACTATCGCGGCGAAGCCATCCAGGAAACGGAGGAACTGAATAGCCACAACCGGGACATGATCCGTCAAAGTCAGGTGGCAAGTCAGAGACAGCTGCATGAAATGTCGGAGCAAATTCAGAAACTCCGCGAAGAGCGCACGGGTTTGTTGGCGAGTGTCATGGCCGCGGAAGAAGAAGACCGCATCGAAATGCTGGACGAGGAGATCAAGTCACTCGAGGCGGAGAGAAAACGGCTAGTGAGCAAGGTGCGTAACACGCTACCGGTCAAACCCAACACACAGTCCTCGGACGCCGAATTTGATTTCGACAGCATGAAAGGCAACGGCGCGCCAAAAATCGAACCGCCCCCTCCAACGGACGACATCACGCCGGCGGTGGAGGTGCAGCCGGAAGACGATGATTAGACACATTAAGACGCGGCCGACAGACATTTGGACAAAGAGACGGGAGACATCTCGATGAGCGAAGTCGAAATTCTTGTTAAGGCGATTTTCAGTTGGGTCGGACAAAAAGGGGTGTATCGGCTGCTCGAAATCTTCAAGCGAAAAAACGTGAAGATTGAAGACGACAAGGAGTTGGTGGAATCGATTGAAGCGGCCAAACAGGGCGTGACGAGCGAAGCACTCGTGCAAAAAGTCGTCACTGTTCTCCGTGAAAACGACCTGCTTTCCGATCCGGATGTACAGACGTTGTTGCAGGAGGCCAAGACGGCTGAGAAAGAGGCGGGTGGAATCAACATACATACAAAGACCCAGCACGCCGGCAATGTCGCCGGAAAAATCGATACTGTAAATCAGACGTTTAACTTTGACAGAAAGAGCTGACACGGGGTAGCGCGACGGGTTCGGGGCCGTAGGCTCAACGTCAAAACGGTCGGCACGGCAAGGAACGCCCGATGAATGACGAGGAGATTGAAAAACCCAACGGGGCGCCAGCGGATAATGTGTCTGGAGAGCCCTCACCTTCGCCATCTTCAAGTACTGAAGCGCCGCGCGATGAAAGCGCGGAGGGGCAAGCGCCCATTGACCCGGATACCGCACCGTCATCAACCGAACCCGGCCCCCCGATCAATGCCAGCCCTCACGATGACGACGAGATAACCGATCAATCATCAACAGGCGTTCAACCGGATACGGCGGTAGAAACCGGTTCTGAGGCGTTGCATCGGAACGATGAGCAAGAACCGGTCGAGGCGCCTGATCAATCGGGTACGCCAACAGATCGTGGAAGTGGCGATCAGGACGAAGGCCAAACGCGACGGCCGCGAGCTGGTGAAGAAGCGACCTCGCACGCCGGCAAGAAGACGAGGGCGGACGATGGTCTGAAAGATTCGCCGGATCTCGGCAATTCCAACGGCGACGGCGAACATAAGAAAACGCGTAACGACGATCTTCAGGAAGGCAACGAACAGCGAAGAAAAACGACCGTAAACGCCGACGCTGAAATCGTTGGCAATGTCGCCGAGAAAATCGAAAAGGTAAGTCAGAGATTCAACTTCAATTTTCCCGGTTCGGACGGGGCGGACAAGCAAAGATACGGAAATTTGCGTCCGATAGAGTTATCGGGCATGGGGCTGCAACTCTCCATATTCGGGGGGAGCGATGTCGCAACGAGTCTACAGTCGGACCGGTACTGTATCGTCGTCGGGCTCGACGAGGAGTATCGCAACGCGGCGGCCAAGGCATTGGTTCGGCCACTGCTCGAGAACGGCTACGAGCTCAGAATGTACGACCCGCCCAGATTGGACGCCGATCAAGGGGCGGACCGGGATTACAGCTTTGAACCGCTTGAAGTTACCCTACGAGACCAGGCCGACACGCCGACCGTGGTGTGCATGGAAGTTGAGAGCGGTGCCCCTTTCCCCGAATTCCTGAAAACCGGTTTTCGCAGAGCAAATCTATCGCGCTGTTTAATTGATGGTCCGTGCGGTGACGGGGGCGCGCAAGGGCATTGCCTTGTGGTTCTGTTTAAACTCGCCGATTGGCGTGAGGCGCATCGGGGCAGACGTACCGGTGATATGAAGGTTCCCGCCTGGACCGTCGATTGGCTGCGCCCACGATTAAGAATGCTTTCGCCGGATTTAGCGGAAATCTCCCAAATTGCCGACCGCATCGACGCCCAACGCAGAGACGGTCTGTGGCAACGCGATGACGAAGCCTTCCATAACCAGATTGTCGAACTGTTGGAGCGTGCGAGTGCCGGTCCAAATCCGATACGGGTGGTAAAGGACGAACTCGCGGCGCGTGACGAGCTAACACCCGAACCTGTGACGGGTTCCGTATTGCCTGAAGATCCCTTGGGTCTTGTCCTGGTTTTCTCGGCCGCCTTTTTTCCCGACATCTCCATCAGCAATTTTCGCGAAATCGCCGACCACTTGATCCCGGTTGCATTGGATTTGTCCCATCCGTCATCAAAGGCATCGGCCGGTTCGGATACGGCCGGCACCGGCGAATTCGCCGACACAAGACAAGACGCCGCCAAGGATGCGAATACTTCGAAAAGCCATGGCGAACTCGACGAAGACGAGGCGTCCTGGAGAAACTGGAAGAGCCGGCCGGACGATGCGCTGTCCCGCTACAACTTGGCGTCGGTTCGGGCATCGGATTCCGTCGTATCCATCGGGTTCGAGAAGGGATTGGACGCCGAAGACCAGCGCAACGCGATGGTCAACCAACGCCCCTTGATCGTGGAGAAGTTCATCCGTGAAATGGTGGAATCGGATCTGTTGCGCCGGCTGGATCCTTCTCGCTCGGTCATCGGCGCGTCGATCCGCTTGATTTTCCACTCTGCGGTCCTGGGCCTGCTGTCCGATGAGAACCTTGCACGCGAGTTGGGCACGCTGTTGAACCGCTTTGTTCCTCGCAGAGACGTTGACGAGGAAGAGGATGCCGACCCGTCCGGTCAGCAAGAAACGGTGGCTGGACAACGCGCGTCTCAACGGAGCGGACCTCCATCGCAGATGGATAGTCTTCGCGGACGTGCCGCAGTCAGCGAAATCGCGGCTGTATTCAACGAGACGACACAGGAGGATCTCGAGCGGTATTGGCACATCTTGTCGCTTACTTTCAAGGCGCAGTTCGATCCGGGCGGCTTTGGTGGTGGCTTGCGTCAATTGCTGGATAAACGTCGTGATCGCGGTCACGTGATCGTTCGCTATGTATGTTATGGGCTTGGACGGAAATTCGGCTATTTCAACGGGGTAGATCTCGGTTCCTGGCTCAAGCGAATTTGCTCCGAAGCGGATTTGTATCATGGGAATTGGATTGGTTGGCGCCTGTCCGAAGATATCTTCGATCAGCCGGAAGATGCCTTTCGGATTCTTGAGATGCTCTATCAGTGGCTGCCGGAAAACGACGTGAATACCGCCAACCCACCACGGGCAGCCGTGGTTGCGACAGGCATATTCATGCGTGTTCTCACACGCTCGAACAAGGATGGCGCAAGCATCAAGGCGGTAAGCGATCTGTCGTGGCACCCGCTGTTCGGCACAATCAACTCCGATCCGAAAGAGTTCGCCAACCACATCCACCTCATCGCCGTCTGGCTGTTGCACCCCTGCGTCGACGTCGTTGAATTTGAGGAGAATGCATATAATGAACAGTATGCCCAACAGGAAGGTCAACTCGACATCACCCCCCGCGCCATCGGTATCGCCCGGCTCGGCGTGGTGCTGTTGGGTCAAAACAGGAAAGAGGTCAATAAGGAAGGGGCGCGGATCTGGGACGGGATCGTTACGGAAATCGGCACATTACTCGCCAACGATCGTCCGGACCTAGAACTTCACATGGAAATGGCCCATCTGATTGACGAGCTTGATCGGAACGTTCGGATTGTCGACGACATTGCGCGCTTTGTTGCCCGTAAGGGCCAAAGCCTTGCGCAATTAAAGGCAATACGCCGGCAATTCATGGCGATGGGTCGTATTAGCCGCCGCTTCTTGCGCGCACTTCCGCGCCGGCGATCAGGCCGGCGTGCACCGTCAAACCGCTAGCAGCACATCGATCGTTTCCGCTTTTTCTTCCAGGAAGGCGAAGTCGGATTCCTGCTGTGCCTTTAGTTCCGCCTGCTTCGTGACATAGTGTTGGACAGGCGGTGCATTGGTCGGCAGGTCGGCCTCGGTCACCTTTGGCCGTCTGGTGGGCGCGTCGGGTTTTGTCGGTTGCTCTTCCGCCTGTACCGCCACTTCCGGGCCTTTGAGCAGCGTGCGGTAAACAAACCCGTCCTTGCCGGAGAACCGGACGCGGTACCAATCCGCCGGTTGTGAACCGTCGGCAATCACAGTCACGGTTTTGCCTTTCGGGATCAAACCCAAGACATCCGACCGTACCGAAGGTGCGCGGCGAACATTGGAATTCTTGAGAGCGACAAAAAGTCCGGTATCTGCGGTTTCCGTTTTCGGTTGCGATTCCGTTTGGGCGGGCGGGGGCGTCCACAGAGTGGGTTCATACCGGCCGGCCGCACCCAGCATCGTATCCTTGTTCACATCACGTGCCACGGCGGATGCATCCACATAAGCCGTGCCGCGTTCGTCGACCTTGCCGAATATCTCCTGCACCAAGCTGTTGTCATTTCGAATGGCTGTGCGAATGGCCTCCAGTTTCGTCTTGCCCGTGGCCTTGTCGATAAGGCCGGCCTGCAGGTCGTCGGCTAGGCGATCAAGCTGGTCTTGCCGGCAGTCATTGAGCTGCCGAAGCGATTTTCCCAGTGCGGTCATTCTGTAGTTGTCCCGTGTAATGTCGGAGTTTATGGATCCGATAAGTTCCTGACGCGATTTAGCGCGCGCGGCTTTGGCGCGTAGGTACCCGGCGCCGAGGCCCGCCGTTAGCCCGGCCAGACCGCCGATCACCGCCGCCTCTCCGCGCTTTTTACCGCCGAACAGGAGACCGGCGCCTGCTCCGATAAGGGCACCAACGACGGCCGATTCCACGATTTTTTCGTTGAAGTGCTCCTGAGACTGGAAGATCGGCTCGCGATATGCCTGACACACGTCTCCGGCAACCGTATATTTGTTGCGCAAACCCGTTGCAGTGACACACCCGGTTAACACCAGGCTCACACCGACCAGTCCGGCGACGACCCGCGTTCCCAGTTTGGCTGTCCTTTTTCCCGGCATATCCTTTCTCCCCGTCAGAGTTCCCGAAATCCCATGCTTCGAATAAGGTGCCTAAAACGGCGCTGCCGTAGCCGCCGTACCACATCCACCTGAGAAAGCCACTGCCGGCTTTCGTTCTCGGACACCACGCCCCGCGCATGTTTTGCCTTAGCCACATGTTCGACAAGCGAGGCCTCGAATGTCTTGAAGAGCGTCAGGTCATTTGCACCCAACAAATCGGTGACGGTACGGGCAGCGCCAACGACGATTTCTTCGTTTCTTTTTGAAAGGTCGATAACGATATCGACATAGAATCCGAAATTCGCCTTTTGGTACCGTGCCAATTCGCGTAGCCCGGCATCGGCCTTGTCGATGCGTTGCTGCAATTCAGTGCGTCGCGGATCGCGGTGCGGCAGTTTATCCAACCGCTTGTGAAATTCATCGATATTGGCGAGAGCCGCGTAAATCTGGCGTCCGATGGTCCGAACGCTGAAGTTGGTCATCAAGGCTGCGCGTACACGTTCCCGCACGAAAGCGCGTGTCGCCGACTGCAGTTCGGCCGTACTTTTTTCGAACTGCTGGGCAATGACGGACAGGCGGTCTTTTATGGAAACGTCCACATTCGGCCCTTGTTCCGCGCCGACCAGATTCAAGAGCTGATCCAGTTCCTGTGCGATTGTCTCCCGTGTGTCCTGGTCCGGGACGTCCGTGGTCGCGAGAATCTGTGTGCGCGCGTCGCGCAGTGCTGTTTCCCGTTCCTTGTTCTTGAATCCGGTTTTCCATTGTTCTTCGGCGCTCATGGCCCAGGCAAAAACCGGTGCCGATACGATCAACCTAAGGCCGGCGTTATGGACCGCCGTTTCGCCATCTAAATTGAACAGAGGGGCTTCCCTGCGCATTCCGACGCCGACCAGCCGCTCATTGTTCGAGATTCCACCGCGCAGGACCATGCCTCCGGCCTGCCCTTGGAGCCCATCGGGTCTGGTCATGCGGAAGGGGTCGAGAACGATCTCCTCCGCGTTGCCAACCATGTCGTAAAGGCCCAGGGTATTCGGCAGCTTGAGGCCCACTTCGTGAATTTGTTTGTCGCCGAAACTTGCAATCTCAGCAGCGTTGTGTGGCTCGCGAAGGGCTCCGGTTTCAGGGTCTCGCACCATGTAGAGTGCGCGAGACCTTTCAGCTTCGCTGATTTGCTCGGCGCCGCCGCGCGCGGCATATTCCCATTCCGCATCGGTCGGCAATCGAATATAGCCGGGCGAGCCCTGCTCCCATGGCGACCATGGTAGCCGTCCCTCTGCGATTTCCTGACGGTCAAGAGCAAGCAGCCATTTTGCGTAAACGCGCATGAATTCGACCGCGGAAAACCACGATTGCTTGGTCGCGGGAAAGACGAGTGCCCGTTCGGTCGCCTGATAGCGCGCCGTCGTGTCTTTGCAGACAGGGTTTGTATCGGTTACAGCCAGCATATCCTCGTCAAACACACCGTCTTCAAGCATGGCGAACTGCAAAGCGGTTACTTCGTATACGGCGACGTAAATCGAGCGCTGGGTGACTGTGTTGGAGGCTCTGTTGAACGGTTGACCTTCGTCGGATTCGGTAAATGCGCCTCCGACCTTGCCATACCAAGGTCCGCGTTGTAGGGCGACGATAACGCCGCTGTTATTAGCGACGCTGCCAAACGGTGCCGTAACCTGATCGAGAATGTTCTCGCTTGGGATACGGACTTTGACGAATGCCATCGTTCGCCCGCAAGGCATCGGAAGATACAGGCGCTCCGGAAAACCGACCGGCCGGGAGATGTCAGGGCAAGCGACCGGTTCATCCTCGGCGCCATCGGATGCGGCCTGAGCCTCAAGCCATGCCTCGTAGTACAACGCCGGATCATCCCACGCACACCACTGGTCCGCTGGCCGCCATTCCTCCGCCATGGCTGTCAATACAGCGGTAAGGTTGGCTGCCGCACAAACTAGGAAGAGGGCAAAGATAGACTGTCTAGCCATCGCGCAGCCCCTCGGGAACGCGCATGCGTGCCGCTCTCCAACCGGCCAATGCGGAAGCACCGGCGGTAGCAGATACCGTTGCGGCAATTGCAATTAAGAAGTGATGCAGCCTGAGACCCGAAGTGTCGACCGGCAGACCGATGTCGGCCGCTACGGATCCCTCGATCAGCGGGCGTAACACAAGCTCCACTGCAATTGCCGCAGCGGCGCCGAGAACCGCAACCATGAACGCCTGCAACACCGGATACAAAGCGACCGAAGCCGACGAGAATCCCAGAAGGCGGAGCACACAAAGCTCTCTGCGCTTTCGGCTGACCGACGCCCAAAAGCTGAGAGCCGACGTCAAAAGCAGGCCGCCTCCGGCCAGAACCGAGATGATGCCGAAGAGCCTGGTCAGACTCCGGTCCAATTGAAGCACACGCTCAATCGCCGGGGCGTCCGTGACCACATGGTGGCCGTTCTGGGCGAACCAGTCCCGCAGACTCGACACCTCGTATACAGAGCGGGCGTAGAGCCGAAAGCTGGCAAATCTCGTGTCCTGGAACACGGGCGATGCCGGTGTTCTGATGTCGAGATGTACCGTCGATCCTTCACGGTACGCCTCGATGGCGACAAGAAGCGGCAGCGTAATGAAAATGGCTTTGCGTTGAAAACGTTCAGCCGGAAGCACGCCGAGTACGGAAATTTCAAACTCCTCCAGTTGCCGATCGCCGTCAATGAACCGTCCGACTCTTGCCGTCAGCGTATCTCCTTCTGCAACGCCGAGGGACTCGGCAACCTGACGGGTTAAAACGACGTGCGTGGCCACTTCCGGAACTTGCACGAATCTGCTCAGGAGCGGGTCGCCCGCTGCGGTGGAAAACAGTTCTACGGTCACGGCCTCGCGACCGGGCGCATCGGATACGACATCCATGCTTGCGGTGAGGAAACGGGTCATCGGAACAACAAACGCCACATCCGGCCGGCGCGATGCGGTTTCGAACCATCCGGGATCAAAGTGCCCCTGACCCACCAGGCGTACTTCCCGCGTGCGCGGATCCTCTCGCAACTTGTCCAGCAGGCTGGTGACGAGTCCGTTCTTCAGGCTGAACAGGATCAGCAGTGGAGCAAGCGCCGCGGCGACACCGACAGCAATGCACAACGTGATCGGCCATTCGTATCGCAGGTCGCTGAGCGACAGGATCAGCAGTCTTGCCGGGCTGACGATCATCGTGCGCCCTCGAAGGAAAAAGTTGCCCTAACCTGGTCGGGACCGATTTCGTCCTGATGGTAGAACGCGCGCGGCAAGCCAAAATGATCGAGTAGTTCGGTGTCGTGAGTCGCGCAGATCAGGCTCGTTCCCGTCGATGCGGCGAGTTCCAGGAACAGGCCAAGTACACGATGCCCGGTCACCGTATCCAATGCAGCCGTGGGTTCGTCGGCAAGCACGACACTCGGGCTGTGGCAAAGCGCTCGCGCAATGGCAACCCGCTGCCTTTCTCCGACGGACAGACGGCTGGGACGATCCTTCATAAGCTTGGCGACTCCCAGCCGCTTACCGATCTCATAGGTGCGCTTCCGTGCTTCCGTGGCGGACAGACCCGCCATCTGGCCGGTGAGGCTGACATTGGCCTCGGCTGTCAGGAACGGCAACAAGCCACCGGTCTGCATGACGTAGCCGATATTGCTTAAGCGCATGCGGTCAAGGTCGGATTGAAATCCACCTTTCAGAACCGGTGTGAGATCGATCACTTCGCCCTTGGTCGTTTTAACAACAAACTTGGCGACATTGGTCGGTTGCAAAATCAGGGAAAGAACGTCAAGGAGCGTACTCTTGCCCGATCCGCTGGGGCCGACGAGGGCGACCACTTCGGCGTTTCCAAGTTTGAATACCGGCACTTCGAGGCGGAACCGTCTCCGTCCGCTCACGCGATCGACGATGAGGTCCTCGATATCTAACGCCGGTTGCGCCGTCATGGTAAAAGCGAAAGCGGAACGGGGTAGACCTCTAAGCCAATATCGCTCGCACCGAGATCGACCCAACTATCGAACGTTGCAATATTTTCGTAGGCGGTCAGCTTGAATTCCAAGTTGTCGATGAATTCCTGCTGGCCGGTCAATCCGTAGGAAAGCCATGCGCTTTCCGACAAGTTCAACACGTCGCTACGATACGGAAGTTTGGACAGATAGGCAGGGAGCAGGCCTGCGTCGCCGATCGTTTGATCTTGCGTCCAGGGCACGCGACTCGGATCGTAAGATGTCCTTGTCGCCAGGTCTTGCAGTCGGCTGAAGAAACGCTCGCTCGACGTTTTGCCTTCTTTGGCAAGATCCAGTATTCGTTTGAGCTGGTTTCCCAACGCACTCAATTGTGTTCTTGTTAAAAAGACGTTGACTTCAAGGCTCGTCAGGTTTGGCTTTGTGAGATCGTGATCAGACGCCCATGCCCGATAAAACCGGGGCGATTGAGTCTTCTTTTGTTCGCCGAGATATTCGAGTTGGGCGCGGAATATTTCGTTTACCACCATATCCTTGACGCCGTACCCGCCAGTTTTCCGGGGCTTGTTGCCGGCGCTCAGTGCGTAGCGGCCTTGCGATGCCTTGATTGTGGCTTCGACGAGACCCGCGCTGAATTCCTTGATGGCTGAATTGAAGGCATCGACGGGTTTTGCGGGAATGGCAATGTACTTTTCGATGCCGATGTCGCCGGCGCGGCCCAACGCCCGATACTGTCGTTGTGCCTTGAGCAGATTCCCCGCGCGTTGGGCCTCATCCGTGGTTAGATGGATGGGCATGATGGCGATATGTTTGGCTTTTGCCTCTTCTTTGAGCGCATGGACATCTATACCCGGGAACTTTGCCATCGGATCATTGCCCGATCGCGCGGCGGCATCCGTCACCAAAACAATCAACCGTGCGTCAAAGTCGCTCCAATCGAGGTTGCGCAGTGCCTCATTGAGGCCTGCGAAAGCATCCTCATCCCACCCCTGAGTAGAGACGGGTGATACGTCCAGGTTTTTCAATGCACCCAATACGTCTTCCGCGCGATTATCGCTGCGAATCGGGAGCGCAATTTCCGTGACATAACCAATTCGGGGATCGGGAGTAATATTGTCGCGAAATGCGACGAGACCGAACGAAACTTTGTCTACACCCCCCGCTTGTTCGAAGGCGTTGTAGGTTTCACCGATAACCGCTGAAATACGGTCGATATAGGGTTTCATCGACCGCGTCGTGTCGACGACAAAGACCACCCCGTGGCGCATATCCATGAACTCGGAGTGGAGTAGGCCGGAGCCCACGTCGTCGAATTTCTTGCCCTGATCCGCCGCCGTCGTGTTGAGGCCGGCGATGTTAACCAGCGTCGTTCTGTCCCGTAGCCCGACGCGGGTTTCGAAATAATTCAGTATCGGAAAGAGATAGGGTTGATCTTCATATTTAACCGCGGTCGCCGGTTCGACCGCCGCCAATATGTTCCTATCGGGTCTGCCGTCTCGGAGGTCGGCTTCCAGGGATGCAATGATACTCCTGTTTCTAACACTTTTCGTGAGATCGGCGAGAGTGGCGCGATCCCGGAAGAACATTACGCGAGAGCGCAGTCCCCGAGGCGCGAAACGCATAACAAGCATGTGATGCCAGTCCTCGGCTTGGTCAGCCCTGATGAATCTATTGCTCCGACCGAGGGTGTCTTGGCCGACCTCCAGCCAGTTGTCACCGTCAAACTCGCGGCGGTCATAGACGTACATCACCGAAAAAACCGGCGGGTGCTCCACGACACTGCCATTTGGTTCCTGATGTAATGTGGCGTCGGGAAGCGTCAGCACTCTTTGGTACATCCCCGGAAGGTCGATAGCCGGCAGGGGCGCACGGTCCGCAAGCGCAGGGTGGCTCATCCAACATAGGGCAATGAAGGTAATGATCAGCGGGTATGAAAGGTTTAGACGGCTTCTGATACGCATGGCACCACTCCCTATCGCTGCAACAAAAGCCTGAGGAGTGGCGCCAGATTGGCGTCTCCCTCATCGACGCGTTGCTGGACCCAGATGCGGAGTTCACGCAGGCGCGCATCCGCGAGTTCATGATGAAGCTCTTTGGCTCGTTGGTACCACCGGTAGGACGTTGCAGGGTTCTTGGACAGTCCCTCGTTGAAAACCGATTGTGACGGGTCGTAGTAACTGGCCAAAAGAAATGCCGCGTCCGGATCGCCGCCTTCCGCAGCCGCACGTAGCTCGTCGCTTCCGCGCAATGACGGTTTCCTGGCAGCCTCACCGTCGGGCAAAATGGCACTCTTTAGGTTGGCCCAGGCAGCGCCGAAGCCGAGATCGTATGGCGAGCCGAGGTAAATTCCGCCGCCAACGGCGAGCACCGCCAGTAGTCCCACCGCCGCGACAGCGATCTTAAACCTCGATTGCGTTTCGGAACCGCCCTGTCGACGGGGCTCCGGGTCTCCCAGCCATACCGCGCTTGCATCACGTACGAACGTTTCCCCCAATACCTCAAAACTGAACTTGGCCGTGTAACTCTTGTTCCGCTTCAGGTGCTTCGCCAATGCGCTATCAAGTTCGATTTGTATCGAATCCCCCCCACCGGACACATTAAGAGGTGTTTGCCATTGGACGCCTTTAGACCATCCTTTGGGAGAAAGGCTTTCATGCTGTTTGTGGTCGAGAAGGGCACACCGGACACCGGTAGCGACGATATCCCTCCCGCGGACGGAAATGCCGATTTTTCCGCCTTCCTGTCCAGGTAGAATTTTCAAGGTGACATGTTCAATACTCAGCATCCGTTGCCTCCAAATTGCAACTATTGTTGCATTTTAAGTTAGGATCGCGCTACTTTGGATACAGAGTCAATGTCGAATATAAACTATAATGTACGTATGAATGCAGGAATTATCCTGATAAATTGCAGGAGTCGAGCAGGACTCGCCAAGCTGGAAAGTGAACAAGTATTCAGCTCTGGCTAGATGCTAAATGATAGAAGTTCCGATGCTCAGAGATAGTTGAACGCCGGTCAGTACAAGTCCTGAATAGTTTAAGATCCAAGGCCGGCGCGACGATGTGAACAAAGAAGAATGTTTGTTGCACTCGGCTGGCTCTGAACAAATGACCTCTTTATTTTAGAAGGCAACACATTGTACGGCTGGTTTTTGAAGTGAGAACGACAGAGGAACACACTGCACGGATTCAGGTGCTACTTTCTGGCTTTATTCTCCCGCAAGCTACCGAACAAAAAACGGCGATTTTCTTAAGTATTGATTTTCAGAGAAAAAAATGGTGCCGCCGGAGTGAATAGAACACTCGACTCAGACCTTACCACGGGTGTGTTTGTGTTTAGTGGGTCTCAATCCAGCCCGCTCAAAGGGGAGCAACTGACCTGCTCGCTGCCTCGATAGCACACAAATAGCACATGCGGCCCTTAACTATTTGAATTCATTGCCCCTGAAGCCGTATCATAATCCGCGTGTCGGGGGTTCAAGTCCCTCCTCCGCTACCAATTTTTCTTTTATAAATCAATAGATTACGATTTTTCTGGCTCTAGCGACTGTTCTTAGGCTCGCTATAGGCTCCTCTATTTTCGTATTACACTGTGTTCTGACAAGGTTCGGAATATCCGCACGCGGGACCGAAGTCGCCTAAAGAACGCGAACGAAAAGCGATTAATTAAGATGGTTGGTACGCTCGGCAATTCTCTGTGTCGTTGGGGTCACAGATAGACGGAGAATTCCTCAGCGATTCCAAGGGTTTTCAGCTCAGGCGGAATCGTTGAATGTGCCCATAAGCGACAAAGTTGATCAAGTTATGTGATGGTGAGGGAGGTCATCAACTTTCGTTATGACTTGAGATGCCCGAAGGCGGATTTGTTTTTCGATTTCGATGATCGCAAACAGCGCCACGCCGACACCGACAATCAAGATGCCATCCGGCAGGGGGATGGGTTCTGTGGCAAATACAGCCTGTAAGAGCGGGAGGTACGTGATGGCGAATTGCGCGACGGCAATGACGATGACCACCGTCCAGACCATTTTAGTCCCGCGCGCCGCCTTCCATGTCAACGAAGTGCCATAGATATTGCGGATAAAGAACAGGTGGAATATTTCCATCACGACCAGCGTGTTGAGCGCGATGGTGCGGGCGAGTTCTACCGAATAACCGCGGTCGACGGCATAGTGATACATGCCGAATACACCGCAAAGGAACAGCAACGAAACCAGCACGATATGCCAGACCAGCCCGCCGGTTAACAGCGGTTCATTCCGAGGGCGCGGAGGACGGCGCATAGTGCTTTCCTCCGTCGGCTCAAATGCAAGCGCAATGCCCAGTGTGACAGCGGTAATCAGATTGACCCATAGAATCTGGATCGGGGTAATCGGTAGCGTCATCCCCGCCAGCAACGCCACGATGATTGTCATCGCTTCACCTGCATTGGTGGGAAGCGTCCAGCTGATCACCTTCTTGATGTTGTCGTAAACGGTGCGGCCTTCACGTACCGCAGCGGCAATCGAAACGAAATTGTCATCCGCCAGGACCAGTTCCGCCGCTTCCTTGGCAGCCTCACTACCTTTCATTCCCATGGCGATGCCCGCATCGGCCCGTTTCAGGGCGGGCGCGTCGTTTACGCCATCACCGGTCATTGCCACCGTCATGCCATGCGACTGCAACGCCATGACCAGCCGCAGCTTATGCTCTGGGCTGGTCCGGGCGAAGACGTCGGTATCCAGGACGGTCTGACGCAGCGCGGCATCGTCCATGCCGTCGAGATCGCGCCCGGTCAAGACCCGTTCCGGGTTTTGCAAGCCGATTTGCTTTGCAATGGCGGCGGCCGTTTTCGCATGGTCGCCTGTGATCATTTTTACACGGATTCCCGCACCACGGCACTCCTCGACGGCCGCAATCGCTTCCGTGCGCGGCGGATCAATCATCCCCGTCATGCCCAGCAGGGTCAGTGTACCTTCAACATCCCGATATTTGAGCGCTGTATGTTCCGATTGCACCGGCAGCACGGCAAAGGCGAGCACGCGTTGGCCGAGCGCGGCGATGGCCTCAGCTTTCTCATGCCAGTAATCAATATCCAGCGCTTCCGTATCTCCGTTCATGCCGCGTTGGTCCTGGCACATGGTGAGTATCTGTTCCGGTGCGCCTTTAACGAACACGAACGCATGGTGTTCATGGTTATGAGTCAGTGTCGCCATGAACCGGTGCTTGGCATCGAACGGAATAGCGTCGGTACGTGTCCAAACGGCCTGTGTCTTGCGGACATTCACATCCATTTTCCCGGCAAAGGCAAGGAGCGCTCCTTCCATCGGGTCGCCCTCCACCGTCCACACGCCTTCATGCTCGCGCAGGAATGCATCGTTGCAGAGCGCCGCCGCACAGGCGAGTTCCTCCAACATCGCATGTTCGGACGGAGCCACATGCGTATCTTCCAGCTTGAGAAGTCCTTTGGGCGCATACCCATCACCTTCCAGGGCGAAAAGATGCCGGCTGGTGAGAACAGAGGCCACCATCATCTCGTTGCGTGTGAGCGTGCCGGTTTTGTCTGTGCAAATGACGGAAACCGATCCTAGTGTCTCGATTGCGGGCAACCGCCGCACAATGGCATTGCGCCGCGCCATGGCCTGTACGCCGATCGCCAGTGTAATGGTCAGTACGGCGGGTAATCCTTCGGGGATCGCGGCGACCGAGAGCCCAACCACCGCCATGAACATCTCGGTGAATTCATGGTGGCCGACAAAATATCCGTAAGCCAACAACAACGTGGCGATGAGCAGAATAAGGATGGTCAGCCATTTGGCGAAGACACCCATCTGCGCCACAAGCGGCGTTGTCAATGTTTCGACTTCTGAAATCAGTCCGCTGATGCGTCCGATCTCCGTCCGGCTGCCGGTACCGACCACGACTCCTTTGCCCTGTCCTGTCGTCACCAGAGTACCGGAATATGTCATGCACGAACGGTCACCGAGTGGGACCTCCCCGGCCACTGGTCTTGTATGTTTCTCGACAGGCACCGACTCGCCGGTTAGAACCGCCTCTTGCACCGACATGCCATGCGCTGTCAGCATGCGCAGGTCGGCGGGCACCTTGTCTCCCGCTTCAAGCAGAACAATGTCACCGGGAACGAGCGCTTCGCCTTCCAGGCTCTGTCTTTCTCCGTCGCGAAGCACATTGGCGCGGGGCGCCAGCATATGGCGGATGGCATCCATCGCCTTTTCCGCCTTGCCTTCCTGAATGAATCCTATAGCGGCATTGGCAATGACCACTGCCAGGATCACACCCGTATCGATCCAGTGACCAAGCGCCGCTGTAATCGCTGCGGAGCCGATAAGCACGTAGATCAGGATGTGGTGGAATTGCAGCAGGAAACGCATGACGCCGCTGCGCCGGGCGGCTTCCGGCAAGCGGTTCGGGCCATGTTCCGCGTACCGTTTTATCGCTTCGGCATGCGAAAGCCCGTCCTCCTGAGCATCGAGAAGCTCCAGCGAATTTTCAGTTGATAAGGTGTGCCATGGTTTCTGGCTCCGATCCGCTCCCGCCTTTTGCATTTTGATCTCTTGTAATCAATACGCCTTCACCGGTGATACAAATCCCTGCGGTTTAAGCGCCATTAGCGAACAAGAAAGTTTCTGCACGATATTCTCCGCCGTGTTTCCGATGATAAAGCCGGGTATGCCGGTGCGCGCGACCGTGCCCATCACCAGAATATCGATTTCTTTGTCCTTTACGAAGGAAGGGATGCGCCTCTCGGCCTCGCCGCGCAGATGGTAGACTTGATGGCTGCCGGAAATACCGGAATCCTCAATCAGTGTCTCAAGTGCGCTGCGATGTTCCTGTTTCGTGTCAATAACAGCTTTGGCAATTTGTGCATCCGACGCCCTTACCCAGACGCTGCCGCGCAGATAGGCTTCAAATTCGTAGTCCCAACAGGAAACGATATGCAGTTCGCCGCTGCAGCTATCTGCCAACGAGCGGGACAGCTCCAACATGCGTTTTGACAGATCTTCCGCCGCTTGTTCGGTGCTGTCCGGATCAATGGCGACAGCCACCTGAATATGTTGCCTTGAATGTGCGATCGGGCGGCAAAGCCATATTGCGCAGGGGCACTTGCGCAGCAGTTCCATATCGATGGCTTTAAAGCCACTGCTGCCACCGTCACGACTCTCCGCCTCTTTGACCAGCAGGTCGTGGCCGTGTTGGAGCACGTACTGAATAATCTTTATCGACGGGGTTTTGTCGCTGATGAGTTCAATCGAAACATGGACAGCGTCCTCTTCCAGCTTGATGGCTTCTTTCGTGGAACGTATCGATGTTTCAGCCTGAGCGACGAGTGACTCCTCATATTTCTTCCGGTAATCAGGGAACTCTTCCGGAAATTCCGGACACACAACCAGAACGCCCAACGGTGCACCGTTGTTGCGCGCCAGACTCAACGCCTGCTTCAGCCCTTCGGTTTCATCGGCGGTTCCGTGGCTGACATAGAGCGGGTTGTGATACTGGCGCATCTGAAGCTTCCTTCACCTGACGTTCGTTTTGTCAGATATAATCCCATTTGATAAAAATAAAAGATAATCAATATAAATAAGTGATAATGAAAGAAAGAGAAAGGCATTGGGAGATGTTACGTGCACCGTTCATGACAATTCAGGATGTCGCAGAGCTGCTGAAGGTAAGCAAAGCGACTGTTCGAACCTGGATAAAGAATGAGGAATTAAGGGCGGTGAAACTCGAAAGGGAGTTTCGGATTGCGAAGATCGACTTGGAGCGCTTCGTCGAGGCGCGGGCGACCATGGCACCGCCGGAGACCGCCGTTTCCTCTAGCGATGAAACGGCGCCCGGCACCTGACAGGATTGTTGGGACACTCGGGGAGGTGTGCGCTGACGATTGCTGCCGCAAACGATCGCAAACGTCTTTGTTTCCCGTTGGGAGATCAACGCAATGACCTGAAACGGACGGGGCGCAAAGTGCTATCTGGCCCGTCCCAAGAGGCTGCATGACACGAATAGCACTGCTAGCGAGAGCTGTTTCGGCATCCCTTAGGCTCGGTGTAGGTTCTTCGAAATTCTTTGTTACGCGACGTGCTGATGCGATTCGGACCGTCCACACGGGAAAAGAAGTCACTTTATAACGCTGTCCGAGACTGATTAATTGAGGTGGTCGGCGCAAATAGTGATTCTCTTCCCTGTGCCAGCGTGGTGTTCTCTGCAACACCCTGTGGACTTTCAGTGCCACAATCTTCCGAGCGAACCTTCCTGCCGGTTCGCTTCGATAGAAATTAGCTATCGCGCCACACGCGTTTCATGTCAGCAGGGATCCCAGGGAACTTAGTCCCACTTGTTTCTTCGATCAGATGGACCGTTGATACGAAGCTCCAAAACGCTCGCTCCGGATGAACGTTTGGCATGAGGTTTAGGGTCTCGAATGAACTGTCCCCAATGCATTGGCCCCGGATTCAGTGCCGATTGTGATCCAGAATTCTAGTAACCAGTTCGTGGCGATCGAAGTAAACCTCGTTACGCTTGATCTTACCTATCGTGTCAAACTGAACGAAGCAGACGCCGATGCACTCTATTACGTCGTTGCCAACAGGTATTTGTGCTTGCCACTTGTTTAGAAACCCGCCTTCCATCGGAATGGCTTCGATTTGAGTCCATATCCAATTTGGATTATCTCCGAGCAGCTTCCGAAAATGCGCGAGAAGAGCCGACTTTCCGGAAGCGCCTCCGGGAATACTGTCATCACAATAGTAACAGTCGTCGGAATAGAACGCGGCCAGTTTCTCGGGATCATTACCGGTCCAAGCCGGCAACCACCTGGACGCAAAATCGGCTGCTTCTTCTTGGGTCCAAAACCCAGCGTTTGCTTGTGACAACAATCCACTCCAGCGATATCAAACATATGGTGCACAGACCGATCACACATTGCTCGGCACATGGTGCCCAGTTTATTTTCACGGCGGCTTTGCTGTCTTGAAGAAAACGGACAATTCGAACAGCGGGCCTGGCCGCTGAGCCACGCTCGTATCGTTGTCAGGCCAGCACCTCGGCAAACGTTGCCGCTGCGAACACACTGAGATCTGGTTTGAAGGATCTCGTCCCGTTGCTTGCGTTCGGCTCTAGCAACTCGATAGCCGAGCGACTGGGGTCGCAGATCAACACCTTGACGCCGCTTTGTTAACCGCCGCCAATTGCCAGCGCGAAGCGTATATTCGGACCAAGTTCTTTGTCTCGAAAAAATACGACATTTGCCTGGCTGTTCCAGATGCGGCGAAATTTGCCCGGCGGTAAACCCGCTTTGCTGCGAAACTCCCGGGTTAAGTGGGCCTGATCAGCATATTCGTGATCATCGGCCAGATCGGTGAGGCGGGTACTCGAATTCGCAATATCGCCTAGAACACGATGAAACCTGCGGAGCGATTGGTGGGTTTTCGGCGTAAGTCCGATTGCGGATTTGAGCCGGCGCCTGCGAGTGCGGACCGAGAACTTGCGGTCCTCATCCAAATCGATTCCCGTCAGGGAGGTCAGATCCTGATCTATGTGCGCCCACAGTAAACGCAAGATCTTATTGAGTGAGCTGCGAAGCCGGTCCGGCGTCTTCGCGTTCTTCACGGAGAACCATGCCTCGGAATCGATATCCTGTAAGACCTGTACGGCACGGGCTGTAAGCGCGGGTGACGGAAGCTTATTCAAACGAAACCGGATAACCCAACCGTCTACCAGCGTCTCACGTTGTCGCGCGGCCGTATGCGGTGCGCAAAAGTAAATATGTGCACGGGTTTCCTCCGAATCATCCGACAACTCAACACAGAGAGACGAATGCTGCGACGCGAATTTCGTTCCATTGAAGGACGTGAGAATTTCACGATCATGTAATACAGAAATGCTTTCGATCAAAGTTGCGTATTCGGGACCCGGATGAAACTCCATATAAAAAGCGTGTAACTGCGGCAGGATAAGGTGCGCTTGAGGCAGCTGAATTTCTCTCGAGATAGTGGCTGTGTGGACTGTTCCCGACATGCAAATCTTTCAGAAATGTTTCACCACGTTGAATGATCTTCTGATTCGGTTGGTAAAGATAGGTCAGTCAATCTTATATGATCTCGGCGCGGGCCGAGACATGTTGTTCGTGTTTGATGATGGCTTCCCGCATCTCATCCATAATGAGGCCCGGTGCAGACCTAACTGTCAGGGCAATATCCTCTCAGCACAGCAAGACATTGCGGAATCGCATTCCGCGTGTCGGGGGTTTAAGTCCCTCCTCCGCTACCAACTCTTCCGAAAAATTGGTTTGTTCCGCGGGTGCCCTGGTTCAGGCTCGTTGCAGGATCGCCGCCGATCCGACACCGGATCCGCCGGCGGCCGTGACCAGGCCGTGCTCCGCGTCGTCCGCTGTCATGCCGTCGAGCAGGCAGGACAGCAGGATGGCGCCGGTGGCGCCCATGGGATGGCCCTTGGCCAGATGGCCGCCGCGCGGGTTGATCGTGGCGTCGTCGATCCCGTCGGAGCGGCGGCGGTAGAGCACGCTGACCACGGCGAAGGCTTCCATGGCCTCATAGAGACCGATGTCTTTCGGGTGCAGGCCGGCGCGGGTGAGTGCGGCGTCCTGGGCGGCGAAGCCGGCGGTCAGGCCGTCGATGGCGTCGCCGCCCCGTTCGGCGTGGGCGATCCACTTGGCCTTGGGCGCGAGGCCGAGGCGGTCTCCGGCCTCGCGGGTGCCGAGCAGGGCGATACCGGCGCCGTCGCTGACGCCGGGACAATTGGCGACGGAGTGTCGGGCGTCGATTTCGGCGGCGCCGCCGCGTGCGTCCGCCGCCACCAGCCCGTAAAATGCGTTCATCCGGCCAAAGGCCGGTTCCAGTGCGGCCAGCTTCCCGGCCGTGGAGTCGGGCCGCACATATTCGTTCCGGTCCAATATCACCGCGCCTGACGGGTCCCGGACCGCCACCATGGACGCGGCGGCCGGTCCGGTCTCCTGTGCCGCCTTCCGGTGTGAGCGGGCGGTTTCGTCGTCCAGCTCGGTCTTGCCGATGCCGTGCCAGGTGGCCAGCAGGTCGGCCGAGACCACCGGCGGCACGAAGCGCATGCGGTTGGCCAGGGCGGGGTCCTGATAGTGCACCGCCCGGTCCGCCAGGAACGGTACCTGCGACATGCTTTCGACGCCGCCGGCCAGGGCCAGGTCGAAGGCGCCGCCGGCGATTTCCATAGCCGCCTGGCCGATGGCGCTCAGGCCCGAGACGCAGAAATTGTTCACCGTGGCCACGGCCGTTTCCGGGTTCAGGCCCGAGCGGTTTTTCGACACGAGCGCCAGATGGCCGCCCTGGGCGCCGACCTGCCCGACACAGCCGAGGATGAGGCGTTCCACCAGGGCCAGCGATCCCGGGCGCCGGGTTTCCACTTCGCCGTAAAGCTGGTCGAGCAGGTCGGCGGGGTGGACGGCGGACAGGGTGCCGCCTTCCTTGGCCTTGGCCCGCGGCGTGCGCAGGGCCTCATAGACGAAGACGTCGCGCATCGGTGGCGTCCTCCCGGTCTTTGGGGTCCGTTCGACTGCGTCAGGCCATCAGGCTGCCGGGCATCCAGCAGGCATGGAAGCCCATGGGCATGCGCTGCGGGATCGGAATGCGGGTGAACGGACCGGCGGCGATGTTGACCGGATCGAACAGGTGCAGCTCGCTCTGGCCGTCATTGTCCATGTCCTCGGCGAAGGTCATGACGTAGCCGTCCTCCTCCGACGTGGCGCCCACTTTGGGAGCGAACACCGGCTCGCTGGCGTAGACCTGGTTGGCGTAGATGTATTCGTCCCGCTGGCCGGTGTCGGTGTCGAAGCCGATGATGCCGCCCATGCGCAGCGGCTCGCCCTGCGGGATGTAGGCGTGATAGGATCGGCGGTTCTTCTTGCCCTGGAAATACTGGTTGATGGTCGGGAATTCGACGAACTGGTCGTCGACCGCGCCTTCCTTCGTTGCCCCCGTCTTCATGTTGAACCGGTAGCGGTAGTACTGGGCATCCAGGGCGCCCCAGGCGATCAGGCTGGCGTAGATGCTGCCGGCCAGGCGTTCGGCCGGCGGTTCCGGCGTGCGCATGCGGCAGACGTCGAGAATCACCTCGTCGCCGTCCTCCCAGGCGTTGATCACGTGGTAGATGTAGCAGGGTTCCGCCTCGAACCACACGATGTCGGCGTTGGTTCCCGTGCGCGGAATGATGCCGAAGCGGCTCGGCAGGTCGGGGTAGAACGTCACCTTGTGGATGTCCCGCTGGATCAGGTGCGGGTCCCAGAACATCGGCAGGTCCATCAGGATGGAATACCGGTCGGTGATGGCCATGTCGTGGGGCAGGCGGGCGCCCGGCAGCTCGATGTCGGTGAAGTGCTTGAGGCTGCCGTCCTTGGCCAGCACGCCGTAGGTCATGTAGGGCGGTTCCACGTCGTAGTCGAAGAAGATGAAGTCGCCGCTGTGCAGGTCGGTGCGCGAATGGGCCGACACCTGGCGGATTTTCAGGCCGTCGGCATCGATCGGTCCCTCGGTGTCCAGGGTTTCGGCATCCAGCAGGTAGGGCACGCCGCACTGGTAGAACATGGTCAGCAGGCGGCCGTTGAACGGCACGATGTCGGTGTTGGAAACGTCCTTGAGCCAGTGGTGCGAGCCCCAGGCCTTGGGCAGGCTGCGGTCGGGCATGTCCATCAGGCCGGGCCAGATGGACTGGCCGGCTTCCTGTTCCATGGCCAGGCCCTCGGTGCGGATCCAGCGGTTGCGGTAGTCCACCTTGCCGTCCTTGAAGCGGGCGCTGTGCAGCATGCCGTCGCCGTCGAAGATGTGATAGCGGCCGCGCGGCTGGCGCTGGATATTGGGGCCGTTGCGCACATAGGCGCCGTCGATGTCGTCCGGAATGTCGCCGATGGCGGACAGATCGGCGGCGTCTACTTCCTGGTCGATCGGGGCGTAGCCGCCTTCCAGCAAGGGATTGCCGTCGGTGTCGATGCGCAAGTCGATTTTGTTGATGACGTTCATGTCTGCGTGCCTCTCGTTGTCATGCGCCGGCGTGTTGTTGGCCACGCCGTCCGGTTACATCGCTGTTGATTGCGTCAATGCGAATTCCTGGCCTCGATAAACCCGGGCCGTACGTTCGCGGGCCACGGCGTCGCGGTATTCGGTGCCCAGCCGGTCGGCGATCTCGGCCAGCGGCGCCACGGCGCGGACCTGGCCGATACCCTGGCCGGCGCTCCAGATCTGCTTCCACATCTTGGCATCGCCGCTGTCCTCGGGATTGGAATAGTCGGGCACTTTGGTCTCATCCAGCTTGGCCGGGTCCATGCCGGCGGCGACGATGCTCGGTTTGAGCATGCTGGCGCGGGCGCCGGTGAAGGCGCGGGTGACCACCAGGTCCGACATGCTGCTGTCGACCAGCATGTCCTTGTAGCCGTCCGCGGCGAGGGATTCCTCGGCGGCGATGAACCGGGTGCCAAGCGTGACCAAATCGGCGCCGTAAACCTGGAGGGCGCGTACCGCCTGCCCGGTGGAGACGCCGCCGCCCACGGTGAGCGGCCCGTCGAAAAAGCTGCGCACCTCATCGAGGAAGGCAAACACCGAATAGTCGCCGGTATGGCCGCCGGCGCCGGAGCACACCAGGGCCAGGCCGTGGGCGCCCTGGTCCAGGGCGGCGCGGGCGTAGTCGGGAGAATTGACGTCGGCCAGCACGGTGCCGCCGTAGGCGGCGACGCGAGACACGACGGCCCGCGGTCCACCCAGCGCGGTGATGACGATGTCGGGCTGGAACTCGTCGATCAGGTCCAGCTCCGCCCCCAGCCGCTTGTAGCTGCGGTGCACCACCACGTTCTGCGCCCAGCCCGTGCCGATGGCGCCGTCGATCTCGCTCATCCATGCCCGCAGGTCGTCGACGGTGCGCGTGTTGGGCGCCGGAAAGGCGCCGAGCAAACCGGCGCGCTGCGCGGCGATGACCATCTGCGGCCCGGACACCAGGAACATGGGGGCGACCAGCACCGGCAGTGTAAGCCGCTGAATTATCTCGCCGAATCGGCCCTGCGCATGGGGTCGGGGTGTCTCTAACATCTGCCTGCCGTTGTTTTGTTTGTTGGCGGCAGCTTAGGTATTCAAGTCTAATTACGCAAGTGATTACTGTTGAGGCCGCCATTGCACGCCTTGCAGACGATGGTGCCCCGCACCGGTTCGCCGCACAAACGGTGCACCAGTGGCAGCGCCGCGGTGTGTTCTCCGGACAGGTTGCGCTGAGCCCATAGAATCGATTCCAGGGTCGGCTGATACATGGCCAGGCCTTTGACCGACAGAATGTATTCGGCGCGGCCTTCGGTCCCGCCCCGGGTGTGTGGCACCAGGATGGCGGCGGCCACCAGGCGCTGCAGCCGGTCGGCCAGGATGTTGCTGGCGATGCCGATGGTCTGCTGGATGTCGTTGAAGCGGCGCAGACCGAAGAACTGGCAGGCGATGACGTGGGTCGACCAGCGGTCGGCGGTCAGATAGAGCCACGCGTCGTGGCCCAGGTTCTGGATGTTGTATTGCTGGCGCCGGCCGTTGTCGGCGATGGCGGGGAACGCCACGTCGGGCACCGGGTCGTTGCCGGGATTGACGGCCACCTGGCGGGCGATGAATTCGTGGCCGCAGCTTTTGCAGACCAGCGCCGGATTCATGTTTGCGCCGCAGTGGGCGCAGTTTTCCGCGCATAATCCGATGCCTTGGCCGTTGTCCTCCGGCATCCACCATTTGCTGGCCCAGTCGTCGAACAGGACGAAATAGCCGAACAGGTCCTGCCCCGCCGCGGTCAATTCAAACTGCCGCCGGTTGTCCGCGTTGCGTTGCAGAAGGCCCGAGTCGATCAGGTGCTTGAGCCGCGCGGTCAGCGTGCCGCGGGGGATGCCGGTGGTGTCGATGAACGCATCGAAGCCGTGGCCGCCGTAAAACGCCTGGCGCAGGATTTTGTACGACCAGACGTCGCCGACCTGGCGCTGGACCCATGACGCCTGGCTCAGCGCCATGTAGCGCCGCACCAGATCCACGTGCGCCAATCGCCGCTTCGTTCCTTCGCGCATAACCATGGTCGGGCAGTTAACTCGCTTTGCGTCGGGGCATCAAGCAGCCATGGCCGGACCGCGGGATGTGGATAAAACGTCTTGACTAGATCGGCGATACCCTACATTTTTAGTCCAATAACGCAAGTGATAAGCGTTTTGAAAGGACAGGGCATGGCCGGAGTAGGGGCCTTGGCGCAGATCGTGGTGGACGGCGTGTCCGTCGGGGCGATCTATGGCCTGGTCGCACTGGGTTTCGTATTGATCTACAAATCGTCCGAGGTGGTGAACTTCGCCCTCGGCGATCTGCTGATGTTCGCCGCCTTCATGGGCTGGACCTTCGCCGACCCGCTCGGCCTGCCGTTGTGGCTGTCGGTGGTGGGCGCGGTGGTGGCGACGGCGCTGCTCGGCGGTTTCATCAACCAGGCCTTCATGACCCGCATTCTCGGGCAGCCGCAATTCGCCCACATCCTGCTGACCATCGGCATCGCGTTCGCGCTCAGGGGCGTCGTGTTCATGCTGTGGGGTGTCGACCAGCGCACGCTGGACAGCTTGGCGCCCGATACCCGCTGGTCCGTGCTCGGCGTGTCGATCCACGCCGACAACATTCAGATCATCCTGGTGACGCTGGTGCTGGTGGCCGGCCTGTTCCTGTTTTTCCGCCGCGCCATCTCCGGCCTGGCCATGCGCGCCGTCGCCGAAAACCAGATGGCGGCCTATCTGATGTCGATCCCGGTGCGCCGCTACATCGCCGCCGTGTGGATGATGGCGGCGGCCATCGCGGCCATGGGCGGCTTGCTGCTGGCGCCGCTGCTGCTGGTCGACGGCAATCTGTGGATGGTGGTGATCAAGGGACTGATCGTCGCCGTCATCGGCGGCTTCCATTCCATCCCCGGCGCCCTGCTCGGCGGCATCATCATCGGCCTGGTGGAACAGTTCGCCGGTGTCTACCTGGATAGTAGCCTGCGCGAGTTGAGCGTCTACGGCTTCTTCTTCGTGCTGC